>CAZKMA010000106.1:0-2215 GCA_964553615.1 uncultured Spirochaetales bacterium | reverse complement strand
GTAACATCGACCCTTGCCGGCGGGGGACCGGGATTACCGATGCGCAGCCGCTCCTTATCGAAGCGAAACCGGCCGGCCGCATATTGGGCGATGCGCCGCGCGAGGACGGCCGCGTCGAAGGGCTCGACTATGACGATATCGATGTCTGCAACCGCGCGCGACACCGAGGAGTCGTCGCGGATGTCACCGTTCAGCGTCTCGATTTGGGGCTGTTCGGGATACCGAAAATCTGCAATATCGAGAGACCGGACGTTTTGGACCCCATGGCTCAGAAGGTATCGGATGAGGTTAATGCCCAGAAAACCGGCTCCGCCGGTAACAAGCATTCGTGTGTTTACCAGATCGTCCAACTCCGGCAAGAGTCTACCGCCTCCCACCGCGTGGCGGCAAGACCTGCCTCCTGCAGGAAGCAAATCTTCAGTATGCTGATCCAGTTGGCGCGCTAGTCACGCAGTTCTCTGTGTTAATTTTAGTTCGACGAATTCGAAACTGTCAAGAACGTTTGTCAGCGTTTTTCATTTTGACACTGCAACATTACACAGCATGACGGGACAGCACTCATCGGCATCGACCCAAATCTTCAAAAGTGCGTCGAAACCGTCTGGCAGAATCAAGAGATCCGGATTCACGGCAATAGAGTGGGCTTATACCAGGTCGCTGACGACAGGGAGCCCGCGGAAGTGCCACCTGGTTTCCGTGTTCGGATACTTCCGCGATGGTGTGGTACAGCGACCGTACCAGTCGTCGCCTCAGCTCGTACAGGCCCCACTCTCCGAGGTTCGTGTTGGGGGGAACCTTCAACTCGAGGACGTAGTATCCTTCTGGCAGACTTCGCGAGACCTTAACATCTTGCGGTCGAGTCGCAGAGAGAATTCTGTCGTATTTGTCAATTGAAAGAAAACTCTCGATCTCACCATAGAACCCCGGTTTGCCCGTCTTCGTCGATCCGTCAAATACAGTAACGAAACTTTCGGCGCCGACGCTGATCCACCCGTCCCTTCGGCCGTTGGGGAAATCCTCAAGTGGTGTAAATTGGTAAACACTATACCTGTCGGGAGACACATAGTCGAACGTCCATCTGATGACCCCAAAATCCACCGACCGCAGCTCTTGGCATTGAAGATCCGGAATCACGAGGTCGGATCGATATTTGTGCACGGTATCCAAGACCTTCGATAGTCTTTTGACAATTGTCCGCTTGTGCTCATCGGTAACGAACTCATTGTCTTTTTCAGGCAACGAGAAGAGCGGCATCATTTCGTCGTGTCGCTGGTGGCTGCGGTTGCGCTCTTTCCAATACCCGACTATGTTCTGCGCGGGAGCCCGGTCTGATGCCGCCTGGAAATCTGTCGCTACCAGCTCATACTGACTGAGGAAATTGTGTGCTATGCCACGATAGAGGAAGAGTTCGAAACGTTCATTCGAGCTCTTGGCCATCGCAGTGAATTCGGAAATCGCGTCATCGATGCGGCCGGTCAGGAGAAGCTTCCGACCTCTATCGATCCGGTCCCGACGGTATCGCGTCCCGAGTTGCAGCCGCCAAGCAGTAACATTGTACCAAGAGCCACGACCAACGGCATCATGAGGATCCGCAGAGATTCGATTATGCGCAGATTCATATGCAGCCTCCATCAATCTAAACGCTTAACCACAGCTGAATTCAAATTGCGCGGTATTTGCGCAATGCTACCGAGTGCTTTTCCATCCGTCACAGTCGATGACACGTAGTTGGTTAAATCAGGTTTGGAGATTGCGAAAGCCACGCTGTTCCCGTGGGGCGGAAGGCAGAGGGAGATGCTCAGTCTTTTGCATTGAACGACTCATCTTGCTCGCTCAAATAGTCAAGGAAAATCTTCAGACCTCTCTTCTCCGCGGCACCGACCGTGTACAGGTACTTTTCGCCGCTCCCTTCCAGCGCAAGCCGTACGTCTGTCCCGCGAATCATTGATCGCAGAACCGGGATGTCCGTCGCCAGGATAATCTTGGTCTCGGTGACTCCGCTGCTGTAGCGGCTAATACGGGTGGCTCGAACCTGCAGATTCAAAGTGTCTTGATCGATCAATATTTTCGCTGTGTTGACCCGCAAAGCTGGACGATGACCGATTTTGGCGGAGAACGCTTAGACTGGCGTGTTGAACCTCGCCATCGTGAAGATTACTGGCAACGAGCCTGTAAGAAAAGTACCCCGAATCAGCATTCGGTGCTGAGATGATGA
>CAZKMA010000105.1:0-2673 GCA_964553615.1 uncultured Spirochaetales bacterium | reverse complement strand
CTCGTCCACCGCCCGTACCGGACCGCATGTTCGGTTCTTTGCCGATGTCGCCAAACTACTTCGTGACAAAGTGAGACGTGACAGGATGCTGGAGGCTCAGTCTCCGCAGGAAGTGCTCGACATCCTCACGGCCGAGGTCTGAGCGACCCTCCCGTTTGCGTTCTGCTCGAGCTGCTTGATCGTGGCAACTTGAGCAGATGCGCTTTCTGTTCATCCGCATCGCACGCCTTTCATCACCTCCATTGCTCCGGCAGCGTGAAGACCAGGCCGGTCGGCAGGAAGGGGGATGGATGACGCGGGCATTATGTGCTGCCTTTGCGAGCTCCACGGCATGCACCGAACAGGACTCCACCACACATTGAAGAGACGATTGTTGAGCTGCGACAACAGCACCCGCGGTGGGGAGCGGAGAAGCTTTTGGCGATTCTTACCGAGCGATATCCCCAGGAGTCGCCGACGGCAATTTCAACCGGGAACCTGATCCTGAAACGAAATGGTCTGGTGATCCCGATGAAACGAATCCGAAGGATCAGTCCGCAGCATCCGGTCTTTGATCCTGGCGAGCCGAATGTGACCGTACCGCGTTTCGATGGACAGGTTCGGACTTGTGTCCCGGGCTTCGTCGTTATATTGGAAAATGTGACCCCTGTTTCCCGCAAACTGACGTTCTTCAATCGGGACGTTCTTTCAGTACCTGATCATGCCGCGAATCCCGGTATTGATCGAACCCGGCGAGGACTTCCCGGTCCATCAGATTGGCCGCCTCGTGGGAGAGCGCATTGAGTGATGTCTCTTTACTTGAGAAATGGTCCGGACGGGGAGTATCTTTGGATTGGAATGATCGTTCCAAATCGTCGGATTCAACAAGGTGGCTGATATGAGTAATGAATTGGTGCTGGTTACCGGAGGATCGGGATTCATCGGTTCGCACTGTATCCTGCAGCTTCTCAATTCAGGGTATCGCGTGCGCACTACAGTTCGTTCACTCGATCGCGAGCGCGAGGTGAGGACGATGATCCAGGCAGCAGGCGCCGATGCGGGGGAGAGGTTGTCGTTCTTCGAGGCGGATCTCCTTTCGGATGCGGGGTGGCCCGCGGCGGTCGCGGGTTGCGACTACGTACTTCACGTTGCATCCCCGTTTCCTCCGGGGTTGCCGAAGAATGAAGATGAACTCGTCATTCCTGCCCGTGAGGGTGCACTGCGCGTGTTGCGGGCTGCACGCGATGCGGGAGTGAAGCGGGTAGTGCTGACCTCATCGTTCGCTGCAGTCGGCTACGGACAGGAGATTACCGATCGCCCCTTTTCCGAGGAAAACTGGACCGATCCGAATCAGAAGATCGGCGCATACGTGAAATCAAAGACCATCGCCGAGCGGGCGGCATGGGATTTCATTGCGCGCGAGGGTGGATCCCTCGAGCTTTCGGTCGTCAACCCGGTAGGTGTTCTCGGACCCGTGCTCGGGAAGGATTATTCGACCTCGATTCAGCTCGTGCAACGTCTTCTTGACGGAACCGTCCCCGGCATTCCGAACCTGTCGTTCGCGCTGGTCGATGTGCGCGATGTGGCCGATCTGCACCTGCGCGCCATGACGCACCCTGCCGCCCGCGGCGAGCGGTTCATTGCCGTTGCAGGCGAGAGCATGACGATGCGTGAAATTGCGAAGGTATTGAGGGATCACCTGGGCCAGACCGCGCGCCGGGTGCCTACGCGCGTTATCCCGAACTGGATTGTTCGTCTTTCAGCGCTCTTCGACCAATCGCTCGCTCAAGTTGTGCCTGAGCTTGGCATCATCAAGCCGGTGACCAATGAGAAAGCGCGACGTCTGCTTGGCTGGGAGCCGAAATCGAACGAGGAAGCTGTTCTTGCCACAGCGAAAAGCCTCGAACAATTCAAGCTGTTGCGGACAACCTGATGATTGGACTGACGCCGGCATGACAGGTCCGGGGCAGAAACCCACTCGAAGAAGCCGGTGGCACGCATATGCGCGGTAATGGGGCCGCCGCTTCCACCTTCGTCGGCGAGGTCAACGGGAGGCGTTTACTCGCGCATATCCGGCCGCAGGTCCACGGGATGCTGCCCATCAACACGCTCAGTTATACTTGATGCTATGTGTGCTATCGAACAGTAGATACCCCAAATGCGGGTTATCCTTATAGTAAGAGGTATACATGCGAAAATTAATTCTCGTTCTCCTGGTCATGGTAATTGTTCCGTTCGCCGTTTTTGCGGACATAGGCGTTGGCCCGGCCGTGTACTTTAAGTCTCCGGTCCTCATCGGTCAGCCTATCGACACCTCAAGCGTTAACGTCAATCAGTTCAGTTTTGGCGCGGACTCGCGTCTCAAGCTCGGCTGGTTCCAGGCGCAGGCTCTGCTGCTCTATTCAGCCGGTACGACCAGCAGCATCAACATGTATCTGGATGCCGGTCTGGCGCTGGATGTGGCGATACTCCGACTTTCTCTGGGTGTCGGCCCGAACGTCACCGCAGTCCTCGGTTCAAATTCCGTAATGCAGGCCGGTCTGAACGCCAGGGTGGGAGCGGACCTTAAGCTTGGACCGATTTCGGTGGGCGCCTCCTACATTATGGCACTGAACATCAGCAATGGCATTGACGTGCAAACCAGTTCCGGACTGCTGGGAGCGCAGGTCATCCTCTGGCTCTAGTAGAGGTCGA
>CAZKMA010000104.1:0-2808 GCA_964553615.1 uncultured Spirochaetales bacterium | reverse complement strand
GTCACAATCCCGAACAACGGGCCGGACACCTCGCCGAACTACGTGTTCCGGATCAGTATTACCCTGAACTGACATCCGGTCCGTTCGGGCGTTGCGGGAGAAGCCGGTTCCGGCAGGATGTGAATTGCCCCCACCGGACGGGTGGCACGGTCGCCTGCCGGCGCGCGCGGTCCGCCGGGCTGGCACGGGAGAGCGGCTGGTGGTATAGTAAAGGGAGCGATTGCGGGGAGGTGCAGGGGTTGTCGGTTCAATCAATTGATCGGGTATTCGATATCATTGAAATCCTGTCCACCGAACACCAGGGGCTTTCGGTAACCGAGATCGGCCGAAGGCTTGACCTGCACAAGAGTACCGTGCACAGGTTGCTCAGCGTCTTGCGGGAGCGCGGCTACGTGGAGAAGGGAGACCAGACAAACTTCTACCGTATCGGCCCGGGGTTCGTGGAGGTCGCCAGCCTCTACCTGAACAAGCTCGAGATCAAGACTGAAGCTGAACCGTTCCTGCGGGAGCTCTCGCGCGCTGTCAACGAGACGGTGTACATCGCCATTCTTCAGGATTCCTCTGTCGCGTACATCGAAAAGTTCGAGCAGTTCGACAGTCTGCGGAAATATTCAATTATAGGTCAGCGAAAACCAATCTACTGCACGTCGCTCGGGAAGGCTCTGATGTTCGACAAGTCGGATGATGATATTCGCGCCTTGCTGTCAGCCGAAGAGTTCGTCCCTTTCACCGAACATACTCATCGTACGGTCGACTCTCTCATAGCAGATGTTGCCCGCTGTCGCGCCCGCGGCTGGGCAAAGGACGATGAAGAAGAGGAGACCGGCATTCAATGTGTCGGCGCTCCGGTGTACGATTACCGTGGACGGGTCATTTCTGCAATCAGCGTTTCCACGCGCAAGAAGGGATCCGTGGATCTGTCTTTCGATCTGATCGGCCCGCGTGTAGCCGAAACTGCCAGGGGAATCTCTTCCCGTCTTGGTGCCCGTCTGCCCGATGCGGCTGTCACGGTCCAACATTCTTAGCTTTCCCCCCTCAATTTTTCCTCCAGGCTGATATTTTCCTTGACGTGGTTGAAGACCGGGTTTATCATGATTTGGAAACTACGTTTCATAATACGGAACAATATCAGCCAACTTATGAGAATACCGTTCGACAAAACAGTGGAAGTCCTGACCAATACTCTCCTCGGTCGCGGATTCAGCGGCGAGGATGCGCGGTCGAGCGCCCGGCTCTTCGCCGAGGCGAGCCGGGATGGTGTCCCCTCTCACGGGCTGAACCGGTTCCGGCAGTATGTCGAGGCGGTGGACCGCGGCGAGATAGATCCGGCTGCGCGTCCCGAGCTCATTTCCGGAGTCGGGGCGCTGGAGCAATGGGACGGCAACCATGGTCCGGGCAATCTCAATGCCCGGCGTTCAATGCAGCGCGCTATGGAGCTCGCCTCAGCGCACGGCATTGGCTGCGTGGCTCTTGCGCATACGAATCACTGGATGAGGGGCGGAGCGTACGGCTGGCAGGCGGCGGAGGCAGGGTATGTCGGTATCTGCTGGACGAACACCATCGGCAATCTTCCGCCCTGGGGTGCAACAGAGCCGAAGCTCGGCAACAACCCTCTGATCCTCGCGGTTCCGTGCTCGACGGGTCATGTCGTTCTGGATTTTGCAATGAGCCAGTACTCCTACGGAAAGCTCGCGAGCCATCGTCGTGCCGGCACGCCGTTGCCGTTTCCTGGCGGTTATGATTTGGAAGGAAACCTGACTACGGATGCCGAGGAGATAGAGAAGTCTCAGCGCCCGCTGCCGATCGGAATGTGGAAAGGTTCGGGTCTGGCGTTGATGCTCGACCTCATTGCCACGCTTCTGTCCGGCGGTGATTCCACGCACCGAATATCGCGCCGATCGAGCGAGCAGGACGTGTCTCAGGTCTTCATGGCCATTCGCCCGCCTCGCGGCAACGAAAACGACAGCGCGCCGGCGGACGCCATTATCCGGGAGACGCTGGATGAACTTGCCCGGCTCACTCCAGCCTGGGACGGAGCCCGCGCCCGATATCCCGGGCAGCGGATACGTGAGCAGCGGCAGGAGGCTGTGTCGAAGGGAGTGGAAGTCGATGAAGAGATCTGGCAGGGAATACAGGCAATAGCGGCCGGGTAACGCGCGGCGCGTTCCGGGACCGGATGATACGGAGGTAATTTGTGGATACTCGATATGGAGTTGATCCTGTTCATTTCTCTACGATGAATACGAAGGACTTGCGCAAGGCGTTTCTCATTGAATCTCTCTTTGCTGCCGGGGGACCGACGCTCTACTATCTGGATACCGATCGGGTCATTGTCGGTGGCGTGCAACCCTCCGGCCCGGTGAATCTTGCCGTGGACAGTTCGATTACCGGCACGGAATTCCTGCTGGACCGCCGGGAGCTCGGCGTCATCAACCTCGGAGCACCGGGGTCGATTACCGCAGACGGGCAATGCTACGAGCTTGGTAATCTGGATGTCCTGTACGTTTCCATGGGAACGCGAAAGATCATGTTCGAGAGCGGGAAGCCCGACAGTCCTGCACGCTTCTATATTGTCTGCGTCCCTTCGCATGCGAAACACCCCACGCGCCTGATGACCCGTGCGGAAGCGGAGTCGGAGCCACTCGGGGAACAGCAACGTTCCAACAAGCGGACAATATATCGGTATATACACACCGGCGGAATCAAGAGCTCGCAGCTCGTCATGGGTTTCACGCGGCTCGAACCCGGGAGTGTCTGGAATACCATGCCTCCACACACGCACTCCCGCCGGAGCGAGATCTACTGCTA
>CAZKMA010000103.1:293-3824 GCA_964553615.1 uncultured Spirochaetales bacterium | reverse complement strand
CGCGCCAAAAAGGTCCAGCGCCCGCTTCCATACCGGAAGGGGTACACAGAAGATCGGCGGAAGGACCGGCCCTCCCTCAGCTTCGCACCGCGCGCCTTCCGACAGAGGCATTTCGGCAGTGTCTCCGCTGCCAATTGGAACTTCGCTCAACGGGTAGGCATACACGCGGATGGGAAGGCGCCAGCCGCCCGCATCCATGATCCGCTCCGTCATCTGCCGTGCACCTTCCACCGTTGTATCGGGTAGAATAATGCCGAGGCGGTGACCGTCTATCCACCCGGTTGAGTCCACCACTCGCAGCTGGGACAAAACGTGATCGGCGATAATTCGGCGGTGAGTATTCGATATCTGCATTCCTCGAATATCCATGACCACCAGAGAAAATCTGTCTTCGTCCCGATCCGCCCTGCGTTTTTCATGCCTGATGAGAGTACCAAAGGTAGCGCAGTCGTGAACGGACCGTTCGGCGACCACGGACTGCCGCCCGGCATCGCCGGTCCATTTCGCGTCCGACATTCGGTATGCTCCTTTTCTAGAGTTATAAACCCACTTCTGCAATCCTGCAAAAGAAATCTTTTTTTATTTGTAAAATCGCTGTTTTCGGTTTACTCTTATTCCAGCATCACCCACAAATATCGCAGCAAAAAAAGTATTCACCGCGCAAAGCTCTTCGTTCGGAGAAGATGGAATGAAATCAACGCATGACGGGCCCGCGGAGACAAGTCTGTTTGAAGGACTGATGCACCACGTATCTATCCTGTTCAGGTATCGCAGGCTGATCTTCCTGACAACCGCTTCGGCCGCATTGGTCGCAACCGCATTCGCGGTTCTCAGTCTTGCGCTGCCGCCTGAAAAGAGCCCGCTTCCCAACATGTATGCAGCCCAGGCGAGTATCCTCGTCCAGCAGGACGGAGAAAATGATCTGGCCGTTTCCCTGCTCGAGGGTCTTGGTTTCGATCAGCGCACCAACCCCTCCGCCAGCTACCGAAACGGAGAGCTCGTCCTGGAAATACTGAACAGCCGGATGCTTCTGGACCGCCTGATCCAGGAGTTCGGCATGATTGAGCGGTACCGGATAACCGGAAATGTAAAAGGCAAGTCGCGGGAGCTGGTTCGCAGCAGGTCCATCATCGACTACTCCCGGGGCGCCGGGGTACTGAAGATCTCGTTCGAAGACATCGACGCGGTCTACTCGTGCAACGTGGTAAACAGAATGGTCGAGCTCCTGCAGGAGTGGTTCGATCTGAACAGCGGGCTTGCCGTGCAGCGTCAGCGTAAGCTGCTCGAAAACAAGATTGCCGAAGTGCGAACCGAAATTGCTATGTTGCAGGACCGCCTGAAGATTCTGCAGGAACGGTACGGAGTGCTGAGCGTGGACGACCTTGGACGATCGCAATCCACGCTTCTGGCAACGCTCCGGGCGCAGCTGATTCTCAAGGAAATCGACATCAAGAACTATTCCAGTATCTCCCGCATTGACGATCCGAGACTGCAGCAGCTCAAGGACGAGCGGCAGAACCTCATTGACCTGATAGCCCAGAACCAGAAGAACGTGGGCGAAAACACCCGGGTGGCGGGAGACGGCAACAGCCTAGCGGATGTTGCGCAGGAGTTCTCCCAGCTTCGTCTGCAGATAGACATACAGCAGCGGATATACAATACGCTTGCGCCCCAGTATGAAGCGGCGAAACTTGCTCCCGCATCCATCTTTCGTGTCCTCGAGTTTGCGGAAGTACCGGATACAAAATCCGGTCCTCAGCGAAGCCGCATTGTCCTGTTGGCAGTGCTCGCGGCATTTCTGGGAAGCGTATTTCTTTCGCTTGTACTGAACGCCGTTCGCGGATACAGGACCAGTTCGGCCAGCATGCAGGCAGAGGAGCCGACGGATCATGAATCCATTGAAACAAAGGGATGATATGCTGGCCGCCGAGTTCTTGAACTCACGCACGCGGCCGCTCGAGGACGAGCTCCAGCAGATAGAAACTGCGCTGTTTCTCGAAGAGACCTTCGGCTTCTCCATTTCGGACGATGACATTTCGCCTGAATCTCTCGGGAGTGCCGGGTCTATCCGGCAGTTCATCCAGAAGAAAGGGGGCGGATAAGGCAATGTGTGGAATTTGCGGAATTGTCTCGGAATCGGCTCCCTCCGACCCAAACCTGATCCGGCGCATGATGGCAAGGCTTGCTCATCGTGGGCCGGATGGCTCGGGCTACTTCCGCGATGAACATGCTGTCCTCGGTCACACACGGCTTGCCATTATCGACTCATCCGGCGGGGCCCAGCCCCTCTCAAACGAAGACGGAACACTCTGGATATCCTTCAACGGAGAAATTTTCAACTACATCGAGCTCACGAAAGAGCTGAAGTCCCTCGGCCACGTATTCCGGACGAACAGCGACACGGAGGTCATCGTTCACGCCTGGGAACAGTGGGGATACGATTGCTTCAGAAGATTCAACGGACAGTGGGCGTTCGCGTTGTGGGATACCGGTGCGCGCGAGCTCATCCTGTCCCGGGACCCGATGGGCATACGGCCGCTGTTCTACACCTTTTCCGCAGGTCGGTTCCTCTTCGCCTCGGAAGTAAAAGCCCTCTTTGCAGACGGCAGCGTTGAACGCACGTTCGACATGGCGGGCCTCCGCGAGACGTTCACGTTCTGGTCCGCAGTGGCGCCACGTACGGTGTACCGGGGAGTTGCCCAGATCGAACCCGGGCACTTTGCCGTCCTGCGTAACGGCAGGCTCAGCACGCAACCGTACTGGAGAATGGAATTCCCGCACTCAAATGCCGTGGACGGCCACTCACTGGAAGAGAACGGGAAAACTCTTCGCGAGAAACTCATCGAAGCATCGCGACTGCGGTTTCTTCGCAGCGATGTGCCGGTCGGTGCGTATCTGTCCGGCGGCATAGACTCTGCGGTTACCGCGGCAATTATTGCCCGCTACACAGACACCCCGCTGCGCACGTTCTCTCTCCGATTCACGGACGCAGAGTTCGACGAAGGCCCGTATCAGGCGGAAATGGCACGAAGGCTCGGGACGGATCACCGGAGCGTTGAAGTATCGGCCTCTAAAATCGCCGAGCTCTTTCCTGAAACTGTCTGGCATGGTGAGAGCCCCATCCTTCGGGCGGCTCCCGCTCCGCTGCTCCTCCTCTCTCGCCTGGTGCGGCAATCCGGGTACAAGGTCGTGGTAACCGGCGAGGGCTCCGACGAGGTGCTGGCAGGCTACGACATCTTTCGTGAAATGAAGGTCCGTCTCTTCTGGGCCCGGAACCCGGAATCCCGCAAGCGTGCGCGCGCGGTCGAGCTCCTGTACCCATGGATGCAGCGCTCCCCCATCCTGGCGCCGTCGTTCGCTCGCGCGTTTTTCGGGCGGAACCTCGATCCGGAGGATCCGGCACTGTCCCACCGTCCCCGATGGGACGCGACTGCCGCGGTTATGGGGCTCCTGAGTCCGGATGCGCGGGCGGAAGCGGAACGATCTGCGGTTGACGGCGAGCTCCTGCTGCGTATACCCGCTGAATTCCGG
>CAZKMA010000103.1:0-283 GCA_964553615.1 uncultured Spirochaetales bacterium | reverse complement strand
GCTCACCGCCTGCGGCGCGTGGGCAAGAAGCAGCGCCGCCGCTTGCGCGAGCGCAGTGGCTCGAAATGACCACGCTGCTGCCCGGATACATCCTGTCTTCGCAGGGGGACCGCATGCTCATGGCCAACTCGGTGGAGGGCCGCTTCCCGTTCCTGGATCCGGACGTCGTGTCTTTCGCCAACAGTCTTCCCGCCCGGCACAAGCTCCTTGCCCTGGACGAGAAGCACATTCTGAAGCACGAGTTCAAGGATCTCATCCCGGAGTCAATCCTGAACCGTCCGAA
>CAZKMA010000102.1:0-6383 GCA_964553615.1 uncultured Spirochaetales bacterium | reverse complement strand
TCGACCCACCTGTCACTGCGCGAGCTGACCTCGGAAGCGAGGGACCTCATTGTTTACTGAGCCCGAGGACCGATCGCAGTAACTACTTCGGGTGTGTGGGGTGTTATAATCGGATAAGGGGGAGAGCCAGTCGTGGCCACTCAGATCTACTACTTCAGCGGCACGGGCAACTGTCTTGTCGTTGCAAAAACGATCGCAAAGAGTGTCGGTTGCCTTCCGATTTCCATTCCCGAGGTTGCCGACAGCCCCATGATTTCGACGGAGGCAGACACGGTCGGCATCGTGTTTCCCGCCTATCTCGCGTCGCTATACGGCGTTCCGTTGGTAGTAGAGACATTCGTCCGTAAGCTGGAAGGCATTCAGTCCAAACACCTTTTTGCAGTCTGCAGCTGTGGCGGTTATGAGATCGTGAATGCAGTCCCACCGCTTAAGAATCTATCCAAACTTGTCAGATCTATAGGTGGCACGCTTTTTGCAAAGTACTCGGTCAGACTCCCCATGAACAACCTCAACTACGAACACATACCCATTCCTATCGAAACGAGTTCCGAGGTAATCATAGACAGAAGCAAGACGGTAATTGAGGACATCTGTGCCAGGATAGCGTCACGAAAGCGCGAGCGACACCGTCTTCTTCGGTGCCTCGTCAACTTGATTCTGATTCCAATGAACGTTGCACTATCCAAACCCTGCCTCAAATCCCTCAGAGAGATGGCCAGACAGCCACCTGATAGCGACCTGGGATTCAGGGAGCTCATACCGCTGACCGATCAAAGTATAACGGTTGATGAGAACTGTACCGGATGCGCTCTCTGTACGAGAGTCTGCCCGGTCCACAACATTTTCATGGTGGCAAACAAACCGGTGTGGGAACACCGGTGCGAGATGTGCGTCGCCTGTGACGAGTGGTGTCCTCAGAACGCGATTCACCACTGGTCGAGAGCAAAAGGCGTCAAGTACCATCATCCTGCGATCACGACAAGGGACATGTACAACACGTCGCCGAGTGTCTGAGCTCCGAAACGTTGCTGGGCTGCACACCGTTACGGTCGTTCAGGCGACCTCATCGTTGAGCCTGTAGAAAAACCCTGTTTCGCGGATCCGGAGAGAATACGACCGGATAGGGCGCTTGGTCCGGCAACTGCGGCATCAGAGTACTGACAGCGCCAGGCGCGAGCTATGCGAACATCGGTTCAAACGCAGCAGATTCTCCCTACGAACCCGACCAACTTCAGAGCCACACCGACCGCAGCGTAGACAATCATACGGAGCGACACAAACGGCCTGAGCCGTTACGTGGGTCATAACGATGTGGACTTCAACAGTCGGGACCTCGGATGCTGAGATTGCATCGCGAAGCGCGACCGAATTGTGTGTGCAGGCACCGGCATTCCAAACGACGCCATCTGCGATACCCCGGCATTGTTGTATTCGCGTGACCAGCTCGCCTTCACTATTCGACTGAAAAAACCGACGCTGACGTTGAGCTTTGCTGCTTCCGCGGTAAATTCACGGTTGATGTCGTCCAGTGAATAACCGCAACGGTCAGGTGAAGCGGGAGGGAATCTACACCCGGCTATTTGCTGTACCGCCTCGATCGTGCACCAAGTGCGATTGCCATTATCATCAGAGGAATCAAGGCCAGAACGACGAGCACACTTTCCGGACCGGGAGCGGCGATAACGCGTATCTGTCGTCTGCTGCCCGGAAGCGGATCGCCATTTGCCCCCCTTCCGGCAATGTAAACTGCAGATTCGTCCGGAGCCATGGGAATGCGGTACGCTACGAGATCCGGCTTCGCGTACGGATCCGTCGCTGACTGGATAAATGGTACGATCTGATAACCAAGTGTCGAACCCTGTATCTGCTGCACCCGGAAATCTTCCTCCTTGACCGACTGCGTTTTCTCAGTTCCGGAGACGACAATGCGAGCTGCGGGGACCTGCTGGAGCTTCACCCACCGCGTGGCGTTCGGGTTGCCGCGAGCGTCGTTACTGAGAAGTTTTTCATAGTGCAGGTCGTTGTATACGGTCTCGAAGAACGGTCGAAGGTAGAGGTCCGTCGATCCGTCGATGTACAGCACACTTCCGGGCATTGTCGAGCTTTCGGGTCGCGTCCATCTGTCGCCGGGGATGACGTCGTACCCGACTCGGTTTGCGACGTGTTCCGCGAAGACGACAAGCTGCTTCTCGGAACCTTCCATTGTGGAGCCGTTCGGATTACGAAACTCAACTTCATACACTCCCGGTTTGAGGTTCACAATGAAGGCATGCTGAAGTCGCGTTGGTGGCATGGCGTATTTCGACGACGCTCGAGCAGGTTCCTGCGGCGGCTTCAGTGCCCTCATCTGTTCCACGAGTTTTGCGACATCCTTACCCTGGTTGTTCAACCGAACGATCTGAACTCCGAGCGAGTTCATACTGTCTTGATAATCGCTCAGCTCCTTCTGATACTCCAGCAGACCATTCTGGTAGTCGGTGACCATTTTCTGGTAATCCCGAAATACATTCTCGGCTTCCTGACCTTTCGCCACTTCCCAGTTTAGCTCGTAGGTTCCGCGGAGGTTGTAGTACGTGTACTGTTCCTGGCTGAGGCTCACATCGACTCCATTACCCCAGATGTGAAGAGTCCCGTCGAATTGGTGATTCAGCGTCTGCGTGTCGACCCGATAGTTCGACGTGATGGGCCAGTAGTATACAAGGGTTTTCCGTGCGGATACGAAGTTGTCCGTGCCGGCCATCAGGTAGAACGTCCCGGAATCCTGCCGAACGAAGGTGCCTCCGTAGTCGCGCCCGTTAAACGAGACAATAGAATAGATGAATTGTTCCTCACGAACAGGAACATCTGCATACAACGCCGTTCCGACGCCAAGGATCAGCAGCATCATTGCAAAACCGGCATGCGTTCGAAAGTTGCAACGCTTGTGCTTTTCACTTGCCCTCATGGTCTTACTCCCCGGGAACGGATGATGAAGTGGCTCGCCGTCAGAACTGCGACGGTCAGTACAATCAGCCCAGCAATGCCAAGAACGAATCCACCGAACTCCCCGGCAATGGCCGCTTTCGTGCCGAGTGACCAGTAGAAGAACGGCGAGAACCACTGGACGATCCACGCGGCAATTGTGGAAAGACTGCGAACATATCCACCGACAATCGCATAGGATCCCACGAGGCTGACAGCAAGGAGTACAAATCCCGCGAAGAACAGGGAGAGCGCGGAGTTGGCGCTGTCTGTAATTGAGGAGACAAGAATGCCGTATGCAAAAATCGCAACCGCGGAAAATAGGAGGAGAAATACCTCTTCGAAGAGACGCGGAGTTACGGCGATGTTATCGACGATCCCGGCAAGACTGAAGAAGAGGATCAGAGCCAGGAGCGCGGCTGCGGACAGGAGAACATCCTTTGCGAGAGATCCCAGGAAGTAAGATGTCCCGTCTGACGGACCGTAGGTTAGTAGTTCAATTGCGCCCGATGATTTTTCCGTTCCGAAACGATATACAGAAGTCATTGAAAGGTAGAGGAGCACGGGAAGAAAAGAAACGTTCATCGCAAACAGCAGTGGTCCATCGGCAAAGACTCGCGATAATATGGTTGATCCGAACGCACCGGACAGAACTCCGCCGACAAAATCATAGAGCGGATTTGCGTGATAGTTGAAACCGCTTGAATCTATCGAACGTACGAACGCCGCGACAAACGCATATCCCATGAGAAGCGAAATGGTGAGCGAGAGGTAGAAACCCGGGTGAATAAGACTCTCCCGCAGGCGGTGGCGCCCGATGGCGACTGTGGAGTTCATTCGATAGTTCATTCTGGAGCCTGGTCCTGCGTGAGTAGGTCAATGTTCTCACCTGTGATCGTAACGAATGCATCCTCAAGCGACAGTGTTTTCTCCTGGATCCTCAGCGGTACCTGATCGTGCCTGATCAGGTACTCCGAAATCCGGCGGCGAAAGTCTCCTTCTTTCGGTATCTTCAGCGAGAGAATATTCCCGTCTGCACGACTTTCGAGTACGAACGGCAGCTCCTCCCGCAATCGATCGGCAAGCCCTTCAGGAATTGCTTCGACTTCGATCGTTACTTCCCGATCCTTCGCAAGGCGGCTGAGAAGCGCGCCCATGTGGTCCTCGGCCATGAGGTGACCACGATAGATGATAGCGACGCGCCGACAGATTTTTTCCATCTCCGACAGAAGGTGTGAGGAGATGAAAATCGTTCTTCCGTCCCGATTTTCCGAGAGGATGAGGTCGCGGATCTGTTTTATTCCCAGGGGGTCGAGACCGGATATAGGCTCGTCCAGAAACAGGAGGTCCGGATCCGGGAGCAGTGCGCGGATTATACTCAATTTCTGCATCATCCCCCGGGAAAACTCTTTCATCCGCTTGTTCCTTACTCCATCCAGGCCAACCTGCTCGAGAAGAAATGAGATACGCTTCTCCGACTTGTCAACGCGAAAAAGATTGGCAAAGAGTCTCAGATATTCGGAGGCGGTCATCCATGTCCAGACGCCTTGCGGATGCTTTTCCGGGACGACACCTATCCGTCTTCGGAGATCGAGTCTTTCCGGTGTGTATCTTTCGTCGAATAGGTAAATCTCACCCGAGGTAGGCCGCGTGACGCCGAGCAGCATCATAATAGTAGAGGTTTTTCCCGCTCCGTTTGGACCGAGGAAGCCGTAGATTTCTCCGGATTGAATATTGAGATTGATGCCGGCCACCGCCATGAAGGAGCCGTATGATTTGTGGAGATCAACGGTGCGTATCATACCCGCCTACATTCCTTTGACGTTCCACGACGTCGATAAAAAATACCGAAACTTCTTCCCTGCTCCGTGAGCGTCGAGATAGTCACGGAGTTCCGATACGTTCGAACTCCGCGGGGCGCTCTGCATGATCGTATCGATTTCCTTCGGTCCAACGTTTCGAGGATCGGGGACAACGGTAATGTAGTCAATTACCAGGTATGGCACCGAGGTCGATTGGATGTCGACCCTCGGTATGGTTGCTATGTAGCGAAAGCTCGCAGCCGGATCCGAATTCCACACCCAGGGAATCTTGCCCCCATACAGGACCTCGCCGCGTGTAATGCCGGAGTTGGATGGAGCCGTCGCGAGCGTGCCGTCTTTCATCTCCTTGCTTACCAGCACGCCGATCCAGAGGTTCAAGCAGGGGTGATTCGTGACCGCCTCGCCGCTGTCCGACACCGGCCGCACTTCGACCGAGAGACCTGTCGGACTGGAGTTCTCGACCATCGCGAAATGGTCGAGTTTTGGTATCTGGAACCCGACCAGCGATACCGGTGAAGGTAGCAAATTTGCTCCGATGTGCAATCGCAGCTGAATTTCCTGGGTTACGTAGTTCTTGGCTGCTACGCGAAGAATCGCCCTTCCCGGCGACAGATGGTTGAACGTAAGGTCAATCGGGCCACGGTCGGACTGATAGAATTCCGAAATCTGTTTCTTATCGATTGAAGCGGTCATACCCCATACCCAGCTGCGGCTGACTGAGTCCACGACCCTGAACGTAAGTCTTGTGTTCAGCACCCGGGGTAGGAGATAGACAATAAGAGCCGTAATAATGATGGCAAGAACAGCGGCCGCTGGGATGATAAAAACATGTCGCCTCAAACTCCACCGTCCTTGTACCACACGAGATGTGCTGCGCGCCGGCAAGTTCGCCGAATGAACCTAATTATAGACTGGGTAAGCCGAGAATTGGGAAAAGTCATTTAAGAAGTCGGAATTGTCCACATTTTCTGGTGTTTTCTACCCTTGCGGTGACAAACCAGCAATCTGGTAATATAATAGTAGCACTAGTGGGCTATATCCGGACTAGTTACTGTTCCGTGCGGTCGGTACCGCAATGCACGATCCGTGCAGGGAGCATTCCAATGGCCGTCAGTGAATGTCTGTGTCTCGAGTTCAAGTATCCTCTTGAAGCCATCAATGCGGGACTCTTTGTCTCGACCGGACAGGGCACACACGCGACGCGTACGCTCGACTCCTTCGAGCTGCTGTTCGTAAATCATGGACAAATCGAATTCTTCGAAGATGATCGGGTCTTCTGTGTTGAGAAAAACAACGCGCTGCTGCTCTGGCCGGGGCGTAAGCATGGCGGGCTGAGGCCTTTCAAGCCTGGTCTCTCATTCTACTGGGTACATTTCAAGCTGAAGGAAGAGATTTCCAACGTCCCGAACTCCTCCATACAGGTCCCGCAGCTGACGCGAGTAATGCAGCCCGAAAGACTGACTGAGCTCTTCCTCCGTTTTCTTGACGACCAGGAAGCCGACAATTTCTCTCCACTCGCAGCCTCGCACCTGGTAATGCTTATGCTCTACGAGCTCATCGTTTCTGCCGAGACCGCAGAACGGGCCGAACATACCGAAA
>CAZKMA010000101.1:3297-6524 GCA_964553615.1 uncultured Spirochaetales bacterium | reverse complement strand
TGCGGGGCAGTCCGCAGCGGGTTCTGCGGGGCAGTCCGCAGCGGGTTCTGTGGCATTCTCCGTTCGTGGCGTGTCGGCGCTCAGTTTTTCGGATTCTGCCTATTTCTTCGAACCGCTGCTCCGGCTTGCCGGGCTTGTCGGTTCCATCCGTCCAGACCGACTACGAACTATCGTGTACGACATGATCGACACGTTTGTTGAGGCTGCCTGGCTGGACTCGTCACTGACCGGTGGGAGTGCGGATGCGGTAACTGCGGCGGAGCAGGCCGCGCAACAATATCCGGAAGTTCAGCGGCGTTGAGAGAAGGTTTGCCGGCCGCTGTCAGAAGGTGTCCTATTTCGATGGCTCGCGCGGCTCTGTGTAGTGGGCGTACAGATACCGTTTGACCTTCCGGGAAGAGGTCTTCTCGAACTCCTCGGTGCGGACAACGAAGTCTACAATTTTCTTGTACGCCGGGAGCATCCGGTTTGCTGAAGCGATCTCGGTTTTGATCAGTTCGCGGATCCGGAGCTCCGACAAAGCAGTCTCGGTACCGCCCTCGACTGGAGTTTCCAAATCTGGAACACATACCGCAACGACCTCCTCCGAAGAATCGTTCTGTGCGCTCTTTCGGCCGACTACCATGATTTCCTTGATGACCCGTGAGTGCGCAAAGAGCGCCTCGATCTCTTCAGGATAGATGTTCTTTCCCCCGCGAGTAACTATCAGATTCTTCCTTCGCCCGGAGATGAACAGGTAGCCGTCGGAATCACGGTACCCGAGGTCTCCTGTCCGGAGCCAGCCATCCGGCGTGAAGCAGTCGGCGGTTGCCTCTGGATTGTTAAAATAACCCTTCATCATGGACGGGGAACGAACAAGAATTTCGCCGATTCCATCCGCATTCGGCTCGTCGATGCGCAATTCAGTGTTCTTCACAACCAGACCTGCAGAACGGTTGTTCTTGTATTTCATGGTGTTCGTTGTAATGAGCGGCCCGTTCTCGCTCATTCCGTACCCCTGTACGATGTACCACCCCAGATCGTCGAAATAGTCTGCGGTCGCGAGGTTGAGAGGACCTCCTCCAGCCACAAGAAGTCTCAGGGAAGCGAGGCTGGTCCTTTCACGGAGCGATCGGAACAGCGCGCGTCCTACCTGACGGATGCCTCGAGCGTTCGCAAGGTGTGCAAGTACGGTTGCAATCCGGACAAAGAATCTGAGCGGCGACGGTTGGGACTGAAGGTTCAGTTCGATTGCCTGTTTCAACTTGTCGTAGAGCAGCGGTACCGCTATCATCACGGTTCCTCCGGAATCCCGGGTGTCTTTCACAATGACCTTGCCGACCACCTTCTCACAGATGGTTATCGAGGCGCCGATTGAAAGCGGCGAGAGGAAACTGCACGTGGTTGAGTAGGTGTGGTGCAACGGAAGAACGCACATGAACACATCTCGAGAATAAATCGGGAGTGATTGGATAGATGCGTTGATGTTCGCAATGATTCCGTGATGCGTCAGCATGACCCCTTTGGAGAGTCCGGTGGTTCCGGAGGTGAAAATAATCGATGCGACCGAATCCGGTGGAATGCTATCCGGATCCGGCGGCTCCGCCGGCCATGATCCTGAGACTATCTCACTGTAATACTCAACCGCTGCCGGCGATCCTTCGACCCTTTCATCCATTACTACGGCGGTTTCTATGGCGGGAGCCTCCCCGAAGAGATCAGCCAGCTTCTCTGCATACTTCCGTGATATGCATATCATCCGTGCCCCTGAGGTTCTTGCAATGGCAATCGCCTCCTGCTCGCTGATAAGTGCATCGATGGGTACTACGGTCAGTCCGGATATTACGGTAGCAAGATACAGTACGCACCATTCCGGCCGATTTTCCGCCCAGAGCGCAACACGGTCCCCCGGCTTGAGGCCCCGGGAGACCATGAAACAGGCCGCATTTCGTACTTCCCGGCCAAGACGCTCAAAGTCCCAGACATGAAACACCGCTTCTCTTGCAGATCGATAGCGGAGTGCTATCCTCTGGGGAAATCGGCGAACCGCGTCCGCGAGCAAATATGCGAAATTCGGGTGGTCGATATCGGGGACATCAGTGGCGAAGTAGTCGCGCAGCATGAGACCTCCGTGGCAGGTAGTGTTGAAAGGAGTGTGGCGGGGTGCGCAGGATCTTTCAAGGGGTAATCCCCTGCTGTGTCAGGATTTTGTGAGCGTTTGTTTTTGTTGACATATTGGCCGGCACATCGGCTAATATGAGTATATTCTTCTCTTGGGGGACACGGTGGCTGGAAAGAAAGATGGGAACAAGAAGCTGCACGTCGAAATCGAACGTGACGTCCTGAAGAAACTCGAGCGCTACGTGGATGCGTACAATGAAAAACCTGATCGGATGACTCGGCGCATGAAGAAGGTGGATGTAATAAACGATGCGCTCGCCGCCTACCTGAAGGCACGAACCTGAAAGAGGACACGATGGAGAAACACAAGAAGGAAAAGGCTCACGGCAAAGATGCGGCCCTGTCGGACTCCGGGTCGCGGACGATGAAGAAAAAGCTGACTGTACCGAAGGCAACGGATACGGTGAGCGCCGTCCGAAAGAAACCCTCTTCTCCGAAAAAACAGCCGTTGAAGGGCGCCCGGGCTGAGACGAAAAAGAAAGGGACCCGTCGGCTGAATGTCTCTCTGGCCCCGGGCGTACGGAAGCTGCTGCAGAATCACCTCACCGCAGTGCGCGCCACATCGAAAGATCGTCCGATTTCCCGAAATGATGTGATCAACGAAGCTCTGAGACAGTTTCTGCCGAACGAGTAGATCCGGAGCGGATCAACGATATTTCCTTTCCGAAGACCTATTTACTCCGTCTTCATGATGGCATTTGAACTTGACGTTCCGGTTCTGTCACCGTGGTTTCGACCTTCGGCTGGACGAATTTGACCATCTTCGGTACTTTATTTCCTGGAACCTAAATGAATATTGCCTGCACAGTTGATGAAAAAGCACCTGATGAAGTAGCAATTGAGGAGAAAGAGTGAACAACACAAACGGCGGTAGTTCGAGCAACCGTGCCCGACTCATCACCATGATCGGCGGCGGAGTCGTCATTGGAGCGCTCGCGGTATTTGGTGCCGTGCTCGCATTCGGCGGATCCAGTCGCGAACAGGCCGCCCCGGTAGTAACACAGGCCGCACAGTCCGAAAAGCCTGTCGTTTCGACGGCGAAGCCGACGGTGAAGCCGACGGTGAAG
>CAZKMA010000101.1:0-3197 GCA_964553615.1 uncultured Spirochaetales bacterium | reverse complement strand
GAAGCCGACGGTGAAGCCGACGGTGAAGGATGCCAAGGCAGCTCCGGCTCAGACAGCGAAAACGGCTGCGGCGACCACGAAGGTATCTCCCGACACCGCTTCCACCGCAGAGAGCCAGCCTGCGCAGTCCACCGGAAATGGAGCGTCCCAGGCATCGACCAACGGAATTTCGAAATATGCAGCCGAGTATCAGATTCCAGTTGGTTCATCTCCGGTCAACACCCGCGCATTACATCCGGTGGACCTCTACACGCCGCACCCGGACCCCGCCTTCGACATTACCAAGCGTACCGAGTTGCCGCCGATCGATAACGAGAACGACTTTGTGAAATGGATGCTTGCGCATACAAATCAGCAGGAGAAATTCTTAAGAGAACGGTGGCATCGCGCAACCCTTGCCGTCGAGCGGCACCATATTACACACAAGCGAATCCTCATGGCCTTTCTGCTTACTCCCCGCGAGTGGTTCGCCCGGCCGTACAATCTGAGCAAGGTGTACGAAAACACCGCGCTTCCCATAGGCTATGGGCAGACCATATCGGGTCCGGACCTCGTGGCGCGGATGACCGATTATCTCGATCCGCTGGCCAATCAGAAGGTACTCGAGATTGGGACTGGTTCCGGATATCAATCTGCGTTCCTCTCCTCGCTGTCCAACCACGTCTATACCATCGAGATCGTGAAACCTCTGGCAGAGGAAACGAACGGCATCTATCTGAAGCACACGAAGGAAATGCCTCAGTTCGGGAATATCCATCGGCGGATGGCCGACGGATACTACGGATGGCCGGAATATGCGCCTTTCGACAAGATCATTGTTACGACGGGCACGGATCACATTCCGCCGGATCTGCTGAAGGAATTGAAACCCGGAGGTGTCATGATTATCCCGATCGGTCCACCTACGGGTCAGACTATCATGAAGATTACGAAGGAAGTCGACAAGG
Source organism: uncultured Spirochaetales bacterium (assembly GCA_964553615.1). Lineage (GTDB taxonomy): Bacteria > Spirochaetota > Spirochaetia > DSM-27196 > DATKUC01 > DATKUC01. The sequence goes on along the minus strand of CAZKMA010000101.1, from coordinate 2,250 downwards.
ACGGTACGGTTCACCTGACTCGGGAAGATATCTACCACGGCACCGCGAAAGACATCTTTGTCCCGTTCACCGCCGCAGGTGGAGGAACGCACTTCCGAAACAAGAACGAATAGGGGCCTGCCGCGCGCGTGGCGGTCTCGCTCCGCGGAGGAAAAGGATGAGAAAGAGAACCCGTCTGTCGATTGCTCTTGTGTCAGCCGTCGCGTTCGTTGTACTGGCTGCGCATGTAATGGCGCAGCCGGCTGCGGACCAGATGCCTTTTCCCCTGAAGGTTCCTGCCGGATTCCGTATCGGACTCGTCTCCTCCCGCATTCCCGGAGCCAGGTTTCTTGCGGTTGCTCCCAACGGCGACATTCTGGTCTCATTGATTTCCCGGGGGGAGGTCGTTGCCGTTTCACCCATCGGCCAGCCGGTGGACGCACAGCCCCGAATTGTCGCAAAAAACCTCCCGCGGCCGAATGGACTCGAGTTTCACGGCGATGATCTCTATATCGCCACCTGGACAGGCGCGGTGGTGATCCGCAACTACTCATCGGGAAACAGGACGCTCGTCCCGCTTTTCTCCGACCTGCCGCGCGGTCCCGGTCACAATGCACGCGCGCTGGCAGTGCAACGGGATGGAACTGTCTTCATCTCCTCGGGGTCGAGCTGTAACATCTGCAATGAGACGGATCCGCTGCGTGCCACCATCCTCCGGTATCGCCCCGGCGGCAAGGGCTCCATTTACGCTTCCGGTCTGCGCAACGCAAGCGGGCTCGCGTTTGACTCGTCGGGACGGCTTTGGGCGGTGGTGAACCAGCGCGACAACCTTTATCCGGATCATACGAACCTTCCGCCGGACGAGCTGGATCTTATTGTTGAAGGCGGCAGTTATGGTTGGCCGGAATGCTATCCGATCGGGAATCGAAGGGTCCCAAATCCGGAATATCCGCAGGCGGTCTGCTCAGAGACCATTCCAACGGCACTGAATTTTCAAGCGCATTCCGCGCCGCTTCAGATCGCGTTCTACCACGGATCCACCGAGCGCGAAGTGTCCGGTCGGTCGGCAGCGTTTCCATCGCGGTATTCGGGGTCCCTGTTTGTGGCTTTTCATGGATCCTGGAACAGACAGCCTCCTACCGGCTACAAGGTTGTCGCTGTCTCGTTTAAGGATGGCAAGCCTCAAGAGGCACAGGATTTCATAACCGGATGGCTTACGGCCAACAACCGCGTTCTCGGCCGCCCCGTTGGCGTTGCGTTCGCGCCCGATGGTACCCTCTTTGTCAGTGACGACCACGGATATCTGTTCCACATAACGTATGATCAGTAGATGACGACGACCGATCGCTCTTCGAGTCTGTGAATTGTTTCGGTTTCCTCGAGCGGGTTGCCCTGCAGGTTGACAAATTTAAGGTTGCCCAGAGAGAGCAGAGGCGACAGATCATCGACGTCGTTGAATGAAACATCGAGGATCTCGAGTTCAGCAAGCTCACCGAGCGGAGAGAGATCGGAAACGTGGTTGTTTGCAAGAAAGATTTCTCGCAGGTGTACGAGCGCCTGAACCTCGTAGATGTTGGTTATCTCGTTATCCGAAAGGTCAAGTGAAGTTATGTTTACGCAGTACTCCAGGCCGTCGAGTTCCTGAAGTTCGTAGCCGGCAAGCACGAGCTCACCTTCCAGGTATGCAAGATCTGCGGGCGTAATCTCCATATCGAGATTTCCCAGATGTTCGGCCTTGAGCGCAGAGAGGAAGTCGAACTCTTCTTCCCGTTCATCGAAGATGTCTTCCGGGTCGACGTCCTCTTCAGGTTGCCGATACCCGGGGTCAAAATCGAATCCGAAGTCTTCAGCTCCGTAACCGTATGTTTCGTCCCTCTTCTCGTGCTCGACTCTCCGTTGTGGTCGGACTTCCGTGCGTGCCCGGGAGACATTCGCATAGAAGCCGAGCGTCTTTTCGTCGCCGCTGCGGTACGCTTCGTCTACAGCTCGCCGGATTGCCTCAAGACGGTCAGGGTGAAAATGCTTGATGAGCATGAAGAAGAGGCGGTTAGGCGGCGTCTTGTCCTGAGTCAATTCCGGCATGATGTGGCGGCCGTACGCGGAAAGTACGCGGTAGTTCTTGGATCGGTATGCGTCGATGATCTGAACCGAGAGATCCTTCAGGTAATCGCCGTTCAGATTATTCGTGATTGTTCGGTAGAGATCTTCTGCGTTCATATCGTGTTCTGGTATTGGTGAGAAGGTACGACTTCTCGCGCTGTCCGTCCACTG
>CAZKMA010000100.1:0-6589 GCA_964553615.1 uncultured Spirochaetales bacterium | reverse complement strand
GGGTTGCACCATCAACTCGTGCGGACTCGAGCACCGAAGGCTCAATTGACTGTAGCGAAGAAAGAATGATGAGGAACTGAATTGTGCTGAGATAGGGAAAACCCACGCCTGCGACTGCGAAGAGAGCGGTCTGCGGCTGCCCGATCCAGGGCTGCACGAGAGATTTCAACCCGACGGTTGACAAGAATTGGTTCAAAAGTCCAAGAACCGGATTGTAGATGAAGGTCCACAGCAGGATAAGGACTGAAACAGGAATGACGAGCGGCACGATGAAGAGGCTGCGCCAGAAATATGCCCCGCTCTTTGAGCGAAGATTATAGATGAGTTCGGCACCGATGACACAGAGGACGGTGATGACGACAATTCGAACCGCCACGTAGATACCGACATTCTTGAGCGATATCCAGAAGTAACTGTCACCGATAAGACGGGTGTAGTTTGTAGTTCCGGTGAATTTGGCAGTTATCGCGTTCCAGTGTGTGAAACTGTGGTAGAACGCCGAAAAAAGCGGATAGTACCTGAACAGAGCGATGAAAACCAGCGCCGGGATAAGAAACATTAGCGGCCTGATGAAGCTGCGCCGACGGTTCCCAACTTTTGTAAGTATCATTGAATATCTCCGATTGAACTCCGGGGCATTGAATTGATCACCCAAGAGGGGCGCTGGAAATGCTGCAGATGCTGGAGTCGGACTCGCCGGCTCCAGCATCTGTCCGTAGCGTCGCGTTACACTTTGCCGTTCAGTTCTTATACCAGCTGTAGTTGTTCGCCTTCGCAAGCTTCGCAACGGCGTCGTCCAGAATGGTCCTGATCGTGCTCTCCGTGCTTGCTAGATCGGCCTGCCCGAGAAGGTAGTTCTGTATGGCAACGTCGTACTTGTGTCCGGCTTCCGGCGTCGTGCGCCCGATCGGGTCGGTAAACGCCCGGATCGGAAGGGACGCAACGTGCTTCGCGAAATAGGCGAGGGACGGCGGAGCCTTGGTTCCCGTGATCATGGGCACGTACTGTCCAGCTTTCAGAATGACATTTCCCATGTGATCAGGGGTCGAGAGGAACTTCAGGAAGTCCACAGACTGATTCACGAGTCCCTCAGTTTCCGCAATTTTGGTGATGCCGTACTGAGCGGAAGCGCTCGGACCACCGACGCGGAATGAAACGTTCGCGAATTTGTCCGGAACGTTGGGATTCACCGATTTTCCGATCGGCGGCAGATACGTAACACCGAAGTCAAACGGCGCCGAGCTCTTTATCTGAGGAAGGCTCCACGTACCGAGCCAGGCCATGGCGATTTTCCCCGACAGAAAGGCGCTCAATCCACCGTTGTAGTCCAGCGTTGAGTATCCCGGTACCCAGTATTGGGACCAGTCCTTCAGCAGCTTCAGTTCCGCCGTGAAACGAGGGCCGGTAACCTTGAATTTTCCGTCATATATGGCCTTGGCCAGCTCTTCGGTGTTCATCGTCCGCCACTGGGCACCCTTGTAGGTCTGACTATATTCCTTGGCGAACTTCGGCATGTACATGGAAGGCACCTGATCCGAAAAGAACTCGGTGGTCATGATGTCGTCCGCCCACTGGTAGGTTGACCATCCCGCGTTTGTGTTCAGGAACAGCGGCGCGTACCCCGCATCCTTCAGCTTCTTCTGGGCGGCGATAAACTCCGGCCAGGTCTTCCAATCTGCAGACACCCCGGCCTTCTGGAAGATTGCCTTGTTGTAGTACAGACCCGTTTCAACCCACTCGAGTGCGAGCGTGTAGTAGTGTCCGTCAGGCGCCTTTATATTGTTCCACACAAAACCCGGAAGGGCATTCTGCCATTCGCTCTTTCCTGCTCCGGCAGGCGCATAGGGATCGGGCTCTTTCATGAACTTATCAAGGGGCTGCCACCAGCCGGTCTCATTCCACATCTTGTAATACTGCTCCCACGCTATAGTGGGTTCGGTCCCGGCAGCGAACTTTGCAGTGAGCCAGGTACGGTAGTCAGACTCGTTCGACCACCGCCAGGGGAGAAGATTGATCTTGATGCCCGGATGTGCTTTCTCGTATTGCGCGGCGAGTGCCTCAGTCATTTTCGCAGGCTCCGGATACTGCGTCGGATAGTAGTAGTTGTTCATCAGCATGCTGATCGTCTGCGTCTTAGCAGACTTCTGACCCGATTGAGTGGATTGCTCCGAGTTCCCGTTCGCAAAGGCGAACGCTGCTGCAAGCAGCAATACAGCACCAACAGATAACAAGCGCTTCATAAGTAAGCCTCCGTGAAGAGCGATGGATTCAGCTTCGCTCTTCGGGGTTCGGCGGACGATTGCAAGGATGGTGCCATGCCGTTCCGCCAAACCATGATGTTTTATGTTGTGGGCCAACGGCACCACATGGGCATCACATATCAGTGGGAGCCGGACCCGTGGACTCCCGAATGACAAGCCGCGCCGAGATATGCTCGAGACGTATCGGCATAGACTTGTCCTTCATTCGATCTAGCAAGAGCTGGACCGCTCGTGCCCCCGCCTCCTCCGTGTCCCGATGCACAGTCGTGAGGCGAGGAGTCAGATACTGCGCAAACGGAATGTCGTCAAATCCGGCAACGGACAGTGCGTCGGGCACACGGATGTGCGCATCAGCTGCGGCACGGAGCACCGCCAACGCCAGCAGATCGTTGATAGCGACGATCGCGGTGGGCCGGTCGGGCCGATCCAAGAGAAGGCGCGCGGCGTTGTAGCCGTCCTTAATGGACGGGCCGCAGGAAACAACCAGACTCTTGTCGGAAACAATCCCGGCCCGCTTGAGTGATTCGTAGTATGGTTCAAGCCGGTCCAGTCCGATGGGTGTATTTACCGCGCCAAAAACGAGCCCGATGCGCCGGTGACCGAGTCCAATAAGATGCGCCATGAGCTCTTGTGTAGCGTCATGATAATCCGCTGCGAGGCGATCGAACGGCGACTCTACATTCCAAATGTGGACTACCGGCCGTTGGCTATCGGTGAGCAAGCGCATTTCCTCTTCGGAATAGGGGCCGAAGGACGACGTCAGAATGACTCCGTCCACCCGCTTGCGGGAAAGCTCTCTCAAACCAACATTCTCTTCTGTACGCTTCAGGTCGGAATGGAACATGAGAATCGTGTACCCGTGATTGTGCGCCTCACGTTCTATCCCCGCGAGGTACTGCCAGTAGTGTGGGTTGTGTATGTCCACAATAAGCACGCCGATGGTCATGGTCTTCCCCGACCGAAGCGTCTGGGCCGAGACATCCGGTTCATACCGGAGCTCCTGCATGGCCTTCAGTACCCGATGGCGGGTTTCCTCGGAAATGGGTACACGAGTAGATTCGTTCTGGTTGAGGACGTACGATACCGTGGCACGAGAGACGCCTGCGCGGACCGCTACGTCCTTCTGCGTCGGACGCTTCAAATCTCCTCCGGTCGGATCAGATTCCCGAGGATCAGTCGGCAAGCGTAACCTCGCGAGCAGCTCCCGCTCATTACGCTTGCGGTGTCGGTCAACTATTCGTTGACACGTCTCATCTGAGACGTGTATATTATGAAACCGGAATTCCTGACCTGTCAAGTAAAATTGTAGCCAATCGAACCGAAAGGAGACCATATGAATGCACCAGTGCGACTTCGATGTGAGTATCTGACGGATCCGGTCGGAGTGGATGTTGAACGGCCGCTTCTCCTATGGAACTTCGCTCATGCCGGGGCACATCCGGCTCCAGAACAGGCACAGATAGTCATTGCCGGCTCAGATGCGGCACTCGCGGCACTAATTTCAGACAAAACGGGCGGCGGCGATGGTCTTGTCTGGGACAGCGGAGTCGTTTCTATCGACGTACCTTCGGTTGTCTATTCCGGGCCTCCACTGGAGTCTTCGACTTCGTACGCATGGTGCGTGAGAGCCGTTCAAGGTGAACAGAAGGGCCCGTGGAGCGCCATTGCACACTTCACTACCGGACTCTTCAACTCCTCAGACTGGAAAGCGCAGTGGATTACCTCGCCCGTCTGGACGTCCTACGTGGAAACAGCTTTGAATCACACCCCGGAGTTCGAGGAGGTGCACGCGCAGTACTTCGCAAAGGATTTCTCAACGAAGGCAAAGGTTCGTCACGCGACGGTCTTCGTGTGCGGGCTGGGGACCTTTGAGCTGAGCCTGAACGGGAAGAAAGTGGGAGACCATCTTCTGGACCCGGCACAGAGCGTGTATGAGGCCAGAAGTCTCTACGTGGGTTTCGATGTTACACACGAACTTACAGCCGGCGGAGCGAACGCGTTTGGCGTCATCCTCGGAAACGGACGATTCGTAAAGGCCTACGGCTATGATCGGCCAAAACTCATCCTCCAGGCAGTTATCGAATACGAAGACGGCAGCCGCGAATCAGTCGTAAGCGATACGAGCTGGAAGTGTACCGAGGGCGCCGTTCAACAGAACGGCCTGTACTTCGGTGAAGTCTACGACGCGCGACTTGAACAGACCAGTTGGGACAGCGCAGGGCACATGAGAACCGGCTGGAAACAGGCGATTGCCGCAAATCCGGAACCGCTGCGGGCTCAGTTGATGGAGCCGATACGGGTTACCGAAACTCACGCGCCCCGTTCCATGAGGCAGACAGCGCCGGGTGTATACGTGTACGACTTCGGTCAGAACATGTCGGGAATCGTGCGCCTGCGCGCGAGTGGACCGCGAGGAACTAGAATCGAGCTTCGCCCTTCGGAAATCCTCCACGAAGACGGGACCCCGAACCGTACGACACTGCGGGGCGCACGTTCGACCGATGTCTATATTACGGCGGGAACCGGAATGGAACAGTGGACTCCCCGGTTCACGTATCACGGGTTTCGCTATGTGGAAGTCCGTGGATATCCCGGAGTCCCGGATCTTTCCGCGCTCACCGCGCTCACGGTTCACACGGATGTCCGGCCCACCGGTCAGCTCGCGCTCGGAGAAAACACACTTCAGACCCTGCACCGAAACACGGTCTGGGGCCAGCGCAGCAATCTCATGAGCATTCCCACCGACTGTCCGCAGCGCGACGAGCGGCACGGATGGCTCGGAGATATTCAGCTCGCTGCTGAAGAGGCGAGCTACAACTTCGGTATGGCACGGTTCTTCACGAAATATGTCGACGACATCCGGGACAGTCAGAAACCCGACGGCGCTCTGTCGGACGTCGTGCCGCCGTACTGGCCTCTGTATCCCGCAGACCCTGCCTGGGGGACCGCATACCTGCAGCTCGTGTGGTATATCTACTGGTACTACGGCGACAGCCGGCCCATCGCAGATCACTTCGACTCCATGAAAAAGTACGTGGACTTTCTTGAATCACAGGCAGACGGTCATATTGTCCGCAACCTCGGCAAGTACGGGGACTGGTGTCCGCCCGGATCCATCTTCCCGAAACGCACACCTTCTGAACTCACGAATACCTGGTACTACTACCACGACACGGCCCTGCTTGCCAGGATGGCGGAAATCGCGGGCCGCGCGGAGATTGCCGGTACGCTGAGAGAACGTTCGGACGAGATTCGTTCCGCATTCAACCGGGAGTTCCTGAAGAATCACGGGTACGCCACAATCTCCATGATGGCGCGGGATTTCACGCCTGGTCAGACATCGAATGTGCTGCCGCTCTTCCTGGACATGGTGCCCGATGAATCAAGGAAGCTCGTAGAAACCAAACTGATGGAGAGCATCGTAAAGCATCAGGATATGCATCTGGATACCGGAATTGTCGGCACGCGCTACATCTTTGACGTGCTCACATCTATGGGCCAGGCGGAAACAGCGTTCAAGATTGCAACGCAGAAGACCTATCCGGGCTGGGGCTATATGTTTCAGGAAGGCGCGACGACATTGTGGGAGCGGTGGGAGTGTCTCACAGGGGCAGGAATGAACTCCCACAACCACATCATGCTCGGGAGCGTCGACGCCTGGCTGTACAAGAGTCTGGCCGGACTGGAATGCACGGCACCCGGGTGGCGCAAATTGCGAGTTGCGCCGCAGCCTGTCGAGGGCCTTCCGTGGGCAAGTGCGGCGGTCGAGACCATTCGGGGCCGCGCATCCGTGTCCTGGGTCCGGAGCAAGACTACGTTCACCCTTACCGTCGTCATTCCATCGGGAAGCACCGCGGACATCGTCTTCCCCGCATTCGCACTGACAGAAAACACGGAGATAACCGAAAACGGAACCTCCGTTCGTTCGGAACTCGACCAGGGGGCATCACTGTCCCGCGGCACGGGCTACTACCAGTACGAAGTGAAGAAATAGCCGCGCGGGAGATCAACGCCGTGTTGGAGGGATTTGCGTCAAAGAGCACGATCGGGACGAGCTTTGCGATAGCCGCACCCAGGGGTCCTGCAATGTGGATAATCGCCGTGGGCACCGGAGCTTCTTCCGGGTGGAACGCTAAAAGCGTGTACCATTCTGTTTCATGGTGAGTCTCTTCTACTGATGCCATTCTGTACTGCCTCCCGGTGGGGAGGCAGTATTCAACGGTTCGCCGGGACCGTTACCTGTGCCGCCTCGGGCCATGAGAGCCGCCGCGAAAATCCGGCCCGCCACGCCCGGGAGCTCCCCCACGGCCGAAGCGACCTGCGAAATC
>CAZKMA010000099.1:0-8364 GCA_964553615.1 uncultured Spirochaetales bacterium | reverse complement strand
CTACTCCCCGGCAATCTTAAGCCAATATGGACCGGACGTACTCCTCTCGCTCGCGAATGTAGGTCATTGTGTCTTTCACAAGCTCGTCCATGATGTCGGTCCGGCATGGCTGACTTGCGAGCAGGTAGGGATCCGTAATCGGTCCGAGTGGCTCGGGAGTCAGGAACATGCCTTCTTCGTTCATTCCGACGAGATACGCAGCCATCAATACGGTGTCGAAATCGATCATTCCCTTGCCCGGGGCGTCGCGGTTCGAATCTGCAAGGTGAAGATTCGCGAGTCGATCATTGCAGGAAAGGATGGCCTGGCCAATGTGCCGCTCTTCCAGCATCATGTGGAAGGTGTCAGCGTTTACATGGCCGATGGCCGGGTGATCAACCGCTTCTATATACTGGAGGGCCTGATTCACTGAGTGCACAAGACTGACCTCCGCCGCGCGAATCGGCTCGATGGCGGCTTTTATATTCGCCCGTGCAAAGTCGTCGCCGCACATTCTAATGGCTGCTGTACTGCGTATCCACTCAGACGCGTCGAGGCTCTGTGTTCTGCCAACCGCACTCGGCACGACAATGAGATACTTCCCGCCAACTTCCTGGAGCACTGCAAGCTCCCGACGAATGTAGTCTATGGCATTCTGGCGCGCATACGCACTGGAACTTGAAAGGTCGTTTTCATTCGAGTACATACCACACGTCCCGGAGACGCGCACCTGGCTGTCGCTGAGGATCTTCTGGAGTTCGGCGGCCGATCTTCCCGACTCTCTGGTGGCGTGGTCTCCAGCCAGTTCCACGAAGCCCACGCCGTTTTGTTGCAGCCTGTCGAGCGAGCGTTCGAACGGCTCGATGCCGAACATCCACACACTCCACGAGTAGTCAATTCGGCGTTTGAAACGATCGGGGTGCTCGCGCTTCGCATCGAGATAACGCCTTCTGATCTCGTTACTCTTTTGTTCGTAGTTCTGGATATTCATATCAATCATGACGTTGTCAGTCCGCGCCGCTGGCTGAACGCACTCGCGGCCACCGACAGGATGATGAGAAGCCCTGTCGTGAACGCCTGGAAATAGGGACTCACCTGGAGCATGTTCAGCGCATTTGATATCACGCCCATCAGGAGAACCCCGAAGAACGTTCCGATTATCCGCCCCTTACCGCCGGTCATCGGGGTCCCGCCGATGACCACGGCACCGATCGCCTGAAGCTCAATTCCCGCACCGGTTGACGCTTGCGCAGCACCGATTCGCGAAAGAAGCATGCTCGCCGCTATCCCTACGAGCAGACCGTTGAGCGCGAAAAATATGATAGTACTCTTACTGACATCGATACCGGAGAGATATGCGGCTCGCGAGTTGCTCCCTATGGCGTATACCCTTCTGCCGAGTTTCGTGTACTTCAGGATGAAATGGACCAAAAGATATACGGCTATGCTCACAACGAACACGAGGGAAATTACTCCAAAGAACCGGATCGATCCGAGCCCCTCAAACTGGCCGAAAATCGACTGAAGCGTCGCCTGGGTAATCGCTAACGCAATCCCCTGGAATATCCCAATACTGGCCAGCGAAACGATAAACGACGGGGCGCGGAAGGCGACTGAGGTCGCACCGACGAAGAGGCCCCCCGCAATTGCGAGTGTGACCCCGATGAGTACAGCGAAGGTCGGCGGGACATTCGCCTTTATGAGCATTGCCATAACGCACGATGAAAGACCGATATTCGCGCCAACCGAAATATCGAAATTGCCCGAAATAATGAGTATTGTGGCACCGGAGGCAACAACGCCAAGAGTCGCTATCTGTTCAAGAATGTTGACTATGTTTGCAACGCGAAAGAAACGGGGATTGATCAAGCCGGTAAAGGCCGAGATAAGGGCAATGACCAGTAAAAGAAGAACCCATTGAGTCTGCAGAACTCTCCCCACGAGTGAACGCCCATTCTCACTGTTTCCCATAATTACTCCGCTTGAATTCCGACGAAGTGGCGAATGAGATCTTCTTCGTCGATTTCGTTGGTTTTCAGTATTGCTGTCATGGTGCCATTGCGCATTACCCCGATCCGGTCGCTCATTGACAGGAGCTCCGGCATGTCGGAAGAGATCATGATAATGCTCTTGCCCTGCCGGGCAAAATCCACGATCAGCTCATAAATTTCATGTTTGGCACCGATGTCGACACCTTTGGTCGGCTCATCGAAGATGAACACCGTTGCGTCGTTCAACAGCCACCGTGCGATTATTGCCTTCTGCTGGTTTCCGCCGCTGAGGCTGCCCACCGGCTGCTCCAGGTCGGCGACCCCGATGTGCAGCTTTGCCACCATCTCCTTCGAAATCCGTCGCTCGGCTGCAAGATCGAGCAACGGGCCTCCGGTCAGTTCATTGTTCACTATCATGATATTCTCGATGACGCTGCGTGCACCGAGCATCGCATACTTCTTGCGGTCCTCAGTAACAAGGCAGATGCCGGAACGAATAGCGTCCGCCGGGCGGTGGATCTGAAGATGCCCACCGTTCAAAATCACCTCACCGGCGTTCTTTTTCTGCATTCCGAAAATGAGACTGACCAGTTCGCTCCTCCCGGATCCGACGAGACCGCCTATCCCGAACACCTCGCCTTTGCGTACCTGGAAGCTGACACTGTTCACGACGCCGGTCCAGGTCATGTCGCGCACCTCAACCTGGACGTCCCCGACCGGGACCCGATCGCGCGTGTAGAACATGGAAGCGTCGCGACCGACCATCTTCTGAATTACGAAGTCGATACTCACGTCGGCCCGTGAGTATATGCCCGCAGGCTGCCCGTCCTTGAGAATCATGATCGTATCTCCGATTTCAAACACCTCTTCGAGATAGTGCGAAATATAGATAATTCCGATTCCCCGGGCCCGGAGCTCCTGCACGAGTCCCATCAGCGACTTGGTCTCGTCCATACCGAGAGAGCTGGTAGGCTCATCCATGATGAGCACCTTTGCATCCTGATGCAGCGCTTTCACAATCTGGAGCGTCTGTTTCTGGGCCGCCGAAAGGTCCTCCACCAGAAGTTTCTCATCGATGTCGATGTGCAGCATATCCAGGATCTGGCGCGATTTCTCCCGCTGCCCCCGGGCATCTACCACAAGCCGGAACCTCCCGGCTCGTTCGTTGCCAAGGAATATATTGTCCGCTACAGAAAGCGATTCGATAAGCTCCACGTCCTGATAGATTGTTGAGATACCCAACTCCATCGACTCTCGGGGTCGCAGAGAAGAATATGTCTTCCCCTGGACGGTGATAGTCCCGGAGTCCGGCGCTACAGCTCCAGAGAGTATCTTTATCAGAGTTGATTTCCCGGCACCGTTCTCGCCGACAAGACAGAGAACTTCTCCGGAATGAAGAGCAAACCCCGCGCCGTTGAGCACACGGTGCGAGCCATATGTCTTTGTGAGGTTTGTGGCCGAAAGAAGTATTTCGCCGGATGCCATAACAGTCCCCGATCTGCAGACAGTGACCGGCGCCATTCTCAGCGGGGAATTCCCGCGAAAGAGCGCCGGCCCCAAAAGGATTCAGTAACTAAGCCGGATTGCCCTAATAGAGTCCGTTGTACTGCGGGAAATACTGTTTTGTAAGATCAAGCCACACCGGATCGGCTTCCCAGGGCACAACCTTCGTCTTGTCGTTAATCGTTTCCTGAGTAATTGGCGTGTTCGGCAACATGATCTGCTGATTCAATTTCGTGATCTTCCCGGTTTTGTAGGCCTGGAGAGCGAGGAAGGAAATCATTCCCTCCCAGCCAGGTGAGGTTGAAATTGAATACTTGATCCCTCCCTCTTTCATCAAATCAATCCCGTACGGAGCACCGTTTGTGGTGACAACCTTGATTGGATTGTTCAGGAGGTCCCGGGTTTTCAGCATCCGGACCACTGCGGCGCCCATCTCATCGTTGAAAATGAAGAGTACTGAGAATTTGGTTCCTGACTGGACCAGGTCCTGAGCCTCATTCACTGCAACGTTCGGATCATACTTGCCGTCACGGATGGCGACGATCTTGTTCTTTCCAAGTGCATCAACAGCCGGCTTGAAACTGCCCATGAACATCTGAACCGGTATATGCTCTGAAAGCCCCGTGATGACGGCGATGTTCTCGCCCGAATAGTTCTTCGCGATATAGTCGGCAACGTTCGTTCCCATGCCTGCCCAGTCGAAATCGATCGCAGCAACTACATCGTAGCCGGACTTCAGCACCTGGCCTACGTTGTCGGTCACGACAAGCGGGATTCCTGCTGCCGCGCATTTCTTAGCGGCAATGTTCGCTCCGTTCTGGTTGAACGTGAACACACACATGCCGTCAACACCCTGATTAATGAGCGAGTCGATGTTGGCGATCTCTTTCTCGGGGTTATAGTCCGAGTTGAGCACAATAACTTTGGCACCCGCCTTTTCGGCGGCGTAGACAAAGCCGTCCACATCGCGCTTGTACCAGGTGTCCGGCCCGGGAGTGACATAACCGTAAACCATCTGTTTCCCTGTCGCCGGCGCTGCGCCCTCGGCCGTTCCGGACGCAAATACGCCGGAAACCGACACGAACAGCAGCAGAACCGCCACAGAAACTGCAATCATTCCTCTTTTCATTGCCTTCCCTCCTTATCCGTCTGTCGCATCGCGGTGACACTCCGAACGGAAATAACTATATTCAGAACTCTTCCGCAATAGAGAGCTCTTTCAACGTGTTTCTCAGCCAGTGGAGTGATCGTTCGATCAACGGTCCACCCTGTCCTTCGCACTCGAGACTCAGAACACCGTCGTACTTCTCATCCCGCAGAATGGTCAGAATTGTGCGGATATTTTCGGCGTTCACTCCGTCACCCACTGCGGCGTGACTGATGCCGATGCCGGTTTCCTTACCCCTCGCCGCCTCGGCAAGCGCTTTGGCTACGTCCTTGATGTGCACATGCTTCACGCGGTCAATGAATCGGCGAACGAAGGCGACCGGATCCTGGCCTGCAATAAACGAATTTCCGGTATCAAAGTTTAGGCCGAAATACCTGCTATCGCAGAAATTCAGCATCTTCTCAATCATGTCGGGATTGGTCGTGAAGTAGCCATGAATCTCGATGTTGATATTGATTTCGTACGCCTCTGCCGCTTCAACTATAATTCCATAACTCCGCTTCATCGCCTCAAGTGCGTCTCGATCACTCATACCCTCGGGTCTGTGCAACCCATCGGTAGTGGCAATATTGGGGCAACCGGCAAGCTTTGCCCAGGGAATGGTTTTCAAGACATAAGGCACACCGTAGGTCGGTCCATCGGCGCCGGATAGAGGATAGGCTGCATCAACTTGCGAAAAAGCGACTCCGTACTTCTGCATTTTTTCACGCAGGCGCAGCGGATCCTCCACAAGCGAAATATGGGGGAAATATCCCAGTCCGTGGATCCATGAAACGCCTTCGAGCACGCCGCATTCAATTTGGGTAACATGGTTTGCCTGTGCCCAGATCAATGCTCTTTCAAAACTGAATACCGCAGAGTTGAACGCGTCGGTGTGGAAACCGATTTTCATGCTCTCTCCTCCCATGCGGTGAATCCGCAAACCAACTATATTGAGTCATACCAATGACTCATACTAATGAGTATAACCGATCATAACACTGTTGGGTTACGCTGTCAACCTGAACCTTCCCTGGCGCCACGTTGTATAATATGTTCCATCATGAAACCGAGATCCCCTGTCATAGCAATCATCGGTGCCGGCAGTTTCTCACACGGAAAGAGGCTTATCGATGACCTGCTTTCGGTGGACGCGCTTCAGGCGTCCGAAATCCGGCTTATGGCGCCACACATGGATAATCTCCGGGTTGTTTCCCAATATGCGGCCCGTGTGGTTGACTTCAACCACTTCACCGTGCGGTTTGTGTCCACAACAGACCGGACAGAAGCGCTTCAAAACGCAGACTATGTGATCGGGCTGTTCGATGTGGGTGGATTTCCGGCCTTTGACGCAGACTATCGAGTTGCCTGCAATTACGGGCTGGATCTGTGCATAGGTGATTCATCGGGCCCGACCGGCATAATGAAGGCGCTTCGCAATGCGGCCGTCTTGCGGGAGCTGGCAGCCGACATCAACCGTCTATGTCCGAACGCCCTCTACCTCAGCTACACCAATCCAATGGCGGTGACTGTGATGGCAGCCGACGCCTTCGGACTGCGCAGGGTGGTCGGACTCTGCGGAGGCGCCGAAGCCACTCGCAGAACAATTGCAGCGTGTCTCGGCTGCAAGCCCGGTGAACTGGAGGTCGACTTTGCAGGTATCAACCATATGTGCTGGGCGCTGTCGATCCGAAAGGATGGCGAAGACCTGTACACTCAGTTCCGCCGGAAGCTTGCTGAACCCGCCTTTCTTACCTCGGAGCGCGTTCGCTTTGAGGTGATGCAGCAATTCGGCTACTTTGTGACCGAAACATCCGGCCATCTATCTGATTTTTTCCCGTGGTTTCGACGGGACGCCTCTCTCCTTCGGCGGTACTGCTCGGTGGAAGGCTACTCGGGAGCAAAGGGTGCATTTCACAAATATGCGCGGTTCGTACAGAGCCAGATCGGACAACTCGATTATCTGGAGTTTGAAGAGGGAAAGCTCCCCCGTCGGAGCGACGACTACAGTGCGCGGATAATCGAATCCCTGGAAACGGGAAGTTCTTACCGGTTCATTGGCAACGTGATGAATCGAGACCATAGGATCCCCAACCTTCCGAATGACTGCTGTGTCGAGATTCCTGTTGAGACAGGGGCGATCGGGCTTGCAGCGCCTCAGTCAGACCCGCTGCCACCCCAGCTTGCCGCACTTGCCATGACGAACATCGTCTCCCAACGTCTGACGCTCGACGCGATCATGTCAAACGATCCGGAGCTTCTCTTTGCCGCAATTGCGGTAGATCCGCTCACATCGGCAACACTCGACCTTCCTCAGATGCGGGAGATGACCAGTCGATTGCTTTCCGCCAACAGCAGATTCATCCCGGAAATGGCGGGAAAGGGACTTCGGGAAACGACTGCTGTGAAAGAGAGCTATACCGAGGAACCGGCGCTCGACGGGCGGGATAGCCTTTTCGAAATGATCCGTGAATTCCACCGAAAGCGGCAAATCAGGCAGGAGGCAGATCCAAAACCGAATCCCGGTTCACGACCGAGGAATCAATGACCGACCGTGTCCGAACGGGGGTCTCGGCGTGATAGACCCGGCTCAGAAGAGCGGTCGCTGCAAGTTCACCCATGTAGTCGCTCGGATGATCCATGGAGGTGAGCCGCGGATGTGAGAAGCGCGCAAGATCGGAATTGTCAAACGAGATGACCGATAGGTCATCCGGCACATTGATTCCCGCCCGCTTTGCCTGGCGAATCAGCATCAGGGCCTCGTCGTCACTCGAACAGATAATGGCGGTCGGAACACTCCCTTGCATATGAAACAATTCCCGAATCTGCCCATAGGTCCGAAATGGCGATACCTGACCTTCGATTCCAACCATCCACTCAGGTCGAACCGTGATCTCCTTCTCGCGAAGGTACTCCACGGCTCCGTCCTTGCGGAGAACTTTCGGTCGGTAGTTCCTGCTGAAGATTATGCCGATGTCGCGGTGTCCGCGGTTCCACAGATATTGAGCCGCCTTTCGTCCGGCGCCGTGATCGTCCAGGACGACGCTCGAGAAATTGTGTCCTGCGTATTCGTTGTCGAGGAGTACAACCGCAATACCTGACTCTTCTATTTCCTTCACCAAAACAGCATTGGACGTCGCTGCGTCGGCTTCCACCGGCGTCAGGATGATGCCGTCTACCTGCTTTTCCCGCAGCGCGAGCAGCATCCGACGTTCCTGCGCGGCGTCGTACCAGGATTCATTTATCAGGAGCGTAAATCCGTTCTTCTGCACCACCCGGTTACAGCCCTGGATGATCCGTGGAAAAATGTACGAGTTTACTCGCAGGCAGACGAGCCCTACGAGCATCGAGCGGTTGCTCGTCCGCCGGATACAGAAGGTTCCAACCCCGTGCCGGCTTTCGACAAACTTTTCACGGGAAAGTTCACCTATTGCCTGTCTCACAGAGTTCCTCGATACGCCGAATCTGCTCATCAGCTCCGGCTCGGTCGGCAGTTTTTCGCCCGGAAGAATGTGGCCAGCCTCAATGTTCTCTTTCAGCCAGGTCATCACCGTCTCGTACTTCTTCATGGAGCTCCGACTCATAGGTATGAATCATTCCATATTAGCGCAAAACGGTAGTTCGCACAATCGATATTGTCGTCGTATGGGCCACTGTCGAGCCGGCCTCGGGCCAGGATGTGTTTGTTCGGCACAGTGTGCGCAGTCCTTGTGCTGCGTCAGGTTACCGGGCCCGGATTAAAAA
>CAZKMA010000098.1:1348-9289 GCA_964553615.1 uncultured Spirochaetales bacterium | reverse complement strand
CGCTTCGGCTCGCGGTTCACCAGGAAAACACCGGCACCCACCAGCAGCGCCGCCAGAAGAATCATCGGTGAGAGCCGCTCGCCCAGAACGATGACACTCAGGAAAGCACCAGAAATCGGTGTGAACGAGGCGAATGCGCTCACGGCACTTACCCGGTACTTCTCGATGAGTTTCGTCTGAACCACGAAGCAGAAAACGCCGATCACGATTGCCTGGTACGCAAGGCTGAGAAGGACGGCAGGAGAAAAGGTATACGTTGCATTCCGCTCCATGAGCCCGCTGAGCAGCAAGAACAGGGGTACAGCCACTAGACCCTGCCAGAAAACCAGTTTGATTGCAGGAATGGTTTCCACAAGACGTTTTGTGAAGATATTTCTGAGGCCGAGTGTCACGCTGCTCACCAGAATGACAAGATCGCCCAGCAGGTACTTGATATCGTTTCGCGCAAGCCCTTCGCCAAAGACGAGCAGCACGCCGGAGAAGGCAACGGTGATGCCGGCGATTTTCGCGAGAGAAACCTTGTCCCCGGAAACAAAGCGGTCGGCCAGAATTACCGTAAAGAACGGGCTGGTGGAGATGAACAGCGTTGCGCGGCTTGCGAGCGTGAAACCTGTGCCCAGGTTCATGAGCCAGATCTGGACCACGAACACCAGGGAAAGCAGAAAAAGAGGAAGCGCGTCGCGGCGGGATATCCCAAGACGTTCACCGGAAATACGCGCCCATATCCCCAGGACAAGCGTTGCAACCGCAAACCGAATACCGGCAATCGCCAGTGGAGGCAGACCGCCAAGGGATACCTTGATCGATACGTTGATTCCGCCCCACAGCACGTTGATGAACAGGGCCAGAAGCGCCGGTTTCAGCCCGAGCGCCCCACTTCCTGCGGCTTTCTGGTGAATCACGACGTTCGGGTGCTTGCCAGGAATTGGTCAAGAGCGCTACGTGTCGGTTGCCCGTCGATCGGGCCTTGTGCACGACACACCATGGCGGCAACCCCGGTGGCCACGCGCCCCATTTGCGCAAGATCCATGTTCTCGAGAAGCCCGATCACGATCCCGGCGTCGTATGCGTCGCCGGCACCAACGGTATCGCTCACGTCGACCGCAAGCGCAGGGACCGGCAGCATCTCTCGCTCACTTACCAGAAGGCTCCCTCGCTGCCCCTGCTTCACGACGCACAACGGAGGCGGGCGGCGAAACACCGACCTGATTTCCTCCGGACGTTCGCCCCACCCGAGCATCCTCATCTCTTCTGCGGTTACCTCTAGAATGTCCACGAATTTTTCGACTGTATGGGCAATGATGGCACGGGCGAGTTCCACCGAGCGCCACACCGCAGGGCGGTAGTTCACATCGTAGGAGATCGTCAGTCCATTCGAACGCGCAAAAGCAAGAAGTTCGAAGCTCGCGTCCATCGCGGTTCTGCTTATTGCCTGACTCAGGCCGCTCAGATGGAACACCTTCGCAGAAGCGATCGCTCCCCAGTCAATGCGTACGAGGTCCAGGTGACAGGCCGCGGAGTCGCTGCGGTAATAGGTCAGTTCGTGCTCCTTGCCATGGAACGAGACGAAATAGACACCCGTCCGGTGGTGATCGTCCATCTGTACCAGCGACGTATTCACGCCGCCGGATTCCCACAGCCTGAGAAATCCGCGGCCAAAGGGATCGTTGCCGACAGCCGTCAGCATCGCCGAGTTGTGGCCAAGCTTCGCTACGGCCAGCGCGAAATTGGACGCGTCGCCGCCGTACGTCTTCTCGAGCGTCACGGTATCCTCTATCAGACAGCCGCCCGGCGGGTAGATACCCGCAAGCGGCTCTCCCCACGAGACAACTTCCGGTCCTGGGTCGCCGGACTTAGGAGTCACTTTCCTCTGCCTTATTCTTTCGCGCCCGTCGTGCGGCCGCTACAGACTTCACTATTCCTGCCACCGGATCCCACAGGAGCACCGCAGCGAGTATCGCGACCAGTGCCGCCGAGATCGGTCGATCGAGGAATGGGAGAATGCTTCCACTGGACTTGATCAGACCGACCCGAAGATTCTCCTCCACCATTGGACCGAGAATGAGTCCGAGGACGAAGGGTGGCAGCGGGATCTCGGCTCGCTCCATCAGGTAGCCGACAACTCCGAAGACCACGACGAGGCCGATATCGAAAACGCTGTTCCGCAGCGCGTAGGCACCGACAACCGAGAAGACAAGAATGGCGGCCAGGACGATATTTCGGGGGAATCGAAAGAGCACAGCGAAGGCTCTGATACCAAGGTAGCCCAGGACAATCAGAAACACCTGCGAGATCAGTGCGACTGTGAAAATCTGGTTCACCAGTAGGTGTTCGGTCTGAAAGACGAGCGGGCCGGGCCTCAGGCCGTACATCAGCATCGCTCCGAGAACGATCGCCGTTATCGAGTCACCGGGGATGCCGAAAACCAGGGCCGGAATCCACGTTCCTCCAAGGGCCGCATTGTTTGCGCTCGTCGGGGCAATTACACCCTCGGGTGTGCCGGTTCCGAATTTCGCCTGATTGCGTGAAGTGCGTTTTGCAATTCCATAGGAAACCCACGCCGCGATGTCCGCGCCTGCTCCCGGCAGCGCGCCAATCAAGGTACCAATAAATGCGGACTGAACGGTAACGCGTTTATTCTTCATTACTAACTTCAATGCCGTGCGAAGCGCGAATTTTATCTTCTCCCGGACAATCGAGTTCCCCATCGTCGTCTTTGTCAACAGCGAACGGATCACCTCTGACACACCAAAGAGGCCGATCATGACCGGTATGAATCCGATTCCGTTCATTAATTCGACGTTACCGAATGCGAATCGCGGGTAGCCCGTGGCAATATCGACTCCGATGGTAGAGAGGAGCAGTCCTGCCGCTACGGAGATGATGCCGTTGACGGTCGAACCTTTCGAAATAACGGCGCTCATCGAGAGGCCGAGTACTCCGAGCCAGAAATACTCGAAATGCGTGAATCGAAGGGCGAATGCCGCCAGAAGCGGCGAGACGAAAATCAGGATCAGGATTCCTATCGTTCCTCCGAGTGTCGAACAGACCAGATCGAGCGTTATTGCTGTTGACCCCTCCCCTTTGCGGGCCATTTCGTAGCCGTCCAGAATGGCCGCTCCCGAAGCCGGCGTTCCGGGGATTCGGAGGAAGGTCGCAGGAATATCTCCGGCAAAGATGGCGGTGAAGCTCACCCCCAGAATCATCGCAAGACCCGCAATCGGCTGCATATGCAGAGTCAGAGGGACAATCAGCGCCACCGCCATCGTAGCGGAGAGGCCGGGCATCGCCCCGACGAAAATCCCGAGAGCCATGGACAGAAACCAGGGAATCAGAATCGAGGGCTGCAGAACGGAAAGAATTGTACTCATGCTAACCTCACGACAACCCGATCAGGCCGAGCACGCCCGGAGGCAGCGATACGCCAAAGAGTTTTCCAAACATCAGATAGATCAGGGCGGTGAAACCCGCGGCATAGAGGGCACTGCGCAGTTTCTTGACGCCGAGTCTTGCCATCAGAACAAAGAGGAATGAGACGGTGCATAGCACGAATCCGAGAAGTTCAAAAAATAGGACATAGAGAACAAGCATGGCGACTGTCAATAACACAGTGGCAATTTCCGGCTGCCGCAGGGACAACGCCAATTCGCCGAAGTGGATCCCCGGGTTCGAGGAGCGCGCAACGAATCCGCGCACGATCTTGTAGGCTCCCGCCAGAACCAGGACAATGGCCAGAACGTTCGGGAAGAACGCCGGACCGGTAATACCTACCGATTCCTGCCCCGCCGGGAAAGTCGGAGTAATTGCAAGCACTACAGCGGCCACCGTGAGGCACACGAGACCGACTACGTGCTGACGGTTCACTTCGAGCATTGCATTTGCCCTCACATGAAGTTGGAGTAGTCCGCCGGCGTTTCGAGCCGGCGGACACTAGACTCACAAGCTCAGGATTTTCCGTCTCCCCCCAGGTTGAAGATGTCTGCGAGTCCGTCGAACTGCTGCTGCATGAAGTCACCAAAGTCCTTGCCGACCCGGATCTTTATGCCGAATCCGTTCTTGGTCATGAAGTCGGTGAACTCCTTTGACTGCACCACTTCCTGTGTCGCCTTGGCGAGTGTCTGTACGACTGCGTCCGGAGTCTTGAGAGGGACGCAGAATCCCCGCCATGTGCCGTAAGACCAGTCGATGCCCTGTTCCTTGAGCGTCGGTACGCTGGAATAGTTTGGATTCCTCGCCTCCGCCATGATGGCAAGAGCCTTCAGTTTGCCACCCTCGATTTGCGCTGCCGCTTCAGGATAGCTGCAGGTAATGACGTCGATGTGTCCGCCGAGAAGCTCGGTGATCGCCGGTGCTGCGCCTGCGGTAGGAATGTATTTCACCTTTTTCGGATCGATGCCCACCTTGTTGAGCATTGCAATCCGCGCAAGGTCCCACACCGTTCCGATTCCACTTCCGGAAAAGGAGAAGGTTCCCGCCGGCTTTGCCTTGATGTCTGCAATGAGATCATTAACGGTGTTGTACGGCGCATCCGCGCTCACGATAACTGCCGCCGGATCCTCATTGAACTGGAGAACCGGAATGAAATCCCGCGGAGTCACCTGGGAGTAGCCGAGATACTTCAGCGTGTTCACTTCGAAGGTAACGTTTGTGATGGTGTATCCGTCAGGAGCCGCCGTTGCGCCAAACTGGTGACCAACGGCCCCGTTTCCGCCGGTCTTGTTGACAACGTTCACCGGCTGGCCAAGTTTCTGGCTCAGCTGTTCCGCCAGGAACCGCGCGGTTCGATCGGTCCCCCCGCCGGGCGCCCACGGACAGACAATCGTAATCGGTTTCGTCGGGAACTTTGTCTCCGCCGCTCCTCCCGCGAACACCATACCTGCAACGATCACGAGTCCGCATACCAATGCCATGATCCTCTTCATATTGCTCACCTCCATTTCAACCCAACATGATCCGCAATGCGAGTCCTCCGACGAAGGACATTCCGCATTCCGGTCTATAACAAGCCGAGATCGACGAGTCCACTGCGCAGTCGCTTCCGATCCTCCTCGCTAATCTCGATCAACGGGCTTCGAGAATATCCACCGCTCACGCCCCGCAAGCGCAGGACCTCATGCATCAAGGGAACAGTCGGAGCAATCTTTGTCAGGGCGCGGAGGCGCAGCACGAGCCGCTGCTTCTGCATCGCCTTCATACGATCGCCCGAGCGGTAGGCTGTGTGCATTTCGGCCAGCATCTCCGGATAAATGTTGCCGAGACCACAGATGAAGCCGGTTGCCCCTGCGTCGAAAGCACCCATGAATATCGCTTCGGTTCCGATAATCACGTTGAAGTCACTGTAGGCCGCAACTGCGTCCTGATACAGGAAGAAGTTCACAAGATCGAAGGAGCTGTCTTTGCAGCCGCGAAGTCCTCGTTCGGCAAGACGCGCCAGGACCTTCGGCGCAACGGAGTTCTGAGAGTAGTGTGCGTTGTTGTAGACAAACACTGGAAACTCCGGCTCGTTCACACTGTCCACGAGCGCGGCGAAATGTGCGTAGAGATTCTCGTCGGGCAGATGTGGGGAATAGTACGGCGAAATTGCGCCGACGCCCGATGCCCCGGCCTTTTTTGCGTGCTTTGCCAGTTCGATCATCGGTTTCGTCCCGGCGGCGCCGACATGAGCAACCACCGGGATTTGCCCGGCGACTTCGTCCAGAATCACTTCCAGAACGCGCATTCGCTCGGCTTCCGTCATGTGTGGGCCGGATCCGTATGTGCCAAGCGGATACAGTCCGTCCACGTGGGGAAGCAGAAACCGGACGGTTGCGCGAATGGCCTCTTCATCGATCTCGCCGGTCCGATCGAACGCCGTGAGCATCGGTGGGATTACGCCCGTAAACTCAAGTGCTTTCATGCCTGTCTACTCCTCGTTATAAGTTCGTCCGCGCCGAAATACGGCGGCGATCCTGGTCACATCACGAATCGGCGGCGAACGCGGTCATCACCAGTGCTTTGACGTCGGCAAGGTGCCGCTCGAGTGCAGCTACGCAGGCATCGGGGTCACGTCGTTTGAGAGCATCGACAATCTCGAGATGGGAACGCATCGCCCCCTGCAGCGCGTTCGGCTGCACTATGGTGATGTCGAATTGCTTCCGTATCAGATCGGCAGTGAACCGGAAAAGCCGTGGAAGAATAGAATTGCGGCTCATCGTGAGAATCAGGCTGTGGAATTCGAAATCGAGTGACGCATATTGAGGTGCATCGCCGACGGCTTCGGCCATCCGGTTGGCGAGACTTTCGAGCTCGGTAATCTCTTCGGCCGTGGCGTTTACCGCCGCAAGAAGGCACCCGAAGTTTTCCAGCGCACTCCGAACGTCGAGAAGATCGAGCGTTTCGTCCTTCCCCATGCGGAGGAATCTGCTCAGATCGAGTTTTGTGTCCCGGCTGAACAGAGTGTCGACCGTCACTTCCTGCAGGAAAACCCCGTCGCCCTGACGGCTGTCGAGCAGTCCCTTTGCCATGAGTTTTCCTATCCCTTCACGGACACTCGTCCGACCAATACCGAGCGTCTCGGCAATTACCTTCTCCGTAGGGAGCCTGTCGCCGGGAGAGAGCCTGTTCTCGTCAATGAATTTGATGATGGACTCTGCCACGAGATCAGATAGTTTCGCTTTCGCTAGTATTTCCATTGTCAGAGCCTCAAAAACATGGTAAACTGGTTAACAGACAAATTCAGAATACCGTACTCCATGGCAGTTGTCAACAAGAACTTCCACGGAACAGACAGAAGGAGTGGCAGATGAGCGCATTGCGGGGCGTTATTCCGCCGATGATTACCCCCTTCACGCGTGAGGGCGAGGTCGACTACGAAGGACTCGAGACGCTGGTGAGCTACCTCGTCGAACGGGTGGATGGGCTGTACATCTGCGGTTCATACGGCAGCGGCCCACTCATGACGGTGGACGAGCGAAAGCAGGTCGCCGAAGTGTGCGTCAAGACAGTCGCTCACCGTATTCCGGTCATCGTTCACAGCGGGTGCGCCTCGACTCGCGAAACCCTCGCGCTGACGAAACATGCCGAACACATAGGTGCAACCGGGGCCGCCGCGGTGGGACCGTACTATTATCACCACGGAGAGAAGGCGATCGTCGAGTTCTACAGTGCGATACTCTCTGCAGTTGATAGTGCCTTTCCGGTCTATCTCTACAACAACCCGAAGTTTTCCGGTTACGAGATATCCCTGCACGCAGTACGGAAGCTCAAGGAACTCGGACTTGCCGGCATCAAGGACGCCACCTTCGACATGCTGACTACGGCCACCTACATGCGCGAACTCAAGGACGAGAATTTCGATGTCGTGCTCGGTACCGAGTCCATGTGGCTTCCAGCGTGCTCGCTCGGCGCTACCGCTTTTATTCCCGGGCTCGGAAATGCATTCCCCGAACTCTGTCGCACGATGTGGCAGCAGGGCGTCGGCGGTAACTACGAGCAGTGTCGAAAGACGCAGTTTCTGGTGAACCAGGTTCGGGAGCTGATGTATCTCGCAGGATCAACTCAACTGGCTGTGTACGCAATGCTTCAGTTGCGTGGAGTCCTCAACACCTATCCACGCGCTCCGTTTCTGCCAGCGGGAGATTCCGAAGTCGAACAACTTCGAGAATCACTGTCGGCGCTGGGCGTGTTGTAGAGGCAGGAAGCGAATGCTCAACTTCGGAGTACTCGACGTCGGAACCACCAATACCCGCCTCGCAATCGTGGCTGAAGGCGGCAAGGTTGTGACGAGTACCAGGGCGCGAATCGGGGTGAAGGATGTTGCCGCCGGAGGAGAAAAAGAAGCGCTCCGGGCAGGTATTACGCAGCTTATTACCGACAGTCTGGCAGAGTCCGGTCTTGTTGCCGGCGAGATCGGCGGCATTCTCGACACCGCTTTCGGCTGGGAGGCGATCTTCCTGTTCATCG
>CAZKMA010000098.1:0-1338 GCA_964553615.1 uncultured Spirochaetales bacterium | reverse complement strand
TTGCCGGCGAGATCGGCGGCATCATTGCTTCGGGAATGGTAACGTCGGAAGTCGGACTCGTCGAGCTGCCGCATCTTACTGCCCCGGTCTCGATGGATGAACTAGCCGGGGGCATAGCGTCATTCGAGCCGGGAGCTGTTCTTCCCGTTCAGATCCCCATGCATTTCATACGAGGGGTAAAGTCCCGCTACGATCCGGATCACATTTCGCTCGATCAGGCGGACATGCTGGATTTCATGCGCGGAGAGGAGACTCAGATGGCCGGTGTCATGGAGAGCGGACGCGCCTCTCCACCGTTTTCGGCCATCGTGCTTTCATCCCACACCAAGCTGGTCGCGCTTGACCGGCACGGGCACATACTCGGAAGTATCACCACCCTTTCGGGTCAGGTCCACGACGCTGTGGTCAACAGCACGCTGATCGGCAAATCCGTGGCCGGCCCAGCAGCGGATGATACGGAGGGGGATGGGCCGGGCGTCGACACGGCGGCCAGTGACCTTGCGTTCGACATAGTAGAGCGCAGCGGATTCCTGCGTGCACTCATGATCCCCCGATTCATGGATACGCTCATGAACACGACCGCCGAACAGCGACGGTGCTTCCTCGGCACTGCGATTGCCGTGGAAGACATGCATGTCCTGAGACACGCGGAGAGCAGAGGCTTTTCGCTTGATGCACCCATAGTCCTGATTGGCGCCAGGGAGCGCTGCGAGATATATGCGTACGTTATCCGGAAAATACTGGGAATGGAACGCGTCATCTCCACAATCAGCGACCCGACTGAGATCGAAATGCTCGCAATTCGCGGCGCACTCGACCTCGTCAGGCGTGCAGGGATTGCCTGAAACCGTCTTGCAGAGGCCGCGGGGAAATAGCCATTCCTTCTGCTATGCTGGGCCGAAGACGCGGTTCCCGGTGCGCCTGAACCTGATGATCACCCGGCCGGATCCGCTGAACTCTCAGAATGGACAACGATGTTACTCCATCCGACTCGCCGGATCGGTGCTGCTGGGTCAGTATCGTGCAGCGTTGGGGACTCTCGATCAGCGTATGGTGCCTGTAATGAGGACACCTGGACGGCCCCGCATCCGGACACGGCGGTCAATCAGGTTGTGTTCCAGGCGCTGTTCTTTGGAAACCATGTGCAGCGCAATTTCTTTCCCATTGTGCCCTGACGCGGATTGAACTGCAAATCAACACCATTCGGCTCAACTCGTCCTTCGTAATCCACTGAAGCTGGGGGGGGAAATAAGCCTCTTCGGGGTGACCGAAGAAACTTCCCAGGGCCACACACCGTTTCCATCCGAATCCCGTGCATTCTCAGTTCGCAGCTCTCTT
>CAZKMA010000097.1:0-10782 GCA_964553615.1 uncultured Spirochaetales bacterium | reverse complement strand
TGGATGGCAATATCGCCTATCAGTGCGTGGGCCGGATTCCGATCCGAGCTGAAGGCTCCGGAGAGGCGCCTGTACCCGGGTGGACTTCGGAGTTCGAATGGACGGGCTACATTCCCTTCGACGAGCTTCCGCGATCCCTGAATCCACCCAAAGGGTACATAGTGAACGCGAACAATCCTCCTGCGGCAAGCGCCTATTCACACCTGCTGGGCACGGAACTGGACTATGGTTACCGTGCTCGCCGCATTGTGGAGATGATAGAGTCGAGCAAGGGGCCGTTAGGTGTGGAGGAGATCGAGGCGATGCAGGCGGATGATTCGAACTACACCGCCCGGGAGATCTGCCTTGCGCTCAAGGATCTGGACCTGCATCCGACTCTACTCGAGCAGCGAATCTCGAAAGAGAAGAACAAAGATTTCACGGATAAACAAAAGAAGGATTTCGACGGGAAGCAGTCCGAGGAGCTCGAGCGAATGCAGAAAGCCCGGGACATGGTTCTGGGCTGGGATGGTCGAATGTCGGGCAAAAGTGGACCCGCCGCGCTGTACGCGTACGTATGGGTTCAGCTTGTAACAGAGATCTTCCGGGATCAGTATCCGGAGACCGAATGGCCAATGAAGGCATCCAGTCGGGCCGAGAATGCCGTGCACTTCCTCCTGCAGGATCCAGAAAACCGATTCTGGGACGATATCACGACGCCCGAACGCGAGACACGGGACGAGATTCTGGTACGTGCGTTCCGCAGGGGGTATCAACAACTTGTCGAAAAAGCCGGGAAGAATCCGAAGAAATGGCGGTGGGACAAGATCCATACCATTACTTTTGTCAATCAGACGCTCGGAAAGTCGGGGATCTCACTGATCGAAAAGATATTCAATCGCGGACCCTATCCGGTTGGTGGAGGGCCGACGCAGGTCAACGCGGAGGGGTGGGACCGCAAAAAACCGTTCGACGTCCTTCATATACCATCTATGCGCCAGATTGTGGACATGGCAGATCTTACCAGGACACGGACAATTCTTCCAACCGGGCAGAGTGGACACCCAGGGAATCGACACTATGCCGACATGGTCGATCGATGGCGGAAAGTTCAGTATCAACCGGCGCTGTGGGACAGAAAGGAGATCGAGAAACAGTCGGAGGGAAGGTTGTTGCTGCTTCCGAAGTAGGGTATTGGTGAAGCGTATTTCCCCGAGGCGTGTTCCCGAGGCGCCGTCCGATTCAAAGGCTGTTCTCCGACGCAGGCAACCGGACCGTCACGGTTGTTCCGCGCCCGACCGTCGATTCGAATGTCATACTTCCGCCGAAGCTTCGCAAGATGCGATCGGTGACAGACAGACCCAGGCCGGTTCCGCCGTTTTCGGCGCGAGTTGTGAAGAACGGTTCGGTGATGCGCGCAAGATCCTCCGCAGGAATTCCGACTCCTTCGTCGGCGACAACAATACAGACGTTGTTTCCATCTGCCTCCATGCTTGTGGATACTCGGAGGGCCCCGTTTGTCGCTCTAAGCGCAAGACCGGCGTTTTCTATCAGGTTCAGTACCACCTGCTCGCAGGCAACGAAGTCTCCCTTCACGGTAAGGGGCGTTTCCCATAGCTCGAGGTGAAACTGTGTCGTGGATTTGTCAATGAACTGGCGCGACAGATCAACGACACCTTGTACGACCAGATTGATATCGACTGACTCCAAAACCGGATTCTTCTCCCGTACAAAGCGGTTCAGTTCGCCCACAATATGATCTATCCGTTTGGCACTTCTCTCTATGTCGAACAACGCGGCGTCGCAGGCGGTCTTGAACTCATGGTAAGGTTTTCCGGCAATCCGAACGGTGGCGTCCATTTCCCCTGAAGACTCGGTGAGCGAAAGGAGCAGGGGAACACCTTCCTGCAGAAATCTGACGTTCATGGCAACCACATGATTCGGATTGTTAATCTCGTGCGCTACCCCCGCAACGAGTTCGCCGAGGGACGACAATTTGTCGGTTCTCATCAATTCCTGCTGGTGAGTGCGCAAGAGCTCTGCGGCCCTCCTCCGGTCGGAGATATCACGTACTATGACCACATCTGCAGGCGTTTTCTGCCACAAAGTGGGCGCTGCGGTAATTTCGATCGGGATAGCGGCACCGTCCATCCGTCGAGCCTGAGTCTCGTAGGATTCCGGAACGCTGTTCCCGCGGGCTTTTTCCAGAGCGTTCCTTGTCAATCGGGAAACGTCGTATTCAGGAATGAAGGAGCGAAGGTGTTGTTCCCGGAGCCGGTCCGCGGTCATACCCGACAATTGCGCCGTTCGTTCGTTCGCGAAGAGTATCTCTCCGTTCTGCGATACGATCAGGATTGCGTCATACGCATTTTCGGCGAGTGCCTTGAAGTTCCCCTCCATGGTGCGAAGCGACTCAATCATTCTGTTGTGGCCCCGTGCAAGCTGTCCTATTTCGTCCTCGGCAACCACCGGGACGGTGTGTCGAAAGTCACCTTCAGATACGCGCGCGACCGCGTGGAGAAGCTCCTGCAGCGGCCGGATCAGTCCGCGGCGAAAGAGAAGAGGAAAACCGACAAGCACAACCAACCACGCCAGCGACACGGCCGAGGCGAGCTTCAATGCAAACTCGTGCACCGCGAGCCGGTACGCCGCGTAGGAAAATCCGACCCAGTATGCCGAGTCCTGGTAGGCAACCGGATAGGAAAAATAGAAAGTGCCGGTGTTGTACAAATCGAGGTAGTGAAAAACTGGAATTGACGTCCCGGGATTGGTGAACGGGAGGAGTCCCTTGCCAATACTATCGAGAATTGTGGACACGGTATCCTCTGCGGCCGGAAGCAGGTATCTTACCGTGCCTCCTGTTCCTGTGGACGACACCACATACTTCACATCGTCCGGCAATCGAGAGTATGAGCGAGTCTCGATTGCCAGTCTGGCGAGTTCTGCGTCTGCCCGGTAGCGGGCCATAATCGTACGCTCGACGATCGGCATTACCGCATTCGATGCAATTCCGAACGCAACCATGACCACCGCCAGCGGAATGCCGATGAGCTTTGCGAGAAAACTGGTCGGCCGCGGCGAGTTATTGATATAAACGTTGAATATGAGCAGACAGATCAGAAGCGAGCCCGTGTTGAAGAGAAGGGCGTACGTCCCACGCGATATTAACCGGGTGTGCAGCAGCGCGAATTGAAGCGCGATAGGGATGGTGACAAGGGTGAGGAGCGCGAAACTCCGGTGAGAGGCGGCAATCTTGCCGGCAGGCCGAATTACACGCCTTACGAACGGGACTATGCCGCTCTGCGCTCGTTCGTCAGTTGCCCCAATTTTGCGGACAAAGACCACGAGTGCCCAGATGTATTCGGCAAGCGCGAGTATGCTTACTCGAGGATCAAAAGCGTAGGTAAAATACTCTGCTCTGAAATCGTAGAGCGCTTCATGGCGACCGGATACAGCGAGCGTTCCCCACGCGGCAAAGGCCAGCGTGAGCGTAGCTGCGAGCACAATTCGCGACTCCGTTCGGTTGGGATTGCCGCCGAACCAGTATGCAAACTGAATCAATGACGCAACGCCAAAGACAATGAGATTCGCGACCTGTCCGGTTGCAAGTGCTGCGGCAGAAAATACCGAATAGCGCACCGTATAGGCGAGGAGCAGGACAAAGAGGGATCCGAGGTAGCCGGACAGGTACAAGGTCTCTCGGCCCTTGTGCTTCAACGACAACAGATAAAAGGTAGTTACCCCAAGCAGAATTGTTGTCGTCAACGAGCCGACCGCCAGCGCATTCAATCTGAACCAGCTCATTGCATACCCCCATCCGGTCGCGGTTTACTGTGAAGCCGCCTTTCGCCTACGAGAGAGACGCTTGCTGAGCGCCTGAGGAGATATTCCCAGGATACCGGCGGCGATAGCGATATTCCCGTGGGAACGGTGCAGCGCCTCCTGAATGAGCGACTCGACAGCCTGTTTGAGACTCGGAAGCCTGTCCGGAAACGCCTGTGTCCCGGAAGCCTCGGCAATCGGGCTTTTGTCCTCGGCGCGTCCCATCGAGTTCCGAAAGGTTTGGAGAGAGAGCGTCTTCTCTTTCTGGAGACTGACTGCGTTGTATATCATGGAACGAAGCTCCCGAACATTTCCGGGGAAATCATATGTCGAAAGCAACAGGAGAAGCTCAGGCGGAATAGTCAATTTCTTCTTCTGAAGATCAATGGACGCCTGATCGAGGAAATGATCCACAAGAACAGGAAGGTCTTCCTTCCGCTCCCTGAGCGGAGGTATACGGATTTCATGGGTTTTCAGCCGGTAATACAGGTCACGCCTGAACTGCCCGGCCGATACCTGATCGGCGAGGTCACGGTTCGTTGCTACGACGAAACGGGTGCTGGTTGCCCGCGGAAGGTCCGAGCCCAGAGGGTAATACTCGTGAGTCTCCGTAAGCCGAAGCAGCTTAATCTGGCTCATGGGTGAGAGGTCGCCAATCTCATCGAGAAAGAGCGTGCCCGCATCGGCCTGCTGAACGAGTCCCTTCCGGACAGACTCGGCTCCTGTAAATGCGCCGCGTGCGTGCCCGAAGAGCGTGTCTGAAAATATCGTGTCGTCGAGTCCGGCAGTATCTACTCGGACCAGAGCACCGCTACGACCGCTCACCACGTGAACTGCTTCCGCCATAAGTTCCTTGCCGGTTCCGGTTTCCCCGGTAATAAGGACCGTCTCCGCGGAGGGCGCAATGGACTCAATGAAACGGAAAATTGCCTGCATTCGCGGGCTTGTTGTGATTATTTTCGAAAACGCGTCTATGTTCGCTACTCCGCCGGACAGCAGGTGCTCTTTGAGGTTTGAGTACTGGCGAGACAGTCGGCGCATTTCGACTGCCCGCTTTACACCGCTTACGAGACGGCTCGGCTCAACTGCCTTAACCATGTAGTCGAAGGCGCCGACCTTCATGCATCGAACTGCGGTATCGAGGTCGCCGGACGCGGTTACAATGATGATTGGAATTTCGGGATGGCTTTCCCGTAGCTGTCCCAGGAGAACCTCGCCTCGAACGTATGGCATGGCGAGGTCGAGCAGTATCGCGTCTATCTCCTGTTCGTCGACGATTGAAAGCACCCTTCTCGCGTCCGAACATGTGAGAAGCGGTCGGACTCCGGCGGCCGTTAGCACGTTGGAAATTCCTGTCAGGATCGCTTCCTCATCGTCAACGAGCAGCACGGGCGGATCGGATTGTGGACTATCTCTCATTACGCAGTCTCCCGCTCTTTGGTCGAAAGATGCAAATAGAGAAGGGGTTGATTCAACTATAGTCCCGCCCCGTGCCGCAGTCAACAACAGGCCGGTATCAACTTTTGTCCCCGGTGATTCAGATCCATCCATCCGTTGATGGGGTACAGATATCGGAAAATAGAATATATATCTATCATAAAATGAATTATGTCGATTGTTTGAGTGGCACACTCTATGCTCCTACAATTGGCATGAACGACAAAACAACTTCCAGACATGATTGTAAGAAGGATGCCCGGTTCTACTTCGGGCTCAGCGTGTTCACGCTCGCCGCACTCGAGATCGTCCTTTGCTTCATTGGGCCGCTTGCCTTCCTCCAGAAGCCGAACCTCCTTCTCTTTCCCCTTTCGAGTTCGACTCTGACCAGGGCCCAGACTCAGGAAGCGGGGGATTTCGTGGAACGACAGCTGGTCCTCACCCGCTCGTACGCGGTTGTGAGCCACCGTTTCATCGTTGAGTATTACGTGCGAACCAATCCGGATTTTGACAGGTCAAAGATCAGCAGTGTGGATCTTTCGACGGCTCGTGACCTTGCCCGGGAGCTGGGACTCAGACGGTTCGCACTGGGCTGGATCTACGAGTCGAGTGAACGATGTGAGCTCTCGCTTGCCATCTGGGATCCGTCCGTCGATACCGCATTGCTTCGCGCCGACTTCGTGGCCGGGAGTTTCGATGATCTCCTCGAAGGAACCGGGATAGACGGGAAACCGCTTGACTTCCACGGAAAGCTTCATGCACCGATGAAGGGGATAGGGCCGGCGGACACCCTCGTCCTTGCGGTGTTTATTCTTCAGGCGGGGTTCGGAATCCTGCTGCTCTCAGGCAGGCCCGCGGGGCTGCTGGTGGAGATGCTCTGGGGATCGATTTCAATTCTCTTTCTTTTCAACTACATCTATGCGACCAACGCGAATATGGACTACATGCAGCGGTATATTGCAATGACCGGACAGCTGCGCCTGGCAATAAATACAACCACTGAACGGCTCCAGGCATGTGTTCGTTATGT
Organism: uncultured Spirochaetales bacterium; assembly: GCA_964553615.1. Taxonomy (GTDB): domain Bacteria; phylum Spirochaetota; class Spirochaetia; order DSM-27196; family DATKUC01; genus DATKUC01. The sequence continues at coordinate 4,514 of CAZKMA010000097.1, read as the reverse complement.
TCCATCCCTCTTTCTTCTCGGGCTGTACTGGGTTATGAATGCCAGAACACTGAGGCTGCCGTTCGACGGACGGAGACTGGGCCCGACGTGGTGGCGGGTACGGGTTGAACGCTGGTCAATTCCGCTTACAATCACTTCCGCGGTTCTGTTCGGCATGTCCTTCCCGTCGCCTGTGGCGCTGGACGGCATCGGCGTGCTCGCGTGGATTGCGCTTGTCCCCGTTTTCTTCGTCCTGGCGACTTCCGAGCCGCGCCGGGCACTCTTTTGCGGCGTCTATTTCGGCGTGCTCCAGGGGCTCTTCATCAACTACTGGCACGGAACGTACGACTACATATCTCTGCACATGGTAATCATTGTAACGACTGCCGAGTACCTGATGTTCATGGTTGCCCTGGTCTGGCTGCTGCGCATTTTCAGAAAATGGGGGTTCATCTTCGCTCCGCTTGCATGGGTATTTTTCGATTGGTGCCGGTCAATCGGGATTATTGGCTATCCCTGGGGGATTGCCGGAACCACACAGTACCGGTTCCTTCCTCTTATACAGATCTCCTCTGTTACGGGGGTGTGGGGAGTGGATTTCCTTGTTCTGTTCGTGAACGCAGCCATTGCCTGGGCGGTTGCGGCTCCAATACTGGGCTGGAGCTGGGCTCACGGCGGAGCGGACCTGAACCGCAGACCGAGGTTTTTCAGCGCAATTGCCTCCGGCCTTCCGCTCATGCTCTGCGCGGCAATTTTCGCCGCTGCTCTCGGCGTGGGCGCTGCCATCCTTGCCGGCGCGCGCTCACGGATCGCCGCCGCGCGGTCGCAGAGCCCGATGACCGTTGTTCTCGTCCAACCGAATTGCGATCCGAGAAAAAACCCGTATACGGACAGCCTCGATCGGTTGTACTCGCTTTCCGACGAAGCCGTTCGGACCCTTGGTCGGAAGCCGGATCTCGTTGTCTGGCCCGAGGGCGCGTTCATGCTCGACATCCGCTATTGGACCGAACCGGGGCGGCGTGACTCCTATTGGGGACGCATTGTGCAGGGTTTTCTCGATTATCAGGAAAGCCTCGGTACCTGGCTTCTTACCGGTACACAGGATCATGGGCTCGCGCGGGAAGATGGAGAACTTGTGCCAAAGGACTTCAATTCGTCGATATTGTTGAATCCCGACGGTACGCGGAGCGACATATATCACAAGATCCACCTTGTCCCATTCGGAGAGCACTTTCCCCTGAACAAGAAGAAGTTTGCTCCTCTGTACGATCTCTTCAAGACATATGAGATCTCCGACTGGGGTGTAGGCGACCGCTACGCGGTGTTCAATCATCCCAAGGGTGACTTCTCGACACCAATCTGCTTCGAAGACGTCTTCCCGGATGGCGTGCGGCGCTACGTCCTTGCCGGCGCGCAGGTTATCGTGAATATGAGTAACGACTACTGGTCACTCAATCCCGTCGAGGGACGGCAGCACGGGATCTTTGCGCTCTTTCGTGCGGTGGAAAACCAGCGTCCGTTCCTGCGTGCCACCGAATCCGGATACACCGTATCGATTGACGCGACAGGACGGATAGAGCCGGGGTCGCCGGAACAATACACCGAGGGATTTGTTGTGGCTCACGTTTCCCGTGCACGTTTTCCGCTGACGGTCTATACGAAGGCGGGAGACTGGTTTCCAGCGCTTACGGGCATCCTCATCGGTCTCGCTGTTCTTTTCATGTTGTGCAGGTGGGCGCATGGTCTCTCACGGCGGGTTCTGAATGTTTCCTGCATCAGCTCGCCTGAGGGCGGTGATGGTGGATAACACGGTCTGTTCTGCAAATAATTGTTCAAATAGTAGTATATTGAATAGGGGATCCCATAGAGGGTGACTTTGCGGCATTGAATGATCTGGCTGCTACGAATGCACAAAGGCATGGAGAACATAATCTGGCATGATACCAGGTGGAACATGCCCGAGAGTTCGGAAAGTGCTTTGCCGTCCTTAATTCTCTGAATTCTACTATACACAACGCACCTCCCCAGAGGAAATTCGTCGATTCTGTTTCCGGTGTCACGAAACCTTCGAGAAAACCAATCCGCGATCGATGTGGTTTGGGGAGAGAAGAAATGAAGCTGCCCGTCTGGTTCAAAGGCGCATCCATTCGCCGCAAACTCCTGTCAATCATTTTCCTCGCCATCGGGGCGGCTACACTATTTACTATGATTGTATCGACATTTCTCCAGTGGTTTGCGCTGCGCGATGAACTTGTAATGAACATATCCTCCAAAATGGACATCATCGCTTCGAACGTTGCGGGGGAACTGAACTCCAACAACCGAGAAGCTGCGGAGAAGACGCTGAAAGCGCTGGAAAATATCGATAGCATCGAGTTTGCGGGGATTCTTGACGTGAATGGGGACAGTTTTGCCCTCTATGTGCGTCCGGGATACGTAATGCCGGCTCATCAACATCCTTTTGGAAAAGGTGAGAGCCATATTCATACTGCGACATACATAGAAACTGCTGTTCCCGTCCATTTGAACCAGGAGCCTCTCGGCCTGATCCATATCCGTTCCGATATGTCACCGGTATACAGGAAACTGGCGTGGAACATCTGGATTACTCTTATCGCGGCCGCAGGCTCAATTGCCGTGGCGGTAATCATACTCCTGCGGTCGCTTTCGGCCATAACCAAACCCCTGCATCGCCTGGTCGGAGTAATGGCTATAGTGTCGCGCGATAACAACTTTGCACTGCGGGCGGAATTGCATGGAAATGATGAACTTGGAACTCTGGCGAAAGGTTTCAACGGAATGCTGGAGCAGATCCAGATGCGAGATAACGCCCTGGGTCAAAAATATACCAGTCTGGAAGCGGATGTAGCCAAACGCACAGTGGATCTCCAGGAGTCGAACAGGCAACTGGAAACGGAACTTGCGGAACGAAGGGCGGTACAGGAGGAACTCAAGAACACCAACGAAGAGTTGTCAATCCTGCTGGACTCGCTGCCGATTGCCGTCTATCGCTGCAGAGCAGATGATTTCTCGGTGCTGTATATGTCACAGAACGTCGAGTCTTTTACCGGTTATAAACCTGAGGATTTCATTGGAAAAACCGATTTGTGGTTCTCGCGCATTCATCCGGAAGATGAACCCAGGGTATCAGCGGAGATTACTACTCTGTTTGAAAAGGGCGCGTACACATTTGAATACCGCTGGCAACGAGCCGATGGTACGTATCTGTGGCTTCAGGATTCGCTGAAATTGATAAGGCCCGAGTTCGGGACAACCGCGTACATTGTGGGAATGTGGCAGGAAATCACCGAACGCAAACAGGCAGGGGAGAAGCTGTATGAAAGCGAACTCGCCTATCGTACCCTCACGCGGAACCTTCCAGGAATAGTTTACCGGGTATTCGTCCGTGAAGGTAACCGGATGGCTTTCTATAATGACATGACCATTCAACTGACCGGCTACAAAGAAGATGAGCTATCGACCGGCACAGTGTGCTCAATCGAGCACTTGATACTGGATGAGGATCTTCCGCAACGTACGGCCGAAGTTACGGCAGCCATAGAAGAGAAACGGTCTTTCCTTGTCGAGTACCGGCTTAAACACAAAAACGATACCATTTGCTGGATGTCCGAACGCGGAATGCCCGTATTCGATGAGGCGGGCACATTGCTCTACCTTGATGGAATGATCTTTGATATTACCGATGGTAAAGAGACCGAAGAGGTCATCCGCCGACAACAAAGGCTTACCAGTCAAATAATCGAAGCCATTCCCCTGCGCATCTTCTGGAAAGACCAGGATCTGCACTTTCTGGGCTGTAACACTCTGTTTGCGAAGGATGCCGGACTGAGCTGCCCCGATGATTTGATCGGCAAGAGCGACTTCGACATGGCCTGGCAGGATCAGGCCGAGCGCTATCGCAGTGACGACAGACTGGTAATGGATTCAAATACACCAAAGCTCTCTTACGATGAGCCGCAGTCAACGCCACACGGGGAAGAAATCTGGGTGCGTTCATCCAAAGTGCCCCTGCATAATGCAGTCGATGAGACCATCGGTATGCTGGGTGTGTACGACGACATCACCGTCAGCAAACAAATGGAATTCAGCCTGCTGGAAAGCGAACAGCGCTTCCGCAGTATCGCCGAATTGGCAAGCGACGCGGTCTGGCAGATCGATCAGCAAAGTGTTTTTGTCTATTTCAGTGAGAAGGTTCGCGATATTCTGGGATATGAACCCGAAGAGTTGATTGGTAAGACTCCGTTCGACCTGATGCCTCCGGAGGAAGCCGTGCGTTTTGGTGGGATGATCAAAGGTTTTACGGACGATCAAAAACCATTCTCTTTCCTGGAAAACATAAACATTCATAAAGATGGTCATAGAGTGGTTGTCGAAGTCAGTGGACTCCCCATGATTGATTATGATGGAATCTTCCAGGGCTATTTTGGGATAATTCGCGACATCTCCGAACGCACGGAGGTCGCGCGGGTACTTGAAGAATCCGAACTCAAGTTCAGGTCCATACTCGATACCGC
>CAZKMA010000096.1:0-11184 GCA_964553615.1 uncultured Spirochaetales bacterium | reverse complement strand
CGTTGAGAAGCACGAGGGGCACCTGACCGTTGCCCACCACTTCGTAGCCTATACCACATCCGCGTATTTCCGCGCGCTCCATATCTCACCTCCGGTCACATTGTACCTCCGAGTGGGGAATGTGGTGAGCGGTGCATTCATCGGGGTCAGAATCAAGCTGACGGGTGATCGGAGAAGATGGTGTTGTTCGCGTCTTTGTGACGCGATCCTGGTGGGCTGCGTTACTTCTCTATCCGCAGCCGAACGCATGCTCCGCCGAGGGACGAGGTCACTATCTCGATCGTTCCTCCAAGCTCGTCGGTCATGTGTTTCACGATGGCCAGGCCCAAACCGGTTCCGGCGTTCTTGCTCGTATCGGACTTGTTGATCTGATAGAAACGCTCGAAGACCTTCTCTCGTTCGGATTCCGGTATTCCGGGCCCTGAATCCTCCACCATCAGTTCCACCTTGTCACCCTTGACGGACACAGACAGTGCGACGGTACCGCCATGAGGCGAAAACTTGAGTGCGTTTTCGTAGAGGTTGACGACAATCTGGCGGAACCAGTTTTCTGTCCCGGTGACAGGAGGAATTCGCTCAGCAATGAAGATCCGTGTCGTTATTTCCCTCTCCGCGGCAACCGCATCGAGAGTTCTGACAACCTCGGCAACGACTGCCGCGGGATCGAACAGCTCCGTTGTACCGTGATCCATCCGGTTGCTGATCTTCGACAGGGTCAGGAGGTCGGAGATGAGCTTCTTCAATCTCTCGGTTTCCAGGCGGATGATTTCGACGGCCGATTCGCGTTCGTCGCGGCTCAAGGCTGTCCAGTCCTTCAGTGTGTCAGCGAATCCTCCTATGGCTGTGAGCGGCGTCCGCAGCTCATGTGATACGTTGGAGATGAACTGGTCCTTGAGCCGCTCGAGGCGGCGCATTTCGGTGACATCCCTGACCATCACGAGCGCGCCGCTGTGCTCGTATGGCTCGTACTTGTTGCGGACAGCCTCAATGCTGATATCGAGAATCTCTCCCCGGAGTGTTGTCACGCTCAACTCCCGCGGAAGGCGATTCTCGTTGACCAGCCGTGTCTGTTCCAGTATCTCCCTGACTGTCTGGTTCTGTCGGGACGCGTCTTTTCCCTTCTTGAAAAGGTCGAGACGGTCAATATCGAGGAGCAGTTCAGCCTTCGGATTCATCAGCGAAATCACGTTGTTCGCGTCCACCATGAGGATGCCGGTCTTGAGGTTCGAAAGCAGGGTATTGATGCGGCTGTATTTCCGGTTGTCCGATTCGATAAGGAGATCGTAGTGATCCACGAGTGAATTGAACCGTTCAACGAGTTCGGTGAGCTCGGAGTTGCCCGTGTGGACGGTGATCTTGTTGATCCCGCTGCGGGATGCGTCTTCGGTATTCTGAAGGAGGGTCCGAATCGGCCGGCGATAGCGTCTGAGTGAGAAGATGACGATCACGACGATGAGGGACGTGATGGTCAGCAGAAGGACGATCGCCCACAGAAGAAACGCTTTCGACCAACTCGCGACCTGATGGATCGAATAAGTTACCGAGACAATGAGTTCTTTCGACCGCGCCCGCACCCGCTTCGCGGCAGACACCAGGAGAGTGCCGTCGTTGCGGTTGCGGACCGCGCTTGTGGCCGACGACTGCTCGCTTGCGTCCGAAATGTCGGCGTTGATATATTTCCCGGAAACTTCGCCGGTCGGGTTAAGCGAGTTGGCGAGCAGGAGAAAGTTGGAATTGACGATGATGATCTGCTCAGCCCGTCCCGAGCTCTGCCGGTGGGCGATATCCTGAAAGGAATCTGATGTTTCGTCGAGCGCATCCTGAATGCGAGCTATCGCGTCGAAGGCGCGGGACTGTGTCTGTTTGACAATAATATCTACCGCATACAGGTAAAGCAGAAGAGTCGCCGTCAGCAGGAGTATCGAAAGTCCAGTGATAAGGGTAAGGAACAGTCCACGTCTCATCTGCTTCCAGTGAGCTTATACCCGGTGCCATGCACGGTTTCAATCGAGCATCCGGTCACGCTCTTGTCGACGAGCTTCCGTCGGATATTGCGGACATGTACATCGATGGTACGTCCTGCATCATCCGGTGACTTCCCCAGGATCTCGCGGTTGATCGTTTCGCGACGAACCTCGGTACCATGATGCTTTGCCAGAAGCTGGAGTATCCTGAATTCCGACGGCGTCAGGTCGATCTTCTCCTCGCCGGCGCTGGCCTGAAAGCGGTCGCTGTCGATCAACAGGTTACCGACCGCAAGGCGGGATTCTATCGGACGCGTCAGAAGTTCGACCTGGCGAATCGCGGCGCCGATTCTCAGGAAAAGCTCTCTGAGGTCGAACGGTTTGGTGATGTAGTCATCGGCACCGCCCTCGAGCCCGAGTATCTTGTCCTGCCCTTCGCTCCTCGCACTGAGCATGAGAACGGGGATACGCCTGGTTGCAGGGTCTTCCTTCAACGCCTGGCAGACCGATATTCCGTCCATTCCGGGAAGCATCACGTCCAGGAGAATGAGGTCCGGGCCATGCGTCCGTGCAAGCTCGAGTCCCTCCTCGCCGGTATAGGCTGCAATACTCTCGTACCCGCGCGTGCGCATGTTCATCTGAAGCAGCTTCACGATGTGAGTCTCGTCATCCACGATGAGTATCGTCTTTTTTTTCGAGTTGTCGTCCGCTGTCATCTTCATGTGAGCCGCCTGGTATCCGACCGATTCTACCAGATTTCGGCGGAGATTACACAAGCGTTCCCGTGGCGAGGCTGCGCGAGCTTTTCCGATCGAAGAGCACGTTGTTCTCCGATTTGAAGGAAACTCTCACCTTTTCTCCCATGGAGAAATCCACGCCGCCAAAGACAACACTCGTCAGAATTGACCCGTCAACCTCGATCTTGACGATCGTTTCCATTCCCGACGGAAGCGTCGAGTAGATTACCCCCTCGATCGGCCCATCGTCGCCTATTACCACGTCTTCCGGCCGGATGCCAAGCAGCAGTTTCTGCCCGTCCTGCACGGTGATGCTCGAAGACCTCGGCCCGAAGAGAAAACTGAGGCGGTCATTCGAGAGATTCACTTCATCCAGATTGACGTTCCGACCCGTGACCTCGAGGATGTTTATCGTTGGACTTCCGACGAAATCGGCCACAAAGTAGTTGGCCGGTTTGTGGTAGATCTCGAGAGGCGGTGCAACCTGCTGAAGCACACCCCGGTCGAGCAGGCATATCCTTGTGGAAAGCGTCATCGCTTCGAGCTGATCGTGGGTGACGTAGACGAACGTCGAGTCTGTCTCCCTGTGCAGACGTTTGAGCTCGGCACGCATGTCCATCCGTAGCTTCGCATCGAGATTGCTCAGTGGTTCGTCCATGAAGAGTATCTTTGGCCCCATCGCGAGGGTGCGTGCAATGGCTACTCGTTGCTGCTGCCCGCCAGAGAGTTCCGCGGGATACCGGTCGCGCAGTTCACCGATGCGCAGCATTGACAACAGCTCATCGACTCGTGCATCGATCTTCGCTCGCTCCCACTTCAGGTTCTCCAGACCGAAGGTGATATTCCGGTAGACCGTCATATGGGGCCAGAGCGCGTAGTTCTGAAAAAGAAATCCGACATCCCGCTTGTCCGGTGAGATGTCGATTCCTCGCGATGCGGAGAAGACACATCGATCGTCGATGTAGATGTCTCCGTCGGTCGGTGTTTCGAGACCCGCTATCATTCGCAGCGTGGTCGTCTTTCCGCAACCGGATGGGCCGAGCAGTGTCACGAACTCCCGGTCCCGAATCACGAGATCGAGTGAATCGACCGCAACAGACTTGCCAAACCGCTTGCTGATGTTTTCGAGACGAATTTCCGGCATGGCTATTGTCCTCCTATGCCCTTGTCGATGGATGCTCCGGTAGCCCGGTTCACGACGATGTTACTGACTACCACGAAGAGAACGATGATGAGGTTGATCGCATTCGCATACTGATTCCATCCTTTCTCGTTGTATTGAAAAAGCATGGTGGTCAGTATCCGTGAAGAGGGAGTTACCAGCAGGATGAAGAGCGAGAGCTCGCGCATACAGGAAATGAAGGGGAGCAGGTATCCGGAGAGAAAGCTCGACTTCTGGATCGGAATGATAATGCGGAGCATCCGCTTCAGCCATCCGATTCCCGCTATGGTTCCGGCTTCCTCGATCTCGTTGCTCAACTGGTGCATGGCCCCAACGCTTGCTCTCGAAGCGAACGGGAGGTATTTTACGGCACCGACGAGCACGAGAAGCGCAAATGTTCCGTACAGTGGCGGAATGAAACCACGCCTGACGGCAAACATTGAAAGGTAGATCGCGCCGAAGGCCATACTCGGCATGAGATAGGGAAAGAATGCCAGGTTGTTCACAAGCGTCGACAGTCGCGAGTTGCGCTTCTTGACGATGGCGTAGCCGGCGAGTATCCCCGTGGAGCCTGCTATGAAGGCGACGATGACCGAAAGCCTGACACTGTTCCAGAGGCCGCTGAGGATGGTGGGGTTGCGGAGTATGCCCGGTTCGCCATTTGCGATTTCCGGAGAACCCTGTCCTACCCAGAAAAGCGTGGTGAAATTGCTGAGGGAGTAGTTCCCGGGCTCCATGATGAAAGATTCGACGGCAAAGGAAATGAGCGGAACAATGCAGACCAGTGCGACGAAGGCTATCAACGCAACGGAGACGGGCCAACGAAACGCCTTGAGATTTATGTACGCGATGTTCGAGCTCTTGCCGGTAATAGTCGTGAATGATTTTCGGGCGCCGATGATTCGCTGGTTCACGCCGAGAATCAGTACACCGATAGCTATCATGACGAGCGCCATGATATATCCGTATCCGGGATTCAATCCGTTCAACGTTCGGAACATCTGCGTCGTCAGAACCTGAAAACGAACCGAGGTACCCAGGAAGGCCGGAACGGCGAATGCACTCATTGCGCTGGAGAAGACAAGCAGAAAGGTAGAAAGCATTGCCGGAAGTACGATCGGAATGGTGATCTTCCGCATGATCTTCGGACGACTTGCTTTCAGAAGCAATGCTGCCTCCTCGAGGTTGGCGTCCATGTTTCGTAGGATCCCGCCAATAAGAATGTAGGCAAACGGCGCGTAGTGCAGCCCCAGGACCAGGACGATAGGGAAGGGGCCATAGGCAAACCAGTTTGCAGTTTCAATCCCGGTAAGAGCCGTGAAAAACCCCGGCGATCCGCCAACTCTGGAGTTCTTGAAGAAGTTGAGCCATGCCATTGCGAGCGTCCACGAAGGCATGATGTAGGGGAAGATGAACAGGGTGGAGATGGCGCCCTTGTAGCGCATGTTCGTTCTCGTTACGAGCCAGGCAACCATTCCTCCGAATGTGATCGAGACGAAACACGTACCGAGCGAGACGAGAATCGTGTTCAGAAGCGGCTCGTAGAAGGTTTTCCTGCTGATGGACGAGAAGAGAACCTTGGTCCAGTGGTAGAGCGTGAAGTCACCAACTTTCGCTCCTCGCACCCGCATGAGTTCCGACTGGTGTACGGTGAAGGTATCGAGAATGATCGTCACCATAGGAACGACGGTGAGGTAGGCAAGGATCACCGCCAGCAGGACCAGAATGAGATTGTGTGGTTTCTTGAAGAATGACTTGAGCCTGTTTCGGTAATTCACGCTTCCCTTCCTTCATGGTGGCGGGCATCCTGTCGGAGTCACGGAAATCCGTGACTCCGACAGAAGTGTGTCTAGTAGATGTATTCGTTGAGAAACTCTTCGACTTCCGCGCGGTGCTGAAAGGTGTAGGTCGGATCCTCGTGAACGAGAATCTTGACCCAGGTGCTCATGGGATAGTCGTCCGGCTGGAGAGCAATGTTCGGATTCGACGAGTAGGTGCCGAGGTCGGAGCTCCACGGCTTGAAGCCTTCGTCGGTGAGAAGATACTCGATGAAGAGCTTGGCGGCATTCGGATGCTCGGCCCTGGTCGCCATGAGGGCATAGATGGGGTAGTAGAATCCCACGAACGGATCCATCTTCATGATCGGGGCGAGCGCCAGGTTCTTGGTTTTCTTGTAGCGAAACTTGGAAAAAACGAAGAGCCCTGCGTTGTATTTCTTGTTTTGACCCTTGACGCCGATGCTCTCTGCCGTCTTTGTGTCGGACGTGGTCAGAACAAGGTCGTTCTCAAGAATCCGCTTGATCCACTCATACCCGGCATTCGGGGTGGTAAGGACAATGTCTTTGCCGAAATATGCCTTGTAGGCGTCTGCGATCCTGCTGGCAATATCCGGCTTGGTGACCATGGTAAGAAAGTTCGCGTTGACGCCCTCCTGAAAGGGATTCTTGAACTGGAAGTTTCCTTTCCATTCAGGCGTGGTAAGCGCCCATATGTTCGTGAACGGATAGTCACTGGAGCTCTCGTCGTTGAAGATGAAGACCTTGTTGATGAACGAGAATGCGAGGGGATTCTGGAACTCCACCGGAATCACATTCTTCATCGTAGGTGGCACGTAGTTGTACAGATAGTTCTGGTTGATCAGCTCACCCATTACACGGCCGCCGTCCTGTGCAAGAACGAAGTCGGCACCCGTTGCACCCGTGCTCCCCTCTTTGGAGATCTTTTCGACAAGCTCGAAGTCCTTCAGGTTCGTGGCTTCGACCTCGATGCCGTACTTCGCGGTGAAAGCCTTTGCCGCGTTCGCAATCCGACTCGTTACCGAGTAGACAACGACCTTGCCTTCGGCCTTCGCCGCGGAGACAAGTTCGTCGTGCGTCATCGGTTTTTCCTGCGTCGGCTGCGCGGCCGCTGCTGCCGGTTTGGACTCAGAGTTGCCGCTCGCAAAGACGAACGACGCAGACATTGCGCCGATCAGGAGAGTGAGCGTGGCTATGCGCATGAGCATTTTCATGAGAACCTCCTTTTCACCCGGGCGATATCGGCCGTCCGGTGTTCGCAGAAATGTAAATATTTCTTAACAATTAAATCTTAAGATACCTTTAGATATCTGTCAACGAAAAGTTTCCCGCGCAAAGGCCGTTCCCTGTAACAACGAATGGAAGCGCAGAATCACCTGACAGGCCCATATTCCAATTTCTTTAAAATCCGGTTGTTCATCACCGCCGTTGGGAGTGCGACGGGAACTACCATGCGAGGAAGGGGAGCAAAGAACCGCCCGGTTTCGTTTTCGCGCCGTCGAAGTCCGGCGGAGACGATCAATAGTTGATCAAGAAAGCATACTATTTGCGTTGCGAAGTTGTGCCGCCGGACACGGCGTTGACAGTTGCCGGATGTCGCGCTAAACTAATCACATGTTTGAAACGTCTGTTTAAATGCGAATCGAAGGAGAAAGGTTTTCGTGGCAGAAAAAGGAGACGAGACGAGAAAACGGATCGTTCTTGCCGCAATCGAATGCATAGAACGGCAGGGAATTGTGAATGTTACGATCCGGACCATCGCCGCGGAGGCGGCAGTCAACGTTGCGGCCATCAACTATCACTTTGGCTCCAAGGAGGCCCTTGTCGAAGTTGCCCTGGATCACGCGCTGGGCAACTTCTTCGAGGATCTGGATGCATTGCATGATATGGCCACGGAGTCGGTCCGCGACGGCCTGAGGTCTCTGTATACGTACCTGCTCGAAGGCGTAACCAGATATCCGGGAATCACGCGTGCCCAGCTCACCGGCCCGTTCCTCGACGGGCTCTACGATCGGCGCTTTGTTCTGGAGTTCATGAAGTTCTTGAACGGGTTCTGCGAGAGACTGTCTTCCGCTCACGGTGTGGATCAACGGGAGTTGAGGCTCATCGTCGAGCAGGGCGTATCGGCAATCCTGTTCAGAGGGATGCTGCCCGGGCTTTTCACGGGATTTCACAGCGACGAGGGGCCTGCGCAGCCTGGCCAGCCCGCATATGTCGAGGGCCTCGTGCGCAGTTGGAGAGGACCGGAATGAGGCGTCAATTTGACAGTGCGGGCCGTGCCGTGCTCGTAACCGGCACATCGTCCGGGATAGGATACGCAACGGCCGTTCACCTGGCCCGTAACGGCTTCACCGTTTTCGGTACGGTTCGAAAGCGTGAAGACAGAGATCGCATCGCCGCCCTTGGACTGCAGAATCTCGTGCCGATAGAGCCGTTTGATCTGACCCGTCACGACCAGATCAAAGCAGGGATAAGAACCGTTCGGGAGGAGCTCGACAACAGGCACATCACAGGGCTCTACGGACTGGTGAACAACGCAGGTGGCGGTGGTCCCGCACCGGTCGAGCTCCTGCCGGTCGACAGCCTCCGCAGGGAGCTTGATACGCGAATAGTCGGTGCCGTGGCGGTGCTCCAATCCGCGCTTCCGCTTCTCAGGAACGCGGGCGGGCGGGTGATATGGATTACCACGCCCGCGATTATTCCCACTCCCTACGTGTCCGCAATCCATGCGTGCGATTTCGCGGTGAACTGTCTATCCCGGACGCTCGACATAGAGCTCGGCGGCCTTGGCATTCCGAGCATCATGGTCCGATGTGGCGGTGTCCGAACTCCAGCGGGACTGAGAACCGTTTCGGACGTCGAGCTTCTGTTCCGAACATCCGAATCGGACGCGGCACCGCTGTATGAGGGACGGATGAGAGACTGGGCACAGGAGATGGAAGCGTTTGACCGGCGCCGGATAGCACCTGTCCGGGTTGCAAGGACCGTGGAACTCGCCCTCTCCGCGCCGCGGCCGAAGCGGCGTTACTCCATCGGGCACATGGCGAGGATCGCCGTAACACTCGAGCTCCTGCCCCAACCGCTTGCCGACGCTATTCTTCGGCGACGGTTCGCGCCCGGGAGCGCATCCGCGCCGAACGCGGAAAAAGGAGCACGGCCAGAATCAGCACAATACGCAGCCCGAAGGAAACCGCCATGGCCGGAGGATTGAACTTTCCACTGCAACTGAAGAGAAAGCTGCTATGGGCGTACGTGTTGACAAGCCAGTAAGAAGGAGAACAGGGAACCGGTCGGAGCGGAAGTATGCGCTGGACAATACAATGCTTGAGAGTGCTGTCGGCAGCCTCGCTTCGAACCAACGGCCCATCGTGCGTTCGGACCGAGGATCACACTATCGTCGGCCCGGGTGGATCGACCGTATGCGCACGGCACATCTGACTCGTTCGATGTCCAGGAAGGGCGGTACGCCAGACAACGCGGCCTGTGAAGGGTTCTTTGGCCGCCTGAAGAATGAGATGTACTACAACCGGATCGATCGAATCCAGGGGCGTGCAGTTCATCGACTTTGGATCGACTGCGGAAGAGTGTGAGCGCCTCGGTCGCATATCGCGTACCCTTTCTTTTCGGCTGAAATACGGCATATGCGAGCTCTCGCGCGAGAAGTACCGAATGCGGAGGGAAATTGTAGACGCCTGCCAAGACTCTCGATCTGACAGATATGTCGGAAGAACTCACGCTGATCTATCGGACGAAAACCCGTCCTGTTCGAAGCTGCGGCGCAGGCGAACTTTTGAGCAGATGGATCTCGGTATGAATACCTCTTGTTCCGTATTTGCATCTATGTCGGTAGAGCTCGTCGAGATGATTTTTCTCGACGAGCCAGAACGCAATACGCGCTCCTTCAACAAGCTTGACGCCGGGTCTTTCGTTCATCGCTGTCTCCCGGTCGTCTGCGATTCCTAATGCGACGCAACCTTTGCAACGGGTTTATAGCCGAGTTGAGTAAGGAGAGTCAGGCCACTGAAGTAGAATTTCATCGTGTCCGATAGACCGTCCGCGTCATAGTGGCTCAACCAGGCCGCTCGCAAGGCAAAGGGCTTGTATGAAGCCGGATGGCCCATCCAGGATCCCTTCTGGGTCCCGGCAAGCTTCACTTCGCTTACGACCCAGCCGTCAGGGAACTCGAATGAGCGAGTCTGGCTCACAGTGAGGTCCGGAAACGCCGCCAGGAATCCATCCATCCAGTGTATGAACGAGTCCCGACCAACCATGTCGAACATCGGCGAAATCATGATTTGCGCGTTCGTCCGCAGCATTGCCGCGAGTGAATCAAGGTTGTGTGAGCTCAATCGAAACTCTGCCTCGCGCTGCGCGGCGAGAGGCGCGAGCCGCGTCGCCACTGGCATTTTCGGCCACGGGGCGACACCAGGAGCCGCGGGAACCGGGAGGGTCGGTTCCATCTTCCCGAGCACAACGCCGCCCAGGGCTCCCTCACCAAAGGTGGACATAGTAGATATCTTCCCGTTCGCGAACGTGTAGATATCACTGTGAAAGACCCGGAACGGCTTCCCGGTGGACGGATTTGTCATGGAGAAAGAGCAGCCGTCGGCGAACGCAACGTTGCCGTTCACAAAGATACGATCGACGAAGTTGAAGAGCTTTGGGTCCGCTGTGACCATTCCGGTAAGTTGCTTCTCCAAGGCAGCTCTTGGAACCATGGCAGAACCCACGACAGAGTCCTGCGCGAAATCCGGGCTGAAATAACTGATGAACTTTGCGATGTCGTGAGCCCCGATCGCATCGCCGCTCTCTATGATCGCGTTGACGAAAGCATTCTCCGATGATGTTCTCGTGGACTGCGCGAACATGGGAGCTCCAGCCATGATCAGCGCGACGATCAGACCAATTATCACTCTTTTTGTCCTCATGATCCCTCCATTTCTTTGACCGACTATTTCGGTCCATGGTTTGATTTTCGGATGCTCCGACGGGCCTCTTTTATCCGTCTATCTTCCATCAGCAACATTATTATAGCAACATTATTGCCGAGAAGCGTTGCAGAAGCGTTGCGCGCAGAAGTCCTGCCGCTCGAGAGAGCAGATGCGAGCTCGAAATTCTCCGAAGCTGCCTGTTTATCTTCCCCCGATTGAACGATTATCGAATTTTCTACTGCGAGCATGAGATCAGTCCGATTCCGGATCTTCCTTGTGTCCAGGGTAAGAGCGTTGAAGCGTGCAAGAAGAATCGTGTCGATGCCATTTCTCTGATCTTGCAGGACCGGTGAGCGGATGCCGAACGTGGGCTTCCTGGTGATGCGGTTCAGGATATCGTCAGCATTTCTTGAATCGAAACACGCTCCTGCGACATCTCCGTTTCCACGGCTGTGTTCTCAAGCGTGAAGGACGCTCTCACTCACTGTGGATGAACCCGCAAACCGGCGCAGTAGAAGCTGTTCCAGGACATACAGAAATCGCAACCGCCTCACGCGGTAGATTTGCCGCTCCCTTTCGGTTCCGGAGATCGGA
>CAZKMA010000095.1:0-11541 GCA_964553615.1 uncultured Spirochaetales bacterium | reverse complement strand
AATACGGCGACGTCATCCGCCGGTACGGCGACGGGCAGAGTGGCAGCTCCATTCGCGTTCCCGCCTATGCCCTGCGGGATCTACTCAACGGATATCAACACGCTGCGTGATACTTCAAGGTTTTTCACCGTCTGAAGAAAGAGCTCCGCTGCCGATGAGAAGAAGCGATCCAGAAGCGGCTCTTCCTCGGGAGAGAACCTGCCCAGTACATGAGCCGAAACCGACCCATGCGCCGGCCTTCCTATCCCGATCCTGAAACGCCAGAAATCCCTGGTACCGAGACGGTCGGAAATCGACCTGAGGCCGTTATGCCCACCGAGTCCCCCACCCTTTCTGACCGACACAACGCCGAATGGAAGTTCGATTTCGTCGTGAACGACAATCAAGCCATCCGGTTTGACCTTGTAGAAGGTTGCCGCAGGCTGAACAGACTCTCCGCTCAGGTTCATGAAGGTCTCGGGTCGAAGAAGCGAAATCCGCAGTGTTCCGTCTGGTCCACCGTACTGCCCGATGGTTCCTTTGAACTTCGTTTGCCATCGGACACTTTCCACGCCGGGAAGGGCGTCGGCAAGTAGCCAGCCCGCGTTATGGCGGGTCGTACGATATTCGGGTCCCGGGTTGCCGAGGAATACGGCTATCTGGATTTCCATGCGTTCAGCTCCGGAGAATCGTGGCAAATTGAGGTTGAAGGAATGATGGCATTGTGTGTACCGTTTGAGCGGCAGGTTGCTGTTTCATTCTGTTGCTGCCAGGGACCGGTGAAGTATACCACGGAGCCGATCTCATGTACATTCGGGGAGGAGGAGTACGAATGAGCACACATGTTCCAAGCCGGAAAGAGGCGTTCGAGCTGCTTTCGCAGTACAACAAGGACGAGAGTCACATCAAACACGGTGTTGCCGTCGAGGCTACTATGCGGCAATTTGCACGTCGATTCTCCGAGGATGAAGAGAAATGGGGAATCATTGGATTGGTACACGACCTGGACTGGGAGCAGTTTCCGGAAGAACATTGCAGCCGTACCCGGGATATCCTTTCCGACCACGGGTGGCCGGAGGAGTACATTCGCGCAATTATGAGCCACGCATGGGAGATGTTTACGGATGTCGAGCCGAAGCTCGTTATGGAGAAGGTTCTGTACACGATTGATGAGCTTACCGGTCTCGTAATATCCACGGCGCTCGTGCGCCCGTCACGGAGTCTTTCAGATCTTACGGCGAAGTCGGTTCGAAAGAAGTGGAAGGAGAAGAGTTTCGCAGCGGGCGTCAATCGTGAAATTATTGAAAAAGGCATGGGAATGCTCGCCGATGGTGATGTCCACATGGAGCTCAGTGAGGTAATAACCGAGACGATCGAGGGTATGCGGCTTGTTGCCTCCGATCTGGGGCTCTGACCGCGTATCTTTGCTACAGGAACAGCAGGGCGGTGCCAGCAACAGCCACCGCCGCGCCGGCAATTTCGCGTTTCGTGACCTGTTCCTTTCGGATCAGGACCGAAGGAATGATGATCAGCACCGGCGTCAGTGCCATTATTGTTGATGCAACACCGGTGGAGGCGTGCTGGATTGCGTAGAGTCCGACCGATACCCCGAAGAACGGGCCAAAGAGCGCACCTATTCCTATTTCTCTCATCGCGCCAAGGTTCCGTACCGCATTTCCGACCATGCGCCAACGCCCCATGAGCGTTACTATGATGGCAAAACCTATCATCCCGGCAATCCCACGTATCTGCGTTGCTGCGAACGGGTCGTAGCTGGGCGCTCCCAGTTTGCTCAATACAAGTCCGCCCGCCTGGCCGAGCGCTCCACCGAAGGCGTAGAGGATCCCCTTGATCGGGTGCGTGAACACCACGCCTTTTCGGCCGAAACCGATTCGCGTCGACGATAGAGGGACCGGTTCTGATCGCTTCAGGATTACCAGAGATATTCCGGTCATGGTAATTACCATGGCAATAACGTTTTCGAGGCCCATGGTTTCGCCGAGGATGAGCCACCCAAGCACTGCGGTCAGCGGGGGAACGGAAGCGTAGATGAGCATGGATACGCGGGATCCAATGAGGACGAAAGCCTGAAAGAGGAAAAGGTCTCCCAGAACGAATCCCACCACGCCTGAAAGTCCGAGCCAGAACCAGACGGTTGCCGGGGCGTTCACCGGTATCGGGACCCCGTGGCGAACCATGGCCAGGAGGCAGAAGATCAGGAAAGCGATGATGAGCCGGATAATGTTCACCGCGAGCGAACCGACTCTGCGGCCTGCCGATTCGAATGCCATGGCGGTGACGGTCCAACTTATCGCGGTTATGAGTGCCGCAAGCTCTCCGATTCGTTCGTTGATCATTCGAATTCCTTGAGACCGAGAAGATAGCACAATTCGTCCGTGAGAGTATATTATTGAAAGAGGTATCATGGAGCTTTCGAGCCGCATAAGATCCGATCGTATTATCCTACTCGCTTCATCGACCAAGCAGGAGGTCTTTCGGGAGCTGTTGTCCTGTGCGTGTCGGACGGGTCTTCCCGGAATAGGGATGGATTGCGATGCTCTGTACGATCTGCTGTGGAAGCGCGAAGAGCAATTTACCACGCGCGTCTCTCCGACAATTGCCATACCCCATGTCGTGGTCCCTGGGCTTGCTGAGCCGGCGGTGGTTTTCGGCATCTCGCACAATGGGGTGCTCTATGAATCTGGAGATGAAGGACTTGTTCAGATCCTTGTGCTTCTCCTTTCCGACCGGGAATCCCACATCGATCTGCTCAGTCAGCTCGCACGGCTTCTGCAGCGTGATCTTCTGTCCGAGCAACTCCTTGCGGCCGGCTCACTCAGGGCTGCACAGGACATTCTTGTTCGCGGTCCGTCGCTTCCCCGACGCATCTCCGATGCGGACGGAACCCGAATTTCCCGTGCAACGTTCAACCACGCGCTGGCGCTTGCGGCGGAGACCGGTGCCCGCGCTGTCGTGCTCAATGCCGATTCTGTTGGCTCTCTGGAGTTCATCGAAAAGGACCTCTCGGACGTGACGGTGTATCTGGTGACGCACGATCCCGATCAGTTCCCTCACACTGACTACGGTTTTCGTGAGATCGTGACCATTCCGTTCAAGGGGCTCGTGCGGTCGAACCTGGTTGAACTTTCACTCCTGTTCGTCCTTTCTCGGGGACTGCTGGGAAAGGGAGACAAGGTCTTCAGCGTATTCGGCATGCCGGGTGCGGGATATCTGGATACCATTATCCACACCGATGTTGGATGGGAGTTCCGGATATTCTTTGCCATTCACGGCGCCGAGCATCCGGGGGATCTTGAAGAGTCCGTGTTCTCGCGCGCTATCCATCTTGCCCACGAGCTTGCGATGGAGGGACGTGAGGGAAAGCCCGTGGGATCGCTTCTCGTAATAGGCGACTATGAACGCGTTGCCGGTTACTGTCAGCAGATGGTTATCAATCCATTCCACTGCTATCCGGAGGAGGACCGGAATATTCTTGATCCGAGCCTCGAGGAGACAATCAAGGAGTATTCCCGCATTGACGGGGCGTTCATTGTGCGGGGGGATGGTGTCATTATCTCAGCGGGAACCTATCTGAGGACAGATGTGCCGTTTCACGCGGTCGAATCCGGACTTGGTGCGCGACACGCAGCTGCAGCGACTATAAGCAAGGTAACCGACGCGTTGTGTGTGGTAATATCGGAGTCAACAAAGAAAATCAGCCTGTTTCGTGGAGGCGAGCGGGTCATGGTGATATGAACAGGATTGGTGCATGGACTATGTCATGAAACAACAGAAGGACGAGCTTGCAGGATGCTTCATCTTCCGCGCGGATCACATTCTCGTGCGTGAAGGCGAGGGTCTTATCTTTCCGCAGGTGAGGTCCCCCGAAGATCTCGGAATCGATTCGCTGTGCAGATATGAATTGCCGGCAAATGGAGTGGGGAGGTGGGCGGCGGCCGCGGTCGCAGAGTCCGTGAATCCGCCGAACGGATACTCTTTTGTCCGGCTTCGCTCGCTCTTTGGCAACGCGCCCGACGAGCTGTTCTGGGCGGCTGGCCACGGGTACCAGATCATGGAATGGGACCGGACAACGCGATTTTGCGGTTCCTGCGGTGCGCAGACCGAGCACAGGGCAGAAGAGCTTGTCGCGGTATGTACCGCATGTGGCTACGAACAATACCCGCGGGTATCGCCTGCAATGATCTGTGCGGTTGTCCGCGACGGGCAGATCCTCCTTGCCCAGAATGCACGATATCGTGGCGGACGCTACAGTGTTCTGGCCGGCTTTGTGGAGAGCGGAGAATCGCTTGAGGAATGTGTAGCCCGGGAAGTGATGGAAGAGACGGGGATTTCGGTCCGCGATGTTGAATATTTCGGCAGTCAACCGTGGCCGTTTCCGCACAATCTCATGGTCGGTTTTACTGCAAAATGGGATTCAGGCGAAGTGAAGGCAGACGAGCGCGAACTCGTGGATGCAGGATGGTATGCACCGGACGCGCTTCCGGAACTGCTTCCCCCGCCTCCGACCATCGCCCGTGCTCTTATCGACTGGTTTGTGCGAACCCATCGATAGGCGGGGAAAGTCCAGGCACGTTTCCTATTTGCATTCCGGCCCATCCGAACGTATACTGGTTGCGATGGAAGACTATCGAGAGAAAAAATCCACCAGCTCTCGTCAGATTCGACAGGACATTCAGAGTCTGCAGGCTCGCCTGAAAGCGAGCCACAACTCGCTTCAGCAACGCAAGATCATCGATGAAATCAGCAAGCTGGAGCAGGAACGGCTGCACGATGCCAACCTTTTTGTGGACGACGATGTCGATATCGAGGAAGACGAGATTTCCGGTGAGGAGTTTCCAATACTGGACCATGTCCGGACGATCTACGACAAGATTGTGGCGAAGAACAGTGACCAGAACCGGGATGTCCTCGGACTCCTGCTGTATCTTCGCTATTTCGATCAGGAGTTTCTGGGTTTCCTCACTCCGCGAAAGCTGAAGCTCGATGTGAAATACTCAATGGTGCGGGATACCTTCTACAATCTCTACAATCAGGTGGACCGGAACCTGACGGGGTATCTCGGGGAATCTGATCGCATCAAAGAGGGTGACTACACAAAGAAGTATGAGCAGGATATCCTCAAACGCCTTGTGGAGATGCGAAATGGCCTTTTCATCGAGGCCGACAAGTTCTTTCGCCGATTGCGTCAGTTCGCCGATGACCTGCTCGAAGACCTCGCCGAGAACCAGATCCTCTGTCAGAACGGCAACGAATATCTCTCATACAATACCATCGACAGCGAGACCGTCCTGCGTGCCCTCACCGTGAAAGAGGCGCTGGAGAAGATGTACGATCTGGCAGAGGAAGCCGTGCAGTTTCTCGACGTTCCCGATTTCCAGCGATAGGAATTCCGGCGCCGGGTGGTGTGGCGCCCAGCGGAGTTCGGATCCGCCCTAGAGCTTGTCTATGAGCATTGAACACTTGCCCGATGGAATGGGCAGCGTCTTCTTCTTTCTTCCCATGATATCGATGGTGAAGTAGTACAGCTTCTCCGATTCAAGCCGGATCTCCCAGCCTCGACCGCTCTTGTTGCTCAAAATGGTAATGAGGTTGCGTTTCAGAGAGAGATTTTCTATCCCCATTATTTCGAGCGTGGGAACGATCCAGTCTACGGTCTTTCTCGGCAGGCTGATGTAGAGGCCGACAACGTTTTCGATCATGAGCGCAATTGTTGAAAGCGCGGTGTACGGGAGAAACAGCGGCCGCGGGAACTCTTCATTGTTCGCCCACTCTGCCGGACCGTCCTTTCGCGGCCGATAGGCCTCCCAGACAGTGCCTTTTTCCTTGCTTTCCGGGTGAAGTGTATCCAGAAGGTAATACAGGTGACGAATGGAGCACTCCCGGGCCAGGTCGAATGCGGCGTACTTCTCCAGGCCTTTCACAACCATGAAGGTAAAGGGCGAATACACGGATCCTCGATAACCCTTCCCGCGCTCGTCAAAGGACTTTTCGTCCGCGGCTGTGGTCGGAAACGGATTTTCCGTTCCGAATGTTTTCGGATTGCGCAGGTGCTGGATGAGCTTTTCCGCCTTCGCATCGTTGGGCAATTCCGCCAGAAGCGGCCAGAATGATGCGATGGTCTTTACGGCTATCTGTTTGCCGTGGCGGTCAAGATCGTAATAGATTCCGTCTTCCTCACTCCACATGGACGAGTTGATTCGGGTCTTCAACGAGAAGTAGTGTCGTTTGTATTTGAAGCTGATCTCTTTGTCGTTCAGGATGTCGCCGAGCTCCGACATATACAGGGCGTTCAATGCTTGTTGTGAATTAAAGTCTATGGGATAGACCATCTTTTCCCGCGGTGCGTTCAGCATGGTCGTAGCCGAAAGAGGCACCGTATACAGCCCGTTTTCGCCTTTGAAGTTTTCATCCAACCAGTTGAAGTACGCTTCGAGCTTCGGCATGACATCTTTTATGCGCTTCTTGTTGCCGATCTTGTGGTAGATGTTGTATTCGGCCCAGGAGAACAGGGGCGGATGCACGCCTTCCGGATTGTCTTCGGTAAACACGGGCTTGCCGTCGCGAATACTGTATTCTCCGCGGATTGCGCCGTCTTTTTCCTGCTTGTCATAGAAGTTGTCGAGTTGCGGACTTGCCGGATATATCCGGTTGCTGTATACAAGAAAGAAGGTGGAAAAGCACGCTTCAAACTGATTTATGGTCTTACTCTGCGGATAATTAAAGAAACGCGGCTGGAGTTTGCTTTTCGCAGTGCCTTTGTGCCAGAAATCTTCAATCCAGGCCCAGGTTTGATCGTAGACATCTACAAAGTCCTGGTCGTAGAAGTGAATGGTTGGGAAATCTTTCTTGACCAAAATGGCTCCTCGGCTGCGGGGGTACAAATAAGAATGTGTCTGTTACCGAAATCAAGAGGAACATCCACAATATGGATAGATCCGATACATAATATACACTCAGGAGACGGAAGTCAAATTTTCAATTGTCGCAGATGGGGTATAATACGTACAATTGAAGGAGCAAAGCATGGCGCGCATACTGGTCGTGGATGATGAGCCGGCCATCCTGAAAGTCACCACCATTGCACTTACCCGAGCCGGGCATGAGGTCCGTTCGGTGACCAGCGGTGCGGAGTCTCTTCCGCTTGCCCGCGAATGGAAACCTGATCTTGCCATCGTTGATGTCATGATGCCCGAAAAAGGCGGTGTGGAGACCATTGTCGAGCTGCGGCAGGAGAATCCCAAACTTCGAATCATCATAGTTACCGGAAAGGTTCGTGCAGACGCAGGAGTACTCGAGCAGCTTGCATCTTCATTCGGGTCCGGAAAGGTGCTTTACAAGCCGGTTTCAAATGCGCAACTGCTCGAAGCCGTCGCGGCAATGACGGGCGGTTCCGCAGGTTGACAGACGGGAAGTCGGTGTGTAAAAGTGCTACAACATGGATAAATCCGAGCTTTCCGTTACGGCTGATCTGGCACACATAGAATTGAAGGACGACGAGTTTGAGTCTCTCGGCAGGGCCGTTGATCAGATGATTGAGTACTTTTCGCTCATGAACGAGATTGATGTGGAAGGTCTCGAACCGACGACTCACGCGTTATTGACCAGAAACCGCCTGCGTGCAGACGTGCTTGCCTCCGAGAACATATCGGATCGATTGCTCGAGAACGCCCCGGAACTGGAAGATCGGTTCATCGTCATTCCAAACGTACTCTAATACAAGGCATTGAAACATGGCACACAGCGATAGGAGTTGGACCCAGGTCCTGCAGAACAAGGACGGCCGCGACCTGTACGCACGTACCGTGCGGGAACGCGATGCCGATGTTCATGCTTTTCTCGAGTTTGATCCTGAACGTCAGAGCGCACCAGGTATTCCGAACGATGCGCCGCTTGCGGGTTTTCCCTTTGCGGTGAAGGATAATATTGCGGTTGAAGGGTTCAGGCTTTCCTGCGGTTCACGAATTCTCGAAGGGCTGACCGCGCCCTACACCGCGACAGCAGTGCGGCGTCTCATGGACGCGGGCTGTCGCGTCGTGGGAAAGACCAATCTCGACGAGTTCGGAATGGGCTCTTCCACCGAAAACTCGAGTTTTGGACCAACCCACAATCCGTGGGAACCCGGGCGGGTACCCGGTGGATCATCCGGCGGTTCAGCGGCGGCGGTGGCAGCAGGAATGGTTCCCTTTGCCCTCGGTTCAGACACCGGCGGCTCCGTTCGCCAGCCGGCCGCGTTCTGCGGCGTCTACGGATTGAAGCCTACATACGGATCGGTTTCCCGGTTCGGGCTGGTTGCCTACGCCTCATCGCTCGAAGTCATCGGCGTGGTGAGCAAGAGCGTGGATTTTGCCGAAAAGGCGTTCAAAGCGATGCGTGGCGCCGACCCCATGGATCAGACCAGCATGGACCCGTCCGATCTTCCCGGCGCCGAGGAAGAGGCTGCTCGGCCGGTGAAGTCGATTGGCGTTCTCCAGGGCGATCTTGGCCTGACCCCCGACGTAAGTCGAGCGTACAACCTCTCGGTCGAACGGCTGAAGAAACTCGGGTATACCGTCAGGGAAATTTCGGTGCCGACGCTGGAATACGTGGTGCCTGTCTATTACACAATTGCCACCGCGGAGGCAAGTTCGAATCTTGCCCGTTTCAACGGAATACGTTACGGGCTGCGCCCCGAATATGCGGAGAATCCCGACGAGCTTGTTCGCATTGCGCGGGACGGTGGATTCGGCGCCGAGGTGAAGCTTCGTGTGCTGCTCGGAACCTACGTGCTGAGGTCAGGGTTTCAGGATCAATACTATCTGCGTGCACAGAAGATCCGGACAGCCGTACGGAATGACTTTACCCGTGTTTTCAAGGAAGTCGACCTTGTCATGATGCCGGTGTTTCCGACTCTTGCCTTTCCGGCAGGTGGCGGAGAGGGTGCGCTGGACGCGTTCCAGCAGAAGGTTGCCGACCGGTTTACCAGCACCGCGAATCTGACCGGCCTGCCGGCACTCTCCTTTCCGGTTTCCATTGAAGACGGGCTTCCTGCGGGTATGCAGTTTATGGCCCCGCCGTTTGCCGAGAGCCGTCTGTTCGACGCCGGTCGCAGGATGGAAGAGCAGTTCCCGTCTCAAAACCCGCCCCGCTATCCATCGAATTGGAGTTAGCCGTGTATCAATCCTTTGTCGGTCTCGAGATTCATATCCAGCTCCTGACACAGACCAAAGTGTTTTGTGGGTGTCGTGCCGCCTTCGGCGATGAGCCGAACACGAACGTGTGCCCGGTCTGTATGGGGTACCCGGGAGTTCTCCCCGCCCTGAACGAAGAAGCTATCCGTATGTCCTATGTCGTTGCACGGGCATTGAACTGTACTCTGAGCCCTTCGGCCGTTTTCGAACGAAAGAACTATTTCTATCCGGATCTTCCGAAAAACTACCAGATCAGCCAGTTTGGCGCCCCTGTCGGTGTGAATGGTTATCTGGATCTGGAGTTTCACCGCAAGAAGAAGCGGGTACGGATCCATGAATGTCACCTCGAAGAGGACGCGGGAAAGATGATCCACGCGGGAGACATGTCGCTGCTGGACTACAATCGGACCGGAACGCCGTTGCTCGAGATTGTTACCGAACCGGACCTGGAAATCGGCGAAGAGGCCGAGCTTCTGCTGCAGCAGTTCCGCCGGACGGTCAGATATCTCGGTGTGTGCGACGGCAACATGGAAGAGGGGTCCCTGCGTTGTGATGCGAACGTGTCCGTGAATCTGGCCGGGGAAGGCCTCGGACGCAAGGTCGAAATCAAGAACCTGAACTCATCTCGATTCGTGCGCAAGGCGCTGAACTACGAAATTGACCGGCAGAAGGAGATCCTGGAAAACGGGGGAACCGTTATTCAGGAGACCCGGCTGTGGAATGAGAACCGTGATGTCACGGAGGCCATGCGCACCAAAGAGAGCGCGCACGATTACCGCTATTTTCCCGAACCCGATCTTCCTCCTTTTCGTACGGACGAGAGTTTTCTCGCCATCGTGGAGAAGAGTCTGGTCGAGCTGCCCCAGCCGCGCCGGGATCGGCTCATCGAACAGCATGGGTTGACCGAGGGCCAGGCCGAGTATATCTGCGATGAGAAGGAGACGGCCGATTACTTCGAAGAGGTGGTTCGGCTCGGAGCTGATCCTGCCACAGTGGCTGTCTGGCTCTCCGGCGATGTCAAGAAAATGCTGAACCGGGAGAGCCTTCAGCTTGCAGCGAGCCCGCTCAGCGCCGCGCGCCTTGCAGAACTGCTCTCTCTGCTCGCCGAAGGACGTATCCACGGAAAGCTCGCAAAGCAGACGCTCGAGGTCGTATTTTCGGAGAACAAAGATCCCTCTCTCATTATTCGAGAGAAGGGATGGGAACAGATAACCGATCGGGACGAGCTTGGCCGGCTGGTGGACGATGTACTGGCGAAGCACGGCCAGGCGGTCGAATCAATCAAATCCGGTGACACGCGACCGATAGGATTTCTTGTTGGGCAGGTCATGAAGAACACCGCGGGGCGTGCCGAACCCCATGTCGTTCAGGAGATATTGAAGGAACGCCTTTCACTCAACGTCATTCAGGTCCTTTCCTTCGGTGGTGCCATTTCGGGAACCCGTCGGGAAGACGGGCTCGTCGTACCGGGAAATCTGCTCGATGTGCAGCGGATATTTCATGATGACGATGCGCTGCCCGACTCGGTTCGTTTCGATGAGGTGCAGCTCGGGGCGTTCCTGAGTGAAGAGATCACGCCTGCCGACTGGGCGGCACTCATCGAAGCGGTCGGTGCCTGTCTCGAGGCAGGAAATGCATCTGGAATTGTTGTCGCGCACGGTACCGATACCCTCGCCTATACGGCAAGTCTCCTCTACTGGATCTTTGCCGACACCCGCGTTCCCATTGTGCTGACCGCGGCGTCAACACCCTTTGCGCCGTCAGGCGATGGACTTTCGGAGGACGGAGACGCGGTTTCCAACCTGAAACAGGCAGTACGTGCCGCAATGAACGCCGAACCAGGCGTATATGTCACATTCGGCGGCGAGCAGTATTCCCCCATCAACCTGAAATTTCAGCGCATGGTCGATCGCGGTCCTGCAGGAACCGCAGTGTCGGAAGCCGGCACATTCCGCAACTGGAACCTTGTGAAGCCGCTGCACTCGGGCCAATCCCTCATTGCGGGGCGACTATCGTTCAATCGTCGGGAGCTTCAGGAGCGACTCGAACGTGCAATCCGCTCAGTCTTTGTCGCCCGGGTTTTTCCCGGAATGCAGGGAAGTTCTCTCACAACGCTCATCCAATCCGGCATACAATACTTCATCCTCGAGCTTTTCGACACGGGAACCGCATCTCTGCGTGAGACCCCCTACTCGCTTCGGAAAGCGTTCGACTTTGCGGGCGACAAGCCCGTGAAGTTTTTCTGCACATCGCAGCAGGAAGGGAGTGTCGACTTCTCCGAATACGTAACCAGTCATGAACTGTGGCGCGAAGGAGCCATCCCCATGGGGACACTCACCACCGAATCGGTGTATACTCGCCTCCTCACTGCGCT
>CAZKMA010000094.1:0-12085 GCA_964553615.1 uncultured Spirochaetales bacterium | reverse complement strand
TGACAACAATACGAAGCTTGAAAAGATTCGTCTGCAGAGCTATAAGGGTTTGTCTGTATTCAGGAGAATCAGGAAATGAATCCCAAGGTTGATGAGTTCATAAGCAAAGCAGAAAAATGGCAGGAAGAATATCGAAAAATGAGAGAGATAATTCTTGACTGTCAGCTCACCGAAGAACTGAAGTGGGGCGTTCCCTGCTACACCTTTCAGGAAAAGAATATAGTCCTGGTACATGGATTCAAGGACTACTGTGCGATTCTGTTTGTAAAAGGATCATTGTTGAACGACGATAAGGGCATCCTGATTACACAGACGGAGAATGTGCAGGCGGCGCGGCAGGTGCGGTTCACCAACGTTCGAGAAATCACAGAGATGGAACCTGTCTTGAAGTCCTACATCCATAATGCTATTGAAGTGGAAAAGGCCGGGTTGAAAGTACCTTTCAAGAAGACTCCGGAGTTCACAATTCCAGAGGAGTTCCAGAGCAAGCTCCATGAGAACCCTGCCCTGAAGTCTGCATTCGACAATTTGACACCGGGAAGGCAACGGGCCTACGTTCTCTACTTTTCCGCACCCAAGCAATCAAAAACCCGGGAGTCGAGGGTGGAAAAATGCACGCCACAAATTCTAAATGGAAAAGGACTCAATGACTAATAGATCGGGCAACGAACCACATTAATCAAATTCTGTCCGTTTCCTGCCCGGCCATACCACTCGTGCACCGTGGCGCGACGGGAGCTTCACCCGGAAGGGGGAGAGCCATAGATGTATACCATGGAATATCTGCTGAATCATTCAAACTTGCCTGGGCCACGAGGAAATCTGGAATTACTCTATGATTTTTCCAGACACGCAAGAGAAGACATCATTGTCAATTGTCTGAACTGTATTAGAGAAGACACAGCAAATTCTCCGGAAGAGTTTGCCGGAATGTGTGGAATATTGGGATATGCAGTATTGAATAGTGGAAACAAGGAAAGTGTAATATCCTTCATTCGGAAATATGCGTCTCATTCCAGTTGGCGAATACGAGAGTCAGTTGCCATGGCCATACAGGAGGTATCGGTTTCTGGATTGGAAAAGACGATCGAAAATCTGAAGCCAATGATTGATGGCAACCAATTCGACCAGCGCGCCGTTGTAGCGGGATTGTGCGAGCCAAAATTGCTCAAGAATGAAAAACTGAATAATAAAATACTGAAAATCATGGTCAAGCTTACCAAAGTTCTGGACCATGACAATAGACTTGATGATTCCGAAGAAAGTCTGAGGAAAGCCCTTGGTTATGGATGGAGTGTCGTCATAGCAGCGTCACCGGAAAACGGTAAAAGGAACTTTGAAACGCTTTTTGACCTGCAGGGGAAACACATCCGCTGGATTATGAAGGAGAACCTGAAAAAGAACAGGCTCGTTAGAATGGATAAATCATGGGTTGATGCGTGCAATATGCGTCTATTGCATGCTTCGACCTGACAATTTGATATGGCGGGAGGGGTGCATGGGGAGACTATCGGGCAGGAAAGTGAAGGACCTCGTCTTGAAAGATTTGTCGATCGATCAGGCGGAAGCCTTCTTTGAACATATCGAGAGAAACAGAGATATCTACACCGACACAATTCCGTTTGTCAGCAAGACTCACGACGTCGGGTCATTGCGGGCAAATATAGAGAGGAATCTTGAGCAGCAGGAGCAGGGAGCAGCGGAGTTCTATACACTCTGGGCCAACGATAGTATGGCAGGATATTTTCTCGTTCGGGAAAAGGATGTGGAGGCCGGATGGGCAGAAATCGGATATATGCTCGGAAAAGAATGGCACGGACAGGGTATAACGGTAGAGATCTGTATTCTGCTCATCGAAGATCTCTTCGGTAATCAGAATATGCAAAAGATAGTAATCTGCTGCAACGACGACAATTCGGCAAGTATTGGTGTTGCGCGGAAACTCGGCTTTACGCTGGAGGGCACTATCAGAAACCATTTTGTCGTAAACGGAAGACTGCGCAATATGCTTTACCTGGGACTCCTGAAGGACGAGTGGAAAGAGGTACAGAAGGGCGGCAACTGACAATTCCTTCAGTCTATCTCGGGCTCCGGGCTGCTGTTCGGTGACCGTCCCCCTCCGGATATTCACATTCACAAATCTTCTCTGATCAATTACACTACCACGCAGTATCATTTCCAGTGCGCAGTCAGGAATACACTGGCGGCACGATCCAGTTGTCAGCATCACCCCGGCTCGATCAAAGGATGTCAGCATGAAGATATTGTTTATCGGCGGAACAGGACTCATCAGCAGCGAGGTATCGGCACTCGCAGTGAAGAACGGGTTTGACCTCTACCTTCTGAATAGAGGAACACGAGCGGAGTTTGAGCCCGCCGGCGTGAAGATGCTTCACGGTGATATCAATGACGAGGCGCGCATTCAGGAGCTAGTGAAGGAGGTCCGGTTCGACGCCGTAGTCAATTGGATTGTCTTTGAGAAAGAGTCGATTGAACGGGACATCCGGCTATTCGCCGGCAAGACGGCCCAGTACATACTCATCAGTACCGTTGCAACCTACGCAAAACCGCCTGTGTACTACTTCGTAGACGAGTCGACGCCGCAGCGCAACCCGATATCCCCGTATGCCACCAAAAAGATCGCCTGTGAACAGCGGCTCATGCAGGAATACCGGGAAAATGGATTCCCTGCCACGATCGTACGGCCCTCACACACCTATGGGAAAACAACGATTCCATTTGCGCTCAACGCCGAAGGGCGCCCGCGTCGCCCCTGGACCATTATTGACCGAATGCTGCGCGGGAAGAAAGTCATTGTGCCGGGCGACGGAACCTCGCTATGGACGCTGACTCACAACAGCGACTTTGCCAGGGGTCTCGTCGGACTCCTGGGAAACACGCAGGCGATTGGGCAGTCGTTTCATATCACTTCCGATGAGGTAAAGACCTGGGATCAGTACCTGGGAGTCATGGCACAGGCGGTCGGGGCAGAACCAGATATCCTCCATGTTGCCTCCGAAAGTATCTGTCGCTTCATGCCGGAGTTTCGCGGAGGTCTGATGGGCGATACATCGTACAGCTACATTGCGGATAACAGCAAGATCAAGCGATTCGTTCCGGGCTATGTGGCAACGATGCCATTCGAGCGAGGTATTCGCGAATCCATCGGATATTTCTCCTCACATCCGGAACTTCAGGCGGTGGACGAAGTCCTGAACGAGAGATACGACCGGTTTATCGAACTGTATGAGTCCTTCCTGGGCAAGGCGGAGGGCGACTGGGCTGGCGGTGCGCGGTGACTCCGTATGCCTGCGGTATGCTTAGCCATGACGCCACAGTCTGCTGCAGATCCTGGAACCGGATGTTGACAGTCGAAGCGACCGGCAGATAGAATCGTGCCAGCCTGGTGGAGTTAAGGAGATTCCATGAAACTCACCGTTGCTGTGCTTCTTGTGATTGTCTGCGGCGCTTCGTTTTCGTTTGCAAGCGGAAAACCTGAACAAACCTTGATCATCCACTCAAAGAAAGCTGCCGGAAGTGTCAGCCCGATGCTGTATGGTTTGATGACTGAGGCGATAAACCACAGTTACGATGGGGGACTTTACGCCGAACTCATTAAGAATCGCGCTTTTCTTGACAACAGCAACAGTCCAGTCGACTGGAGCATAGTCGAGACCGGCTCGAGTAGTGCTACGATGGCACTTGATTCCGACAACCCGCTGAATGACAAGATCCCCACCAGTCTGCGGCTTCATGTGACCAGGGCGGGGGACAACGAACAGGCCGGTATTGCGAACGATGGCTATTGGGGAATTCCGGTACGCGCAAACACAAAGTATAGCGCGTCATTCTACGCGAAAGCCGCACCAGGATTCAGCGGATCCGTCGTCGTGTCAATTCAGAGTACCGACGGAAGCAGAATTTACGCTTCAGGGAAAGTTGCCGGGATAACACAACAGTGGAAGAAGTATACACTGGCAATTCAGACAGGGCAGGTTCCGACGACCGCACAGGCGCGATATGCGGTGACACTCGACAAACCGGGAACGGTCTGGTTCAGCATCATCTCCCTATTTCCCCCCACCTGGAATAACCAGCCCAATGGGTTCCGTAAAGATCTCATGCAAATGCTCGTGGACATGAAGCCGAAGTTTCTCCGATTTCCCGGGGGCAACTTCCTCGAGGGAAATACCATCAAGGACCGGTTCAACTGGAAGGACACTATCGGGCCGATTGACCAACGGTCCGGTCATGAGGGCCCCTGGGGCTACCGGTCGACGGACGGGATGGGGTTGCTGGAGTTTCTGAAGTGGTGCGAAGATCTTGGCGCGCAGCCGGTTCTGGGCGTGTACGCCGGCTATTCATTGAATGGGAGCTACGTTGATCCGGGTGCCGACCTTGCCCCGTATGTTCAGGATGCACTCGACGAAATACAGTACGTTAGCGGTCCGCCTACCTCCAAATGGGGAGCCGTACGGGCGCACGACGGCCACCCTGCGCCTTTCGAGTTGAAGTACGTCGAAATAGGAAATGAAGACTGGTTCGACAGTTCAGGGTCGTATGACAGGCGATTCACGCAATTCTATGACGCAATCAAGAAGAAGTATCCACAGATACAGGTTATCTCAACGGTGGGAAACGAACATCCCGCTTACCAGCAGGTGCAAAGTCGCAATCCGGACGTGCTCGATGAACACTACTACCTTCCGGCCGACACCTTCCTGAAGGATTCTCCCACACACTTCAAGCGCTATGATCGGACCGGCCCCAGGATCTTCGTCGGTGAATGGGCTTCGTATGAAACATCATTCCCTCCCTGGGACCCGCAGTCGAAGCAAGAACCTCCGACGCCGAACATGAAGGCTGCCCTCGGCGACGCAGCGTGGATGCTCGCTATGGAGCGCAATTCGGACCTCGTAATAATGCAGTGTTATGCACCCCTGCTTGTCAATGTGAATGGCCCGGCCCGGCAGTGGCGCCCGGATCTGATAGGCTACAACGCCCTGCATGCTTTTGCCTCCCCAAGCTACTATGCGATTCGGATGTTCAGTACAAACCTTGGTGACCAGATTCTGTCCGTCACTCCCGAAGACACGCAGGTTCAGAGTGCGGTAACGCGGAACAGCCTTACCGGGGAGACATACATCAAAATGCTTAACGCCGGCGATGCACGGACGAAGGTCAAGATCGAGCTTGAGGGCGTCTCTTCGGTTGACCCGACAGGAACGGCCACAACTCTGAGCGCAAACACATCGGCGACAAATTCCATCGATCATCCGGACAATGTCTTACCGGTAACTTCGGAATTCAGCGGTGCGAAACGCACATTCCACTACGACCTCCCACCACACGCGATCGTGGTGCTGAAGCTCAAGACGCACTAGATCATTTGGTTGAAATACGAGACCGAAGATCACCCCGAGGATTTCCCGACCATAAGCGACACTGGTCTCCTTTCCGGGAGCTGGCGGGAACGAAATGCTACCTCAGTCCACTGCCTTTCGATCATATACCGTGAATATGATGTATATCCGTATTTTTGATATTGACAAAACGGGGTATCGAGGTTATTAAGGATAAACATACGAAGATCCCGCCGAGGAGGAATCGATGCAGGCGCGAAAAAAAGCACAGGTTACGGTTGACCGGGAATTTCAGATCGGCGAGGTCGATCCGCGCCTCTACGGATCTTTTATAGAGCACCTTGGAAGAGCTGTCTACACGGGGATCTACGAGCCGAATCACCCACACGCAAATTCGGCCGGATTTCGAAGGGATGTACTGGATCTGGTGAAGGAACTTTCCGTACCGCTGATTCGCTACCCCGGAGGGAACTTCGTATCGGGGTACAACTGGGAAGATGGAGTGGGCCCGCAAAGTGAGCGGCCGCGGCGACTCGATCTTGCCTGGAGTACTGTCGAACCCAATCTCGTCGGGATCAATGAGTTTGCTGACTGGGCGAAAAGCGTTGGTGCCGAAGTTAATCCGGCGATAAACCTCGGAACGCGTGGTCCCGACGAGGCACGGGATTTCGTGGAATACTGCAATCATCCGTCGGGAACTCGGTTCAGTGACCTGCGAATTTCGCATGGATATCGAGAACCGCATCGTTTCAAGACCTGGTGTCTGGGAAACGAAATGGACGGGCCATGGCAAATCGGACATAAGACTGCCTATGAGTACGGTAGAATTGCGTGTGAAACTGCAAAGGTCATGCGATGGGTCGATCCGACGATCGAACTCGTTGCAAGCGGAAGCTCCAATGCACAGATGCCCAGCTTTCCTCAGTGGGAGGCTACCGTCCTCGAGGAAACTTATGATCACGTCGACTACGTTTCCATCCACAGTTACTACGGGAACGAGGAAAACGACATCGGAAACTTCCTGGCAAAGCCACTGTCAATGGATTCCTACATCCGTTCGGTGATTTCCACATGTGATTACGTAAAAGCAAAGAAGCGCAGCCGTAAGCAGATTAACCTGTCGTTCGATGAGTGGAACGTCTGGTTCCACTCCCGCCAGGCTGACAAGAGCATTGCGCCGTGGACCGAAGCCCCCCCGCTGCTCGAGGACATCTACACACTTGAAGACGCACTGCTCGTAGGGGGCCTTCTCATTACCCTGTTGAAGCATGCCGACCGTGTGAAGATTGCGTGCCTTGCGCAGCTTGTGAACGTAATCGCCCCGATCATGACTGAACCCGACGGCAGCGCCTGGCGCCAGACGATCTTCTACCCGTTCATGCACGCCTCGCGCTATGGCCGAGGCACCGCGCTGCTCCCGATTGTCTCATCACCCACGTACGACACGAAGGAATTCACCGACGTGCCGATCATTGACTCAGTCGCCGTTTATCACGAACCGACAAATCAGTTAACGCTTTTCGCTGTCAATCGATCGGAAGCGGATGATGTCGAAGTGACGTTCAATATCGGAAGCTTCGAGGGTGCACAATTTAATGAGCACATTGTCATAAGCGGGCCCGACCTGAAGGCAGTTAATTCGAAGGATAAGGAGTCGGTTAGGCCGCAGACTCGGTCAGACGCGAAGCTCGAAAACAGGCAACTCCATGCGGTACTTCCGAAGCTATCATGGAACGTGATACGAATCACGACATAAGTCGCCCGGTAATCACGACGTGCGTTCACTGCACAGACAGACGCTCTTCCTCCCATTATTCGTGAAGTTTCAGGAGGTTCCATCGCGCGTGGAAAGGACATTGAGGGCAAATGGACACCGCTATGGGTTTCTGTATCGCAAAAACTGGTATACATCCTGAAATCAGAACTTGACAGCAAAAAAAACGTCGGCGATAATTATCCGTGTTCTCATAGACAACAGGAGGTGCTGGATGATATCTGGTAGAGTTCAACGGACTTTTTTTATTACGGCAGTTTTGCTGTTTGCGGCAGCAGTCGTTTTCGCCAACGGGAAGCAAGAAAGCGGTTCAAGTGCGGCTTCCAGCGACACAATCACATCTGCAATGACCTCGGGACCGGGCGGTTATCCGGCGTACTCGGGAGGTCCGGCCGAAATAACAATGTGGGCATGGACGAGCAACGAGAACTATTCGATTGATCTGTTCCAGAAGGCCTATCCGAACATCAAGGTGAAATGGTCGAATATCGGTGCTGGGAATACCGAGTACAACAAGGTCCTTACCGCAACATCCGCCGGTAGCGGGTTGCCGGACGTTATTATGAGCGAGTATACCTATGCTCCGCAATTCATGGAGTACGGCAGTTTCCAGGCGATGAACAAGTGGGTGCCGAAAAAGCTCTATCTGAAGTATTACCCGGAAGTCACGCTGAAATGGACTGCCCTCGACGGAAAGATCTATGGAACACCGCAGGACAGTGGCGCAATGACCATGGTGTACCGCAAAGATGTGTTCGATAAATATGGGCTGACCGTACCGAAGACCTGGGCCGAGTTTGCGCAGCAGGCCGAGAAACTGCACAGTCAAGCACCAAACATCGGTATGTTGAGCTTCCCGAGGAACTGGATACTTGGACCACTCGGTTTCATCTGGCAGGCGGGCGGCAAATTGTTCGATTACGCGGATGGCAAGTGGTACATCGATTTCACCAATCCCACAGCGAAGAAAGTATTTGCATACTGGGCCAAACTCATTGGAGATGGCTCGGTACGGGCGGACATGTGGTGGAATGCCGACTGGTACAAGGAACTTACCGACGGAGGAGCTGCTACCGTTGTATCGGGCGGCTGGTTTCCGGAGTGGCTCCAGCTGAATAGCAAGGAATCCGCAGGAAAGTGGAGAGTCGCGCTTGTTCCTCAGTGGGACGCGTCGAAGCCACAGAACGGAGAGATGGGCGGATCGGGTTTCTATGTCAGCAGCCAGTCCAAGAATCCGGAAGCTGCTTCCCTCTTCACACTCTGGCTGAACTCGGCCAAAGAATCACTCGTGCAGCTTCACGACAAGAGCCAGTTACCGGTCCTCTGGGGGAAGAATTTCCTGACGGGCGTTGCGCCGTCCCTGGTGGATCAGCCTTACAAGTACTTCGGTGGTCAGCAAGTCACGAAGGTGAGTGTTGAGGCACTGAAGCAGGTCAATACTGCATTTACGGCACTTCCGGTCATGAATTACCTGTCATCCAGTTTTGAACAGCAGTTCAAAGACGTGCTCGACGGAAAACTGAGCACGGACGCAATGCTCCAGAGCTGGCAGGACAGCGTTGTAGCCTTTATGAAGAAGCAAGGGTTCAACAACCTGGTTGTGGGACAGTTGCCGTAAGCACGCACCTATTCGCAAGTCCTGATTCGGGCATGAGGGGGTTCCTGGCTGTTTCCTCGCGGAACGTATGGGATCCCCTCACGCGCTCATACCAAACCTGATCGGAAATCTGATCTCAATCAAGAGGCGAAATGAGAAAATCGGTAACACCCAGAGCTTACCTGTTCCTTTCACCCTTTCTGATTTCTTTCTTCGTTGTAATAGCACTCCCGGTGCTGTACGGGATATACCTGTCGTTCTTCGGTCAACGGGGCGCCCAGATGTGGTTTGTCGGCGGCCAGAACTATCTTTCGGTAATTACAGACCCGAAGTTCTGGCAGGGATTCTTGATACCTGCTTTTCTTCTTTTTGTTCAGGTTCCCCTCATGATTCTCATTGCTATCGTGGCGGGACTCCTGTTCGAACAAATCCGTCATTCAAGAGTGTACCGACTCATCTATTATCTCCCTTATGCCATGCCCGGCATAATAGCTGGTATTCTGTGGTCCT
This sequence comes from uncultured Spirochaetales bacterium, assembly GCA_964553615.1. GTDB lineage: Bacteria > Spirochaetota > Spirochaetia > DSM-27196 > DATKUC01 > DATKUC01. Next base: position 2,841 of record CAZKMA010000094.1, on the reverse strand, counting down.
ATATTTTCTCAGACTCAATGTCTCCATTCGTTCCCGTTCTGAAATCCCTGGGAATGACCAACATCAAGCTGGTTACATACGGTTCTCTTCCGTGGCTCATGTTGGTGGTGACTTTGTGGGAATGGACGGGGTATACCTCGCTCATTATCTACTCCACCCTCGTGTCTATCCCGAGCGAATATGCCGAAGCGGCGCAGCTCGACGGAGCGACCCACTTCCAGATTGCGCGCCTTATCAAGGTACCTTTATTGCGGAACACGGTGTTATTGCTCTTTATCTTTAACTCCATCGGAGCACTTCAAGTATTCAACGAGCCGAGAATGTTCGGATTGCTCATGATAACCCTTCCGCCTAGCTTTACGCCGGCAGTTTACATCTACAACCAGGCCTTCTCGTATGGTGCGTTTACGTACGCAATTGCCATGGGCCTCGTTCTGACTGTCGTGATTTTCGCCATTTCCTACTTCTTCTTGCGACAGTCGACAAAACAGTTGGATTTGCACACCTGATATGAAATGAATACCGGAGGCGAACATGAGCGCGCGCCATAAAATGCGATTCGAGATTCCAGCCATAATTATGGCTATCTTTTTCATTTTCCCGTTTTACTGGCTGTTGGAGAGCACCACGAAGGATAACAGCCAGCTTTTTCAGGGAACATTCGTCCCGGCCACGCCGAATCACTTTGTAGACAATGTAATAGGCGTTTTCCAGTACAAGGATGGGGTATTTGTCAGTTGGCTGGCCAATTCTCTCCTTTATGCCGGCCTGGGCGCATTGGCGGGGACGTTTTTTGCCGCAATGGCGGGATATGCGTTTCGGCGCTATCGGTTTACCGGCCGCAAGATTCTGTTCATTCTCATTCTCGGTTTTGCGAGTGTTCCGGCATTTGCCACTGCACTGCCGCTTTTCATCGTCTTCAAGAACCTCGGGTTGCTGAATACTCGCCTATCCGTTCTGATCCCTTCCACGGTTAATGTGTTCGGGGTGTACCTCATGGTTGTCTATTGGAACCAGGTCCCGGACGAAATATTCGATGCGGCGAAAATCGATGGAGCAACCGACTTTCGAATATTCTCGAGTATTGGGCTGCCGACGATTCTGCCCGGTGCCACAACGCTCTACATTCTGGAGTTTGTCGCAGTGTGGAACAATTATTTCCTGCCGCTCATCATGCTGAGTGATGCACACGCATTTCCGCTGATACTCGGGATTACGACCATACAGTCTCTGCAGGGGTTTCCGGTGTACAATCTGATGCTCATGGGAGCCTTTCTGACGGCCATCCCGCTGCTTATCATATTCTCATTCCTGCAGCGGTACCTGGCGCCACAGCTTACTGGCGCCATCAAGTGAAGAAGTTGTAGTCGGATCGCAATCGTCCGGTCGGGTAATCCGTTCGGCCGGTAACGAATGTGCCGCTTCATGCGGTGTCGTTGCCGGCCACATTGTTACGCCATCGACAATTGTATCTATCCTCTTTCCGATCACGTGCGGTATGCTTGGCCATGACATCACAGCCAGATATTCTTGAGCAGTTGCTCGCCTGGGCGTTCAATGCGGAAGTCATACGAGCCATGTGGCTGACCGGATCGCGAGCCGATCCGGCAGGAACTCCTGATGAACTCTCCGATTTTGACATCGGGATGTACGTTCGCGCAGTTCAACCGTTCGTTGACGACGACGGTTGGGTTAGCCGCTTTGGCATGCCGATGGTCCGGTGGCCGGAGCACCCTTCGCCGACGTTCAGTGAAAAGTGGGTAACCCAGCTTGTCCAGTACGACGACGGGGTCCGGATCGATTTCCAGATCACCGACGAACGTCCCGACCTCTCAGAAATCGTCAAAAACGGATATCGAGTGCTCGTGGATAAGGACGGTCTGTTCAGCTCGGTTCCAACGGAACGCGGCCCACAGTACGGAATTACACCGCCGAATGAAACCACCTTCCGCGCACGGGTAAATGCCTTCTGGTGGGACATCATATACGTCCCGAAAGCGCTGCTCCGGAACGAGATCAATTTTGCGAGGTACATGCTCGACCACAGCATCCGTTTCGATATGCTGCAACCGCTGATTGAATGGTACATCGGTGCCACTTCCGGATGGGAGTCAAACTGCGGGTTTCGAGGCCGGAGGTTTCAGCATCTGCTGCCGAAAGAAGTGTGGGCGGACTACCTTCGGACGTTCGCTGGAGCCGGAATTGAAGAGAATTGGGACGCCGTGTTTGCAACACTGGAGTTTGTCAGACGAACTGCAACTGTTATTGCGTCGAAACTGTCACTCGCGTACCCGGAAACGACTGATTCTGCGGTTACGCGGTACATCGGTAAACTCCACGGCCGATATTCAAGCGGTGGCTGAGATCCGCACTTTCGCACATTCAGGGGAAGCAGGCAGGAAGCATGCGAGACAGACGATTTGTTGCACGGCATCGCGGCGGTTCGCTCACAAAGGAACAGCATCATCTGTTAATGAGGTGGGCGTGTGACTGTGCGGAACACGTGCTGCATCTTTTCGGCGAAGAAGTGGACGAGAGACTCAAGGAAGCGCTCCGCCTTGCGAGGCAATGGGAACACGGGGAGACATCGGTTGGTGACGCAAGACGCGCCTCGTTGGATGCAATCGCCGTGGCGAAAAGATCTTCCGCATTGACTTCAGTTTCCGTGGCTCGTTCTGTAGGGCACGCGGTTGCCACTGCTCACATGGCCGACCATTCAATGGCGGCGGCGCTCTACGCGCTAAAGGCGATAAAGGCCGAAGGCAAATCAGTTGACGAAGAGAGGAAATGGCAGGATGAACAGTTGCCTGAGAAAATCAGGGAGTTGGTGCTGAGCGCACG
>CAZKMA010000093.1:0-12194 GCA_964553615.1 uncultured Spirochaetales bacterium | reverse complement strand
CCGTTTCCATCCGAATCCCGTGCATTCTCAGTTCGCAGCTCTCTTCACGATGTCGTCGATGCGGGCTTCGACGGCGCCGCTCAGCTCCTTCAGCGCGAAGGAGATGGGCCACATCTCTCCGTCGTCGGGATTCGCTGAGTCGTTAAACTCGAGGGTCATGTACCGCCCCTTGAACTTCTGAGTGCTCCGGAAGAAGCAGACGACTTTGCCGTCCTTGCTGGCGTAAGCCGGAAACCCGTACCAGGTCTTCGGTGACCGGCCCGGCGCGTTTTCTTTCACGATCTCATGAAGGCGCTCGCCTATCGATCGATCAGGCGCGGGGTGCTCGTCGAGGTACATCCGCGGTCAAGAGAAGCCATGCTGCCCATGGTTTCCGGCGTGCAGAAGCTGCACAACGAACTGCTCGACAGCTACTCAGAAAAGGAACTGGGAACCATCGCCGACTTCCTTACACGGTTTACGGCGAACGTGAAGCTTCAGGCGGAATCCATGGAGGGCCAGTAGGGAAAGAGAGGTTTGGGGGATGGAGACTTTCGACGCGAACGCAGCATGGAAGCGAACGCAGAGCTGTTGAAGCCCCGCACCAATACCGCTACCATCCTTCACGGAGGATGCGTGTGGAGCCTGAAGCGAAGGAAGGGAACGATCGATCGGCCTTCATCAGACAGGTCTCGAACGCGTTCTGGCGAAGCCCCGACAGGATCCTTTCAATGAAGGTCACGGCTGCGATGGCAGCCCTCGCCCTCCCCCTTCTCCTTGCAGGGCGCGCGTTCTACGGCCTTACCCTCGCACTCGGGGTGTGGGCGGCGGCGCTTTCGGAGACTGCCGACCATCCGAGGGGCAGAATCAAGGCAATTGCGGTGATGACTCTGACCTTCGCGGTCACCACTACGGCCGTCTCCCTGCTCACGCCGTACCGCTGGATCTTCGGTGCGGGCCTCTTCGCCTCGACAGTGCTCTTCGTGCTGATCGGTGGCGTGGGAGAGCGGTACCGCGGTATCACCTTCGGCGCCATCCTCATCGGGATCTATGCCATGCTCGGAAGGTCCATCAGTCCGGCATGGTACTGGCAGCCGGTTCTGCTCTCTGGGGGAGCGCTCTTCTACGGCATGGTTTCCCTCGCGTTCCTCGTCTTCCGTCCGTGGCGGCCACTTCAGGAGGAGCTTTCGCGCGGATTCATCGCTCTATCTTCATACCTCGACGAGAAGGCACGGCTCTTTCCGAGCGAGGACGCGGTTCAGGCCGAGATCAGGAACAGCCTGGCAATCCTGAACGTCAGGGTGGTCGAGTCGCTCGAGCGGTGTAAGGAGGTGCTCAACTCCTACGGGCAGGAAACCGGCGATCAGGCGGTTCTCTCCCCCTACCTCGAACGGTTCATGTTGCTGCAGGCGCTTCACGAACGGGCGGCATCGAGCCACGAGCGGTACGACCTCCTCAGCAGGACTTCCGAGGAGCGGGAGCTCCTTTCGGGCCTGGGAGAGTCACTTCGCCAGCTCGCCTATGCCTGCCGCCTTGTCGCCGATAATCTGCTGACGGGTACGCCGTACCGTCACCCGCCCTCCTTGAGCTGGATAGTGGAGGCAATCCGTTCCCGGCTCGAGGAGCACCCTGAAGCGTACAACCCGTCTCTCGTGCTGCTGCTCCACAACCTCTATCGGTCGCATCTTTCGCTTTCGGGTCTGAACGGTCCTGTGGCGGGCACGTCTATTCCGCGCCTGTCCCGGGACGATCGCCCCCTCCTGCAGCGGTTCTTCTCCCAGATCCGGCCGAGCAATCCACGCCTGCGGTTTGCTGTCCGGCTTGCGGCCGCGCTCCTTGCAGGCTACGCGCTCTACCAGAGCCTCCACATTCCGAAGGGCGCCTGGATTCTTCTGACTACGCTCTTTGTGAGCCTTCCGACTTTCAGCGAGACGCGCAGACGTCTCATTCAGCGGGTTGCGGGCACCACCGGCGGTGTTGCGGCGGCCATTCTCATCATCCAGATTCTCCCGACTGTACCGGGGCAGGTGCTCCTGCTCTTCGCGGCATCCTACCTCTTCTTCCGTTTCAAGCAGAGTAACTACTCGCTTGCCGTGGTGTTCGTGACCATCTTCGTCTTCTGCATCTTCAACCTGATCTCTGCCGAAGGGGTGGAAGTCATGCTCCCGCGCTTCGTGAACACGGTGATCGGCGCCGCACTCGCTATCCTCTCGGTGGTGCTCATGTGGCCGGAGTGGCAGTACCGGAGGCTTCCGGCCCTGCTCGCCGAAGCGCTTTCAGCCGATGCGCTCTACTTCCGCTCCATTCTTGCGTCCTACGGCTCACCTGCGGGGGATGATTTCGACTACCGGGTTGCACGCAGGCGTGCGCACCGGGCGGACAACGAGCTTGCCCTCTCCTGGCAGAGCATGCGCCTTGAGCCGAAGCGGGTCAGGCGATACCTCGAGCACGCCTACCGGCTGACCTATCTCAACCACGCGCTTGTCTCCTACCTCTCGGCCCTCGGAGCTCACCGCGACACGTTCGATCTTGCGTACGATGCGCTGCACGATTTCGCCGACCAGATCGAGGGCGCCCTCGTGGAGGCGGGCTCCTGTCTTTCAGGCCGCGACCGGGATCCCGCGTCGGGGGATCTTACCGCGCTCCTCCTGGACCTCCGGAACACAATCAACGGGAGCAACGACCCGCTGATCCGCCAGCAGGCCCGCATCATCTACAACATTGCAGACGTTACCTCCGCCCTGCTCGCCGAGTCGGTAAAGCTCCTGGAACTCGACTTGCATGCGGGGCGCCGGAGGCTGTGAGGAAAAGCTGCGGGTGTGACCGCGGGAGCGAATCCGTTACTGCTCGACTGAACGGAGGTGAACTATCGCCTGCAGCATATCCGGAACTGTCTCTACAGCCTGTTCTAACCAGGCTTTTGCCGAGGGAATATCCCCAAGTCCGAGCTTGCCGAGTCCGGCAAGGTAACAGCAGTTGGCATGATTCCGACGGTTCAAGTCCTCTTCGAAGACGGCAAAATCCGGGAAGGATACTGCAAAGAAGTCAATCTCTATCACATCATCCTTGTGCTTGATTCCGTGAGACACCAATTCCTCGAACTGCCGCACCGCTGCTCGCTCGTCGCCGAGCGCCCGGAGTGCAAGACCAACGGAGAACTTCGTGTCGGCCGGCTTGTCGTTGTAGAAAAGCTCGAGGCCGAGTTCCGTGTCTCCCGCAGCGGCCAGCTCGAACTCCCTGCGTGCCAGGGCGGTTTCGCCTTTCATTTCGTATGACAGGCCGAGCAGGTAGTGAATGTCGTTGTCGCTCGCGCCTTCGAGCCGTCCCTCTCCGAGGTTCTGCGGCAGCGCAAGGGCTCGCTCGAGCCAGTCGATCGAGCCCGGCGCATCACCCCTTGCAAGCGCGCTCCGTGCCAGTTCCCGCGCGGCCACACGATACTCAGCTGCCACCTTCCCTTCGCCTCCTTCCCACGGATGGAATACGTGGAGTGAAAGGAGATCGAGCGCCGCCTCGTATTCTCCTGCGCAGTTTCTCAAATGGGCCAGTTCGAGGCAGAGATCGTCACGTTGATTGCACATATCACGAATGCGCTCGAGTTCGCCAAGGCGTTCCGCCACGCTCGTGCCAATTCGCTTGTGCAGAAGATCGAGCTCAAGCCGGAAGCGCACGCTGTGCGGATCGAGCTCCACTGCCCTGTTCATGTGACGAATTGCGGCGGATTCGTCTGAGTCCTTATTAAATGAAGCAATTGCCAGATTTCGGTAGACAACAGCCGGCACATCCGGGTGCTGGGCAGCGCCACGCCAGCATTCGACAGCACGAGAATACTGACGCTTGGAATACCAGAGGTTGCCCAGGTAGTACTGTGCCTTCGTTCCGCCATCCGGGTCGATTGAGGCGATCGCGGCCTTGAGTACGGCTACCGACTGAAGACGATCGGGAAAACAGTGATCCACGCGCAGACGTTCGGCCTGTTCGAAACTCGGAACGGTCCGCCGAGCACCATCCGCAGATCCAACACCTGAATAGTAGCCGCGATAGTAGAGAAGCATGGGGTAGATGTCCGCCTCGGCCTGCCGGCTGATTGCGGCGTCCAGGACTTCACAGGCCTCCTCGAAGAAACCCGCGGACGCGTAGTCGATGGCAAGATCTATGGACGGCTGCGGTGAGGACGCGAACTGCGCCGTCGATAATTGGGGACCCGTGTCGCCAGAAAGAAGAGAGATCTCGTGCCGGGATCCATAGTCATGGCTGTTAATCGAAAGATTGTCACGCGCCTGTTCCAGAGCTTCCGACACCCTCCCGAGATGCCGCAATATGACGGCCCTGAGATGTCTTGCTACTCCGTTGAACGACGATGCGGCAAGGGAAGAGTTGACGTGTTCCAGCGCTGCCGCATAGTCCGCGCGCCGACAGTCGATGCGCGCCACTTCGAGGTATCCGGCGCTCTGCCACGGCCCGCTCCAGACAGACTTGTAGAACGCGTCGTATGCTTCGTCAAAGCGCTCCTGAAAAAGGAGCGAGAGTCCAAGGTTGAAGTAGGGCTCTCCATCCGACGGATTCGGGTTCAGCCACGTAATCCGTTCGATCGCGAGACGGAAATATCTTTCGCTTTCGCTGAATTGCCCCTGAGTCAGCAGGAGTCGGCCATAGGCGTTATTGCATCGCGCGTCGCCCGGATCCCGGCGCAGCCCCTCGAGATAGTAGGCGTCCGGCCGGCGCGTCGCATGCCGGTACTGCTCCAGATGCAGCCCCAGGAGATAGAGCTCGTCGACCGAACCGATATCTCCGGGCGTTCCGGGATCACGAGCAGGATCCGGCAGAGCCTTTGGCTCCTCCCGCCCCGGGGAATAGGAGAGCATTGCGTTTCCATTTTCGTCCTGCACGCGGACAAGGAGCTTGTCTTCCTGAATCCCGCTGAGTCCGGAAACAACGGTAATGAATGGTTGATCGGGGCCAACCTCGACAAGATGGTCGTAGAGCTCTGCCGAAGGGGCAGAAACTATGATCCGCCGTCGGCCAACCGACGTTGCGTACAATCCCAGCCGAATTGCCGGACCGTCGGTCGCTTCAATCATGTCGCACGCAAGCACAAGTTCCGGGGACGCCTGGCGGACATACCCGATGTCCTTGAAGGGCAGAAAATACTGGGTAAACGACTTCTGTTCATACGGTGCCAGCCACGTGAAGTCCGGCTGATTGTCCGTGAAGACTCCCGTCATCAGTTCAATATACGGACCGTCACCGTCGGTCAGGTGGCGCTCCCACGCTTTCGCAAACTCACCGGTTCCCCAGGTCCACTGCTTCTTCCCCGGCGAAACGTGATGATCCGCCACGTGAAGCATGCCTGCCTTCCGCCCATGGTCGTAGCCCCCGACAAAGTCATAGCTGGATTGGTAGGCCATGTAGGAGGTGGGGACAGGGATATTGCGGTAGAATGAAATATCGACACCTTCTGAGTAGTCGACCTTGTAATAGGTTCCGTGGGCGATGGGAAAGCTCGAGACGTCGCGCTTGCCGTGGTCCATTACCGCGGTAACATCAGGTGGAAAAATCGACTGGTATGTTTCGTTTGCGTGAACTGCGGGGTTCGCCCACCAGAGAAATGGATGCGGCAACGGAGTGCGATTTATGACACGGCCCTGCACTTCTATGCAGGACTTTCCCGGGTACAGCGTAATGCCGGCCAGGCCTTGCGTATGGTGCTGGCGCTCGATCTCACCAAGCCAGACTGTCGCACTTCCATCCTCGCGCTGCTCGATCGAATAGTCCACAGGAAGAAATGTCGAGGGACGGTGATGTTGGGGCCAGTTGAACTCGATACCGCCGGAAACCCAGGGGCCGGTCAGGCCCACGAGCGCCGGTTTTATGACCCTGTTGAAATAGACAAAATGATATCCGTTGGTTTTGTCCTGTGCCATCTGAATCCGTCCGCCCAACTCGGGCAACACCATGACCTTTACATATTGGTTCTCGAGAAACACCGCCCGGTACCGCTTCTCTACCGGTGTATCGGATACAGCCTCGATCACGGGAAACGGATACACATTTCCGGAACTCCCCTGAAAGACTCTCCGTTCGAGAAACAGAGGGTTCGGGTCCGGTTCGCCGGCCTCGTACGTCGGAATAACAATCTCCTCCTCCCGAACCTGAACGCAAGCATCATTCGTTGCCATGTAGAGCTCCTTCCTGCTTTCCGACAATTCTACGTTTTCCGGATGGGCCTATCAATGAATGAAGCCACCAAAAGATGGACGGTCTACTGGGGCCACGTCAAAGGCGAAGCGGCGCAATACTTTCTGAGGCGCGTTGTAACGAAGTGATCCGATTATGGAAGTCAGAGAAGTTCTCGGCGCTATCGTGTTCGCTAATCAGAACTACCAACAGGGCAACCGCCGCCTTTCGGCCACGATTGCCCCGGTTCAGAAAGTCTGGGGCGACGGCGCCCCCCGAGTGCCTACCGAACCTCTTTCACGGTGATCTGCCGCGGTTTGCTTGCCTCGGTCAGATGCATGGTGATCGTGAGCAAGCCAAGGGAGGTCTCGGCTTCGATACGGTCGCGGTCGATCGTTTCGTCGAGCGTATAGGAGCTGTAGTAGTCTGCGAGGGTTCGCTCTTTCAGCAGATACTTTCCCTCATGACCGGCTGGGTCACGCTTGGCGAAGATCTGGAGCTCGTCGTTCTCAACGCGTATAGACACCTCGCCTTTTCCGATTCCAGGCATCTCCAGAACAAGAACGACTTTTCCTTCCTCTTCGCGGATGGAAGATGCCGGTATTACTCGCCTTCGCTGCTGTTCTACTGATTTGTTCATGTTACACCTCCTTATTTCACGTTGACCGTGATCTGCTTCGGTTTTACCTCTTCCCGCTTCGGGAACCGGATGCTCAACACGCCATTCTTAAGCTCTGCAGTGATCCGGCCCGGGTCTGCCGTGCTGGGAAGCGAGAGGGTCCGCTGGAAGTCACCACTCCAGATCTCGTCGCGAAAAATCCGGCCCTTTCCCCGACGGGACTCCTTGTGTCCCTTCACGGTAAGGATGTTGTTGGAGATCGAGACCTCGAGGTCCCTCTGTTCTACTCCAGGGAGATCGCAACTTACCCAGAACTCCTCAGGGGTCTCCTCCACGTCCATCGCCGGCGTCGAAGCCCGGTCAAAGAGGCCGCTGGCTGACTCACCGCTGTCGAAGTCGAACAGACTGTTGATTTCCCGTTGCAGCCGTGCCATCGCTTCGACTGGATCGATGAGACCGTCTCTGCTCCATCGTGTAATCGCCATATCACACCTCCTCATACTGAGAGTTGATTTCAACAAACATATTTGCATAAGGCGTGCCAATTTCGGGGGTCGCTGATAAATCTTTTCTCTATATGCAATTATTTTCGATTCGTATCGTGCACGGAGATCCTCGGCAACCCTGGATTCGGGCCAACTCGACACACCTCAACTTCCAATTCGACTCTATTGAGCCAAAATTGCCCAAATTGAAATCGACCGGGATCGAGACATGGAGAAAAACGATACTGTCATAGAGGCAGGTATATCCCATCCTGCGATCACCACTGTCCACCGGAACCAGAGCTATTTGGGCAAATCCGGTAGTGGCGAACGGGGGGGAAAATCGGTAGAATAACCTTCAATGAAGACAAAGCAGGTCAAACAGAACCAATCGGTCGGCAAAGTCATCAAGGTCATGGAGGAGATGGCAGCAGCGGGTGGTCCATTGCGGCTGCTGGACATAGCCACAAATGTCGAGATGCCTTCAAGTACGACATTGCGGTTTCTTTCGACCCTGATCGAGCTCGGCTACGTGAGGCAGAATGCGGACACGATGCGCTACGAGCTCACGCTGAAACTGTGCGGCCTTGCCGATCAAATTCGTTCGCAGAAGACCGTCCGTGACGTTGCGCGTCCGCACCTGAAGATGCTTGCCGAACAACTCGGCGAATCGACGTTTCTTGCGGTCGAAGAAGACCTGGAAGCGGTTTATGTCGAGGTAGTCGAAGGTCAGGGCAGTGGCCTTCGAACACTCCAGCGAATCGGAAAACGGGCACCGCTGCACAGCACGGGCGTAGGCAAGGTAATACTGTCCGACTTCGATGATGCCCGTCTTGCCCGTTTGATCAACGACCGCGGATTACCGAAATTGACGAGCCACACCATCTCGACCAAAAACGAGCTTATCCGTGATCTGGACGAGATTCGCACGCGCGGGTACGCATTCGACCTCGAAGAGTGCGAAGAAGGCGTGCGCTGTGTCGCCGCGCCTGTTCGCGACCACGACGGGAAAATCGTCGCGGCATTGAGCGTCTCCGCGCCCGTCAACCGAATGACAGAGCAAAACCTGCCTCAAGTTATTGAACGCGTGCTCGCTGCCGCCGAGGCGACCTCGAAAGAATTATAGTCGCGAATAACCGGTCAGGCTCGCTTCCCCTGGCACTATCCCTGCCGAATCCTCAAGCAGACAGGCGTGGCGCTCTGTAGCAGCTCCCATTCTCGTTTTCTGCACTCGAGACTGAGCCCGCTCGAGTGCGTGGGCCCGCGTAGCTGCAGATTGCGAATCCGACATTGACAGTCCACCTTTTGTGACATATGATTGAAATCGTATGTCACTTTGTAACATAGGAGACCCATATGTCCTTTCAGAAAGGTATCAGCTGGTTCGCCGACGAAGGTAAACTTGAGGGCTTCGATCAATACGGAGCTGCCCCGGCTATAGCCGATGGCGAAAAGTCGATCGCCCTCCCGGCCGATGAACGGGGGATCTATCAGTCCATGCTCGTCGCCGACGCGCTTCGCTATCTGACTCTTCAGATTACCGCGGCCAAATCGTCCGGCCATCCTGGAGGATTCGCGAGTTCCGCTGAAGTAGTCGCGGCTCTCTGGCTGCTCGGAGAAAAAAACATTATTACCGAGGTCGGACATCACGCGCCCGGTTACTACAGCACCGCATTCCTCGATGGATCGCTTGCAAAGATGGGAATTGAATCAGTCGAACAATTCATGGGGCGATTTCGCGAGAAGGGCGGGCTTCTTGGCCACATCACCGGCGCGATACCGGGATTTCTCGCACCCGCCGGACCGCTCGGGCAGGGACAGCACTTCGCAATGGCGGCGGCTTACCTCAACCGAAATACACTCTTTCCGGTGACCATCGGCGACGGCGGATTCGGCGAGCCCTACGTGATGAGCGCCTTCGGACATTTTCATACGATCTACCCCGAAGTTTCGAACTACCTCCCGATACTGATCTGGAACGGCTTCTCACAGGAGCATCACAGCATCGTTTCACGGGCCGGCAACGCTGAAATGATCGCATTCTTCAAGACATACGGTTTCCAAAATGTTATCCTCGTAGACGCGAAGGACCACGCGCGGGGTGCCGATGGATCGGCAACACTTGACGATGCGTTCGTCGATTCGACAACGTTCCCGCTTGCAGGACGCATGGCGTTCACCGGCGCCGTAGTGAACGCCATTGCCGAAGCGCGCCGCGCCGCACTTTCGGGAACCCATACAGTCGTCATCCTCAAACAGCTGAAAGGTGCAGGAGTCCACGCGCGCGGCGCGAAATCGCACAATCTCTACGCCTACCATAACCTCGAAAGCGAGGACATCGTCCAAGCAATGAAGGCGCGGGCGTTGACACCTGCGGCGTGGAATCTTGTCCGCACGATCATGTCGCGCGCAGCCGGCGGACCTGCGGCCGAAGTCGCAGTAACCGAGCGGGAACGAACGATAGCCGCGATCGAGCGCCTTGAAACGACGGAGTTCGAGAAGGGCGGAGCCCCGCAGGTGCCGACTACGGCATTCGGCGTGCTCGTCGGGCAGGTCGGAAGTACCGACCGCGATTTTGTCGTAACGAATGCGGACGGAAACCAGGCCTCGGGTATGATGAACATTAACGAGAAACTCGGTATCCGGCATCCGACAAAGGACGATAGCTACGCGCAGCGCCCCGACGGCCAGGTCTACGAACCGCTTTCGGAAGATGCATGCGCCGGTTTTGCGGCCGGCATCTCATTGATGGGCGGCCGTTCGCTGTGGCTCTCCTATGAGAGCTTCGTCATTAACGGATTGCCGATCTGGCAAACCGTAGCGCAGGCAATGGCCGAATTACGACGTCCCACGCCTGCATTGGTCGCCCTGTTCACGGCCGGAGCACTCGAACAGGGGAGAAACGGCTGGACTCACCAGCGTCCGGAGGTGGAAGCCTACTTTGCGGCGCTTATGCGGAACGGCAACGTGTTTCCGCTCTTCCCGGTTGACGCAAACATGATTCAGGCCGCCTACGACTGGGCGCTCGGCAGAAAGAACCAGGGTATCGCCATTTTTGCATCGAAGACCCCACTTCCGGTAAGGACGTCCCTCGACGAGGGTCGACGCGCAGTCGAGGAGGGCGCGATCGTACTGGACCAAAAATCCGGCAAACGAACGGTGGTGCTGGCGGCCGCGGGGGACATGGTTCTCGGCCCGGTGTTCGATGCAGCGAAACAGCTCCAGGACCAGGGGATCGGCTACAGGATAGTTTCGGTCGTTAATCCACGACGCCTGTTTCGCCCGGGTGATGTGCTTCATGAACACGCGGCCTACGGCGATTCCCGGTTCATTTCCGACAGAGAGTTCGCGAACCTTTTCGACGGTGACGCGCTCATAGGCGTAACGGGCGGCGCATCCGCGGTGCTCGAGCCGTTGCTCCTGCGATCGACATCGCCACGCGATGTTATGGGATGGAAACGCGGAGAAACCACGGCATCCGCCGGTGAACTCTTCGCGCTGAACCGAATTACCGGAGCCGATATTTCCTCTCGTGCTATCGAGCTCTTATGATCAATCTGTAATCAAGGAGTCGCCGGTGTCACGCTTCGATGTTCGCCCGAAGATTGTCGTCCTGGATGATGACCCGACCGGTTCGCAAACCGTCCACAGCTGTCTGCTCCTGACCGAGTGGAAGGTCGAGACGATCAAAAAGGCACTCTCGGACGACTCTCCTATCTTCTTTATACTGACCAATACACGAAGCATGGACGCCGGTTCGGCGGCGTCCCTCACAAGAGAAGTATGTCGCAACCTGAAGGTTGCGCTGACAGATTTCAACCAGCCGGTCGTGTTCGTGAGCCGATCCGATTCTACGCTGCGTGGCCACTTCCCGGTCGAGACCGATGTAATGAACGAAGAACTCGGTCCATTCGATGCGCATTTCCTGATCCCTGCGTTTTTCGAGGGCGGCCGAATTACGGAGGACGGTGTTCACTACGTTGCCGATGCTAATGGACGCGTTCGTGCCGATGAGACCGAGTTCGCAAAAGATTCGGTATTCGGATATTCGACCAGCTATCTCCCGGACTACGTCGAAGAGAAAACCCGGCATCGCATCCACTCATCCGACGTGCTCATTCTCCCGACCTCTATGAATCATGCCTCCCTGGTCGACATACTTTCGGGACTGTCGAAGTATCGATGCGTCGCAGTCGACGCTCTTTCGCAGAACGATCTGGACGTATTCGCGGAAGCGTTGCTGGAAACCGCCGCCGCGGGAAAGCGGTTCCTGTTTCGTAGCGGGGCGAGTATCCTGACCTCCCTGGCAGCATTGCCGGCCCAGCCCGTTCCACCTGAGGAAATGCACGAATTTTCCCGCAAGAACGGGACGGCGGGGGTCGTGGTGGTCGGATCCCATGTCGCCAGGACTACGGCCCAGCTCAATGAGCTGCTTTCGCGGGACTACACCCTGCCGGTGGAAATCGATGTGAACTCTCTCGAACCACCCGAGCGGAACGTCCATTTCGACCAGCCACTGCGGGCGGCTGACTCAACGGTCGTCGAGAATGCGCTCAAGCGTATCAACTCGATCCTCAATGAATGCCTGGTTCCGGTGGTCTACACAAGCCGGGGAGAACGGACGTTCTCTTCGCAAGACGTGCGCCTGCAGTTTGGAGTTCTCGTTTCCCGGATTCTTGTCGAAATTGTGCGGCAGTTACCGGAAACCACCGCGTTCCTCGTCAGCAAGGGTGGTATCACCTCGAATGATATCGTTCAGCACGGACTGGGTCTGGCCGCGGCACGGAGTGTCGGACAGGTGATAGCGGGCTGCACCGTTGTCCGTACCCCGCACGATCATCGACTCGCTGACCTGCCCGTGGTTATTTTCCCCGGTAACGTTGGCGGTCCGGAGGCACTCGCTACGGCGGTGGAGCGGCTGTCCAGGTCCCGGCGCA
>CAZKMA010000092.1:0-12642 GCA_964553615.1 uncultured Spirochaetales bacterium | reverse complement strand
CACCCGGACACAAAAAAACAGGCCGCCTCGAATGAAGCGACCTGTCTGTTTAGGCTCCCCCGGACAGACTCGAACTGCCGACCCGCTGGTTAACAGCCAGCTGCTCTACCAACTGAGCTACAGGGGAATATGAAATCTACGCGGAAATATATCCGAGCAGACTTTTTCTGTCAAGACCGACCGAAAAAACTCCCGCAACATAGTGCGAGAAATAGCACGTCACTCCCGTTTCGGTCCGCGGGAAGTCGACTCCGAAAACTGTATCCGGCGTTCGGGGGAAGGGCTTGCGGACGCGTCTGCGGCTCGGTCTATTCCTACCTCGAATGGCCGCAGAACCACACCAAAGCTTCCCTTTCGTACCCAGATGTTGACCATTGGCAGACTTTCGCCGTCTTCGGAAACGATATTCGATGTGTCTTCCGCATGCAGGATGTCGGACAGGCGAAACTCGTAGATGGCGCGACGGGCAAGGTGTTGAGGGGGCACCAGGAGCAGTTTCTCCCGGTCGTACGGGTGCTTTCGGGCGGTGCCGGAGAACAGGACTGCGTCCCGTTCATAATCTCCCCGAGCTGCATACCGGGCAATTTCGCGGATAGGCGCTGCTTCCAGATAACTATGAGCGCTCATGATGACTCCTCTCATTCATTGTAGAAGTGTGGAGACGGGAGTGTCAAGTTTGTGCGACGAGGAGTTCTTGCAACGGGCACATCCTACCTTCGGGAAGCTGCCTGAATTTCTCGGGAAATATGCTCCGAAAGGTACCGGGAAAGTCGCGTTCGGGTATCCGGCTGGATGTCCCGAAAGAACAGCTGGAGGTCGGTATCGTTTCGGACGACCATCGCATCAATTGACAGGAGAGTGTCACCCGCGCGCAGGGAACATGCCGGAAGTACCGTCCCGGGCATCAGATCACTCACGTATTCATGCACGTCGGGGCCAACCCGAATGCCGCCGGCCGATATGTCCGCAACGGTGCCGGTAATCATACGCAGTGTATCCGGGTGAGCGAAAAGAAATGCGACCCGATCGGATGGTCCTGGTATATACCTTCGTTCTCGCCGTGCCTCGAGCGCCTCCTTGTAACGGCTTACAAGCTCCTTCAGTCGCGCTATTTCCCGCTTGTTTTCGAGGTCTTCATGCACTATTCCATTTGCACCGAGGTGGTGGGCCTTGGACGCTTCCTCGAAGGCGAAATTATCACCTTTCAGAATGACAAATACCGTTGAATCCCGGTCGCGGCTGCTTCGCAGATAGACCAGGAACGGCTTCCAGTGGCGAGGAAAATCGACTGCGGAGAAAAGGACCAGGTCCGGTTCTATCTCGTCAATGTTGTCCATTGCCTTGATGGGATTCCAGTACTGAATAATCTCCGACCCCTGCGGCAGGAAATGATCGCTTATATGGTTCTTGAGTTCGGCCCGCTGCGCTACCAGGACAATCTTCATTATTCGGTCCCCAGATTCTGCACTTCGTATCCAACAATGTACCAGATATTGTCACGGCGTTCCAATGTATAGGTGTACCGTTTCACTTCGGTGAAATTGCTGTTCTTGAACTTCTCGAGCGCTTCGACCGTCCCCCGATCCGGCGTGTAGCTGGTCTTGATGATCTGAAAGGAGCTGGGAACAACGACGATATCCGAGCTGTCGGTCTGGTGCTGGAGGTCCGCCTTGAACTTCTGAATAAACGCCTGCTGGTCTGTTTCGGACATGCGGAGAAAGCGGCGGGCGCGTGCGGGATCTCGCTTGATGAGACTCGGGACGTCCAGATAGAGGAAGAATCGGTTCCAGTTCCCGTGCTGACGTGCCTGGATAGTAAACGCTACCACCTGATCGGGAGGTAGTGCTTCCCGCGAGAGTACTTCTCCGGTCTGTTGATCGATCTTTTCCTGTACGGCAGCAAGACCCTGTGCCGAGGGGCGGACCGAAAGCGTCAGGCGGTTCGATGTGAGCGAGGCGGGTTGTTTTCCTGTTGCGCCCATATCCGGATTCAGGCTCGGGAAGAATCTGGCGGTAACCACATACATGCCCGGGTCGGTAATATCGCGAAAGTCGGCGAGGGTTTCGGTGAACGAGTATGCTTCTCCCGGATCGATACTGACGTCCCGAAAGAATGCCGGTTGATTCGAGTTCATCTGTGTGGTAAATTTTTGCGATCGCAGGACTTCGGTGTTTGTCATGGTTCGCACGTCGAAATCGATGCTGTACAATCGATTATCCGCGAGTTTGAACCGATAGGTGCTGCCGGAATCATTCGCGATGGTTACTTTTATCTCTACATCGCTGCCGGGGAAATAGATGGCCTTGTTGTAGAAACGGATGGACACGGACACCCCGGCAAGCTGGGCAGCATTGTCGGTCTGCGCATATCCGTTATTTACCACGGTCAGAAGACACAGGAGAACGCACGCGAGAAACGCGCGACCCGAGCCGAAGGTCCATAAGGGTCTCTTAGTAAGCTTGATTCCGCTCATTCTTTCTATAAAATCGGTAAAAACTGATGATAACCTTATTATACGATAAAATAACACACTCATTGAAGTCATACCGTCCGTACAAGGACTTTATGACCTTCTACACCGGACGCCAGTACCCGTTCGATGTATATGGTATGCACGGCAGCTTCTTTGCGTACCTCGTTTCCCGCGTTGCTCAGCACTCACAGCAGCCCGTCCTCATCGTTGTCCCGACGGAACAGGAGGTGGAACAGCTTTCGAATGATCTGTTCCTCTTCGGGGCGGATCCACAGGTGTTCCCGTGGTGGGAAGCGGCCCCGTACCGCCCGGTGCCGGAGAACTCCGCTGTTCATGGACGACGGATGCAGGTTCTTGCGCGGCTGCTTTCAGGCGAAAGAACCCTGGTGGTGACGTCTCTGCGGGCGTTCCTGACGCCGGTGCCACCTCCGGACTACATCCGGGATAAGGTCTTCTCCATCGAAAAGCGGCGAAAGTTCGATATTATTGCGCTCGGAGACCTTCTTGAGCGGTATGGATACCTTCGCGTACCGAAGGTCACTGTCCGTGGTGAGTACGCGTTGCGGGGAGAAGTCCTCGATATCTTTGTTCCCGGTAACGATGAACCGGTGCGGATTGTGTTCGCCTTCGACGAAGTCGAGGAGATGAAGTGGTTCGATCCGGCCACGCAGGCGTCCACGGGTCGGTTGGACCATTCCCTGGTCTATCCGCTGAAAGAAGTCGTTTGGCACGAAGCTGAGCTCGACGGGCTCGAACGGCACCTGGGTACGCTTCCCGAATTCCGGAAAGGATTGCCCGCAATTGTCGAGGTGTTGAGGACGCGAGGATATTCGAGCGGAGAGGAACTCTTCTATCCGCTGGTCTTCGATGAACCCGCAAGTCTCATGGCCTATCTGTCGCCCCTGTCTCCGGTACTCCTTTCGGAGTACGACCGACTGCGCAGCGGAGCTGAAACACTTGTCAGGGAGTACGACGGCCTCTACCGAAAGGCAAAAGTGGAGGCGGACGTTCCCCGTCCTGAGCGGGTTCTTGCGGATTTTGACTCACTGACCTCATGCATACAATCGGCAATCCGGTTTCCTCTTCTCAAAGACGGTCATGCGCGCGATGCGAAGGAGGCAAACTTCTGCAGCTTCCACGTTGATCCGCCGCGATCGTTTTTTGGAAACATTACGTTCCTGCGGGAAGAGCTCACCAACTTCGAGAAGGCGGGCTACGAAATATATGTCTTTGCCGATACGCAGGCGCAGGCGGAACGGATCTCCCATCTCCTGAAGGACTATGCCGTCACGGTTGTCCCGGAATCAATCTCCACCGGATTTACCCTGCCGGACCAGAAAATCATGGTAATTCAGGAGAACGAGATTTTCGGCAGACGGAAGCGGGTTCCCCGTTCGGTAAAACAGGTCCACAGTCAGAAGATAGATACGTTCGTGGAGCTTACGCCCGGCGATTTTGTTGTCCATGTGAACTACGGTATTGGACGGTTCAAGGGAATTCAGCGCATAAAGGCCGCCGGTAATGAGCGGGACTATATTCATCTCGAATACGCCGGCGAAGAGTTCGTCTACATTCCCATTGAGCAGGTCAACCTTATTCAGCGTTATATCGGTCATGGGGACAGCGACCCGCGGATGGACAAGATTGGCGGCAAGTCCTGGGAAACGCGGAAGTCCCGAGTTCAAAAGAATGTCGAAGACCTCGCCGAACGGCTCATAGCGCTGTACAGCCGGCGGAAACGGGCAAAGGGCTTTGCCTTTCCGCCGGACACCGAATGGCAACTCGAATTCGAAGCCTCCTTTCCCTACGAGGAGACGGAGGACCAGGTATCCTGCATAGAAGAGGTCAAGAGCGATATGGAGAGCCCGTTTCCGATGGACCGGCTGGTCTGCGGAGATGTCGGCTATGGGAAAACCGAGATTGCAATGCGGGCGGCATTCAAAGCAGTGAGTTCCGGCAAGCAGGCGGCCATTCTTGCTCCGACCACGATTCTTGTGGAACAACACTACGACAATTTTCGGGAGCGCCTGGAGCCGTTTCCGGTTAAGATCGGCATGCTTTCCCGGTTCGTCAGCACGCGCGACCAGACGAAAGTCCTGAACGGGTTGAAGGATGGATCGATCGATCTGGTCATAGGCACTCATCGACTTCTCCAGAAAGATATCCATTTCAAGAATCTCGGCCTCATGGTGGTCGACGAAGAACAGCGATTCGGCGTGAAGGACAAGGAACGGTTGAAAGAGGTCAAGACCAATGTCGACTCACTGACCCTGACGGCAACTCCAATTCCCCGCACGCTTCACATGTCTCTCCTGAAGATCCGGGACATGTCGGTACTGAAGACTCCGCCGCACAACCGCCGCCCAATTGAGACCATCATTCAGGCGTTCAACGAAGAGCTGATAGCGGATGCAATACGAAAAGAGGTTGCCCGCGGCGGGCAGGTGTATTTCCTGCACAACAGAGTGGAAACGCTGGAAAACGTCCGCCAGTTTCTGGAGAAGCTCGTTCCGGAAGTCCTGGTGGAAACCGCACACGGGAAGATGTCTTCTCATGAGCTCGAAGACATTATGCACCGGTTCATTCACGACGGATTCCAGGTTCTCGTTGCGACAACCATCATAGAGAACGGCATAGACATACCGAACGTCAACACCATCATCATCGACCGGGCCGATATGTACGGCATTTCGCAGCTGTATCAGTTACGCGGACGGGTGGGACGTTCAGGCAATCTCGCCTATGCTTACCTCTTCTATCCCGGCGAGCGTGCGCTGTCGGAAATTGCCATGAAACGTCTGCAGATCATCTCGGACTATACCGAGCTGGGAAGCGGTTTCAAGATTGCTCTCAAAGATCTGGAGGTTCGTGGAGCGGGAAATCTTCTGGGCCCGCAGCAGAGCGGGGACATTGCCTCTGTAGGATTCGACCTCTACCTCCGTCTCCTGGACGAGGCCATCCGCAGGTTGGATGAGAGCGAGGAAGAGGCGCCGCCGGAAGTCTATCTGGAGCTTGAGTATACCGGGTTCATCCCGGACAGCTACATATCCGGCGCCATAGAAAAGATGGAAGTCTATAAACGCATCGCTTCGATCGTAACCGACGAAGAGCTCGATACTGTATACGCAGAGCTGGAAGACCGCTTCGGCCCGCTGCCGGACGAAGCTCAGAGCCTCCTTGCCCTCGCCGAAATTCGCATTATCTGTCAGAGGCTCCGGGTTTCATCTGTTCGGGAACGGAAGGGCAGACTCGAACTCGAGTTCACGAAAGTTGCCGCCGTCTCAGTCGACAAACTGCTCAAGATGATCGAGACTTCAGGTGGATCGGTTTCGCTTGACCCACGGCGTCCGAACGTGCTGTTCATGAACACCAGTTCGGTGGGGTTGAAGGAAAAATCGGAGTTTATCCGCGGCCGATTATCAGCGCTGGTGTAGGGGAGGGACGCAGGTGGTGCGATCACGAAAGGGTAATATTGACCTGGTTTGCAGTGTCGCTGAACTCGCCGGCCTGTTCGAGAACCGGTCGAACATTCAGGGATTTCTCCAGAATGTGGTGGATCTTGTTGCCTCCCACATGCATTCCGATGTCTGCTCGGTATATCTCTTCGAAAGTGAGCGAAGAGAGCTCGTTCTCCGGGCAACACGTGGCCTGCACCCGAGTTCGATCGGCACCGTTCGTCTGAAAATCGGTGAAGGTATTACGGGTATTGCACTCAAGGAGCTGCGGCCGATTCTGGAGCCCGAAGCAAGCAGGAGCCAACATTTCAAGCCGGTCCCCGGCATCAACGAAGAGCAGTATGAGGCGTTTCTGGCGGTTCCGATTCGCCGCGGGCTTACCCGGATTGGCGTAATTACCCTCCAGCATCGCAAAGCGGGATTCTTCGATTCTCAGGACGCAAAGGCGCTCAGGGCTATTGCGAGTCAGCTTGCTGCAACGCTCGAGAACGCTGAACTCCTGATGGAAATGCACTCGCAGGATTCTCCCCCGGCAACTACGGCTGAACGGATTGAACCGTCCGACATACTGACCGGCTTTGCTGCGGCCGATGGCCTCGCGGTTGGGAAGGCGGCTGTGCTCGGCTCCCGGATTAATTTGGCCGTGGGAGGCGTCGAGACTTCGGGGGAGGATGCGGCGGAAGAACAGATAGAAACCGCCATTACCAGAACGGAACGGCAGCTCGAGACGCTTCAGCGGGACATGGAGGAAGATCTTGGAGATGTCGCTACGCTCATTTTCAGCGCGCATCTTCTTATGCTTCGGGACGAGAGCTTCTCGGGGCGAATGATAGACCTGGTCAAGGACGGCAAAGGTGCCGAAGCTGCGGTGAACGAGGTTGTAGAGCACTTTACCACCGTCTTTTCCGCCAGCAGGAGTCAGCGCGTCCAGGAAAAGACTCAGGATGTCCAGGACCTCGGACACCGGATTCTGTTGAATCTATCGGGGACCGCGGATGAGCAGGCCGACTACAGAGGCATGGTAGTCTTTACCTCGCGACTCTTCCCATCCGAGCTTGTTCGCCTCGTTGCCCAGGATGCCGCGGGAGTTGTTGTTTCGGAAGAGACGGGTGCTACCTCGCACATATCCATTCTCTCCCGCTCGCTCGGAACGCCGGTGCTCTTTGTCGGCGAATCTGGGTCTCTTACGCTTGAAGAAGGAACTCAGGTTATTCTGGATGCCGATGAAGGGAAACTCTACCTCCGACCGAATGAGGAGACAGTTGAGCTTTACCGCAGGCGTATAGAGGAACGGAAGAGGGTCAGGATCGATGTAGACCGGATTCCGGACCATTGTGCCACCCGCGAAAAAGTGGCCGTCCGAGTGCTCGCCAATGTTAACCTCCTGCAGGATGCCCGCCTTGCACATCGAAACAAGGCCGAAGGCATCGGCCTGTATCGGAGTGAGTTTCCGTTCATAGTTCGGGATGAGTTTCCTTCCGAAGAGGAACAGTACGGAACCTACAGGCGAGTTATAGAGGTAATGGAGGGACGGGAAGTGAATCTCCGCACGCTTGATATCGGCGGAGACAAGATCTTGAGATTTCTCCCCGATCCACGGGAGGCAAATCCGTTTCTCGGACTCCGCGGAGTTCGCTTCTCGCTTGCAAACCAGGAGATCTTCGGGGACCAGCTTCGCGCCATGCTGCGCGCGGGCCACGGCGCGGACCTTCGGATCATGTTTCCCATGGTCTCATCGCTGGACGAGTTCCTTGCAGCAAAGGGTGTTCTCGATCGGTGCATGCAGGAACTTTCCGACGACGGTATCCCGTTCCATGAGTCTCCGAAAGTGGGCGCCATGATCGAATTGCCTTCCGCGGTAGAGAGTGTTCCGGACCTCGTTCAGGTCGCGGACTTTCTCTGCATTGGCACAAATGATCTGGTCATGTACATGCTCGCGGTGGACCGGACCAACGAACGGGTGGGGGAGATGTACCAGAGTTATCACCCCAGCGTGCTTCGAGCCGTTCGCCGGATAGTCGAAGGCGTCGGAGACCGGATTTCCGAGCTTTCAGTGTGCGGAGAAGCCGCAGCGGACCCTTTGCTTCTGCCGTTCTTCCTGGGACTGGGAATCCGGAAGTTCAGCGTGGAGCCAAAGCATATCCCCGCTATCAAGGAGCGGGTCTCGGATCTGTTTCTCGAAGACGCGCGGGAGTATGCACGGCATGTGTTGTCCATGCCGAAGTTGGAAGAAGTGCGTACCTTTTTGTATGGCAGGAGCGACGTGTGAGAGAACAGATGGAAACAGATCGGCCTATTCGGAGCTACGTCCTGCGCCAGGCCCGCATGAGCCGCCTGCAGCAGGAGGCGTTCGATACACTCTACGACCGATATTCAATTCCGCTCGCAGACAGTGAGGTTGACTTGCCGGAAGTCTTCCGCGCCCACCGGTCGAAGTTGATGGCTGGAAAGGCAATTGCCGCAGGTGGCAGTTCCTCGCGCCGTGATATCATACTCGAAATAGGCTTCGGGATGGGTAAGGCGACGGTGGAAATTGCCCGGCATAATCCAGACCGGGACTATCTGGGCATAGAAGTACACGCTCCCGGTGTTGGCAAACTGTTGAGTGAAGTAGCGTTGAACCATCTGTCAAACGTCCTTATTGTACGTGCCGACGCGGTGGATGTGTTATCCCGCATGATTGCGCCTGAGACCCTCGCCGGTGTTCATATCTTTTTTCCCGATCCATGGCCAAAAAAGCGCCATCACAAGCGGCGTCTCATTCAGCGGGATTTTGTTCGTCTCCTGGTAAGCCGTATTCGCGACGGCGGGTATCTGTATCTGGCAACGGATTGGGCCGATTACGCCGAGTGGATACTCGAAGTCTTGAACGGCACGCCGGAAATCGAGAATACTGCGATCGACTTCGTGGAACGTCAGCAATGGCGTCCACAGACTCGATTCGAAGAAAAGGCGTTGATCGAGAATCGGAAAATTTATGATCTCATCTATCGTGTGCGGAGATAGGAACTGAATTTCGTGCTTTTCACGGGCCCCGGGTCTGTGATATGGTTGGCACTTCCCGCATAACTATACGCGAAAGAGGTATAAATATGAATGTTTCGCAGGAGATTAAGGATCTGGAGAACCGTTTCCTTGAAACTCACGCCCCTCTCGCGGAGCGTCAGAACACCATCAATCCAGAATTGCACAAGAAGTACAACACGAAGCGGGGTCTCCGAAATGAAGATGGGACCGGTGTACTGATCGGGCTCACCGAAATTGGTGAGGTTCACGGGTACGTGGTGGATGAAGGGGAAAAGACTCCGGTGGAGGGGCGGCTTTCCTACCGGGGCATGGATGTGGACGCGCTTGTCAGGGGCTTTCAGAATGACGGACGTTTCGGGTTCGAGGAGACGGTCTACCTCCTGCTGTTCGGAGACCTGCCGACCAGGGATCAGCTCGACACGTTCGTTGCTTTGCTGGGCTCAAAGCGTGAACTTCCAAACGGGTTTGCCGAAGACATGATTCTGAAGGCGCCAAGTTCGGACATCATGAACAAGCTTGCCCGGTCAACGCTCGTGAGCTACTCCTACGACGCCAATCCGGAAGATCTTTCGGTAGCGAATGTTCTCCGGCAGAGTATCGAACTCATTGCACGCTTTCCTACCATGGCAGCGTACGGGTATCAGGCGAAACGACATTATTACGACGCAGAGAGTCTTTTCCTCCATGCGCCGAACCCGGCGCTGAGCACCGCGGAGAATCTGCTTCTCATGTTCCGTTCCGACCAGTCCTACACCAGGCTCGAGGCAGAGACGCTTGATCTTGCCCTGGTGCTTCATGCCGAACATGGCGGGGGAAACAACTCCGCATTCACGATCCACGTCGTTTCATCTGCAGCTACGGACACATACTCCGCGGTTGCTGCTGCGGTCGGCTCGTTGAAGGGTGCGAAACACGGTGGGGCAAACGGAAAAGTCATCCAGATGATGCAGAACATAAAGGAGAACGTGTCGGACTGGGGCGATGAGGATGAGGTTGGCCACTACCTGCGGAAGATAGTCCGGCGGGAAGCGAATGATGGAAGCGGTCTCATTTACGGTCTTGGACACGCGGTCTATACCCTCTCGGACCCGCGAGCCGTCCTCCTGCGCCGGAAGGCTGCCGAACTGGCAGAAAGCAAGGACCTCAAGATGGAGTTCGGCCTGTACGAGCAGATCGAGAAACTCGCACCGCGCATTTTTCGTGAAGAGAAACAGCAGGAAAAACACATCGCGCCAAACGTCGACTTCTTCAGCGGATTCGTCTACCACATGCTGAACATTCCGCTCGAGCTTTACACACCGATCTTTGCAATTGCACGAATTGCCGGGTGGAGCGCCCACCGTATTGAAGAGATCGTCTCCGGCGGTCGAATCATCCGCCCTGCGTACAAAAACGTGCTCGGCCGGCGGAACTACGTGCCGTTGTCCGAGCGCACATAAAAAAAGGCGGGCATATGCCCGCCTTTCCTCGTTCTCCGCGTAATCAGCCCGCCACTGCAGCGGCTTCCGAAGCCTTTATGATGTCGTCCGCAATCTTGCCGGAAACCGGCGAATAATGGTCAAACTCCACCTCGAACCCTCCGGTGCCGGATGTGATTGACTTCAGATCTATCGCGTATCGGAGAAGCTCTGCCTGAGGAACCTGAGCCTTGATCTCGATGATACCGCCACCGAGCTGCTCCTGGCCGAGGACCCGTCCCCGCCGTGAACTGAGATCCGATAACACGTCCCCCAGGTACTGCTCATCGATGAACACGCTGAGATTCATGACCGGCTCGAGGAGGGTAGGATTGGCCTTCAGCATGGAAGCCTTCAGTGCTTCCCGGGATGCGAGCTTGAATGCCATTTCAGAGGAGTCAACTGGATGTTCCTTGCCGTCCATCAGTGTTACTGCCACGTCTACGACCGGGTATCCGGCGAGTACCCCTGACTCCATGGCTTCGTGAAAGCCTTTTTCAATTCCGGGTATGTATCCTTTGGAGACCGCCATTCCGCGAATTGCATTTTCGAAATGGTAGTACTGCCCGCGCTCGAGCGGCTTCACCTGGATGGAAACTTCTGCGAACTGACCGTGCCCTCCGGTCTGCTTCTTATGCCGATAGACCGAATCCGACGGCCGCGTAATGGTCTCGCGGTACGCAACGCGCGGGATTCCCGTTTCTACCTCGACCTTCTGGCCTTTGCGGATCTTGTCGAGGATAATGTTCAGGTGGAGTTCACCCATGCCGGAGATGACCGTTTCCTTGGTCTCGGAATTAAAGCGAACTATGAAGGTGGGATCCTCTTCGGCAATACGCTGCATTGCCTGGGCGAGCTTGTCGTCGTCTTTCTTGGCGACGGCAGAGACCGACACTGCATGTACCGGCTGGGGCAACTGCAAAGGCTTGAAATGGACAAGCCTCTCGGGTGCACAGAAGGTGTCGTTCGTGGTCGCCCCGTTTATCTTGGAGAGTATACCGATATCTCCGGCGGCAAGCTCATGCGTTTCTTCGAGTTTCTTGCCGATCGCGGTGTACATTTTTCCGATTCGTTCCTTGTGCTGCGCACGGAAAATAACGAAGTCCGAATCCGCCGACAATGTTCCGTTGACTACCTTCATGTAACTCAACTTCCCGGAAAACTGATCGATAGTCGTCTTGAAAGTAAAAGAGGCCATTGGTGCATCCGGGGTCACCGGCATGCGTATTTCATTCTCATCTTTGTCGTATGCTGTTTCCGGGAGTCCGGCGGGCGATGGGGCGGCGAGCACGAGAAAATCGAGCAGCGGAAGTATGCCGGACCCGAGAGTTCCGGCGCCGCACAACACCGGCACGACCTTGTTGTCCCGCAGCCCTTCAGTCAGACCGCGCTTGATCTCATCGTCCGAAAGCTGAAGTTCTTCAAGATACTTGGTTATCAGATCATCGTCACCCTCGGCAGCTGTTTCCATGAGAGAAGCACGGAAATCCTCCACCGCAGATTTCATGTCCTCCGGAATGGCGGCCTCCGTTTCGGTGGCGCCAAAACCGCCGGCCATGTATGCCTTCATGTTGAGAAGATTTATCACACCCTTATATGAGTTCCCCGAGCCGATTGGCACTACCACAGGGACAAAAGTCTTGTCGAACTTTGAGTTCAGATCCTCGAGAACGTGGGTGAAATCGGAGTTTTCCATGTCCATTTGATTAATGAGAACGATACGCGGCATCTCTCTCCGATCCAGACGTCTCCATAACTTGATGGTTTCGATCTGTACGCCCGCCTTGGCGCTGACCACCATGACGGCGGACTCTGCAGCCCGGAAGGCGGCAACCACTTCACCGACAAAGTCGCCCAGTCCGGGAGTGTCGAGGATGTTGATCTTGCAGTCATTCCACGTTACATGCGCCAAAGACGTGTGAATTGATGCCTTGTGTTCAATTTCTTCTTCCGTGGTGTCGCTAAAGGACCTTCCCGATTCCACGGGCTCCGGCTTCGGTATTGCGTTGCCGTAGAAGAGGATCTGCTCCGCAAATGAAGTCTTGCCCGTTCCGCCATGACCTGCGAACGCGACATTTCTGATGGCATCGGTGCTGAAGCTCATGAATCCTCCCCCTGTTACTGTTCAGTGATAGTACACTATAAGAGGCTCCTTCGCGGATTGTCAAGGAGAAACAGTCGGAGAATGGGCAAAGGAAGAATGGATTTTATGGAGGGACTACGCCTGTGA
>CAZKMA010000091.1:0-12983 GCA_964553615.1 uncultured Spirochaetales bacterium | reverse complement strand
ATACGGTCCGAAGCATGTTTCGGCAGCGCTCAGGCCTGCTGAACAGGTAGCGTTCCTGATGCTCTATGCGATCTGGAAACTGGAAGGGGATCTTGTCGACAAGGACTCCGGACTCGGGCGGATGTGCACCCTTGCTGAGCTGGGAAATGGGGTGAAGACACCGGGCGGCCATGTCAAAGGCTTGACTGTTGACCCCGCTCGCGATCGAAATTATCGTTACGATGTCGCCATTATTGGTGATACCTGCATCATCCGCGCTGTGCCAAACGACCGCACGCTTGCCGGGTTTGCCATCATAGGCACTCCGGGCAGATTCTCACACAATTTCTATATCAACCCGAAAGGGCCGGATATGACACACGCGCTCAAGATCACTGAGATGGGCTACTCAGGCAGAGGTTTCACGCGCTGATCTCAGACCGCATTTACCAGGAAGACCTGGTGTCTGGTAACCCTTTTTCAGAATGAGCGTCATTTGACCTGCGCATCCGGTGCTTGGTCCAGTGCAAATTCTTTGAGTTTTCGCCAAAGCGTTGCAGTGCTTATGCCGAGGATCTGCGCAGCCAGAACCTTCTTGCCATCGGTGGATTCGAGAACCCGCAAGATATGGTGTTTCTCCACATCTGCAAGGGACCGGGTGGCACTCGGTGCCTGGTCTGGATTGCCCGACCAACTGGTAATGTGTGCCGGGAGATCTTCCGGTCGGATACGGTTCTTTTCGCACATTACTGCCGCCCGTTCGAGTACGTTCTCGAGCTCTCGTACGTTCCCCGGCCATGGATATGAAGTGAGGAAGTCAAGGCACGTGGGCTCCATAGTGAGCTGCGGGAGTTCGAGGCGTGATTCAATCCGTCGCAACAGGACGCGCGCGAGAGCCAGTATGTCGCTTACCCGTTCGCGAAGCGGTGGCACAAGAATCTGCACGACCCCGAGTCGGTAGAACAGATCCGAGCGGAACGTTCCAGCCGACATGGCCTCTTCAAGGTTTTTATTTGTTGCTGCAATGACCCGTACGTTCACCTTTCGCGGTGTGCTTTCGCCGACCCTCATGAGTTCCCGCGATTGCAGTACCCGGAGCAGCTTGACCTGAAGCGCCTGGCTGATGTCGCCGATTTCATCGAGAAAGATCGTTCCATTATTGGCCCGTTCAAAGAGACCAATATGGTCCTCACTGGCACCGGTGAATGCCCCGGCGCGGTGGCCGAAGAGTTCGCTGTCGAGCAGGGTCTCCGGAAGTGCACCGCAGTTTACCGTTACCATCAGATCTCTGGAACGCCCGGACAGGCGGTGTATGTGGTCGGCCAGGACCTCTTTTCCGACGCCCGTCTCGCCGGTAAGAAGGACGGTAGTATCATAGGGGGCAACTCGATCTGCCATCTCGAGCACACGCTGGAAGGATGGACTTCGGATCTCGGCGAAACTCCGTTCACGACCAACCTGAATGAGCGAGAGCTTCCGCCTGTGCACTTCGAGTTCTTCCGACTGTATCCGCAGTGTCTCACTGAGCTCTTTGACCGTATGAGCGATGTCTTCCGATTCAAAGTAGCGACGTATCGTGTCCAGTTCGCTGCCCCAGGAGTCCGAGTCCTTCCCGATTGCTGAACAGAAGGGTTCGCCCGTTGCGGCGCATTTCTGCTCAAGGAAGAATACCTTGTGGCCAATGCAGTGCGATGCGTACCCGCTCGCGTATCCGACGAGCATCCAACACACCTCATAGGCCGCCGGGCCGAATTGAAGCAGATGCTCGACGGCTTCTCCGGAGTTGTACCAGTTCATCTCGCAGTAAAATGTACCCTGTTCGTCAATCGAAAGCGCAACGACGTGACTCTTTGCTACCCCCTGGAGTGTGTGGAGGCGCGGTCCAGCGCGGAGCCACTCTTCGAGCGTGTCCCATTTGAACATCCGTTTCATTGCAGCTGCGTCAGCCTCTCCCCAGAAGTACCCAAATCGGGTCAGGATGCTTCGGGCGCCATCGACACCTGTGGACTCGATGAGGTCCCGTCGAAACTGGGCGAATGCATCCATGGAGTGAAGCACCAGGCGGCGACCGCCAATTGTCACCTCGCCATCGGAAAACTGCACCAGCTCGGAAAGTGAAAGATCTTCGACTTTCATGGACAACCTCGTATTTCATTCTATTTTGAAACGCTATCATTTCATTATAAAACGATTGACAATAGTGTCAACACAATGAACCGTATCGTAAATGACTGCAACAGAAGGACATAGGAAATCTCACCGCATTTGGCACGATTGTTGCTTTTACATAGTTGGAGGCACACAATGTACACCTTACTTCGAAACAAGCTGGACGGTCTGAAGCGTGGAGTCCGGGAGTTCACTCAGGAGCTCATTTCAACCCCGAGTACGACCTATCATGAAGCGGCAGTTGCCGCAAAGATAGAGCGGAAACTTACTGAACTTGGATACGACAGGGTCTTTCGTGACGACTTTGGCAATGTCGTTGGCATACTGCTCGGTCGCGAAGCCGCGCCTACGATGCTTCTGACCTCGCACATGGACACCGTGGAAGCGGACAGAAATCAAACGTGGGAGTCGGATCCGTTGGCCGGCAACATCAAAGATGGAAAGATCTATGGCCTCGGTGCTGCCGACTGCAAGGGCGGACTTGCGGCGCAGATATACGCCGGTGCGCTGCTGAAGAGAAGTCTTCTGCCGCTTCACGGAAATCTCGTTTTTGCGGCAACTGCTGCGGAGGGGAATGGTTGTAGCACCGGGATCCGGCAGTTCCTGAAAAAGACCGTCGCTGATATTGGTCTCTCACCAACGTACGCGGTACTCGGGGAGCCGACAAATCTCGGACTCTATTACGGACATGATGGATGGGTTCAGATAGAACTCAAGCTGAACGGAAGCAATCCGTTTCATGTGAACGACGCGGTGAGCGCGCTCATGGATTCTTTCCAGGAAGAAGACGCGACGTCAGGGGCAACCTCCCGGACCGACAGTCCCCTCTTTCAGGACATAACCGAGCACGGGCAACGGAGTGCAACCATCAGGTTGAGTCGCCGCATGAACACCACTGACGAAGTCGAGGATGTTCTGAACCAGATTCGCCGAGGCGCGCGGCTCGTGGCACGTGATCCGGACACCTCGATTCAGGTTCAGGTGCGACAGGAAACCGAGAAGATGTACAACGGGCGCTCGGAGCTCGTGCGTCACACTTCAAGTGGCTGGAGTATCGATCCTTACGACCCGCTGGTGGTTCGTTCGCAGCAATCGCTTGCGGCAGCGGGAAAGCGTGTACATCCGGGAAAGTGGAAGCTTGGCCAGTTCGGCATGGGCACCGCAGGCAGCGTGCTTTCAAAGGAGTTCAATGTGCCAACTGTCGGTTTTGGCCCCGGAGCGGAAGAGCTAGCGCACGCGTGCAATGAGTACGTCGAGATCGACAAGCTCGAGGAAGCGGTGCATGGCACAGCGGTACTGGTGCACGGGCTGATCGGAATACCGGTGTATGGCTGGACTTCGGACGAGATATAGAGGTCGCGTAATGAACAAAAATGTACTTGTCTTCAATTGCGGAAGTTCCTCGTTAAAGTACCGAATGATCGGCATGCCTGGGGAAGTTGAACTCGCTGGCGGCGAGGCGCAGCGAGTAGGCCCGCATACTACCGAACCCTCGCAAATCATTCACCGCGTCGGTGGTGATACCCAAATCCAAACTGTGTCCATGCCGGATCACAAGACCGCATTTGTGGAAGTCATGAAGCTGCTGACCGCAGCTTACATTGAACCGGACATAATTGGACATCGGCTCGTCCACGGCGGGGAGGTATTCCCCGGCACCGCGCTTCTTGACTCCGAAATGCTTGGCAAGTTACGTTCGGTCGAACACCTTGCACCCATCCACAATCCACCAGCGGTTGCGCTTGTTCGTGCATGCTCCGAGCTATATCCAAGGATGCCTCAGATTCTTGTATTTGATACTTCATTCCATTCGACCATTCCCGACTACGCGAATACGTACCCGTTGCCTCGCTGGCTGCGAGAGGACATGGGGATCAGGAAGTACGGATTTCACGGGACCAGCCACCGCTATGTCGCGGAGGAGGCGGCACGATTCCTCGACATACCAATGAACGAGCTGAACGCGGTGAGTTGTCACCTCGGAAGCGGCGGGGCAAGTCTCTGCGCAATTGTCGATGGGAAATCGGTCGATAACACCATGGGTTATTCGCCGCTCCAGGGATTGCTCATGAGCACCCGATCGGGGGACCTTGACCCGGCGGTCGTAATGCGCCTGCTTGCCCGAAACGGCGGTGATGCATCCGCGGTAGAGCAGCTCCTCAACAAGAAAAGCGGTGTGCTTGGTCTCTCCGGAAGTTCGGCCGACATACGGGATGTTCTTGTCTCGGGACTGGACGATGTGGCTGGACCTTCGCGAACCACGAAGGACGTGTACCTGTGGCGTTTGAGAAAATACCTTGGCTCATATCTTGCGGTTGTCGGATCGACCAAGGCGATTATTTTCACTGATACCATTGGAGAGACAGTGCCGGATGTGCGATGGGCAATGTGTGCAGATATGCAGTCATTCGGTGTTGAGGTAGATCCTGCACGGAACAACAATGAAGTCGTCTACCCGCGCGACATCGCAACCGATGAGAGTCCGGTGCGCGTATTGGTAATCCAGACGAATGAAGAGCTTGCGATTGCACGACAGTCATATGAAGTCTTCACGAAGACAGTTGTCAGCGGAGGAACCAGATGAATATTCTGACCCTTGCACCTGCGTATCGCAGCGTGCAGTTTGAATACCTGAAGGACACGGACAGAAAAGTCGCGACATCCGGTAAGGTCGAGAATTTCGCAACACACACTGAGGCTCTGGAGACGATCGCCGCAGCGCTCGCCGACTACCCGGCCGACCACCATCCTGATCGGATAGCGGTAAGGGTTGCCTTTGGCGGCCGTCTTTTCCGTTCGGCCGCCGTAGTCGACGACAGAGTTGTTTCAGGGTTGCATAATCTGATTCCGGGCGCTCCTCTGCATATACCTGCGCTTCTGGCGCTTCTTGAAGCATGCCGCGTCCGGTACTCTGGAGTGCCAATTGTTCTGGTATTCGAGACTGCATTCTTCGCCGATCTGCCGGAACGCGAATCCACCTATGGAATTGACAGCGCACTTGCCGATTCCCTGCGGCTTCGTCGTTCAGGTTATCACGGAATATTCCACCAGGCTGCTTCGGGAATCGGTGCCCCGGAACGAATCCTGTCGATCTGTCTTGAGCCCGAGCCGGAGGTTGCCGCTGTAATGTCCGGGCGTCCGGTCATGGTTACCGGAGGTTCGACGCCTCTTGAAGGCCTTCCCGGACAGAGTACCTGTGGCGAGATTGATCCCACCATCATCCTTGCGCTGGCACAGGATATGAAGCTGGGAACTGAGCAAATCGATCTGCTACTGACCCATGAAAGTGGACTTCGGGCACTCGGTGATCCATCTGCCACAGTTGGTGAAGTGTTGAAGTCGAACGATGAGAGCAACAGACTTGCCCGCAACGTTCTCAGATACCGAATGTTGCTTGCTATTGGTGCCGGCCAGGCCGCCATGGGCGGAATCGACGAGATAGTCTTCAGCGGCCGTTTTGCAGACGCAGGCACTTCGCTTATGCCATGGATAGAGGCAAAGCTTGCCCGCATCCCGGGGAAAACCGCACATCGAACCGCATCACGCTTCGTTACTGATTCTCTGTTGCGCATTGTTTCAGACATCGCCTGTTCGGTAGAGATTGCGCGCGTATCGAACGCAGGGGAGTGATAGCGCCTGAATTTCGGCGGTGATTACGGCCACATCGGCGAGCAGAATCAGGCCCCGATCCTGATCAAGCCTTGTTACATGGTAGTGGTCTCCGCTCATGTCAGGCTCACTTGCAGGCTCGCTTCGCCCCGAATAGTTCACAATGAACTGCGAAAGCGTTTTCTCATACTTGTTGACAGCAATGCCCATGCCCGGTATCCTGCAGCATATCCCAATATATTGTTCTATTGGTGAGGAGATGACGAAGTACCAGCGGGTTCAGGAATGGATTACGGAAGCGATCAAGAGCGGCCGGTTTCGGGCGGGTGACCTCCTGCCGTCGGAGAACGAGCTCTGCACCATTCTCTCGGTCGGACGTAACTCGGTTCGCACCGCATTGAACAACCTGTCACATGACGGTATCGTCGAGACTCGAAAGGGCATCGGAACATTCTGTCTTCCGCCCCGTCGATCGAAGACCATGACCATAGGATTCGTCTGTTTGTACTCGCAGGAGTACATCTTTCCGCGTGTCGTGCAGGGGAGCAATCAGGTGCTCTCCAGGGCTGACTACCACCTCGTCCTGAGCGAATCACGACGCGATACAAGCATCGAACGCGACGTTCTTCAGAAGCTGTGGAAGCGTGGCGTCGACGGCATCATCCTGCAACCTGCTTACAACGGAACAGACGCCATGAACGTCGATCTGTTGCGTGACATCGAGCTGTCAGGGGTGCCGGTCGTTCTTATCGACAATTTCTATCCAAACGAAAGCTTCAACGCCGTCGTCATGAACGATAGCGCCGGTGGACGGCTTGCCGCCTCGTATTTGTGGCAGAACGGTCATCGGAATATCGGCATTGTCTATCACCGAACCTACTATCCGAAGATCCTGCGGATGCGCGGCGCGATGGAGTATCTGCAGAATATGGGAGTTCCCCGTCGCGAGAGCTGGGAAATCGGATTCGACCGCATGGGAAACCTCGAAGAGGTGAGGAGCCGCCTGCGGGCCGCCTTCGAGCACGAGAAGAAGCACGGGCGGAAGTATCCCACGGCGTTTGTCTGTACGAACGATCAGGAGGCAATCGAACTCATTGAAGTTGCGAAGGACTTCGGTCTTCGATTTCCGGAGGACCTGTCCATAGTCAGTTTCGATAATTCGACGCTCGCGAACCTGCCGAATCTTTCACTTACGTCGATCAATCACCCGAGCCTCTACATGGGCGAACGGGCAACCGACATCCTGCTGGACAAGATAGTGCATCCTGAGGTGCGAACAAGCACCGTAACCATGATCGATCCTGAACTGGTCGAGCGAAACTCGGTCATCAACATTGCGCCGATTGCAGCGAAGTAGCCGCGCATTGTGCGCGACTACTTCACCGGTCAAAATCAGTTTTCTTTTACAATAGCTACATCAAGCGGGGCAATCTGAATCGATTCTCCCACCGTCGCACCGCTCAACAGCTCGCGTCCGCCTTTCTTCACCCTCACCGATTTTTCCACGGTGTCGTGGTTCAGATAGAAGCGGTAGGTCGCGGTGCCTTTGGTACGAACCATGGTCTCGATAGCAGGATCAAGCGCTTCGATTGCGGAAACAGACGCGTCGGCAAGAGGCCGGCGCAGGAAGACCGCGAGGCCATCTGCGTCGAGGTAGGTACCGAGCAGATAGCAGGAGCCTGAGCCGTAGCGATTTTGCACCGCCGCCGCCTTGCCCGTATAGTAGCGCCCCGCGTAAGTGAGGACTGCCTTTGCAGCTCCTGCCGGCTCGAGAGTTTCGGCAAGGTGGTGCGCCTGGGCATGGTTTCCCTTCCCGTCGGCCACGGTGACCGTGTCGTCCTGGAGGAAGGAGAACGCATCGTAGTCGGCGACGGTACACCCGGCAACTTCGCGCAATCCTGCCGGAAGCTCCTCTTCGTGAATGGCGTTTTCCGTATCCTTCACCGAAGAGCGCGATCCGATTACTGCAATGCCTCCGTTTTTCACAAATGCAGTAAATCGTGTAACGAAGCCGGGTTCCGTGACGTACTGGACAGGTGCAATAATGAGCTTGTAGGCCGAAAAGTCCCCATCTGACGGAATGATGTCCACCATGACTCCGAGGCGTGCGAACGCGCTTGCGTAGTCGGATGCTACTTCGTGATACGATATGCCCTTCATGCTCTGCGGCTGAATGTCGAGTGCCCAGAGGCTGTCGTAGTCGTAGATGATTGCCACATCGGAGTGAAGGCTGCTGCCCCCAAGCTCTTCCGTAATGCGCTTCGTGTCGGATGTAAGGCGGCGCACCTCTTCATAGCGTGTCCCGGGTTTGCCGTGATGCGGCACAATGCCATGCCAGTACTGCTCGGTGCCGTAGCGAGCGCTGCGCCAGCGGAAGAAGCTTACGAAGTCGGCGCCCCGCGCAATTGCCTGGAATGCCCAAAGGCGCATGCGACCCGGTTCAGGCGTCGGGAAGAATCGGTCCCAGCCACCTGCCCCTGCCGCCTCTTCCATGATCCATACGTTCTGTTTCTTCAGTCCGCGCATCAGATCGTGGGAGAGTGGAGTGGGTGGCAGGTGCGCGACCTGCGGCTGAAAGAAGGGGTAGTTGTCCCAGGAGACCACATCCAGATCCGCCGCAAGCTGGAAGTAGTTGATGTGCGTAAAGCCGCCCATCAGGTTATGGGTTACCGGACGCCCGGGAGAGTTCTTCCGGATGATAGTTGCAAGGTCGCGGTTGAACTCCACCTGAACATCGGAAGAGAAGCGGAAGAAATCAAGCGAGAGTCCCGGGTTCTGTCCGCCGGAGCCGGAACGGTCGGCCGTGTCGCGGGGCGGGGAGATCTCGGTGAAGTCGTTGTACTCATGGCTCCAGAATGTGGTTCCCCACGCGTCGTTCAGTCGCGCAATATCGCCACCGAACCGCCGGGAAAGCCACTGCTGAAACTCTCGTTCACAGTTTGCACAGTAGCACCGTGCGGTACCGTGGCAGCCGAGCTCGTTATCGGTCTGCCACGCAACGACATTCGGATGATTGCCGAACTGTTTCGTTACGAGTTCGGTTATCCGCATGGCGTGTTCGCGGTACCCTCTGTGGTTCTTGCAGGCATCCTGCCGCTGGCCGAACTCCTTGATCTGGCCGTTGCTTTTGACCTGGTGAATATCCGGATACTTGCGGTGAAGCCATGCGGGATAGGTCGGAGTCGGGGTGCAGAGGATTGCCCCAATGCCGTGGCGCTCGAAGACGGCAAGCGCTCGTGTGAGCCAGTCAAACTCGTATTTTCCCTCAACGGGTTCAAACTTGTGCCAGGCGAACTCCGCAAGGCGGACGGTGGTAATGTTGGCGCGGGCCATATTCTCCGCATCCTTTTCCCAGTTGCCTTCCGGCCACTGTTCAGGATAGTAGACAGCACCTATGTGCAGTTGATCGACACTGCGTGGCGAAAACATATGCAATTCTCCTTTCTTTCGTTCATTCGATTATGCAGATCCTGGGATCGGTAGCTTCAGGCCTTCACGCCTCCGGTAGCAATGCCTGCCGCAATGTATTTCCGCAGAAACGGAAAGAGCACCACCATGGGCAGGACCGAAAGCAACGATCCAATCAGGATCATCGGATAGGGCGGAACTCCGGTGGATGGCGAGGTCAGAGTTGAGACCCATACGTCCAGTCCGAGGGTAACGGGAAACAGTTTCGCACTGCTCAGGACGAGCAGCGGGAGGAAGAAATTGTTCCACGAGAAGATGAAGGTGATGAGAAACAGGGTGACGAATCCGGGGCGAATGATGGGAAGGGCAATGCGGCCGAAGATCTGGTAGTCGCTTGCGCCATCCATCCGGCCGGAGTCGATGAGCTCATTCGGCATTGATTGACCGATATAGACGTTCATAAAGTAGACGCCGAAGGGACTGGCGAGCATTGGAAGGATAACCGCAAAGTAGGTATTCATGAGCCCGAAGGACTTCAGGAGGAGGAATACCGGTATGGTGAGCGTTGCCCCAGGGAGGAGCAGCGCAATCAGCACGAGAAACCATGCAGTCTTCCGGAACTTGAACTCATACTTCGTGAGCGCATATCCTGCAAGTGCGCTGATGAAGGTTGCAAGCGTTGCGGTCACCGTGGAATAACCGATGGAGTTCAGGTACCAGCGCCAGTACACGCCGCCACTTGTATCTGTGAGCTGCTTGAGGTTAGTCACGAAGTTGCCTGGTTTGGAAGGCAGCAACATCGGGCTGTTGAACAGGACATCGGTCGTCTTCGTCGTTGACACCAGCAACCACAGCAGCGGAAGCAGGAAGTAGGCGGCAAGCAGGATCATCACCACGAGGATGACTGTGCTGAAGACTGCCTGCCTGGTAGCATAGGTGCTGGTGTGGTGCCTTCTCTGGAGCGCGGTCGGCCCCAGTCTGTTTTTGCGTGAACTCATGGTACTTCCTCCTTTGCCTTATCGATGACCAGGGCCGGCGTTTGCCCGTCTCTCCCGGCGCTGTTCCCCGGATGTCACATAGAGGAATATCAGCGAGGCCGCGAGGGTGACAAAGGCCAGGAAGAACGACAACGTTGCCGAGTAATTGAAGTTGCTGTATGCAAACGCCATGTTGTAGATGTACATGTTCGGCGTAAAGTTCGCGGGCACCGTTGTAACGCTCGAAAGGATGAACGGCTCATTGAAGAGCTGGAACGCGCCAATAATCGACAGAATCCAGGTGAAGATGATGATGGGCCGAAGGAGCGGTATCTTTATCCTGATCGCCGTCTGGAACTCGTTGCAGCCGTCTATCTTTGCCGCATCAAAGAGCTCGAGCGGCAGCGACGTGAGACCCGCAAAATAGAGCGTCATGTTGTATCCGGTCCATTCCCAGAGCACGATATTCACAATGCTCGGAAGGAGGCTTTCCGGAGAAAGGGGATTAATCGTCTTTCCGTGATTGAAGATGGAGAGCAGCTGTATTGCCGGATTGAGCTGGGGCGAGTAGAGGAAACCCCACATCAACGCGGCAATAACGCCGGGCACCGCATAGGGGAGAAAGTAGATCAGTCGAAACGCAGCCTTCCCCTTCACAATGGGGCTGTCGAGAAAAAGCGCAAGCAGGAGCGCCAGGAGCAGCATGGTAAAAAGCTGCAGCACGCCATATTTCGTAACCGTGGCTATGGAGCTCCAGAAGGAGCTGTCCTTGAACGCCAGAAGGTAGTTACCGAATCCAACGAAATGGCTTACGCCCATGCGGCTTGCAAAGAGGCTCAGATAGAACGCATAGAAGAACGGGTAGATGAAGAACCCCACGAAGAAGATCAGAAACGGGGCGAGCATGATGTACGGAACTGTGCGATTTCTTTTCATGGCTATGAGTCTTCCTTGATTCTGGATCGGAGCCGTAGTCCGTGCGCCCTGGTGAGGGCGCACGGTATCAGTCGATGGTTCAGTTCGCCACCTGGAAACCCTGCGCTTTCGCGAAGGCGGTGATCTTGTCCTGCAGGTTCTGCAGCGCCTGATCAGTCGTAATCTTGCCGTTGAAGAAATCGGTCAACTGAAGCTGCAACTGGTTAAAGACGTAGCTTGTCCAGGGACTGAACTGGAAGTTCTTGTCCACCCACGGCATTTCCTTCGCAAAGATGGCATTTGCCACCTGTCCGCCCAGGAAGGGAACCGGCGCGCTGAAGTTCGGGATTTTGTCCGTGTAGACGTTGGCGTGGAAAAGACCTGAACCACCTTCGCCGATATCGGTGCTCTCAAGCGCTACCGCGTCCTTGTTCGTATTCAACCACCCGGCGAACATTGCTGCGGCCTCCGGATATTTGGTTTGCTTGGTTACCGCATCGGTTGATCCTCCCCAGTTGCTGGCGACCTGTCCGCCTGCCTTCCATTGGGGCATCTCCGCCACCCGCCACTGTTGCGTTGAGTTCTTTCCAACATAGGGTTCAATCTCATACGTCGGTGACCATGCGGCGCCGATAACTGAGGCGAATTGTCCCTTCGCCAGCTCACTGATCCATCCGGCCGCCCACACGTCGGTAGAGACTTTCACGTATCCCTTGTCGACAAGACCTTTCCAGTAGTTCAGCACGTTCCTGGCTTCGGGGGTCACGAAGTTGATCTTCCAACCATTCGCGGTTGACTTGAACGGGAAGACCCCAGCCTGCCACAGAAGACCGTTGATCTCACCCGGATCATTTACTCCAAGGAACGTCAGGTAGGTCGACGGATCGGCCTGGTGCAGCTTTGCACCCGCCTGCTCGAACTCAGCCCAGGTCTTGGGAACGGGAATGTTGTACTTGTCGAAAAGATCCTTGCGATAAATGAGGCCCTCGGGACCCGCATCCTGCGGAATAGCATACAGCTTGCCATCCAGGCTCACCTGATTCCAGGTCCACTCCGGGAACAGCGGCTTGAGCGCTCCCACGTACTTGGAAATATCGAGCAGACCTCCGGTGTTGACGAACTGCGGAATGAACTGGAACTCGATCTGAACGACATCTGGTGCTCCGCTTCCTGCCTGTATGGCAGTGGTAAGCTTCGTATATTCAGCCTGGCCGGATCCCACGGTTGGTACCGTAACCTTGATATTCGGGAACTGCTTCTCAAACATCTGGCCAAGCTTGTCTGCGTTCTTGATCCAGGTCCAGACGGTCAGCGACGCAGGCTTCGTCGACGTCGGCCATACCGGTTCCTTGAAGCCGTTTGCATCAGTTTTAAACTGGATATTCACGGGCTGGTCCGGCGCAGCAGCTGCACCAGCGTTACCTTCCTTCTGCCCGCCGGCAAAGAGTGCCGACGAAAAGAAGAACAGCAATCCCGCAGTAAGCACCGCGGTCAAACCGACTCTCCATGTTCGCATGTACGATTCCTCCTCCTAATGGCATGACATATGGGTATATGTTTTGCCAATTGTACCATGGATTAACCCGCGGTCAAGAGAAATAGTGCAGAGGATGTGGAGGAGATTGTTTGATCATAGTCTCGTGGTCCTTGGAAGAATTGAGAAGATGTGCTTTTGTTCGTCCGAGGGCTCTATGGATTGTGGCTCCTGCTATCGTGCGGAAACCTGAACCATCCTTCGAGCGAGGGCACATAATCGACTCCATGCCAGCAAGTTCATCAAGGATCCGGTCGATTTGTCTATCGGAATGGCGGTGAGCCGAGTGTTCTCCGTGGTCATAAGCACCACCGTCAGCCGAACCGATGCGGTGCGGATACTTGACTCGTGGAGATCGAAACAGAATGAATCCGCATACGTCGGGCGGTTCC
>CAZKMA010000090.1:7598-13121 GCA_964553615.1 uncultured Spirochaetales bacterium | reverse complement strand
CACCGACCTCTACCCGGAGATCAAGCGCCGCGCGGCAGAGAAGAACGCCCTTGCGCGATCTGAAGGAAACGCCAAACACGACGATATGGTTCGTCTCGAGATGATGCGACACTTCGGCTACTACGTAACCGAGTCCTCCGAGCATAGTGCCGAATACACGCCGTACTGGATAAAGGGCTCCGAGCCGGGAATGATAGACGAATTCAACATACCGCTGGACGAATACCCGCGCCGATGCGTGAAACAGATATCCGACTGGGCAAAAAGGCGGGATGAGGTGGTCAACAGCAAGAATCTGACTCACGAACGGAGCCACGAGTACGGTTCATACATCATGGAGGCGGTGGAAACCGGGAACCCGATTCGGATTCACGGGAACATACTCAACGGCGGTCTCATTACGAATCTGCCCGCGAACGCCTGTGTGGAGGTCCCCTGTCTGGTCGATCGGAACGGCGTGCAGGGGGTGGCGAGCGGTGCACTTCCGCCTCAATGTGCGGCTCTCAACATGACCAATATCAATGTGCAGGAGTTGACAATTCAGGCGGCATTGACGAAAAACCGTGACTATGTCTACCAGGCGGCCTTTCTCGACCCGCACACATCAGCAGAGTTGTCGCTCGACCGTATCCGCGCAATGGTCGATGAGATGATCGAGGCTCACGGCAACATGATCCGTCTTGGTTGAGCCGGAACCTGTACCGTATTCGCGTTGCCGCGTATCAGCTTCCTGCGGCAACTGCGATCCAGGTCTGGTGCCAGCTCTTCTGCCCGTCGTAACGCCATGAACCAACAAGGCGGTGCCCATCTGCCGACGGTTTAAAGACAATGACTCCTGCGGTCCGGTAGTTCGTTGCCGTTTCCGGGATGACCCAGTCCGCCCTCAGTGTACCTGACTGAC
Organism: uncultured Spirochaetales bacterium; assembly: GCA_964553615.1. Lineage (GTDB taxonomy): Bacteria > Spirochaetota > Spirochaetia > DSM-27196 > DATKUC01 > DATKUC01. The sequence goes on along the minus strand of CAZKMA010000090.1, from coordinate 12,220 downwards.
GGTCTATCTTTCCCATCATCCAGCCGGCGTTTCCGCTGGAAACGAAGGTCCCCTGAACGTTCCCCTCGGCATCGCTGACTCGGAGTGTCATCGTGCCGAAGCTCATGACGAACTTGCCGCTGAAGGCTGCTGCAAGATTTCCCGCCGGCAGAATTGCCTGTGCGGAGACCGGAGTTGCCTGAGCGGCGTTCAGCGCAGGAGATGATGAATCTGCGCCCGCAACGACCGATGGTTCGGCCGGGAGGAAGCGTCGTGCACCGACAAAACGTTCGCGGTAGTACGCTTCGGCGAACGACGAAATAATGACGCCGGTGTCCGGCCCGGCGGAAGCCGCATGGATGAATTCGTCGTGTCCGATGTAGATGCCGACGTGGGATACATAGCCTTCGGTATTGAAGAAGACAAGGTCACCGGGCTGGATTGTTCCCGGACTTATTGGTGTCCCGCGAGCAAACTCGGTCTGAGTGGTACGCGGGAGTCTTCGACTGGCGACATCCTGGTATACCCGGCAGACCAGTCCCGAACAGTCTATTCCGTTGGGACCGTTTCCTCCCCAAACGTAACGCACTCCGAGGTACCGGCGGGCATCCTGAACGATGTTCTGGCGTATCTGTACCACGTTGTGGGCACTTACCGATTCAGCGAGCAGTGGTGTTGCCACGAGCACCGGCAGTTGTGCTGCTACTGCAAGGACTGCAATTCGAAGATAACGTTTCACCGTCAATAATCCTCTCCTCTTTGAGTATATCGGTCATCCGCAGGTATTTCCGGAGTGTTGGCTGATCTGCTATAATCGGTGCGTACAACTACTTTGGGCTACGGAGGTTTCGCATGAAGATATCGCAGGTTGCCGCGCAACTCTACTCTGTTCGTGACTTTCTGAAGACTCCCGCAGATATTGCCAAGTCGCTGCGCCGAATCCGCAAGATCGGCTATGAGGCGGTCCAGCTTTCGGGACTTGGACCAATTGATGACGCGGAACTTTCACGCATACTGAGCAGCGAGGGGCTCATTGCCTGTTCCGCCCATGAACCGGGAAAGACAATCATCGAAGAGCCGGAGCGGGTTGTGGAAAAACTCTCGAGACTCAGTTGTCCGAGTGTTGCTTATCCGTTTCCGTCCGGAATTCCAATGTCGACTCTTGCACAGGTAAAGACCTTTGCCCGCGCCCTGAACAAATCGGGTGCGGTGTTCCAGAAGAACAAGAAGATCTTTGCCTATCACAATCACAACATAGAGTTCATGAAGGTTGGGGGACGGCCCATTCTGGAGATCATTTACGAAGAGACAGATCCAAATAACGTGCAGGCCGAGATTGACACATATTGGGTGCAGGCAGGCGGCGCAAATCCGGAAGCATGGTGTGCGCGTTTGAAGAAACGGCTGCCGATTCTGCATCTGAAGGACTACGGTGTGAATGAAGACCGCCAGCCGGTATTCCGTGAAATAGGCTACGGTAATCTCGACTTTCCTGCAATCATTTCCGCTGCCGAAAAGTCAGGATGCAAGTGGTTCATTGTAGAACAGGATGCCAACTGGATGAAGAATGACCCGTTCAAGTCCCTGAAGGCAAGTTTCGACTATATCCAGGAAAACCTCGTAAAGGCATAGGTAAATGGCGGGGGTGTTCCACCCGGTAGTCGAGGACTGGTTTTCCCGGCGGTACGGCAATCCCACGGAAATCCAGACGCTCACCTGGCCGCGCATTTCCGCCGGCGCACACGTCCTGGTGAGCGCCCCTACCGGAAGTGGAAAGACCCTCACCGCATTCCTCTGGGCCGTCGAACGTCTCCTGACCGGAGTCTGGGAACCCGGTATTGTTCGTGTCCTGTATGTTTCGCCCCTCAAGGCGCTCAACCACGACATTCGCCGCAACCTGACCGAGCCGCTTTCACAATTGCAGGAGGCGTTCCGCAGCGCCGGGATCGCTGTTCCCCACATCAATGTGCAGACGAGGAGCGGTGACACGCCCGCGGGTGAACGGCAGCGCCTTGTCCGGCATCCCCCCGAGATTCTCATTACAACCCCCGAGAGTCTGAATCTCATCCTTTCTTCACCGCGTGCCAGAGAAATGCTCTACGGAGTTCGGACCGTTATCCTTGACGAAATTCACGCGGTAGCAGGAAACCGGCGCGGAACTCACCTCATAACCGCCGTCGATCGGCTGGTTCTCGATGCGGGAGAGTTTCAGCGAATTGGTATTTCGGCCACCGTCCGGCCTCTCGAACGCGTGGCCTCTTTTCTCGGAGGATATCGTCTGTCGACCACCGACGGACAGGCGGTCTACCAACCGCGTGAGGTATCCATAGTAACCTCCACCGCGCAGAAGGTAATCGACGTATCGGTTCGGCATCCGTGGTCTATTGTCTCAGCTCTTCCGGGGCATGAAGGACAATCGGCTCCACGTTCCGCGGATTCCGACTCGTTCTGGCAGGTGCTCACACGCGCATTGAAGGTCATCATAGAGCGGAACCGTTCAACGCTGGTGTTTACCAACAATCGCCGTCATGCCGAACGAATTGCGCTGTTACTGAACGAGGGGCTGGAACGGGAACTCGCGTACGCGCATCACGGATCGCTTTCCCGGGAGATCCGGACCTTCGTCGAGAAGGAACTCAAGGCTGGACACCTGCGCGGCATCGTCGCCACGAGCTCGCTGGAGCTCGGCATCGATATCGGCGAACTCGATGAAGTAGTGCTTGCCGGTACCCCGCTTACCGTCGCGTCTTCTCTCCAGCGAATCGGGAGAGCCGGACATCAGGTCAACGCGATAAGTCGGGGCACAATTGTACCTCTCCATGCAAGTGACTATCTCTTTGCAGCCGTCATGACACGTGCGGTGCTGGAAGGGGACATCGAGGAACTGGTGCCCGTTTCTGCACCGCTTGATGTACTCTCGCAGGTACTCCTCTCCATGCTCGCAGAGCGGAGCTGGAATCTCGACGAGCTGTACAACACCATTCGTACGAGTTTCCCGTATCGTGAGCTTTCACGCAGGCAGTACGACCTGGTCGTACAGATGCTCGCCGGAAGATACGCGGACGCTCGAATACGCGAACTTGCCCCGCGCATCAGGATTGATCGACTTACAAATCGGGCTACCGCCGCCGACGGCGTCCGCATGCTCCTGTACCGTGCCGGAGGGACCATCCCCGACCGTGGCTCTTTCGATCTGCGGCTCCACGGAGGCGCAGGTGGACGGAACCTTGCCGATCGTCGGGTTCGCATTGGCGAGCTCGATGAAGAGTTTGTGTGGGAACGGCGGGTGGGGGATCTCATAGCGCTCGGGTCGCAGGCGTGGAAGATTACCCGCATAGGAGACCGGGACGTCGAGGTGGTACCATGGGCGGAGAGCGCAAGCGCCATTCCCTTCTGGAAGGCCGAGGCGATGCACCGTGATTTCTCCACAAGCGAACGGGTACTCCAGTTCCTCGAGGAGTGGAACGGCAAACTCGATGGCGCGGAGTTCCCCGACGATGGCGCGAATGCGGTAAAAGAGATCGGCGCGTTCTACCACATGGACGGAGAGGCTGCCGGCGAACTCGTCGAACTGTTGCAGCGTCAGCGTCATGCGTCCGGCTGCGCGCTCCCGCACCGCCACCACGTGCTCGTGGAACGGTATCGCGACCCGCGGGATGTCTCCCGGGAGCGGATCATCCTCCACACTCTCTGGGGCGGGAGGGTGAATCATCCGTTCGCGCTTGCCTTTTCCGAGGCATGGCGGAGGCAGACGGGCATACTCATCGAGACATTCGCGGATAACGAGTGCGTCATGCTGGTGATCCCGGATTTTCCCGATGCAGTCCAGCCCCTTCTGACAAACAGGCAACTGGTTGCAGCCGACAAGCTCGAGCTCCTGCTTCGCGGCAGTCTGGAAAACAGCGGACTCTTCGGCGCTCTGTTCCGCGAGTGTGCCGGACGGGCGCTCCTGCTTCCCCGCGGGACATTCAAGCAACGCATGCCGCTCTGGATTACGCGGATGCGTTCCCGGAAGCTCCTCCAGGCGGTTGCAGGGTACGAGGACTTTCCGATACTGGTGGAGACCTGGCGAAGCTGTCTGAACGAGCAGTTCGATCTTCCTTCGCTCGAGCTGGTGCTTGACGAGCTTGCAACGGGGAGAATTCGTGTAACCGAGATTCATTCCAGTGTGCCGACGCCCTTCTCTTCAGGCGTAATCTGGCGGGAAACGAACAGCTCCATGTACGCGGGCGATGAACCGCGGCTCGAACGTTCTTCGTCGTTGTCCGACGATGTGATCCAGGAGGCATTGCACAGCGCTCATCTGCGGCCACGGTTGCCGGACGAGCTTGTCGTGAACTTTGCACGGAAACTGCAGAGGCTGGAGACAGGGTATGCTCCGGATTCCGCCGAGGAGCTCGTGGCGTGGGTAGAGGAACGCATTCTCATTCCATCCGATGAGTGGAAAGCGCTCACCGCAGCAGTGCCGGGGGCCCTTGCGGACTGGGACCCGTACCTTGCCGAACGGCTTACAACGGTGACACTTTCCGCGGGCTCGATCAATTGCGTGGTATCGAAGCATGTGCTTTCTCAGATTCGGACGGCCTTCTCCCGGATTGGGAATGAATCGGTTCCCGATCCGGAGTACCGGCTTCCCGATCCGG
>CAZKMA010000090.1:0-7498 GCA_964553615.1 uncultured Spirochaetales bacterium | reverse complement strand
TATCCGGTTACTACTCCCGACCGGATTGGCGCAGTGTGGGGTATTGATCCCGATGAACTGACGGAGATCCTCAACAGCCTGGAAGAGCGGGGCACCATTGTGAGGGATCTGCTGACAATCGGAGCGGTGGAGCCTCAGATTGCCGACGCGGAAAACCTCGAAATGCTCCTTCGTATGCTGCGCAAAGAGCAGCGCACGTCGGTCCGGGAATCTACGGGAACGGTGTCCGCAGACTGGCTCGCGTGGCTCTTTGCCTGCCGCCAGGGACTTGTCCGCGGTTGCGGGATGGAAACCGGAGCGGCAGTCACGGATATTGAGCGACTCAAACAGGTTATGGAACCGCTCTTCGGATACTCTGCGGCGTGTGAGTTGTGGGAACGGGAGATCTTTCCCGCACGCATCGGTGCATATCAACGCACGTGGCTCGACTCGCTTCTGCGCGAAACGGATCTGATTTGGGCAGGTACCGGCAGGGAAACAATCACCTTCATGTTTGGAGACGAAGCCGATCTTTTTCTCGCACCCATCGGTGGGAGTGATGAAGACTCAACAAAAGAATCCCTCCGAGAGGTCATTGCAGAGGCGGGGTGGTCCGGCCTCGGCTTCTGGGACCTGTTGGAAACCGGACCGGGCAACGGCGGGACAAACGAAAGTTCTTCCTCACGAAGCGAGGTTCTTGCGAAATCCGTCTGGCAACTCGCCTGGGATGGACGAATTACCTCGGATACCTTTGAAACGATCAGGCACGGCATTGCCCACCGTTTTACCCCTGCGTCGTTTTCCAGTGGACCGGGGCCCCGGGTTTCGACATCCCGCCGAAGGTCCACCGTTCCGCGAATGGCGGGATGGCAGGCGAGCCGCCCGTCTCAGGGGAGATGGACTGCCGTTCACCGTTCTTCCGATGATCAGGATGACATGATTTCCCGGGAGGAGCGGACCCGGGATCGTGTAAGACAACTGCTGGAACGTTACGGCGTACTCTTTCGAGAAATAGTTGCACAGGAAGGAACCCAGGTGCAGTGGACCACAGTGTTCAGAATGCTGCGCAGAATGGAGCTTGCGGGCGAGGTCGTGAGCGGATACTTCATTCGCGGAACGTCCGGTGTGCAGTTCGCCGATCCGTCAATGTTGGAACTCCTGCGGTCATTGAGGAGAGGCAAAGCAGAGCCCGTGTTCTGGATGAACGCCTGCGACCCTGCGTCTCCGTGCGGGCTGGGCATTGCGTCGGAGCTGGACTTGCCGGCACGATTGCCGTCGAATCACCTGGTTTTCTGCGGCAGCCGGCTGGTCGTTGTATCGAGAAAAAATGGACGACATCTTGACATTCGTGTCGATCCGGGCGATACACAGATAGGGGAATTTCTGAATTACTTCCGCGTGCTTGCGGGTCGCGAGGGTGCTCCACGGCGCCGGATTCAGGTGGAGACCGTCAACGGACTACCGGTCCGAGAGAGTCAGTATGCGGACGCGCTGATCTCTGCAGGCTTCCGCCGCGACTACAAGACGTTTGTACTGCCGACTCCCTACCACTAAGCAAGCATTCAGAACGGGAGTACAGAGAGTGAGTCTTTCCATCAAACAGAAGATCATTGCAGCGAGTTCCTTTGGGATTCTCGCAATCTCGATTGCCGCTGCAGTGTACGCAAGCGTCTATTTCCGCGACGAAATCACGCGGCTGAACCGAAGTGATTTCCGGGAACGGATACGCAATATCGAGTACGATTACCGAAACCTCGACGGCATATCCGGCGCAACTGCAGACGTGAACCGGGAGCGCGAGCTCATCCTGAAACGGCTCCACGATCGATACATAGACGGAAGCAGCGATCAGGCATATCCTTTCATCGTAAACGGTGACCGCCAGGCGGTTCTCTTTATTGAAAATGGAATTGTGGACCCGGAGTTTGTAAAATCACCCATTGTAGATCGGATTGTGCAGGCAAAGAACGGTGATTTTGATTTTGCATACAAAGGGAAAAACTACTGGGTCGTGTTCTCCTATTTCAAGACGTGGGATTGGATTACCGGATATATCCTTAGCGACTCTCAGCGGCTCGCGTCCGTTCGGACCTTCAACATACGCCTCTTCACTACGGTCTTTGGCGCGGGCATCATTGCAGTTCTTCTCCTGTGGCTTCTGCTTCACCGGACAATCAGCCCGCTCGGAAGAGTCTCGTCGGTCCTCAGACTCATCGCGGAAGGAGATCTGACGCGCACGCTCGAGTACGCGCAACGGGATGAAATTGGTGAGATAGTCAGCAGCTTCAATGGATTTCAGCAGAAGCTCACCCATATTGTTTCGGGAATCCAGGGCGCATCCCGCGCCAGTGTTTCGGTCGAGAACGAGCTGACCGGGAGAGCGGGCGAGGGCGCCCGAGTCCTCGATTCGATATCCGAGCGTACCGGATTGATAAGCGGCAGCATAGCCCGGCTGGACGAAGACCTGCGCGAATCCTCCGAATCGGTTGCCGGGATCCTTCACGGAATACGGGAGTTGAATGACCAGATCGATGAACAGACCTCAGCGGTGACCGAATCCAGCGCTTCGGTTGAGGAGATGACTGCGGCGTTGGATAACGTTGCCGGGATCACGCGTCAAAAGACGGGATCAACACGCTCACTGATACAAACTGCGGAGGCCGGTGGAGAAAAGCTCAGCAGGACAGTTGCCGCGATCTCCGACATTCATGCAAACGTGGACGACATTGCGGAACTGATTGATGTAATCGGCAACATTGCGAGCCAGACGAATCTCCTGTCCATGAATGCGGCAATTGAGGCCGCGCATGCGGGGGACTCGGGGCGTGGATTTGCGGTAGTGGCGGATGAAATCCGGAAGCTGGCCGAACACGCAGCCCGGAATTCGTCGGATATTACTCGGATCATAAAGGCGCTGGTCGAACGGATCGAAAATGCAGCGGCACTCAGCTCGGAGACACGGGATGCATTCACTGAGATCAACACCGAGGTGCACCAGGTCGCACGCTCGTTCGACGAAATATCGGCGAGCACCGATCAGCTATCGGCGGGTGCCCAGGAGATACTTCACGCAATGTCCCTGCTCAACGAGCTGTCGATTCGAGTGAAGGAAGGTTCGGGGAACACAATCGACCGTTCACGCAAAGTGGAAGAGTCTATCCGTCATGTCAGCGAGATAAGCGCACTTGTGCGGGACGACATTGGACGGATTGATGCAGACTCGAAACAGTCTGCGTCGTCCATGCAGGAAATCTTTCAGCTGGCGAACCGCCTGCGAGAGACGATCACAGAACTCGAGACCCGCATAAATCAGTTCATAATCGAGTAGATCGAAATTACGGCGTCGTAAACCAGACTATACCCGGTCGGGATCCGGTGGCTTCAGTTCCACGAGACGGGACGCCCGTTCCCGCCGAATCTGAACGAAGGGCGGCCGCGAGCTCGCCGTTGCTCGTGCGGGATGCCCGTGAGAGAAGCTCTTTCGCATCCGACGCTTTTCCGCGGGCAAAGGAGATTTGCGCCTGAAGGAGCGATACTTCGGATGCGCCCGGGCGCATCCTGTCCGCCTGAACGGCCGCAGACTCGGCTGCACGCAAGTCCCCCGCAAGCACACTCACCTGACCCAGGTTAATGTAGGCTGCGAAGAACGTCGGATCCGCTCGCACTGCCTTCTGGAACGCGGAAGAGGCGTCCTGCAGGTGGGCAAAGCGCGCATCCACTATTCCAATTTTGTTGAAGACAGCCGCCGCACCAGGTCCGCTTGCAGGAATATCGTGTTGCAGGACCTGTCCAAGACGGGAGTAGAGCTGCTCCTCTATTTCTCTGCCGGTCCTTTCCTGCAGCTCACTCATCTGATCTCCGGTCGGGAGCAGGACGGGTGTATCGGAGGGCGGAAGCGGAATCGATGGATAGACTTCCTGCGCCTTCGCGGTAGCAAGAAACTTGAAATCCGCCGTTCCCCGATATTCACGGACGAGCTTCGATCCATCAATCCATGCCCTGGCAAATCCATCCGACATGACTGTCGACTCGAGCGGCACCCAGAGTGTGCCCTGGTATCGTATGATTTCGGTCTTTTCGGAAGTGTACATCCAACCCTGCTGTTCGGGCACTCCTGAATCAAACGCAAGGAAAATGTGGCCCGGTGTGGTCAGTATGGCAGTTGGAATGCCGTCCGCTTCCAGGCAGGATGCAAGCAGGGCGGTGGTGTCATCACAATCTCCGGTGTGAAGGCGGATGGTTACGCGCGGAAAGCGCACGGTATCCACGAACTCAGGTTTCCCGAGCACTTTGCTGATCGGGGATGACGGGTCTTCGGTATATGTCATGCCGAGGGATCCGAGCGCGTTGAGGACAGCGCTGGCACGTCTGAACCGGCCCGGGAGCTGCCACCCGGTGTCGAGACCACCGCGTGATCCTGCCTTCAATGCAAAAGAGCTTATCACTCCGTCGTTCGGCGTTATAAACGCGGCGAACTTGCTGGTATCATCCCAGGTGAGTGCGCTGTTCCTGTGAATAGATGTTGTCGTGGTGCCCGTAAGGGTCGATTCGACAGCCTTGCTGCCCGACCCGGCAGTTGCGCGTACGGTGTACTCTACCTGCACCGGGAGATCCTCCTGCAGCGAGAGTACTTCCGGGGAGAGACTCAAGGTGAGCGGCACCTCCACAGACTGTCCGGGTGGTATCGTTGCAATTGGTCCCGGACCCGCCGGATAGTCCAGATAGCGCATTGCCACGCGAAGGGTTATCTCGTGAAGCGGGACGGCTCCCGTATTTGTCAGTTTCAGAGTCCAGGCCGGATGGGACTGGTAGGAGCGTAGAAGTGCCGGAAAGAGCGGTTCCAGAGGCGTCCCGCTTACCCGTAGCGGCGGCGGTGCGGGGCTCGACTCCTGGAATCGCTGCTTCAGCCGATCAAGTTCGTTCCGAATTGGTCCATCTTCGACCGCTTGTGCAATGGTCTTCTCGTAGAGTCTGACCGCCGTCTGATACGAAGCTCTCGCGGACTCCCTGCCCACGGTGGACAGTATGCGAATGGCACGATCTGCGGCCTGCCGCGCCTGCATGTGCAGGACCTGCGCGTCCGCTGCGGCCCATCGTCTTTGCGCTTCCCTGTCCTGTGGATTCCGGTCGAGCAATTTCTGATATGTGGTGCGGGCAGCCGCAAAGGAGCCGGATTTCTCGAAGAGTTGCGCCTTCTCCAGGAGAAGCGCGCTGTTGTCCTCCGAGCCCGCAATTCTGGCGTTCAGCCTGAGCAGCGATTCCCGGTATGGGTCGGACACTCCTCTTCGCTTCGCTGCGTCCACATCACAGAGCACCGTTATCGTTCCCGTGACCTGATTTGTCAGATAGACGAGTGATCGGGCTTCATCCACCGCGATGCTGCTGACGTAGGTGAAGTCGCCACGTGCAGGCGGAGGAACCTCATTCAGATGCCAGACGGGAGTTCCGTTTCCGTCAATCTTCCAGAGGCCGCTCTGGCCTGCAAGGAGGAGCGACCCGTCGGACAACACGTGAATGGTACGAATTCCTCTTCGTACCTTCGTGCTCAGTAAGGGAATGAGCGCACCGATTTTAACGCCATCGGATGTGAAGACATGCGCTCGACCCTCTACCGGATCCCACACCCAGATTGTATCCTCCGGTCCGGCGGACACGGCGGTCACGTAACTGTCGGGGCCCGGGAATATGTCGATTTGTGACCGCTTCATCCCGGCGAAGCGGAATGCATGGTGTCTTGCCGCATCCACGACAACAACGGATCCATCATCGAGCACCGTCATGGCGGAAGGTATGTCGATACCGGTGCGAATAATAGATGGAGCGCCCGTTCCGGCGTGCACGAGATAGACTGCACCACCGCTTGCGCCGCGTGTTGCGATGGTGCCGGCCGGGCTCGCTGCTACCTGATACGCGTAGGGGATATTTCTCTGGTCATAGAGCGACACTCCCGGTTTCGAAAGTTCCCGGTACGCGGAGTCGAGCTCAACGGCGACGAGTGTAGTCCCGATCAGTATTCGGGACTTCGGGAGCACGGCCACCGACATTGGCCGCAATTCCACAGGATACGGGAGGTCGGCGCCGGAGAGCATGGTGGAATCAATCGTCTGCATGAACTGGGGCGGACTCCCGTCCGGTTCGGGGAGACCGTGGATTACCGCGAGCTCGTAACGGATGATCTGAGCAAGCTCGAGATCCATAGTATTGCCAAAGCGGGAGAGGATGGGAAAACTTACCGGATCCGGATCGCCGGGATTCCGCTTCAACTCGACTATGAACGTCGTGGAAGACTCTGATCCGGACGCAATCAACCGCAGGTGAAGCGCCGAACCGGAAGAGGCAGCAGGAGCCGGAACCTGTGCGTTCAGCCACGCGGTCGCTCGCAGCGCTGCGCCACGAAGGCGGGCTACCGTGGCAGAATCCACGCCGCTGTGGACAATCGGGTCCAGAACGAACCGCCCCGTGTGGATCCGGTCCGTCGCGGTCGGCTTCGCGGTCGGTTGGGAAGCCGGCTGTGAAGCCGACTGTGAAAGCGCCGGCTGCGCCGAGGAAAGGGCGAGCGCTGCGGCGAATGCAAAGGACGCGATGCAGTTTCTACGCACGGAACTACTATAGCACCGTGCGTGACCGGCGCCTACTCGATGTGTGCCGCCAGAGACCACGCAATGTTGCGTCGGGAAGCACGACTCACCGGCAGGTAACTTCCGGAATCACCCATATTTCTTGCCGGGAGGTCCCGGATGTGTGCGCCGTCGAATCGATATGCCGCAAGGTTGGACGTGCACCGAAGACTGTGGTCTCCGGCGTCCGGCGTTTACCGACGGCCCCGGATTAGTGTTCCTATCGATTGGCAAAATAGTGAATTCTTGTCATGTGACTATGTCGTTACATGATCTACACTTGTGGATAGCACGACATGCCGGAGCGGGAGGCACGCGGTGACACGAGAAAGTCGAGTGGTTGGATTGATGTTGATACTTGGCGCAGTTTCGCTCGCGGGCTCACTTTCGGCCCAGACACAAATCGGGAATGTTGTCCTGACTCCCGGCGCCTCCGCGGAGAAGACTGTCCGGCCGTCACCCTTCTCACTCGAGGTGCGGCCCGGCGTTGACCTTCCGATTGGCGATACCGCGAACTATTTCCGTCTCGGCGGGACCGTCGATGTTGCCTTTCACTACAAGATCGGCAAACTCTTAGGTCTGCCCGCTTTCGCAGCGGGCGGCATCAGCTACGCATATGCGCCCGATCAGGCGAGCGACAGTATATCCATCGCCACCGCGCGAGTCGGCGCGGGACTTCAGTTTCCGCTTTCACCCCGTTTCCGATTTCTCGCGTTCGGGTCGGGGGGGTACTACTTCGGCACGCTCAACGACTTCTCATTATCGTCCTCAAATCCCTATGCCGACGGCGGAATCGGCATGGAGTTCTCGATGACCCCTACGGTGAGCCTGGGTATCACCGGCGTCTACCGGTCCTACTTCGGGCTCTATCAGGGGATGAGCGCCGCCCTTGGGACGACGAT
>CAZKMA010000089.1:7892-13419 GCA_964553615.1 uncultured Spirochaetales bacterium | reverse complement strand
CATGCTGCCGCAACCGGCAAGCACAATCCGGAATCGCTTCATATTAATTCTCCTATGTGATAGTAGCGTTGCCTGCAGTCCCAGCGCATTGAAGTTGACCCGCTTTGTCTGATATCGCGCGACTCGCATCCGACAATCGTCTGCAATTATGGAGCGGAGTTTCGAATCGGTCAATCCAACCGCGTGTCGTTTGAGTGTTGTCGTGCGTGAGGGACATCAATTTTGTCGTTGAGAATCAGTGATACGGTGAAGACGGAGAATCCATCTCCTCGCGCTCTATCCGCGCAGCGGAGCCTGGTCACTTCCTTACTCACCGCAGGACACCTCTCCATGTTGCTCCTTTTTCAGAATTGTCATCCCACATCAGGTTGCATTGTATTCGACGGCATTATGCGGATTCCGGTGCCAAACGGCAGGAATGGTTCACGTGGCTCCGCCTGGCGGCTTGTTTCGACGCTGTCAGCGTTTTGCTATCGTGTAGACCTTTCCTGTCTCTGTCAGGAAGCTCCCGTTCTGCGTGGAGAGTTTCCTCCCTTCGCAGGAGACCGTGAGCTGCGTTGAGTCGGCAAGCACAAAAGGATCGCCGCGAAGCGATAGAAGGGTAGCGGTCGCAAGCTCACCATGGTTCCACGTAATCGAGACCTCGAAGCCGCCACGGGCGCGAAGTCCGCTCACGCTGCCGTTCGACCATTCCCGAGGCAGTGCGGGAAGCAGGTGTATCCTCCCGCCGTGGGACTGCAGGAGCATTTCGGCTATGCCTGCGCTGTAGCCGAAGTTGCCGTCAATCTGAAAGGGAGGATGCGCATCGAAAAGGTTCGCGTACACTCCGCCTTTCCAGGAGACTTCGTTCGTCGTCTCCGATACAAGGTTGAGCATTTTGCCGATCATGGCGAGCGCCCTGTCGCCTTCGCGAAATCGCGCCCACAGGCATATCTTCCAGGCTATGCTCCAGCCGGTGCCGTCGTCCCCGCGGAGCTCGAGCGCGCGTCGTGCCGCATCCCATAGTGCGCTGTCGGACTCAGGCCGTATACGATCTCCCGGATAGACGCCGTACAGGTGCGACTGATGGCGGTGGTGCACATCCTCGGGCACGAACTCTTCGGACCACTCCTGCAGGGCTCCGTTTTTCCCGATCTGGAGTTCGGTAAGCCGCGACAGTGAAGCATTCATCTTTTCACGGAGCTCGGAATCGGTTCCCAGAATTGTGGCGGCTTCAATACCATGGGAAAGGAGCGCCGTAATAAGCTGCAGGTCCATTGCGCTTCCACGCGAGACACCGCACAGGATTTTCCCGTCCGGCGTCCAGAACCGATGCTCCGGCGAGGTCGATGGGGATGTGGTTAGAAGACCGTCGTTCGTCTCAATGAGCCAGTCCAGTACGAAAAACACAGCGCCACGGATGATCGGCCATGCATGCTCCCTCAGAAACTCCCTGTCCCCGCTGAACAGCCAGTGTTCCCACAGATGGTCGCACAGCCAGATGCCGCCCATCGGCCACATCGCCCAAATCGGTTCTCCTTCTCCATAATTGCCGACCGCGCAGGACTGGGCCCAGAGATCGCTGTTGTGATGAGCTACCCACCCCTTTGCCCCATAGAACTCCTGAGCCGTGCGCTCTCCGCTGAGCGAAAGGTCAGTCAGAAACTCGAGCAACGGTTCGTGCATCTCCGCAAGGTTGCAGCTCTCCGCCGGCCAGTAGTTCATCTGCGTATTGATGTTGATGGTAAAGTTGCTGCTCCACGGGGCTCGCACCTCCTGATTCCAGATTCCCTGCAGATTGAGCGGCTGACTGCCGGGGCGTGACCCGCAGATCATCAGGTATCGTCCGTACTGGAACAGGAGTTCAATCAATCCGATGTCGCGTGCCCCGTATCTGATCACCCGTTCATCAGTCGCAAGCTCGGGGTACCGCTCACCTTCGAGCGACAACGAGACTCGTGTGTAGTAGCTGCGGTAATCTTCTATATGTTCGTGCCGTGCGCGTTCGTAGCTCATCGATATGGCCTGCGCCATCTGATCGCGCAGCAGAGACGAGCAGGATGCGAGGCTCTCGAGCGGCGCAACGAAGCGCCCCCGAAAAGTGGTGGCGATGCCAAGGAAGAGCACAACCTCATCCGCGGCTTCGATATGCAGTCCGTCGCCGTCCGTGGTCAGCACGCCGCCTTTCAGTTGTGCGCTCACGCGTAGCTCGAATTGAATCGAGCGTGAGGATGCCGCATCATCGTAGACGACCGGGTTGTCGGATTTGCGGTAGCTTGGCTCTACGTGCGTCGGGCAGCTGCCCTGGAGAACCAGACTGGATTGTTCGCAGAACGTCCGATGCCGGAGGCTCGAATCAAGGCCCACGCGCAGCCCCAGGACCCCGGGGCGATCGGCGGAAAGCCGTAGCATCAGAAGCTGGTGTGGGAAGGAGGCGAGCAGCTCGCGATGGAAGGTTGTGCCACCCGCATCGTAGCTCACTGCGGCAAGCGCACGCTCGAGATCTAGCGTCCGGGAATAGCGGGTAACCGGGCCCCTGTGCGCAGCCTCTATTATCAGCCTGCCGGCAGGAAGGTAGGATTCGGTAAAGAGTCCCTGCAGGTCGCGGCTTGCCTGGTCTGCCTGCGCGAACTGCCGCTCGGCAAGCAAAGCGCGAACCCGCTCGAGTGCTCCCTGCGCCCGCGGATTCCTAGGAGTGCGCGGGAAACCGGACCAGAGCGTATCCTCGTTCAGGTACACTTCTTCCTGTTCGACACCGCCAAAAATCATTCCGCCAAGACGGCCATTGCCAACCGGCAACGCTTCATTCCAATTCCGTGCCGGTCGGTCATACGCCAGCTGCATTTCACGAGCATCCATTCATCTTCTCCCGCCGACCGCCGCGACCCGGCATTCCCCTCATATCAAACGGCCCGCCTGCCGTTTGGCGGCATGGTAGGTGCCGGTATTGTTACACACCAGTGTCGGTCATGCAACTGACAGCCCGCAGGACCGACGGTCACGATCCACATCCGGACTCGACCTGGTACCCATGAGCTAACCGAATTTGCTCTTTGTGTCGAAATTTGACTGATTCGTTCGACTGACGATGTACAGAGAGCGGAAGCAAGGCACTGGATGCCGATGGATTCTGCAGCATGGTCTGCGCCTCCATGTCGTGGATGGTGCTCGCGGGCATTGTGGGCACATTTCTCCCGGGCTGGTGGTGGATAGATGCGATTGCAGCACTCGGAATGGTATACTACGTGGTGAAGGAAGGGCTTGAAGCGGTAGAATCCGCAAGAAGCAATGTCGATCCTGGATGTGCGTGCTGCGGCCCTTCAACTACTGCAGGCGAGCAGCCGCCAAACACATAGCGCCGGAGGTCCAGAGATGAAAGATCTGTTCTCGCTCGAGGGGAAAACCGCACTGGTGACAGGCGGTTCGGTTGGAATTGGGGCGATGATAGCCGAGGGCTTTGTCAACTTCGGGGCGAAGGTGTACCTCGTCGCGCGCAACGAGAATGCGCTGAAAAAGAAGCAGGAGCAACTTGAGAAAACCGGCCCGTGCGAGTACATCGCGGCCGACATAAGTTCTGTCGACGGTATCAAAAAGCTCGCAGAAGCGTACGGCGAACGGGAGCAGTCACTCGATATTCTGGTGAACAACGCCGGGATAAGCGATGGAGGCCGCGAGATCGAAGATGTTTCCGAAGAAACATGGGATGCGGTGATGGATCTCAACCTCAAAGCGGTCTTCTTCATGATCCAGGCGTTTCTCCCGTTCCTGCGACCGGGCGCCTCGCCACAGACCCCGAGGAATGTGATCAACATCGCCTCTATCGACGGCTGCGGAAAGCTCAACCCATTCTACAATTATGCCTACGGCGCCACGAAAGCCGGCCTCATACAGCTCGGCCGACACCTGGGAGACAGCCTGGCCTGGGAGGGAATCCACATAAACACCATTTCTCCCGGGGATTTTCCAACCGATCTGAACACGACCGCCCGGGATCACGCGGATGAGATGAAAAAGGTAAACCCGGCCCGGCGCATCGGCGAGAAGGACAATATCGCTGGGGCAGCAATATTCCTCGCTTCGCGGGCGGGCAATTTCAGCGTCGGTTCCAATGTTGTAGTCGACGGTGGAGAGAACGTGCGCGGCATTCAGAGATCCTTCTATTCTACGATCTGGCCTGATTTCGTGAGAGAGGACCGGTAGCCGCCTGAACAATGCCCCTCCGCATCCGCGGAAGGCACGGAAACCGAAGTCGGGTTTGTCCTCGTTCTGTCAGTGCCTGTTCCCTTGCCGCAGCACAATGCGGCAGTGGATAATTGAGGCATCTGGAGGGGACTGCCGTGAGTTCATTCAAGAAAGCAGGAGTCGTGGACAATTCAGCGAGTCCACACTCCAGCCTGCACGCTCTTCCGCTGGAAGCGGTGACTCTGGGAGCAGGATTCTGGGGCAATTGGCAGTTGGCGAACCGGGGCCCGGGTCAGATGCGCGTCTGGCTGCCTGCTGCCCGGTAGCCGTTACCCGGAAAACGGCAGATCAACGCCGGATCGTACAAATACCGGAATATGGTCCAGGGGGGCGTCAACCTCAATGGTGGAGCCCCCTTCGTAGGACTGTCCGCTGTACGCGTCCTTCCAGCGAACCCCGTCGGGAAGATACAACGACCGCTTCCGGGCACGGTATTCGGTCACCGGGGCAACCAGAATATCGGTACCAAAAAGAAACTCGTCATCCACATCATAGGCTGCACGGTCTTCCGGGTAGTCGAAAAACAGCGGACGCATCGGAGGCACTCCTGTCTCGTGCGCCAGTTTCATATGTTGCTTGATGTACGGCGTAAGGCGTTCGCGGAGAAACAGCAGTTCCTTGATTATCTCATATGCTTCGTCGCCGAACGACCATACTTCGTTGTCTCCGCCATTTTTGGGGTCCCATGAATTGCGAAAACCGTGAAGTCGGAACACGGGACAAAAGACTCCCCATTGGAACCAGCGCACAATGAGCTCGCGGAACTCCGGATCTTCAGTGTTGCCGCCGAAGAAACCTCCGATATCGGTCGTCCACCACGGGATACCGGCCATCGCCATATTCAGACCGTTCTTGATCTGTGCACGCAGTACTTCGAATGTCGAATAGATGTCGCCGGACCAGACACAAGCCCCATACTTCTGGCTGCCGGCCCACGCGCTGCGGCAGAGGTTTATGGGAAGCGCTTCCCCGGCCGCTTTCATCCCTTCAAAAAACGCACGTTCCTCGTACAATGGATAGAGCGACGAAACCTTCCCGCCGTTTCCGAGATAGTACCTCATGTTATGGGTATCGTAGGGGTTTACCTCCGGTTCGCACTCATCCAGCCAGAACAGACGCACACCGCGGTCGAAATAGTTCTTTTTTGCAATTTCCCATACATATTGACGGGCATCCGGGTTCGTGAAATCTACGAAATGCAGATACTCGACACCGTCGTAGGTGTCGGTAAAACGCATAAAAACCGGAAGACTATTTTCAGCTCGTACCAGGTAACCCCGCTCCAGCATTTCCTGGAAATGGGTAC
>CAZKMA010000089.1:0-7882 GCA_964553615.1 uncultured Spirochaetales bacterium | reverse complement strand
TGGGCCAGATCGATACCATCGTCTCTATGCCCATTGCCTTCAACTCCTGCAGCATGGACTCCGGGTCCGGCCAGCACTCAGGATCAAAATCCCATTCTCCCATCATCGCCCAGTGGAAGAAGTCGATGACGATTACCGAGAGTGGAAGCCCGCGTCGCTTATGTTCTCTGGCTACAGAGAGGAGTTCGTCGCGAGTTCGATAGCGCAACTTGCACTGCCAGAATCCCATCGCCCAGTCCGGCATCATGGAGGGGAACCCGGTGAGCCGGGCGTAACTCGTTGCCACTTCTGCCGGATTCGCTCCAGAGAAGACAAAATAGTCCAGTTGGTCAGTCTGTTCTGCCGTCCAGAATGTGCCATTATTCGCAAATGTCACCCGTCCATAGGCCGGGTTATTCCAGAAGAAACCGTATCCCTTCGATGAGTAATACACCGGGACAACGGTGTGAGTGTTCATCTGTCGCAGCTCGATAGTGCAACCTTTCAGATTCAGAAAGCCATACTGGTTGTGGCCCATGCCGTAAAATTTCTCATCAGGGTCCGCCAGAAACCGGGCCTCAACCCGGAAGCTCGAAGCTCCCACGGCCCTCACACGATGACCGGGATCGGGAAAGACCGCGGTCGACTGCCTTTCCTGAAGAAGCGTTCTTCCGTTCACGGAATCGAAGAATCGCAGCGGCGCCTCCGCGGACTGAAAGAAACTCATACCATCCCTCGGCAGAGCCACAGAAAGCCGACCGTTTTGGAGTGTAATTTCTTTCTCGGTTTCAACAACCTTCGCATCAAGATTCTCGTCTTTCGCTGCAATCGTCCAGTCGAACAGTCTGAGATCGGGTTCGAGGGAGCAGCGCACCCGAATGCAGTTCGGACTCCATGCCTCTATACGCAAATACTCGCCGTGCGACCGTCTCTCGAAGTAGTCACGCCCCATGAAAAATTTTTCCTGCATTTTGATTCTTCCTCTCGACTATCCCTTAACCGCTCCTGCGGTAAGTCCCTGGATAACGTATCGCTGGGCGGCGAGTACAATTATGACGATAGGCACTGTGACGACAGTTGATGCCGCGCTCAAATCTCCCCATGGAACATTCCACAATCCGCGGAACATTATCAGTCCAACCGGATACGTGCGTATTGCGTCCGAAGTCGTAAACGTAAATGCAAACAGGAATTCATTCCACGAGAATATGAAAACAAGCATGGCTATTGTGAACACCGCTGGCGCCGAAAGCGGAATGATGATACGAAAGAGCGCCTGAAGCGGAGTGCATCCATCAATCGTTGCTGCCTCTTCCAGATCCGGCGGAATTGTCTTGAAGAAACTTGACAGGAACCACATTGTAAAAGGAAGAAAGAACGCGGTGTACGCAATGATGAGACCCGGAAGAGTATTAATCAGTGAGAGTCGTCGGAAGCTCAGATAGAGTGGTCCGACGATCGCAACTGCGGGAAGCATCGACACAACGAGAACGCCAATCAGTATGGCGCGATGGCCGGGCACCTTGAGCCGTGCAATTGAATAAGACGAAAGAATAGAAAAAGCAAGACAGGTAATGGTCGTCGCCGATGAGGTGATCAGGCTGTTACGAACATTCAGCGGAAACGCCGTCTCGGCAAAGATATGAATGTATCGCATGAAATAGAGTGGATTGGGAAATAGTTGCGGCGGTATTGCAGTAAGGTTCGCAGGCGTTCGAAGAGATGTGGTCAACTGCCAGTAGAACGGAAAAACAAAGTACACCACAAAAAAGGCCGTAAAAAAAACAATCAGTATGTTGATTGGCGTAAAACGTTTCCGCCACGCGGATGGTTTCTGGTAACTCATCGTTGCAGTCCTTCCTCTCAGTCTTCGACTCGAATGGTTCTGATGTAGGCGATACTCAGAATTGTCGTAAACAGCGCAAGCATTACTGTCGCGGCTGAGCCCCGTCCGAAGTCGAGGAACTGGAACAACATTCGGTACGCAAAGAGCGATCCGATTTCTGTGGAAGTTCCCGGGCCTCCCTGAGTCAAGACATACAGAATATCGAACGCGCGAAATGCGTCGATGGATCTGAACAATAGCGCGACGAGGATAGCGTGCTTCAACTGAGGTAATGTGATAGAGAAAAAACATTGTACGCGGCCGGCACCATCGATTGTTGCCGCTTCATACAGTTCAGTCGGGATCGACTGAAGGCCTGCAAGGATTATTATCGCCATGAACGGTGTATTTCGCCACACATCGACAATCATGACAGCGAAATAGGCCGAGGACGCGGATGCACCAAGCCAGTCAATGGGCGTCTTGATAATTCCGGTTTGAAGCAGCATTGCGTTTACGACCCCGAAGACCGCATTGTACATCCACTGCCACAGCAGTGCCGTAATGACCAACGCCATGGCCCAGGGAATCAGAATCGATGCCCTGACAAAAGCACGCCCGGCGAAGTTCAAATTGAGCACCAGTGCTATGAAGAGACCGAAAACGAGCTGAATCGCCACGAATGTACTGGCAAACAGGAAGGTCAACTTTATGCTGTTCAGGAAACGCTCGGAATTTATTAGGAGAGAATAGTTCTTGAAACCCACGAACGGCTGCGCGGCGGACGGTAGGTTCAATCGCATGCTGTGGAAGCTGTACCAGATCGTTGTGAGAAAGGGATACAGAGAAACAAATGCAATTAGCAGGAGCGACGGCGCTATCAGAACATAACCGAGCTGATGTTTGGTTAATCCGCCTGTTCGTATCTTCATAGTCGCTACCTTCCGGGACTGTTCGTGTAGTCTCAAAGACGGCTGCACGGGCGGGTAGTATCCACCCGCGCGAACCGTGAAGATGAGACCCGAAGCGGGCCAGACCTCGACTTACTGACCGATTACGGTCTTAATGTCGGTCGCAGCGTCATTCATCGCCTGCTGCGGAGTCTTGTTCTGAAGAATTGCTTCCTGGAGTTGTCGCTGGAATACGTCCGAAACCTGTGTGTAGAACGGGCTCTTCGGACGCGCTTTGGCGTTCGAAGCTTCCTTCTGCCACGAGAGATACACCGGGTTCTTTGCGACAATGTCCGGATCGCCGAGCAGAGCCAGAATAGCTGGTGTGGTATCGCTTTCGAGAGCGCGAATCTTCTGGACATCGGCGCGTCCAAGGAAGACTGCAAGCTGGGCGGCCATGTCGGCGTTCTTGCTGTACGCGTTTACCGAGAAGCTCCATCCTCCAAGAGTCGTCGTATGCGGTCCATCGGGGAAGCGGGGAACCGTGGTAACATCGACTTTGCCGCTGATCTTCGATTCTGGACTATCCTGAGCCATGGCCCATACATAGTTCCAGTTGCGATGGAACACAGCACGGCCTTCGGTGAAGATTACTCTACCGTCATCAAGTTGCATGGTCGTAATTCCGGGCTGAACGACCTTATACTTGTTCACCAGGTCTGCCATGAACTGCACGGCGTCGACGCTCGGTTTTTCCGTAAAGCGAATCTTGCCATTTGTATCGAAGAAAGTGCCATTGTTGCTCCACAGATACTCGGTGTAGTTACACATCAACTGCTGATCGGGGAAGAAATCGGCAACGTATCCGATCATGCTGCTGCTCTGCAATTTCTGGCTGGTGTTCACGAGATCCATCCACGTATCGGGAGGTTTGATTCCCGCCTGCTGCAGCAGATCCTTCCGATAGAAAAGATGCCCGATGTCGTTCAGCCAGGGCACTCCGTATATATGACCGTTGATCGTCTGAGCGTCGATCATCGCTGGGATGTACTTGCTTTGCTCTGACGGCGGAAACCACTTGTCGAGCGGCATCAGCCACCCGGCGGATGCAAGTTCCGGCGGCCAGATTACGTCGGTTATGAACGTGTCAATGCTTCCGTCTTTCGCGGCGAGCATGGTGACAAGTTTATTGTGTGTGGTGTCCGCACCTCCCTGTGGTTCCTGGACGAATACAACCTTGACGTTCGGGTGTTCCTTCTCGAATATTGCGTTGATTTTCGGATTGATATTGAAACGGTCCTGGTGAGACATGTAGGTCAGCGTGATCGGTCCGGCAGACGCGGACGCTCCTCCGCTCTCTCCTGAACCATTTGCAAATGCCGCTACGCTGAAGCCGAAAAGCAAGACTACCGTACACAGAATTCCGATTGTTTTTTTCATCGACTAACCTCCTCATGGTCTTCGATTAACAAGCAGGAAATCATCATACGTCCGCGTGCAGTCCGGGGGACTGCAACCGCCATCTTTCAACCTATGAACGCGCCTCCTTCGCGACTTAACGCCATGAGCAGACATTCAACCTACTCCGACTTCCGAACTTTATCGTAATTGCACGAGACACTACATCCGTCCAATTTGATTATCACTCCGAGTTTGCTGTGCCGCAAGGGAACGTTTACCGACAAAAGAGGGAGTATTCCGACTTACGGCACCGAAGGTACCGGAATCATCCCCGTAATGTTCGTTTTCGTCATCTTGCGGAAACAGGCGATTCGAAGTGAGACTAAGAGGCAGACACTCAGGAGGATTTTCATGAAACATGTTCTGAACAATGTAGCACCGCAATCGTCGGTTCGCCTTCGACCTGGGATCTTTCGCGACCGCTGCGAGTTGAATCGGAGCTACGTCATGAGCCTCGACAATCGCAATCTCATGCAGAATCATCTTCTGGAAGCAGGTCTCACCCAGTTCCGCCTCGGAGAAACAAAACGAAATCGAAACTACGATCCGCTTCCGATCGACGATCACGGCTCCGGTATTCATTGGGGATGGGAGTCCCCAAGCTGTCAGCTCCGGGGGCATTTCCTCGGTCATTGGCTTTCCGCAGCTGCTCGAATCTACGCGTCGACACACGATGCGGAGGCGAAAGCAAAGGCCGACGCGATCGTTGCGGAGCTCGCACGATGCCAGGACGCGAACGGAGGCGAATGGGTGGGATCGATACCTCCGGACTACCTGTACCGGATCGCTCGCGGACAGAATATCTGGGCGCCTCACTACACTATCCACAAAACCCTCATGGGGCTTGTCCACATGTATCGCTACGCCGAATCGAAACAGGCTCTCGAAATTCTCGTGAAAACCGCTGAATGGTTTCGTCGATGGACGGCCGGTTTCTCAAGGGAGGAGTTCGATGAGATACTCGATGTCGAAACCGGCGGGATGCTCGAGGTGTGGGCCGATCTATACGGAATCACCGGCGAAAAGAGTCATCTCGAGCTCGTTGAACGCTACACGCGATCACGACTTTTTCAACCCCTCATAGAGGGAAAAGATGTCCTGACAAACCGGCACTCCAACACGACGATCCCGGAGATTCACGGAGCGGCGCGCGCGTACGAAGTGACCGGCGATGAGCGATGGAGAAAAATCGTAGAGGCGTACTGGAAGAGCGCCGTGACCGACCGCGGATACTTCTGTACCGGCGGACAGACCAGCGGTGAAATCTGGACACCTCCCTTCCATCTTGCGGCGCGGCTCGGGGACACGAACCAGGAACATTGCGTGGTATACAACATGATTCTCCTCGCCGACTTCCTGTATCGATGGACAGGCGACGTGACGTATGCAGATTATATTGAGAGAAATAGCTATAACGGAATCCTCGCGCAGCAGAATCCTCACACAGGGATGATTGCATATTTCCTGCCGCTCGAGGCGGGTGCGCACAAGGTGTGGGGATCAAAGACGAACGACTTCTGGTGTTGCCACGGAAGCCTTGTTCAGGCGCATACAACACATAATGCGTATGTGTACTATCAGAATGATGACGGCCTGACGATCGCTCAATACATCCCGACCGATCTGACCTGGGAACATGGTGGGACTATTGTTCGAGTATCGCAGGATTCGGCGAACACGAAGGACCGAAGTGACATAAAGCGTGCATACGTCACAGACAGCGAACGATGGCATCGACCGAATGAGTGGAGAATACTCATCAATGTCGAAGCCGATCGCCCGGTTGAATTTTCCCTCGGACTGCGCATCCCGTCATGGGTTTCTGGAAAGGCAACGATTCATCTGGACGGGAAGGAGATTGCGAGCGTCGATGCGTCGACTCTGAAGTCGGTGAAACAGGTCTGGCACCACAACACACTCGAGGTAGTGTTTCCGAAACAATTGCGGGCGGAGCCGCTTCCCGATGAGCCGGGGACATATGCTGTCCTGGACGGACCGGTGGTCCTCGCAGGAATCTGCGATGGGGAAAGACGGATCGAAGGGGATCCGGAACATCCCGAGACGTTCCTCACGCCTGACAACGAACGCGAGTGGTGGAAATGGTTGCCCGGGTATCGCACGGTGGGTCAATCAACGGGCATGCGTTTCATCCCGCTTCTCGATGTGGTCGACGAATCGTACACAATCTATTTCCCGATATCGACTGGATCCGGAAGGGCCAGGTGAGCGGAACACGCAGCCTTCCGCGGGTGGGTATTGCGGGATTGGGATTCGGCGCCGAGTTCGTCCCGATCTACCTGCATCATCCATCGGTCGGGGAGGTCTGGGTTTGTGATACGGACCGGGCGGTACTCGATGAAACAGTTGATCGCTACGGAATTGTCCATGCCGTGTCGACTCTCGACGAGCTCATGGCCGCCGACATCGATGCGATACATCTTGTTACACCGATACCCCTGCACGCCGAGCACGCCGTCCGTGTGCTCGAATCCGGCAAGCACTGCGCGTGCACGGTTCCGATGGCGACTACGCTCGATGACATTCGAAAGATCATCGATGCGCGAAAACGCTCCGGGAAGCAATACATGATGATGGAGACCGCGGTGTACACCCGGGAGTTCCTGTACGTCCAGAAGATGGTACAAAAAGGTGAATTGGGCCGAATCCAGCTTCTGCGGGGTGCGCACTATCAGGACATGGAAGGATGGCCGACGTACTGGAAAGGTCTGCCCCCGATGCACTACGCAACGCACGCAATTGCTCCTCTGTTGAAAATCGCCAATGCGCGGGCGACCGAAGTCCATTGTTACGGTTCGGGCGTCATGCGGGACGAGCTGGTCGCAGCCTACGGCAATCCGTACCCTGCGGAAACTGCGATATTTCGACTTGAACAGCTGTCGGAAAACCCCACCGGTCCGAGCGGTCAGCTCGCAGCCGAAGTTACCCGCACACTTTTTCATACCGCGAGAACGTATACCGAGAGTTTCAATGTGTACGGGGAGCGAGCGACATTCGAATGGCAACAGATAGAAGAGGAGGATCCGATCGTGTTCCGGATGCAGGGGTCACGCGGAGGCCGGGGGAACTCTGTGGAATTCCAACGGGTCCAGACGCCTGATGTTCTGGATCGCCTTCCGGAAGAGATCCGAAGGTTCACCCGGCGCGGCGTTTACGACGAATCCAACCCGCACCAATCCTTCCTCCAGGGCGGCGGACACGGAGGATCCCACCCGCATCTTGTGCACGAGTTTGTGAGCGCAATCAGAGAGGGGCGTGCGCCCTCGGTAGACGATATTGCCGGCGCGCGGATAACCGCGGCCGGAATTTCGGCTCACGAGTCCGCAATGGCGAACGGTATCACGTTACATGTACCGGACTTCGTCTGATCCGGCATGGCTGAAATCAGTGATTGTTTATGTGGGTCCGGGTGTAGAGTGCGCGATACGTCTTCGGCGTCATCGTCGTCACGCGTTTGAACATTCGACGGAAATACCCTGGATCCCTGTAACCACAGGCAAACGCGATTTCGTTTATGTTCATCTGGTTCTGGAGCAACAATTGGGCGCGAGCCTCCTTGATTCTCCGGTGATGAATGGCTTCGGTAATTGATATTTGCTTTTCTCGTCGATACACCCGTTCAAGGTAGTCCGCATTGTACTTGAAGGACCTCGCAACCTCGGAGGTACAAATGGATTCATGGAAGTGTGCGGCAATGTAGGCGTGTATG
>CAZKMA010000088.1:0-13445 GCA_964553615.1 uncultured Spirochaetales bacterium | reverse complement strand
CCGACGCCCGGAACACAGGATGATGCGGATTGCTGCGGATGAATGGCTACATACCCACGGATAGTAATGTCTATACTCAGGTATAGATAATTATAGCATGGAAATGGGAAAACCCATTTATTTCCGCCGGAACCGGGATTGCACTCCGCTTGACAGCAGCACTTCCGCGGGCGTAGCCTGAACAAAGGGTACGATATGAATGACCAGCCACAGGATCCGTCACTCCATCTCGAGTCCGAGCACCGGGAAGTCATTGGAGATCAGAAGTTCCACGAACTCGTTTCGGGTCGTGCAAGAGCTCTACTCTCGGTCTCCGCTCTGGTTGCACATGAAGCTTCCGCGTGGGGAAGCCGCTGCTCCCGTCCGCTCCTGACTGATCTTCATGCACACGCGCAGAGCATGGAGGAATTGCTCGACTCCTACGGCGCACGTCGGAACATGAAATGGCGGCGGCTCCGCGGAGCGGTGGCGGGCATCAAACTCTTCTCGGAAGTTGCGTACACGCTGCTTCACATCCGCCTGTTCATGCCTCGCTACCAGTTGCTGCCGGTTGAACCGGATTTCGCCGCCGCAACCGACGCGGAAATGGAGTTCACGTGCCGGACCCTGCAGGGATTTGCCGCACGGCTCCTCGAGTGCGCACAGGAGCTGGCGCTGCCAATCGACGAAAATTTCAGGACGGCGGCGGACTACGTTGAAGGATTACCCATAGGTGGGCTTCGGCAGGACTGTGGAACCGAAGGCCTGCAGTCGGTGGAAGAGACCGTCGTCTATCTGTCGACGGCATTTTTGAATCTTGCGGAGGAGGGTCGAATTCTCCAGATCCGCCCTGGAAAGCAAAGAGGAGCGTCCGACCTCATTCCCGATCCGTTCAACGAAGAAAACCTGCGAACGCTGGAAGACGCCTTTCACGGACTTCAGGCACGGTATGACACCTACGTTGCCGACACCAATCTCGAGTCGATCGACCCTGACCTGCGCGTGCTCCGCGGCCACATCTCGGTCATCTACCACCTGCTGCAGACGGCGACCTCCTACTGCCACTACTATGAACGCCACGTTCGCGTTCGAACCCCGGCGGGTCCCGGCGCCTGGGTCTCGGTGGTGGACAGTGATCGGCTTCTTTCCGCACTCATAGACTACTCGGTCCAGTTCGCGGACAACTTCATCCAGCAGACACGGGAACTCTGCCATCGCATGCTTCGCCGCTACTCAGTCGCGGGGTCTCTGGAGGTGGCGGTTCCGCGCTACCGCGGTTTTCATGTCCGCCCGACCACGCTCATTGCCCGAATTGTCCGACACTACGGAGCCGAAGTGCAGATGCGTCTGGAGGATGAAGAGTACGACGCTGCCGTCCCGTTCGACCTCTTCAGGGCAAATGAGAAGCTCAATGCGCAAAAACGGCGAAGTATCGCCATAGACGTGGTAGAGGTGCTGAAAGAGGGCAATCTTCACGAAGAGCGGTCCCGGGAGGAGCTTATCCGCGCGGTTGCGCGACGGCTCTTCGAAAAGCGCAGGCTCATCCTCTATGACCGGGCGTTGTCGCTGGACAATGTGAACATAGCCCCGGAAACAACCATCGAACAGTGCGTGGTGGAGGCTCTGAACAAGTTGCTCACCATAGGGAAGATCGATGTCGAGCTGGTGGCCAACGCAACGTTTCTCGGCGACCAGCGCGTTCTGTCCGACATAGGAATCCTTGCCGGACAGAACTATGGTGAGGACGATTTCGGCAACAATCTCGCCCTTCCGCCCGAGCTCTCCTACCTGAGGCGTTGAGCCCGTCCGTCACCCCCCCGCACGCCGTTCCTTGGTGAAGCCGCGCATCTGCTTGTTGATCTGCTTCCATCGCCTGGTATTCTCTTGACGTGCCCGGTCGTCGGTGCGTCGTTCCAGATATGCCAGTTCTTTGCCCAACTCGAGGAAATTCTCGTACCTCGCGTGGTCAAGCGCACCGTCGGCCAATGCCGACTGAACCGCGCACCCCGGCTCACCCGAGTGAGTGCAGTCCCGGAATCTGCATGCGCGAGCGAATTCCGCAATATCGGAAAACGCGTCCGCCAGGGCGTCCGAGTCCGCCCAGAGTTGCAGTTCACGCAGTCCCGGAGTATCTATGAGCATGCCTCCGGACGGCAGAGAGACGAGCTGGCGACTCGTGGTTGTGTGGCGCCCTCTCTTGTCCGCATCGCGTATTGTCCCGGTCTCAAGCCGTTCCTCGCCGAGGAGAGTGTTGATGAGGGTAGATTTCCCGGTACCCGAAGGTCCGACAAGCACGGCAGTGCGGCCGGTCGAAACCCGGGAAGCTACCCACTCAATGCCACTTCCGGTGTAGCAGCTCACCGGAACAACCTCTACCCCCGGAGCAGCGGCCTCAATCTCGCCAAGCGTCTGCCCCGGATCCTCGGCAAGATCCTCCTTGTTCAGGAGAATAACGGGTGTTGCTCCTCCTTCCCATGCCATGGTGATATATCGTTCGGCTCCGCGCGGAGTCGACTTGCGACCACCCTCGAGACTGAAAACAATGAACACAATGTCCACGTTCGTGGCGAGTATCTGTTCTGACGTCTCTTCTCCCGCACTCTTCCGGGAAATCGCTCCCGCGCGCGGGAGAACGGCTTCCACGCGAAACATTCCTTCGGAAACCGGGTCGATGGCCACCCAGTCTCCAACCGCCGGGTAATCCTCCGGTCCCTGAACCCGGTATTCGAACGCACCGGATACCCGGGCGAGTCCCTCACCCGCCGACGAAAGGACGGTAGAAAAACCCTTCTCTACCCGCACGACTCGTGCAGGAATGTGAGAACTCCCGTACCGCTCAACGAAAACGGCACTGAGCCGTTCGTTCCAACCGAGTCTGAACAGCAAATCCTGCGGCTCTCCGTCTGTTGGCCGCGTATCGAACGATCTATTACTCATCCTGGTCCTGTATATTCAATCAGGCGATATGGGAACGGCAGCCGTGCAAGAGGGCGTGCCGCGAGCATGAACAGACGCAGCTCATCGTCGTCCGAGGAAATTCTGTTTGCGCGGAGGAAACCGCATTTAGAGCAGCGATGAATGATCGCCCACTCGCCGCTTTCCTTCGACCAGATACCGACCGGCTCCATGGTACCGCGACAGCCTGAGCGTCGGTCTCCGATCCGCATGTCAACGTGGAGACTCCACAGACAGTGTGGACAGTGGTTCCGCTGCTCGCCGCCCGAGGGGACAGGAACAACGCTGGAACCGCAGTTCGCGCAAAGAAAGGTTTCTGTATTCGGGACTATTACCCGTTGATATCGTGACATCGCATCATCCCCGACAAAAGCTCATGGATAGAAAGAGAGATCAATAATGATGGATGAAGGTGGACCTGCAACGGCACTTCTCCAGACGACTGGAGCACAATAATGCGGTGGTTGAGACGGGCGGTTATTTCAGGAAAGGAAGGTCAACAGGAGAAAGTAATTCGAAGAATCAGATGGCGTACGACCTTGCAATCCTTAGCAGGACCACCATACGAATACCGACATCAAACTACCTCCTCAGATGTGATATGGATTTACAATAGCGACAAGTACACCATGTGTCAACGCCGGAACGTAGATGCCGCAGCCAAAAACCGATACACTGCTCGCGATGAGAATTTCGACGATCCTGCAGAACAAAAGCCCGGCATTTTCATTTGAGTTCTTCCCGCCGAAAACGGATGCCGACGGCGAAGCATTGTTCCGGACCGCAGAAACACTGCGTGCACTTCATCCGGATTTCATAACGGTAACCTGGGGTGCCGGCGGCGGCACCAGAAGAAAGACTCTCGATATTACCTCTTCGATCAAGAGCGATCTCGGCGTTGAAACGATGGCGCACCTGACCTGTGTGGGCGCTTCACGCAACGAGCTGGATGAAATCCTCGACGAAATCGTTGATCGAGGGATTGAGAACATCCTTGCGCTGCGTGGCGATCCGCCGCGGGGGCAGAAGGAGTTCATTGCTCATCCGGACGGTTTTACACACGCGAGCGAGCTTGTGCAACACATCAGCTCGCGATGGGACCTGTGTATCGGCGTTGCCGGCTACCCGGAGGGACATCCCGAGGCACGGGACCGGGAAGAAGACCTCCGGCATCTGAAGGCCAAGGTGGAAGCGGGAGCAAGTTTTGTGACCACACAGCTGTTCTTCGACAACGAGATGTACTTCCGATTCGTCGACCGGGCGCGCCGCATCGGCATAGATGTCCCTATCCTGCCCGGCATCATGCCGGTCACCAACGTCAAGCAGCTACGGCGGTTTACCGGCATGTGCGGTGCGTCGATACCTTCGGCACTCGCAACCCGGCTGGAAACAATTCAGGCGGATGGTGAAGCGGTTGTGAGCTACGGTATCGAGTATGCATCCGCGCAATGCGAAGCGCTGCTCGCCGGAGGGGCACCGGGTGTCCATTTCTACACGTTGAACCGCTCGCACTCAACGGTTGAGATACTGAAGAATCTCCGCAGTACCTGATACCGATCAGTCGAGCCGTGCAAGTCCGTCGAAAAGCAGCTCTATGAACGCGTCGCGATCTACATCCGTAAGAACGAGCGCGTTCGGAGGTGTCCCCGGTGTGGGGCGGCGGTCGGCGACGGTCATTCCGCGGGTCAGCTCCCCGGAGACTTCGATATCGACGAAAAGATCGCTCCCGGTAAAAATCTCCGGTCGTATGAGGTAGGCAATGGAGCAGGGATCATGGAGTGCCGGACCGGGCATGCCGATACGCCGATAGTAGCCCGCGTAAAAGCCCAGAAGCTCTCCAACGAGCCGGGAAACGCGGCCCCGACGGCGCAACGCCTCGATTTCCGATTCGGTAACGTAGGCCTTCATCGTCACATCGAGTCCGCTCATTACAATGGGTATCCCTGAGGAAAAGACCACACGGGCCGCCTCGGGGTCGGTATGAATGTTGAACTCGGCGGCCATGGTAATGTTGCCTCCGGAAACCCCGCCTCCCATGAGTGAAATGAGCCGTATCTTCTCAACCAACTCGGGGTGGGTTTCGAGTAACACGGCGATATTCGTCTCCGGACCAATGGGTACCAGGGTAACCGGTTCGATTGTCTCCCGGATTGTCCGTACAAGCAGCTCCTGGGCGTTGAGAGGTTCCGCTTCATAGGAGGGTTCCGGCAGACTCGGTCCATCGAGACCGCTCTCTCCATGCACCTCCGCGGATACGGAAAGCGTGCCGGAAAGCGGCGAAACGGCGCCCGCCGCAACCGGAACCTGACGGCCCGCGAAGCTCAAGACACGGAGCGCATTACGGGTAACCTTTTCAATTGTCTGGTTGCCTGCAACGGTGGTTACCGCACGCAGGTTACATTCGTCCTTATATGCGAGCGCCAGGAGAATTGCAATTGCGTCGTCATGGCCGGGATCGGTATCGATAATGAGCTCGTGCACGCCACACCTCTTTCGCGCATGCTAACCGCAACCGGGGCGCCGGTCAACGGTTGGACGCAGGAGAAGTACGATCCGTGCCGAGCACCGCGAGGGGATAGTAGTGCGCAAGGATTTCCTTGTAGGTATAGCCCGCAGAAGCCATTCCGGCAGAGCCGCTCTGATCCATTCCCACACCGTGACCCCAGCCACCACCGGTGAAAATGAAATACTCCGGTACTCCTCCCCTGCCAATCCTGGGTCGAACCGTGAAAAGGGTGCTGCGAAGCAGTCCGAGCGCTCCCCGGATCCGGTCTCCGCGAAGTATGACGCTCCCTTTCGTGCCGGTCACCTCGACCTTCTCCACCCGACCGGAGATTCCGCGCCCGCGGGTAATGACCGACAGGACGGTTCCGATATCTTCCGAACGCCCGACGCGTCGGGATATTTCGTCCGCCGAAACCCATTTTACCCAGCGATATGCGGCTCGCGAGTAGTACGGAGAGACTGAACTGTAGGTCTTCGGATCGCTTCGGAGCCACGTAATGAGCTCTGCAAGAGGAAGATAGTTCTCCCTCGGCGGTGTCAGAATATCCGGTACTGCCGCCATGCCGGCGGGTTCTCCCCAGACCACCGTGCTGTTTTCGCTGTATCCGCCGGAGTTTGCACTGTAAAATGCCTTGAGCGGCTTGCCGTTGTAGATGAGAATCTGACCTGCTGTTGCGTTTACTGCTTCGGTTGTGTTCGGGTATTCGCTTCCGACCCCGCCGTACGCTGCCGAAACGACCGAACCCTGAACATCATATCCTTTCGAAGCGAACGTCCCGAGAGACGCAAGGGTATACGAACGGGCGGCAACCGCCTGAGCCTCAAGCGCCGCCATGGGCCAGAGGCCGGGCATCTCCGATGGCAGGACCGAGTAGAGGTATTCATCAAGCGGAAGCGAGTTGATTACCGAGACTCCCTTTCCACTCGGCCGAAACTCTATGGTCCCACGGTACGCCGGGTCGGTCGTCGTTGCATAGAAGCTTCCCCGGTCATTCACCAGGCTGAAAACCACAGTGGTATCCTGAGGTTTATCGTACTTGAGCGTTACCGGAGTTGCTGAGGTGAGAAAGGGTGGATCCCCCGGCAACGACAGAGCAACGCCCTCCGTCGTGCTTCGGACCAGAAGAAGTTCACTCCCTGGTCCCTGGTAGATAGTTACCGAATCCCCGCCCGTGCGACGGATGGTGAATTGACCGCCTGTCTTGATGGTAATTGACTGGAGGTTTTCCGCCAGACCTACGCGGATAATCGGGGATCCGGCCGTGGTCCCGGGAAAGGTCTTTACCAACGGCGGAACTGTGTCTTTCTGCACGCGCGCCCGGGTCTCTTCCCGTTTTCGGAGAAGCTCGGGGTGCTGACGTTCGAGTTCGGTGATTTTCTCTGCAATTCCGGTGTTGTCCGGGAGGATGTTTCTCGCTCGCAGCAACATAGGGTAGGCTGCCCGAAAGTTCCCCTGAGCAAGCATTGAATCGGCCAGAGGTTCGAGTGCAATGGTGAGGCCCGGGTTCTGAGAAAGAACCCGGTTGAAGCATTTCTCCGCCGTCTTGTAGTCACCGGTTCCATAGAGCAGCTTCCCGAGGAAGTACCAGGCCATGGGCTGATACTCCTGCATTGACAGGCATTTTCGAAACAGCGGGATGGCACGCCCGGCGTCGCCGGTCTCCATGAAAAGCAGTCCTTCGTAAAAGAGGGAGTGGGCGGTCTGCACAGGCAGCGGGAGCATTGCCCGGGCAGCGGCGAGATCTCCGGCAAGAAGGAGATTCACGAACAGTGCTTCCTGAGTCCGGGCGTCGTCCGGGTTCGCCGCAATAAGCTGACGGAGAACGGCCGCGGCAGGCCCGTACTCCCCGGCCTCCTGGTACTCCCGTATGATCTGCCACCGTGGCCGGACATCCTGCATGTCGACCGCCATAAGATCCTTCAGGACTTCAATACTCTTCTGGAAATCACCCTCGTAGTAAAGTGCTACCGCCTCGGTAAAGTTGGGCGGAGCGGCGGGCGACACAGCGGTCGTATAGGGATGTGGGGTTCCGCAGGAGAATGTTACCCCTGCAACTACGATAATAGTGAATATGCCGGCAATTCGGCGGGATCGGCTGTTGTTTTTTCGGGAACGGTGTGTGCTCTGCATAGTACTCCCAGGTACGCTATTTATCGGCAACCCCTTCTTTAACGTTGACTTTTGTGAGCGTTTTTGGCAAATTTACCATGGAGTACGCAATGACGGAACGAGAATTGATGTTCAGCCGTGCACGGGCAGATGTGCTGAAGGCACTCGCCCACCCGAGCCGGCTGTATATGGTGGAGAAAATACGCGAAAAACCGCACTGCGTGTGCGAGCTGACCGAACTCGTTGGAGCCGACACATCTACCGTGTCCAAGCACCTCTCGCTCCTGAAGGCCGCGGGTATCGTAAGCGATCGGAAAGAAGGCACCACCGTCTACTATTCGCTCGCATGCGACTGTATAGACGACATCCTCATGGGCGTGGAAAACATCGTCCGCGGGCACGTTGAACGACAGAGCAAAGCACTCGAGCCCGGAGTCGTTTCCGCGCCACTCTGATCCGTACGGATCCGTACGGATCCGTACGGATTGGTCCCAATCCGTGACGAGAACGGCGGACTCCGGAGGTTGACGGCCGACCGGCTCACTGGCATCATGACCTCCTTATGGTGCAGAGACTTCGCTTCAAATGCCTCATAATAGACCACGATGATACTGCTGTTTCCAGTACCGCCGAGATTCACTACCCCGCACACCGGGAAATGATGAAAGAACTTCGCCCGAATCTCCCGGTTCCAACCATGGAGACCTGGTTTCTGAAAAACTTTGATCCCGGCGTTATCGAATACATGGTCGGCGAGCTCAACATGTCGGAGACGGAGCTCCTGCGTGAATTCGAGATCTGGCGAAGTTACACCTCCACGCGTATTCCGCATTTTTTCCCCGGCATTCTCGAGCTGCTTCGGGAGTTTCGACGTGCGGGCGGTCGGGTGGTGGTGGTCTCTCACTCGGAGCGGGACCTCATTGAACGCGACTATCGCGCGCGAACGGAGGGTGACCCGTTCCTGCCGGACCTGATCTTCGGGTGGGACCACGATGAGACCCGCCGCAAGCCACATCCATGGCCGGCACAACAGACACTTGCGGCCTTCGGGCTCGAGCCACGGGAAGCGATCATCCTCGACGACCTGAAGCCGGGCGTTCTCATGGGGCACGCAAGCGGAATACCCGTTGCAGCAGCAGGCTGGGGGCACTCAATACCGACAATCCGCGCTTACATGGAAGCAAACTGCAAGGGTTACTTCAGCACCATCGAATCATTCGCATCCTATCTGATGTAGACACCCAGGCGGCAGCAGTGTCCATGTTCCCGGGTATTACTCGTCGTTCAGCATTCTCACCTGTTCGGCGGTCAACTCCACCTCTGCCGCTGCCATGTTCTCCCGCAGCTGCTCGGCGGTGCTGCCTGCCATGACCGGAATGACTGCGGGGTTGCTGTTCATCATCCACGCGAGCACGAGCTGGTTCGGTGTGACCTCCAGTTCCCGGGCAAGGCTATTGAGTCGCTGGAGACGTTTCTCCCCGTCCGCGCCCAGATATTCGTCCGGTACGGATCTGTCAAAGCGTGTGTACGCTCCGCTCAGAAGCGGAGAATAGGCCAGAATAGTCACCCCTTTCGTACCACAGTAATCCAGCAGGTCATCGTTCGCGGCAATCTGCGGCTTGAAGCTTGTTCCCACCCGCGGACGGAGGTAGGTGTACCGCTGCTGGATGCAGCAGTACCCGGCCAGCTGTTTTGCTCGAGAGATGGCGTCTGCTTCCGCAAGGCGCCAGGCAAGGAAATTGCTTGCTCCGATGTACCGGACCTTTCCCGAGTGGACCAGACGGTCAAAGGCGGCAAGGCTCTCCTCCTGCGGAGTAGTCCGGTCGTCGACGTGTGCGTAGTACAGGTCAATGGTCTCTATCCCCAGTCTCTTCAGACTCTTTTCGCACTCGCCCTCGATCTGTTTCGCCGATAGCCCCCGTTCAACCCCTGGGTACTCGAAACCGACCTTCGAAGCGACGAAGAGTGATTCGCGGTTTCCGCGCTCTTTCATCCACGCTCCAAGCAGCGTTTCGCTCTCCCCTCCGTTGAAACCTGGCACCCACCGCGAATAGATATTTGCGGTGTCAATGAATGTCCCGCCCTCCCCAGCGTACTGGTCCAGCAGCGCGCGCGAAGTTGCAGGATCGGTCTTGCTACCGAAATACATTGCACCGAGGCACAAGCCGCTGACCATCTGACCGGTAGTTCCCAATGATACGCTTTTCACTCTGATACTCCTGTTCTCACGGTATTTACCGCTGTGTTCATCTTACACGTTCGAAGTCGATCCTGAAATCCTGCCGCCGGTCGTTCACCTTTCCGGTGCGGCGACGTGCCGTACCGTGGACGAACTCGATCCGCTCTTGTACCATGATTTAGAAGGGGCAAATATGCAAAATCACCGGGACCGGGCACGGTCACTTCTCGAGCGGATGAATATTGAGGAAAAGGCTGCACAGCTGTATTCGGTGTGGCTGAAGATTGGCGCCGACGGATCCCTCCGCTTCCGCTCCGGCAACGATGGATTCATCAAGACTGCTACGAGCAATCCGATGGATGTCATGAAAAACGGCATAGGCCAGATCACCCGGCCGCTCGGAACGGCACCCATTGACGCGAAAGCCGGTGTCCGCGGACTGAACGCAATTCAGAAATTCCTGGTAGAAAAGACACGCCTGGGCATCCCTGCGTTGCCCCATGAAGAGTGCCTTCCCGGTCTGATGGTCAAGGGCGGCACGCTCTTCCCCTCTGCAATCAATTTCGGATCGCTCTGGGATGAAGATCTGATGCAGCGCATTGCTTCCGCAATTGGCGATGAGCTTCTGTCCGTCGGTTCACGGCAGGGACTGTCCCCCGTTCTGGATGTCAGCCGCGACGTGCGATGGGGCAGAACCGAGGAGACCTTCGGTGAAGATCCCTACCTTTCCGGTTGCATGGCGGTTGCATACGTGAAGGGTCTGCAGGGAAAGGATCGCCGACTGCTCGCCACTCTGAAACACTATGCGGCCCACTCCTTCAGTGAAGGTGCCCGCAACCACGCACCCGTGCGCATCGGCGAACGTGAATTGAACGACGTATTCCTCCTCCCCTTCGAGATGGCCGTGAAGCTCGCGAACGCGGGGTCCGTCATGCCTGCGTACCACGATATCGACGGCGAACCAGCAAGCTCCTCCCGACATCTTCTGACCGAGGTCCTTCGGGAGCAATGGGGATTCGATGGCATTGTTGTCTCCGACTACGAAGCGGTGTCGCTGCTCACCGACCACCACAAGGTTGCGCGGGATGCAGCCGAAGCAACTGCCCTCGCAATCCACGCGGGCATGGACATGGAACTACCCGGCTTCGCAATGTTCGGCGAAGGCATCAAGCAGGCACTCGATCGGGGTCTGCTCGACCCGGCGGACGTAGATGCCGCGGTCATGCGAGTCGTCACGGAGAAGGCGCGCCTTGGTCTGTTTGACAGGCCATACGTGGAAACGGACGCCCCGGAACTGAACACTCCGGCCCATCGTGCGCTCGCACGGGAATCAGCCGAGAAGTCGTTGGTGCTTCTGAAGAACGACGGCATGCTGCCATTGGCAGACGGAGGAACAACTGCGCTCATCGGTCCGCTCGCCGATGACCAGTTGGCCGTATTCTGTGGCTATTCGTTCCCGGTCCACCTCATAGTCGCAACGGGCGAGGCGGACAATTCCATGAAGTATGCACGAACGCTTCGTGAATCCATGACCGAACGGGCTTCGGGAAGCACGGTGCTCTACAGCCGTGGATGCGACATCCTGACCGGTCGCCCGCAGGAAGCTCCGGTCTTTCCCGGGGACGCCGGCGCCGCCTCCGGACAGAAAAAGAGCTACGTGAGTCAGGATGAGAGCCGAATTGCCGAAGCGGTCACGATTGCCTCCGGAGCCGACCGGATTGTCGTTGCTGTCGGTGATCTGGCCGGGCTCTTTCTGACCGGCACCGTGGGAGAAGGCTCGGACGCGGCATCTCTTGCGCTGCCGGGTGTGCAGCAGAAACTCCTCGACGCGCTCCTTGCGCTCGGAAAACCGACGACGATAGTAGTCCTGAGCGGCCGACCTTACAACTTCGGGAATGCGCTTTCATCGGCAAATGCGGTCCTCCAGGCGTGGCTCCCCGGACAGGAAGGCGCGGACGCCATTGTCGGTACTCTCTACGGAGACGTGAATCCGGGCGGCAGGATGCCCGTGTCCGCACCCCGCTCTGCCGGTGCCATGCCCTACTTCTACAATCACAAACTGAAATCTGCGGGAACACCAGTGCAGCCTCAATTCGGAGCGGTCTTCCCGTTCGGTCACGGATTATCGTACACGAGTTTTGAATACAGCGACTTCGCTGTCGATAGCGTTGAGGTTCCTGTGGATGGAACAATTTCCGTGTCCTGCACTATCCGGAATGTCGGAAAGATGGCGGGCGATGAAGTTGTTCAGCTCTACGTCCGGGACCTGTTCGCAAGTCTTGTTCGTCCTGTCAAGGAACTGAAAGGGTTCGCCCGAGTCTCTCTGGATCCAGGAAAAGCAAAGCGAATCCGTTTCTCTCTTCCGGTGGACATGCTGGGGTTTACCGTTTCCGGAACAACCCGGATTGTGGAGCCCGGAGATTTCGAGCTCATGCTCGGAAGCTCTTCGGAGAAGATTCACTTCAGGAAGAACGTGCTGGTAACCGGATCCTGCAGAACGCTGCCGGAGAACCGGCGAATGAGGTGTGAAACCGAGCAGATGGAAGCGTAGAGAAGAAACGACTCCCCTATCCACGTCCCGGCGGAGGGGCGGAGGTTTCACGCACTCCGCTCCGTGGAAAAGACATCTGCCAGGTGGTGCCCTGATCGCAGGAATCGGATTCGATGGATCCGGAAAGTTGGGTAACAAGCGACTGAACTATGCGCAGGCCAAGGCCCTCGCGTGGTTGCTCACCGCCGGATGCCCGACTCATCCCTACGCCGTTGTCCGACACCGTCAGACCTATTCTATCGCCACAGGACAGAGAAACCGCGACCTTGCCGTCATGCCGGCCCGGAAAAGCGTGTTGGAGCGCATTGGCAATGAGTTCGCTCAGGAGCAATCCGAACGGAATGGCAAAATCCGGGTCGACGACACTGCTTCCCGCAACCTCCACGCCTATGCTGTATTCAGCCGAAAGCGTATCCTGGAGTTCCCGAATCAGTTTGCTGACATAGTGTTCGAGATGAATCTCGTGGAGCGGTTTGCTCTGGTACAGAGTCTCGTGAACGAGTGCCATTGCGTGAATGCGCCGAATGCTATTCTCCGAGGAAGCCTTTACCCCTTCGTCTCCCGCTTTCTGCGCCTCCAGGTGGAGCAGGCTTGCAATTATCTGCAGGTTGTTCTTTACGCGATGGTGAATCTCCTGCATCATGGCCGACCGCTCGTCGAGGGCGGACTGGAGTTCGGCCGTCCGCTCGACGACTCGCCTTTCGAGCAATTCCGCTTCCTCCCGGTGCTGGAGCCAGTGCCTGTAGAGAATACCTCCGTAGAGAACAACAAAGAGGGTGACGACGAGAATGGATTCTATGGTCCTGACGGCTGTTGCCGGTCCGAATTTCGCATACCCGACCGACAGGGCCAATGGATATGCGATGAGGGAGATCGCCGTAACAACACCGCTCGGAATGCGAGGGAGTCGAAGCTCGAACACAAGAACGATGCCAAAGATAAGGAAGAGGGATGATGTCAGTTCCCCGATGTGTGATGTGAGGGAACTCAGAATTGATGCAGCCAGGAGAACAAAGACTTGTATCCAACCTGCAACCGGTGAGCGCCACAGACTGCTGAGTGCAAAGAGCACACCGAATACCAGGGGGACCCACACGTAGAAACTCTGCGAGGCCTGAAGTAACGTTTCTCCGTCATATCTCCAGTGCGCAACGAGATTGAGAAAC
>CAZKMA010000087.1:0-13806 GCA_964553615.1 uncultured Spirochaetales bacterium | reverse complement strand
CCGGTCGAGCACTTCATCCAAACGGTGGACAGGCCGCTCTCGGATCGGAGCTACGATCGGTTTGACATCAAGTACATGAAGGTGGCAGATGTGCTCAAGACCCTGCCGCCGCGGTTCGCGGACCTCGGTCCTGTCGTCATTCCCGGCACGAACTCATTTGTGATGCTCCTTTCGCCGCAGATGAAAGATGCGGTAGAAAAATACGTTGCGCTGATCGACCAGGGCAGTAATGGACAGGCCATCACGCTGAAATACATCCAGGCGGCGGACGTCCTGAAGAGTCTTCCACCGGACATAGACAAGGCTGACCTCACGACCGTGGCGAACGATGCGTCGGTCCTCTTCTTCACCGGGAGCCCGGAGAAACGGAAAGAGTTCATGAATTACCTTTCGGTGATCGACCAGCCGGTTCCGCAGATCCGCTACGAGCTCCTCGTTGTCCAGTACCAGCGCAGCAACGGGGCAAGCTACTCGACGAGTTTCCAGAATACCGCTTCCACGGCTGCACCGGGTGTCGCGTTCCTCGGAAGTATATCGAAGCTTCTTTCGCTGAGTGTGGATATTGTCTCCACCTTCGGATGGCTCTTCGCCATCAGGCTGAACGCGGAGCTCACGCACGACGATGCCCAGGTTCTCGCGGACACCACGATCAACGGACTCTCCGGACAGAAATTGAAATTCCAGAATACAAACACCTATCGCTACCAGGATCTGCAGGTCGATCCGAACACCGGTCAGACGCTCTATTCGGGGGTCACGCAGGAAATCACCTCCGGTCTCATCCTTACGATCGACGGATGGACTTCCGGCCACGGAATGATCACCATGCAGGTTTCTGCCACCGTTTCAAAGCAGGGCGCCAACGCCTCGTCGAACTCGTCAGGCAGCAGCCTGCCGACCACATCAGAGAAGGTGGTCACCACGAATGTTCGCACCCCCTCCGGCAAACCTGTCGTAATCGGCGGACTCATTCAACAGGACGCCGAAAAGACCGTAAGCAAGACGCCGATTCTCGGTGACATCCCGCTCCTCGGATTGCTGTTCCGCAGCCAGTCACAGACCATCCAGAACACCGAGCTCGTGATCTACATCGTTCCCCATGTCGAGTATCCGGCACCGAAGAGTGCGGACCTCTCCCGGAGGTTGAGCTCGCTGTACGACCGCTACGTTCGGCCGCAGGAGGCGGCGCGATGATGTGGCCCGATGCAGGAACACGGTCGCTCGCAGAATACACGCCACTCCCCTCGGGTTCCGAACAGTATCCGCTCGAGTACATGGAGGCGAACGGCGTCCTGAAACTCAGAGAGGACGAAGACTCGGTTACCGTCGGGCTGACCGATGGCGGCGGACGCACGGAGACAGATACGGCAGCGCTCCTGGAGCGGCTCAAGCGGTTTCACCGGAAGCCCTGCCTTCTTGTCCGGGTCGACAGCCGTGAGCTTCAGGCGTATCTCGGACGGACCCTCTCAGGCGGCGGAAACGAAGGAGGCGCGCCGGGAACCGGGCAGGGTACCGAGCAGCTTGCCCTCGACAGGCTTGCCAACGACGCGCCGATCGTCAACCTTGTGAACAGCCTCCTCATCGAAGCGATCCGCCAGGACGCATCAGATATTCACATTGAGAGCTTCGCCGACCGCATCCTTGTCCGGTACCGGATAGACGGCGCGCTCAGGATCGTCTCTTCGATCACAACAGACCAGTTCGCCGGGGTCTCTTCGCGTATCAAGATCATGGCGAATCTGAATATCATGGAGCGGCGGCTGCCGCAGGACGGCCGCATTTCGGTGCATCTGGAAGGAAAGCCGTTCGACCTCAGGGTGTCCGTCGTTCCGGTCGCGCACGGCGAGTCAATCGTGCTCCGCCTCTTCCAGCGCACCGGCAATATCATGTCGCTTGATGAGCTCGGCTTCGACGAGGAGCAGGTCGGCGCGGTCAGACAGAGCGTGGCGCTGCCGCACGGACTCTTTCTCGTCACCGGGCCCACCGGAAGCGGCAAAACGACCACCCTGACCGCCATCCTGGCGGAACTCCGCTCGGAAGAACGCAAGATCATTACCATCGAAGATCCGGTCGAGTACCTGATCGACGGGGTGAATCAGATCCCGACAAATGATCAGATCGGGCTCACCTTCGATTCCCTCCTGCGCCGGGTGCTTCGGCAGAATCCGAACATCATCATGGTCGGGGAAATCCGCGACGCAGCTACCGCGGAGCTTGCCGTACGAGCCGCCCTGACGGGGCATCTGGTGCTTTCCACTCTGCACACCAACGATGCGGTCTCCGCGGTAACCCGGCTCGCAAACATGGGAATAGAACGCTACCTCATTTCCGGAGTCCTCCGCGCGGTACTTGCCCAGCGGCTTGTCCGCCGGGTGTGCGACCGCTGCGCGGAGAAAGCTCCTCCCGCTCCAGCGCAGCGCGCCAGGCTCGAATCCTTCGGCGTAGAACCCGAACGACTCGTCGCGGGCACCGGCTGCGACCGCTGCGGAGGAACGGGGTTCCACGGACGCATCGCGATTGGCGAGATATTCCGGGTGGATCGGGAACTGGAACAGGCCATCGCCAACGAGCGGGACACGGCGAAAATGACCGATCTCCTCGCGGGGCGGGGCATGCGCTCGCTCCTTGCCGACGGATACCGCAAGGCCGCGCGGGGGCTCACCACGCTCTCCGAGGTGGAGGCGGTGGCGTAGTGGCAACCTACTTCTATCGGTATGCCGACACCTCAGGAGCTATCCGGGAAGCGGTTCGGGAGGCGCCCTCTGAGGAGGTACTCCTCCGTGACCTTTCGGCCGGGCAGCTGTACCCTATCGACATTCGCGTTGTCGAGCCAGGTATGCGGTCGGGTCCATCGGCTGCCCGCGGCGCCCGCTACTCGATGCGTGCAGTGAGGGATTTTACCTCAGGCATATCACTCATGGTGCGAGCAGGGCTTTCGGTGCGCGACGCACTCGAAGTTGCGCGACTCGTTTTCCCCTCGCGTTCAGGGAAACGCGGTGAGGTACGGCGACTTGTCGACTTCCTGGACGAACGGCTCCGTGGCGGAGCATCGCTCTCCACGTGCATTTCATCCCTCGGGTCCACCTTTCCTCCGGTCTACCGCGGTCTTGTCAGGATCGGAGAGAAGGTGGGAACGCTCGACCAGGTGCTCGACCGGCTTGCCCTCTATCTGGAAGATCAGAAGAAGATGCGGGACAAGGTGCTCGGAGCGCTCACCTACCCGCTTCTGGTGCTCGGGGTCGCATTCGGCGGGATGATTCTCGTTGCCGCAGTGGTCGTACCGAAGGCGAAGGATCTCTTTTCGCAGGTTGGAACCGGACTTCCGGCGGGCGTACGCGGCATCGAGTCCTCGGCAACGCTCGTTCTTGCAGTCGCCATAGGACTCATCGCGGCAGCTGTCGCGGGCGCCCTCGTACTCCGGATTCTGCGTGCGCGCGGCGGCGAGCCTGCTGCCGCCATCGACGCCGCAGCACTCAGGACGCCCGGCGTGGGCCGGTTTCTCTCAGTCCGGGAGATGGTGAACCTGAGCTTTGCGCTTGAAGTGCTCACCGAAAGCGGAGTTCCCGTCGAAGAGGCACTCCGCGAGGCGGCGCACGCAGTCGGCAACCGTGCTATCGCAGCCGTTCTCGCCCGGGCCGCGGACGATGTAGTCGCGGGCAGACCTGTTTCCAAAGCACTCGAAGCACGCTATCGCGGACAGGTGGTCATCCCCGAACGGGTCGCGCACTGGGTGGTCATCGGCGAGCGGACAGGCCACGTCGAACGCGTCTTCTCCCAGCTCAGGATCTTCTATCAGGCGGAGCTCGAAAAGTGGACCTCGCGCATCATGACTCTGGTGGAGCCCGCGCTCATTGTTGCAGTCGGGATCGTGCTTCTCGTCATGATTCTGACGTTCGTGGTCCCGCTTTTTTCCCTCTACGGGTCGATCGTTCCGCAGTGAGAACGAGAAGGAGGATGTTCATGCACACCATACCGGCAAAACCGGCACGCCGGCTCCGGTCGGATGAAGGCTGGACCTTTGTGGAGACACTCATCGTTATCGCCATCATTCTCATACTAACCGGCACGGTCGGGTTCATTGCATTCCGTTATATCGACAATGCAAAGGAAGCAGCGGCACGGAGCCAGATAGAAACGTTTACGCTCGCCCTGAACGCGTACCTGTTCGACAACGGCTCCTACCCGGCTCAGACGCAAGGTCTTGCCGCACTCTGGAAACAGCCGTCTGCGGCACCCGCGCCGGCGAACTGGAAAGGGCCCTATCTGCAGAAAGCGGTCCCGAAGGATCCGTGGGGACATCCGTACGAGTACACCGTTCCCGGCCCCGACGGTTTGCCCTTCGGCATCCGGTCGCTCGGATCGGACGGCCTCGAAGGGGGGGACGGAAATGCGAAGGATATTACGTCCTGGGATCAGTAGACGTCGCGGAAACGGGGGGTATGTGCTGGTGGAGGCGGTGGCGCTTCTGCTCGTCGTCTCTATCGGCGTTACCGCGGTCGTGGCAACGGTCTCGCGTGCGTATGCGGCTGCGCGCCAGCAGATGGCCGTTACCGCCGCGACAATACAGGAGGGAAATGAACTCGCGCGGACACACATGGCACAGGGCATCGAGACAGGCACGCGGTGACGAAGGTTTCACACTCGTCGAAGTACTCGTGGCGCTCGTCCTTATCACCGTTCTCGGCGCGGTCGGCGTGACGGCTGTCCGTTCGGCAGTGTCTGCGATCAGCCGCGTGGTCGCGGAGTCGGAGGCGACAGCCGCCGAGCTCACCGCGGATTCTATCCTGCGAAAGGCGTTCTCGCGCTTTCCGCCGGCGTTCTGGCGGCCCGTTCCCACACTCACTGAATCCGCCGGCGTCTACACCGTCTCGGACGGCAACCGGTACAGCGTGAGCCTGACGATTGCGAAGTCCGGCAGCGGGCTCATCATCTCCTGGGACGGAACGAGTGCCTACATTCCGGGAGTCACTGCGGTCGCGGTGAAACCGTCGGCCTCGGTGAAACCGGCGGGTGCGGCCGGGAGCAACGGCGCGGCCGGCTACTCGATAACGCTTACCCTGGGTAGGCGGACCTCAGAGATCGTCGTCGACTATGGAGGGCTCAGACTCTAGTGGGACCATGCAAGGCAAGGGACGCCGGATCGATCGCAGTAACA
This sequence comes from uncultured Spirochaetales bacterium, assembly GCA_964553615.1. Classification (GTDB taxonomy): domain Bacteria; phylum Spirochaetota; class Spirochaetia; order DSM-27196; family DATKUC01; genus DATKUC01. The sequence goes on along the minus strand of CAZKMA010000087.1, from coordinate 8,651 downwards.
CTCCTCATCGTACTCGCCTTCGTCTCGGTTCTCGTTGCAGGCGCGCTCGTCCTCGAAACGCGCTGGTACGCGAACGCCGCCTCCGCGAAGCGCAACACCCGTGCCCATGGCGAGCTCGACAGGGAGCTCGCCTCGCTTGTGGCCCAACTCGGATCCGATCCGACGCCTTCCAGCGACAGCCGCACGGACCCGGTCTTTCGCTGGATTACATCACAGTCGCCCGCCCGCATTACCCTTGAGGATGCCTCGAGCCGCATCGATCCGAACTGGATCAGGCGGGATGTTTTCGACCTCACATCGCTCCGCAGCCTTTTCACGGTGAACGGGGAGGTGACCGGAAGTCCGTCCGCCTATCTCCAGCAGCTGCGCTTCGACCACGGGTTTTACACCGATCTTCTCGCGGGCTACGGCATGCTCTTCTCTCCCCGGACGATCAGCCGCTATCTGACGCCGTGGGGATATGCCAACATCAACGTGACAGACGAGTTCGCGCTCGAAAAGCTCTACGCAGTTCGCACGGGGGACGCCGCTGCAGCCGCGGTGTTCCACACGAAGATCCAGAATGCACTTCGGCAGAAACGAATCATCCCGGCCTCCGAGCTCTCGAGCTTCCTCGGCGGAGATTACGAAACGCTCTATCCTGTCATGAACACGCTTCCCTGGTGGAACGTGAACTTCCTGCCGGAGCTGATTCTCCGCCAGATCCTGGCCTACCCTCCGTACAGGATCATGGATCCCACCCAGCGGGCAAATCTGATTCTGAGTCTGCGGCGGACTACGGCCATTTCACCGGAACGGCTCCGGGAGATTATCGGGGTGTCGTCTGCTCACGTGATCTACCAGTATCTCGGCACGACCACCTGGTTCTGGAAGGTAACAATTGCGTTAAGCGGCGCAACCCTCGATGCAGTACTCTGCAGGCTTCCGCCGGGGGCATCGGGTGGCGTTGACGGCTTCGGCACTGCCGACCGCGCGCGCTTCATTGTCGTCTCACGGAGGTACTCCCCGTGAAAGACATCCTCTTCGACCGGACACACGGGAACAGAATCGCGCTCTCCGATCTCGATCGCAACCATCACCTCGTTCTCGCATCCGGACTCGACTACGAACTCTACCTGCTCGACGTCCCTCCGGTGCCTCATCGCGAGCTCGAGAGTCTCATCTCCTTCAGGCTGCGGACGGTTCATCCCGGAGCCTCCGGACACACCCTCTTCGACTACTACCCGGAGGGCGGATGGAAGGCGAACGGAAAGCCGGGCCGAGGAAGCGAGTCTCAACGTATCCGCGTCTACGTGATGCGGAAGGATGTCTTTGCGCTCTACAGATCCGCCGCCGAGGCAGGAGTACTCGTAACAGCGGATATCCTTGCCGACGCCGCAGAACACCATCCGGCAGACGGCGGTGTGGACGAATCCTCCGCCGGCCACAGATCGCACGTTGTCGGCATCGTCTTCGAGAACCACCTCGAGGTCTTCCAGTACCATGACGGAAGGCTCGTCTCCGGTTTCAAGACCGACATACCGGCGGACGGCGCTCCGGATGAGAGTTCAGATGCTTTCGGCTCCGCATCTTCTGTCGAACTCTACGCCGCACGGGGTGCAGAAGAGACCTGTGAGCGTGTCTGTTCGGCCCGGTTCCCGAATGGTCCAGCAATTGCCGTCCATCCCATCTCCGAACTTGCCGATAGAGAGGGACGCCGACCCGGTCGCCGCACGACACGCACATTCGAGCCGGTCGAGAGCCGCAGGCGAAGGCTGTCACGTCCCGGACGAAGGGCATTTCTTGTCGGTGTACCGACCGCCATCACCGTGCTCATTGTTCTGTACGCATGGAACACGCTCACCGGATACGAACAGAGGCTTTCATCGGCACGGCACACCTACGAGACGCTGTCACGAACTACGGCGGGCGCCGCTCATGCAAACAGGGAGTGGCGGACCGCGCAGGCTGAGCTCGAAGCTCTCGAGGCGCACCGGCCGCGCGATACCTACGGCTTCTTCAACGCGGTGGCCGCAGCCGCTCCGCCGGGAACCGTCATTCGGGAGATTCGCCTCGGCCCAGACGAGTTCACCGTGGACGGAGAGACGAACGAGCCGTTTGCCTTCGCAGAGCGCCTTGCCGCCGACAGCCGCTTCTCGAATGTTCGGGTAGTTCAGGCCGCACCAAATCCACAGGCACCCGCCGTCCGAAGCGAGCGGTGCACGATCGCGGGGAGCTACCATGGCAGATAAGGCTCGCACACCGCTCCTGGTAGCACTCGGCGTCGTGGTAACACTTTCGGCCTTCTCGGTCGGTGTCACGCTGCTCCGGTCGCGTATTTCCGCAATGGATGATCGCATCCACACCTACGAAAAACTCACCGAGAGTGCACGGCGTGCCGGGAGGAGCGCTCAGAACACGGGAACCGGATCATCGTCCGGTATCGACCTTCCACATCTGAGACAGGAAATTGCGACAGACCGGTCCCGTTTCTTCACTGCCGGTGAAACGACCCCTGAACGCTTCGCAGCCTCCGTGCAGAAGTCCCTCCAGACGGCAGGACTCGATGTCCTTCGCTATCGCCCGGTATCCGGAGAACGGAAGGCGAGCGCACACGTCGTCGAGTTTCTCGTACGTGGACCGGGACCGGCACTGTTGAGCTTTCTGAAAAGCGAGATGGTAGGGAGAAAGTACCGATTCGTGCAGGACCTGAACATCCAGCAACAACCGGGCACAAAGTCGCTTCTGGCAACGCTTCACATCGGGTACGAAGAGATTGGTCGGACGGTTCCCGCCGCCGCTCCGGGTGAAAGCGGCACGCGGCCCCCTGCGCCGGCGATATCCCGCGGCACCGACCCCCTCCCCGCAAACAAATCGACCGGACCGGCCTACGCTCCGCGAATCATCGCGCTGCGTCTTGGGTGGGCCACGCCTGTAACGCAGTCACGCGCGCCGACCTCGGCCGCACCGCCGCCGGCAAGACCGGCCGCCTGGATGAGCTACGTTGGCGCGGTAACTGCATCGGATGGAACTCGATACGAATTCTTCAAGAACAAACGGAACGGTACCATACTCCGCGCGTGCGTCGGCCGAACGGTCGACGGATGGACACTCACATCGGACTCGGGCGAGTGGTTCCTTCTCACAGATGGCACCGCTACATACAAAGTCAGGATTCCAAAATGATACGACAAAGATCTCAATTCCTACCCTTCCCCGTTCGCATGTTCGCGCTGCTGGCGGCAGCCGCGATCCTCTCCTCATGTGTGTCCGCGAAAGCTGCCGACCCCAGAGCCTTCGAATCGGCACCTCTTTTCGGCATGATCTATGACCACGGCAACCGCCCGGTCGCCGCGGCGGCTCTCTCGGTGGACGGCAAACCGGGACCGGAATCCGACCTTACCGGGCGTTTCGTTATTCCGCGGCTTTCGAAGGGAGCACACAGGATCGTCGTGAAGAAGAAAGGGTATGAAACGCTCAGCGTGGATCTGCATTTCGAACAGCAGACTCAGGTGCTCTACCTCCAGATGTACTCCGAGGACCAACTTCTCGAAATGACCGAGACAGCGCTCGATGGGCGTGAATGGTTCAATGCGAGAGATCTGCTCGAACGTGCCGCGAAAATCGATGACTCGGATCCGATCCGTCGGTACCTGAGCGCCGTACTCGCGTACCGCACCGGGAAACCGAAAGATGCGGCCGCAACCCTGAACGGTCTCATAGGCTCAGGAATAGACGATCCGTCGGTCTACCTGTTCCTGGCAGACATCTACCAGTACTCTCTCGGACAGCCCGAACGGGCGGCGGAGTTTCTCAGACGCTACCTCGAACAGAAGTCGGACGACGATGTCGCCGCGCGGCTTGCTGCCATCACGACGGTTGACAAGTCGAAGTAGACGGCGACGTGGATATCGTCGGTTCCTGCAGAGAAGCGCAACGAAATGTTCCGGGTGGCGAGCGAAGGACGTGCAGGGGTAGCTCCTGGATTTTTGGCCCACAGGGCTGTATTTTCATCCGTGTCATCAGCTATTGAAAATGTACCTGATCTGAGTCCCTTGCTGTATGAGCGCGGCGGAATGCGCGGTATTTCGCTCCATTCTCACCTCGATCCGCCGCTTTCGCCGGAAATCATCCGTCGCCTCGCACGGCCACACCGTACCTCCCATTACTTCCTGATGTTCGTGCGGACCGGGTCGGTTGAATACGAGGTGGACCTGCGAACCGTCCCGGTCTCTGCCGGACAGGTATTGTTCGTGAGGCCGCATCAGGTGCGCGTTCCTCCGCTCACCCGGGTGAGCGGGGAATACTTCAAAATTACCTTCGACGAAGCGTGCTTCGCAAAGCTTCCCCGCACCTATCAGTTCTGGCTCGATCCCTGGGATGAGCGGCGGATCAACCTCCCGCAGCAGGCGTGGGAGCGGTTTGGCACCGTGTTCGACCTCCTGCGTCAGACGTTGCGGACGGAGGGCGGAAGTTCCGAAGTCATGATTGCCTACCTGAATGCGGTGATGAGCGAGCTCGAGCACGCGTATTTCGCTTCGGAACGCAGCCGCGGTCAGACTCGGAACATCGAAGCCTTTCTGCGCTTTCAGTCGCTCGTGGAGAAGGAGTTTGTCCACCGCCCCCAGGTATCCGAAGTGGCGCGGACCGTGGGAGTAAGTGAATCTGCGCTCTACTCCATCGTAAAGGAGTTCTCTAATTTCTCGCCGAAGGAGTACCTGAACCGCCGCGTGGCGCTCGAGGCGCAGCGGCTGCTTTTCTATTCGGGAATGTCGACCAAGGAGCTTGCAGCCCATCTTGGCTTCGATGACGAAAACTACTTCTCCCGTTTCTTCCGCAAGTGCACAGGGAGAAGCATATCCGCGTTTCTTGCTTCCTCTGAAGATTTGTCCAGAACTTCCGAGGATTCGTCCCTTACCCGGCGGTAGCGGCCCTGGTACCTTTCTTCCATATCATTGATCCGGAGGATTACTGTGAGAACAGCACTGGTGACGGGAGCAAATAGAGGAATCGGATGGGAAGTGACACGGCAGCTGGCAGGTGCCGGGTACTTTGTGTATATGGGATGCCGGAACGCCGAATCGGGAGAGCGCGCAGCGGAATCCCTGAGAGCCGACGGACGCGGGGATGCCGCGGCCATTGTCCTGGACGTAACGGACATGGAATCAATCCGTCGTGCTGCCGTAGAGGTGGAGAACCGAAGTGAGAGCCTGGACGTTCTGGTGAACAACGCCGGGATCCTCGGCGAGCGCCCTGTGGACGGAAGTCCGGTGCCGGTGGATGAAATCCAGCGCGTCTTCGACACTAACTTCTTCGGTGTGGTCCGCGTCACGCGCGCATTCCTGCCGCTTCTGCAAAAATCTTCAGCGCCGCGCATCGTCAACGTGACGAGCGAGCTCGGATCCCTGACCCTTCAGAGTGATCCTGCCTGGAGCTTCAGCAGGTTCAAGAGCGATACGTACCCGACCTCGAAGGCCGCACTCAACATGTACACGGTGGTTCTTGCGGCACAACTGAAGAACGAAGGGTTCAAGGTCAATGCCGTCTCTCCCGGCTACACGGCTACCGCGTTCAACAACTACAGCGGCGAAAAGAAGCCTGAGGATGCGGCACGGCCCATCGTCCGCTACGCGACACTCGGTCCGGATGGACCGACAGGGGGATTTTTCGTCGAGGAAGGCGAAGTTCCCTGGTAAGACCTTTCTCCTCTCGGGTCTGAACTTGACTCCGAGTTTGGGGGAAGGTACCCTTTGTCAATGCAGAATAGAATTGCACCTGCTCGTCTTAAGCGGGCATTCGACGAGTCAATGACCTTTCAGGATTTCCTCGGCATTATGAAGGTGAACCGGGGTACGATCGAAGACAACTATGCGGCTCACCGCCTCAGCGAATCTGACCTGGCTTTGGTGCGACAGCCTGCTGCACCGCTTCGAATCCTGGCCCTGGTGCACGACTGGTGCGGTGATGTCGTCGCAAATCTCCCTATCCTTGCGCGATTTGAGGAACGCGGGTTAGTCGAGCTTTGCATTCTTGAGAAGAATCCGCAAAACACCGACCTCGGCGCGCTCTACCCTCACCCAAGCGGTGAAGTTCATATCCCGATTTACATTGCGTTTGACGCAGAGGGAATGGAGCTCGGCCACTTCATTGAGCGGTCGGAGGCAATGAACACCCGACTCGGTTCGTGGATCAAGGACTTCTGGGCCGCGCGGCCTGGCCACCCGGAATCCGGGAAAGGCTTCGACGAGCTCAGCGAAAAAACCCGAACGGAACTGCTTGGCTGGATCGGCAGGCAGCGGTCGGCGGTGCGCGCCGAAGAGCGGCGGGAGTTTATCGACTGGTTCAACTCGCTCCAGGGCTGATTGCACCCGAACCGATTCCAGCAGACGCCACGGCCTGATGACGCGGGCCATTTTTCACCTGTCCCGCACCGCAAAGCCGCCCAGGCGATGCACATGACATCGCCTTTCCAGATCCTCACGCCCCCCTTTCATTGAGCTCTCATGCAGCAAGCGGACATTGCACATTTGATTCGAGGGCGACGAATCCATCTGACTCCCCAATGTACACACCATGAATAGAGTTTTTAGTCTTAAGAAATATATTAACTTAATATGACTTAAAGGGGTTTTCAGTGATAGGAGAGTTATTATATAATATTGCCTACGACTGTTGAGCCAAATGTTACCGGGAGAATGATATGGTCCTCGACGAGAACAACCATTTCAGGACCTCCTTGAGTTCACCAGTCTCAGAAAACTATTTCTGTGCCGAACGGGATGCAGAATGCCCATTCGGGCACATATTATTTGGCCGCCATTGGAGGTAAAGAATGAAGCTTTCGACGAAGCTTTCAATTGGGTTCGGATCTGTCGTGGTCGTGGTACTGCTCGTTGGGCTGTCCGCAGTCTGGGGAGCAAGCCAGCTTCGATCCGATGTTGTAAACATCGCAACCAACAGACTTCCCGGCGTAAAGAATGTCCAGGTACTGGAAATCACCATGCGCACTGTGGACTCGGGCGAAAATTCGCTCATGCAGACCACACTGACCAGGGATGAGATTTCCGGCGTTCTGAAGACATTTGCAGATGCCAGGGCCCGGGCAGACAGAACTATCAAGCTCCTCGACAAGATTCCCATGTCCGCTGCCGAAACTGCCACGTGGAAGTCGTTCGGCTCCGCATTCGAGACATGGTGGAGTGCACATCAGAAAATAGTCTCCGTGGCCGCGACGTACGAGAAGAATCCGACTTCCGCCAGTTACGATGCATTGACTCATCAGATGGGTGCAAACGACAGCGCATTCGCATCTGCGATTGCCCTACTGGACAAGATGCAGGCCGAAGAAGATCAGGCTGCAGCGTCGGCCACTTCCCACGCAGAGATGGTAGGTGTGCAGATAAACTGGATCTCCATAGTAGGGATTATAGCGGGTGCCCTTATCGCGTTTATCATCGCTCTTGTACTGATCCGCAGCACGATGCGGCAGATCGGAACCGAGCCATCGACCATGGAGGATCTATCCCGACGCGTCGCGGAAGGAGATCTGACAGTGAACTTTGCGCCGGGCCGCGGGCGAACCGCGACGGGAATCCTTGCGGCGATGTCCGCGATGGCCGTGCGGCTGAAAGAGGTCGTTTCTCAGGTTCAGACGGCATCGGCAAACGTGTCGACGGGAAGTGACCAGTTGAGCTCGGCGGCACAGGCACAGTCGGAGGGTGCGTCCGAGCAGGCGGCATCAACCGAAGAACTTTCTTCCTCTATGGAAGAGATGAGCGCAAATATCAGACAGAACTCGGACAACGCGCTCCAGACGCAGAAGATCGCAACGAAAGCGGCCCAGGATGCAGAAGAAACAGCTCAGTCGGTATCGGGTGCCATAGACGCCGTACGGGAAATATCAACGCGTATCACGATCATCGAAGAAATTGCGCGCCAGACAAACCTCCTGGCTCTGAACGCCGCTATCGAGGCCGCCCGCGCGGGTGAGGCGGGCCGAGGGTTCGCCGTCGTGGCCGCGGAAGTGCGCAAGCTCGCCGAACGCAGCCAGATTGCCGCAAAAGAGATCACCGAGCTTTCAGGCACCACATCGGAGGTCGCCGAACAGGCCGGGCAGCAGTTGAATGCTCTTGTGCCGGACATACGCAGGACCGCAGAGCTCGTCCAGGAAATCAGTGCTTCGAGCAACGAACAGTCGGCCGGCGTGGATCAGGTGAACCGGGCGATTATACAGCTCGACAAAGTGATCCAGCAGAATGCAGGCACCTCCGAAGAGATGGCGACCACGGCGGAAGAGCTTGCAGCTCAAGCGGAACAGCTTGCCTCCGCAATCTCATACTTCAATGTGAATATTGCCGGCCAGAGACAGTTGCCGGCGCGCCGTCAGGACGAGCAAAGGACAGTGCAAAGCTCAAGGAAAAGGATAGCCCCATCCGAAGCCCGTGCTGCACTGCACACACCCGTTCACGCGGCAGCGTCAACAGCGATATCGCTCATCGACAACATCAACAGCAACGGCGATTCACGATCTCGAGACGATCATGATGATGATTTCGAAGAGTTCTGACTGCTGATAGTTCGATCATTTCGACACAACGCCCACGTGGCCGGCCGGCGTAATGCCGACCGGCCGTTCATTTCTTTGAAAAAGCCGACGTTCTCCGATTTTGCAC
>CAZKMA010000086.1:8131-14412 GCA_964553615.1 uncultured Spirochaetales bacterium | reverse complement strand
ACGGCGATCGCCTCACAGGTGCCGGTTCCCCACCGCGAATTGACGGGTCTCGTGGACATGATCAACAACGAAACCGCCTCCGGAATCCTCACCTTCGGCATCACCGCGGCGTTCTACATAGCCACCGGACTGTTGATTTCCTGGGCGGGAGCTCGCCTCGACAAGAAAGTGAGAATCCTGCGATGAGCGCGCGGAGCGCGGAAGAGGCGCTGTTCGAGAACCCCGACTCCCGCACAAGGCTCTTTATCCGCATCGGCACGATTGTTGCGGCGCTGGCGCTGCTCGGTTTGATCGCCGTAATTGTGCTCCGGTTCTACGATGCTGGACAGCTTCAGTCCCGCTACTGGAAGTTCTTCGGGTGGTTCACGACGTGGAAGTTTCTATTTGCCGGACTGATCGGCACGATGGCTTCCGCGGGCATGGCGGGCCTTATAGCCCTGTCTGTCGGCCTCCTCTTCATGGCCGGCCGACTATCGACGATAGGGCCGCTTCGCTGGGTGTCGGTGGCCCTGATCGAGTTTTTTCGCGGAGTCCCGAGTCTGCTTCTGATCTATTTCTGTTTTCTGATCCTGCCACCCCTTGGGTTCAAAATGAGCTCCTACTGGATGGTTACCTTGCCCATCGGACTCAACACTGCCGCGGTGGTTGCAGAGGTGTACCGGTCAGGAGTGCTGGCGGTTCCCCGCGGGCAGTCGGAAGCGGCCGCGAGCCTGGCCCTTAACGGGTGGCAGGTGTTCTTCCACGTGGTCTTTCCGCAGGCAATTCGCTATGTCGTCCCCTCGTTGCTTGCCCAGCTCGTCATCGTAGTAAAGGATACGACCTTCGGCTATGTGGTGACCTACGGGGAGCTCATGCAGAATGCCAAGATCCTGGTCGCCAACTACAACTCCCTTGTCCCGGTGTATCTGATCGTTGCCGTGATCTACTGCGTAATCAACTATGCTCTCTCCAAGGCATCCCAGGGGCTGAACAATCGTCTGCGCGCTCCCTCGACTCGACCGCTGGCAGATAGTAATCAGGCGATGGTGTCTACCGGGTGAGCCCGGAGTGAATGCCGTGGAAAAGAGCAATCGCCATGAGGTCGTGTCGTACAGGAGAAAGGTTGATTAGCCATGCCGGATGGAATTCGTATCATAAAAGCCTGCAAGACCTTCGGGACGCTAAAAGCGTTGAACAATGTGTCCCTGTCCGTCAGGACTGGGGAGACTCTGGTCATTATCGGGCCCTCCGGCTCCGGGAAGAGCACCCTGCTCCGAAGTGTCAACCGACTTGAGGTCCTGACCTCCGGAGATATCTGGATCGATGACGATCACGTCTCGAACGACGGCGCCAATATCCGCCGGATTCGCGAGGAAGTCGGCATGGTATTCCAGAACTTCAACCTGTTTCCCCATCTCACCGTCGTGCAGAACATCGCCCTGGCACCCGTACGGGTCAAGAAGCTTACGCGAGCCAAGGCCAGAGAGAAGGCTATGGGGTTGCTGGACCGGGTCGGCCTCACGGAGAAGCATGACGCATTGCCCGCGCAGCTTTCAGGTGGGCAGAGACAGCGGGTGGCTATCGCCCGGGCTTTGGCTATGGATCCCAAAGTGATGCTTTTCGACGAACCGACGTCGGCTCTCGACCCGGAAATGGTCAAGGAAGTCCTTGATGTCATGCTGGATCTGGCCAAAGAGGGGATGACAATGATGGTGGTCACCCACGAGATGGGCTTCGCCAAGGCTGCGGCCGACCGGGTTGTCTTCATGGACGAGGGCGAGATTATCGAGGAGGGAACTCCGGAACATCTGTTCACCGCCACCCAGAACGACCGGATGGTCAAATTTCTGGGGCATATTCTGTGATCAGGGATAGGCTTTGGGCCGTGGCATCCTGGTGCGATATGGCGTGGAGTGTGTTGTTTGGAAGTTTGGCCCAGGGGTCGCTCGCGGAGTAGCCGGAAGAAGAGACCACAACGGTCGCCGATCCATCGGGGTGAGAGAAGGTCCTGTACGCAATCTCATAATAATCGTCGATTCGATCGGCCCATCCCGCCTCTGCATAAATGCGGCGGAGGCCTTTGCTGCAGGTGGGCTCGTGTGCATGAGCCCGGGCGGCAAAAGTGAAATTGGCTGTTTCGATCACAGCGTTGAAGCTGGCGTCAGGATAATCTTCGCGGAGCCGGGCAATGGTTGCGGCCAGCGCCTGTTGCACTTCGTCAGCAGTTGGAGGACGGTCCCCGGTATGCCGGCTCCGTTGGAGTTCGGCCAGCCGGAGATAAAACAGATCGGCGTAGATCCTGGAATCCGACATCGTCGTCGAATGGGCCAGACCGAGGGACTCCCGATATGAGGTCGGCCTTTGGACGATGTTTCCCCCCTCGTTGCCGATGGTTCCATTATGCGCAAAGGCCACGTTCTTGTAGACAAAGGGTTGCTGATTGTCGAGGAGAAGGCCGATGCCGGGACTGGCCAACCGCTCGTGCAGGATGGCCGAATTGGTCGGCTGCACCGTCAGGGCTTTGAACATCGTCGCATCGCTGAAAGCTGGGCTGGTGGAGATATAGGACGACAATGAGTTTGAACTCATTCTCACGATTCCCCAGCCATCCCGATGGACCACCGCCAGCTTTTGGAATTCATCGAGAACAAGGTCGCCGAGCGTTTCCCTCATTGAAAGTGCGGACCCCGAGTGAACATAGGCAAGCAATCGACACATCGAATTCGAACCCCCGCTCACTATGGCTCAATTTCCCGGAAGTGGAAAGCCCTTTGTTCAATTCACGATGGACAGGCGCCTTGTCTTCATCTCTTATCTCGTGTCGATCGCTCAGTTCGCTCAGATAATTCTGACCACCCGGGCCAATGGATCCCCGCCATGTGAGCCGGTTCCGGCGCGAATCGGTGACCGGCAGGATTTCCTCCTCGGCCTGTGGTCTTATTTCCCAATAGGAATTTCCGTCCATCGGGTAGATATGCGCATATGGCAGGAGACGGTCGAGCATCGCGGTGGTCAACTCCTGTTCCCCCAACGGGAGGTGCTCGGAGTGTAACCCATTCTCCTTTCTGGCCTTCGTCAAGGGTCTTGTTTTCCAGCCGAAGCGTCGATTTTCCTCCGGGATTCTGCTGATCCGGCGTCATGCCGGTTGCATCATCCACGTCCAGTTTAGCCAGAGGGTACTTTCCTATCCAGTTTGAAATAGTTGCGTAACTGACCCCGGTCTCCCGAGCGACCTGACTCATACTACAACCGCTGCCATCAAGTGTCTTCCGAACTACGGATGAACGGAACCCTCGCGAATACTTCAAGATGTTTTGCGCTCCTATCGGGGAAAGCTATCGTGATTTCTGAGGTGTGGTCATAAACCTGGACGGAGTAGTTTTGGAAATGCGGGATCAGATTCCTGAAGGCATTCATTCCCATGCTCGACGGCACCGGGCCAATAGGCAAGGATTACGATGCTTGCTACCGTTCAATTCTGGGCAAACTGGGGAAGCAGATCTTCCCGCTTCCGGTGGAACGTAAACCGTGATTAGTCTCCGGAGGTTCCGCCGAGTGAATAAAAAAACAGCCGCTCATTTTTGAGCGGCTTCCCATTCCCGGAACCATTGCGCTTTTTGGAAGTTGCGGCGAACTGGACTTGAACCAGCACCCAATTGCTTGGACTAGCCCCTCAAGCTAGCGTGTCTACCAATTTCACCACCGCCGCAGATTTCTCTTAACGTTTGCAGGAACGCATTTTACGGGTTCGGGCACCATGTGTCAAGTCCGGCCGGATGAAAAATGCGGCGTGCAGTGAAGGTTCGGCGATGCCGTGTTCCTCAGCTGTTCAGGTAACCTTCCAATTCGTCCACCCGGGAGGAGAAGAGCTGAAGTGCGGTCCGGATGGCGTCCGGTTTGGCCATGTCGACCCCGGCAATCCTGAGAGACTCGATAGGGAACCGGGATCCGCCGGATTTCAGGAACTGGAAGTAGTCTTCCCGTTCGGCCTCGCCTCCGCGAAGTACCCGTTGCGACAACGTGATTGCCGCGCAGATACCCGTCGAGTACTTATACACATAGAACGCCCGATAGAAGTGTGGAATGCGTAACCCTTCCATGTCCGCCACCGGGTCGATGGTGACTTCCGGTCCGAAGTACTTCTCGAGGAGCTTCCGGTACTCGGCGCGCAGCGACTCCACGGTTAACGGTATTCCGGATTCCACCATTTCGTGCGTGATCTTTTCGTATTCGGCGAACATGGTCTGCCGGTAGAGTGTGCCCACTATGTCGTCGATGTGCTTGTTGATGAGGAACCCGCGCATTCGTTCATCCTGAGCATGTTCCAGGAGATAGTGCAACAGGAGCTGCTCGTTGAACGTGGACGCTACCTCGGCCTCGAAGATTGTGTACTGATAGTGCTGAAACGGATTGTTCCGTACCGAGTTCCATGAGTGCATCGAGTGGCCGCCCTCATGCGCCATAGTGAATACATCCCGCAGATCGTCACTATTGTAATTGAGCAGGATATGAGGATCACCGACGTAGGATCCTGCGGAAAATGCGCCGGATCTCTTGCCCTTGTTCTCATACCGGTCAACCCATCCGCCGGTAAGCCCGTCGGTTAATGTTCTGCAGTACTCCTCACCCAGCGGAGCAAGGGCACGTCCAACAAGGTCCACTGCTTCTTCATAGCTGTGATGGACATCGACGTTGGGCACAAGCGGCGTCTTCACGTCGTAAAGATGGAGCTCATCCACGGCCATAATCCGCTTCCGCAGCGCATAGTAGCGATGAAGAGCGGGAAGATTCCGCCCGACCTCCGCGACCAGATTGTCGTACACCGTTTCCGGAACGTCATCGGGGAAAAGATGAGCTGCCCGTGCGGAAGGGAAGTTACGAACCTGTGCCTGATACACATCGAGGTGAACACTTCCTGCGTACAGGCTTGCCAGGGTATTCCGGTGTGCTTCGTATACGCCCATGAACTGCTTGAATGCCGTCTCGCGGATCGCCCTGTCGGGATGAAGGAGGAACACATTGTACGTTGCCTGACTCAGGGGACGTTCTCCTTCGGCTGTCCGTATCGTGCCAAACTCCATGTCCACGTCGGTCAGCGCGGAGAATGTCTTCTGTGCAGTCTGGTTTGCCTCCTCCTGCATTGCGAGCAGCCTTTCTTCCTTCTCCGAAAGGATGTGCGGGCGGAAGCGAAGAAGTTTGCTCAGGTAGATGCGGAACTCGCTCAGGACCGGCTCCGCCATGAAGCCGTCCATGATTGCCTGCGGAATGGCCTGGATTTCCGGCGCCTGGTAGCTTGCCGATGCCTCCATCCTGGTTGCCGTCTGAACATAGCGTGCAAAGCGTTCCTGGTTCTTGCTGTCCCCCGCATCCTCCGAAAGTCGCAGGTGTGCATAGGAGCCGAGTTGCTCCTCCTGCTGGTGAAGTCGGGTCATGAACTCAAGACATGCAAACAGGTGCTGAGCAGAAGTTTTCAGCGTGCCACGGAACTTCTCAATGTCCGGCACGTTGCTCGAAAACTCTGCAAAGGCTTTCTCCCATGCGGTGTCATCCGCATAGATCTTCGAGAGGTTCCATTTGTCCTTTTCGGCAACTTCATTGCGCAGTGGAATGCGTATCTGGTTTGTATCCGTTGTATTCATCTCTATATCGTACCTCTGTCCCCCATTTAACCTGATCTTCCTCGAATGGTAAAGAACCGGTCTCCGACGCACATTCATGTTGACTTCGCGGATAGGCAATGATAGAACAAGGTATGAATCCATGGCACGACATCGATATTAAGCGAATCACTCCGGAAAATTTCGTGGCAATTATCGAAATTCCCAAGGGAAGCAAGAAGAAATACGAACTCGATAAGGCGACGGGACTGATCCGACTTGACCGAATCCTGTTCACTTCGACTCACTACCCATCGAACTACGGGTTTATTCCTCGTACCCTGGCAGAGGATCGTGATCCGCTGGATGTGCTCGTGCTTTGCTCTGAGGTGCTCGATCCACTTACCATGGTCGAGTGTTACCCCATCGGGGTTGTTGCCATGGTGGACAAGGGCGAAGTGGACGAAAAGATCATTGCAATACCATTCAAGGACCCGGTCTATTCCGGGTATCGCGACGTATCAACCCTTCCCCAGCATATGCTTCAGGAAATCTCCCATTTCTTCGAGGTATACAAGGCGCTGGAGCATTCGGAGACATCGGTCAAGACTATTCTCGATAGGGAGAAGGCCGTAGAAATCATAGAGAAGTGCATGGTTACCTACAAAAAGGCTTTTCCGGATGCGAAGTCAAAGAGGCCCGCGG
>CAZKMA010000086.1:0-8031 GCA_964553615.1 uncultured Spirochaetales bacterium | reverse complement strand
GCATTGGCTCAAATTTCTGAAATATGCGGCAGAATTCGGCTCAGTGCCCTTCCCCGGTGAGATAGTTCGTTTTTCTGCCTCTCGCTGAGGTCTGCTGCCGTGACTCCCATGTCCGGAAGATAGAAGACCGGGTCGTAACCGAATCCGCCGGCGCCCGACGAGGGTTCCGCGGCAATCTCACCATCCCATGTTTCCTGCGCAATTACGTACCGATTTTCGCTGAACAGCAACACCATGCAGCAGACGAAGAACGCGCGGCGGTCCGTCATGCCTTCCATCTTGTCGAGCAGGAGCCTGTTTCGTTCTGCGGCGGTCAGACGATTTCCTGCGTCAACCGAGCCATAACGTGCAGAGTGGACTCCGGGAGCGCCGTCCAGTGCAACGACCGAGAGTCCTGAATCGTCCGCGAGGACCGGCGCGGTCTTTCCCATCGAATCGAGCTGCTGATACAGAGCCATTGCCTTTCCAAATGCATTCGCAAGATAGGTATTACCGATCTCTTCGTAATCGAAGGGGATCCGCAGGTCGCCGGGCGTCATTATTCTGACCTGCGGGACCATGTTTGAGAGTTCACGCTTCTTGTGATCGTTTCCGGTTGCAAGTACGAGTTCTTTCTTCATATCCCGAGGATAACCCAGCTTCCGGGTGAGTGAGAACCGGTACCGACGACTCCTGGCTCGTCTTCTCACAGATACCCGCAGTAACTGCCGAACGAGCGTAGAAGATGCCCGAATCGACCGAGCCTTTGGGGATGCCAAGGACATCCGCAATTTCGCGGTGGGTCGGCGTGCGCATGACCGCACGTGCCTCGATCCGCGCTCTCTGATATCGCCTCCGGATTCTCTGGCACTCGGCATGAATTGCACGCCTGCGCTCGTCCGTCGGAGACGCGTGTTCTTCTTCCTCCAGGCACTGAAGGCGGAAGAATGCCTTGTTTCGTCGGGTGGAAAGGATATCGTACCGACGCATTCGGCGTTCGGCGCGCTCGCGGAGGATCAGACACTTTTCCTCGAGGGCCTGTGGGCTGCAATTCGTCAACTGCGCGACCTGATCGATCTGCGGCAAAGTGAGGTAGGGAGACGCTTTCAGTGCTACAAGAAGCGCACGGCGTCTTATGCCACGATCCGCGAACCGCCCGTTTGGATCGATTCGCATGCGGGTGTTTGCCGGCCTCCGCGTGTCCATCTCCGGCACACTCTCGGCTGCGACGGACGGATTGAATGTGTCGATCCACAGGTCGTTGCGTGCCGTGAGCCGGGTCTGCCGCTCCAGAGCGAGCTTTCTCGACGCATAGGTTCTCGCCTGCCATCGGAGATTTGTGTGGAGATATGCCTCGAACGGCTTACCGCACGGTCTGAAGCGGCGAATTATCGCGGATATTCGTGGATAGAAGAACAACAGGAACTCTCCTCTGTCGTCTTCGGTGAAGCCATAACGGCGTTCCGGGTAGTGGTACACCGTCAACGCGATAGATCGGACCAGCGACTCATAGCCACGCCCGGTTGCCTGGTACTCCAGGACTCGTTCGGTAAGGGAATCCACGGCATCCTCCTGATTTTGATGGCAGTCGGATGGAAGCAAAAGATGTGCCAGCTTGAACGGCCTGAGGCGTGTGCCGAAACGGCGTCGCACGCGAAACTCATTTACTGTGGTTTACAATTGAAGCGGGGGCGAATACCGGTGAACACGCGATCTGTTCGATATCTGAAGGACGGGACGCCTACGTCCCGCACAGGAGGCCGGAAAACCGTGCAATGAGCTCGCGGCGGACCGACTTCATTGGCCGCGGCGTCAGAAATCCCGCCGCGCGGGCATGTCCGCCGCCGCCATAATGCCCGGCGACCTCTCCAACGTTTATTGCATTGGAGGACCGGAGACTGCAGGTACAGGACTTTCCATCCACGTCCCGGAGGTACACTATGACTTCGCACTCTTTCGTGGTCATCAGCAACTGATACAGGGAAGCTGAATCATGGCTGTCGTCGCCCAAGAGCCGCTTGTCCCACCGGGTCTGCCAGACGACCAGCAGCTTGCCGTCACAATAGGCCTGCGTTCGTCTCAGCATCCGTGCCAGAAGCTTCCGTGACTGAAATGTGCGGCCCCCAAACATACGATAGTAGATCTGGGATGGCGATGCACCGGCGGCGACCAGACGGCCGACCGACGCAAAAACGTCGGCAGAGTTCTCTTCCAGAAAACGAAAATAGCCGGTATCGGTTGCGAGCGCGAACAGCAGATGTTCTGCCTCCGCTCCGTCGACTTCGTGGCCCATAGCCTCTATGGTGAGTTGGACCAGAAAACTCGTGGAGGGCGAAGTCGGTTCGATGTATTGGACATCACCGAACGGCTGCCCGGAAGAGTGGTGATCAATAACACAGAGCGGGAAACCATCAATCTCGTCCCGAATTGACCCGATGCGCTCGAGAGTAGATGCATCCAGGACCACGACACGCAATTTCTTCTCATCGGCCCGCGCTGTTTCAGGGAGAGAAGAGGTAAACCTGTCCGCGTACTGAAGGATTTCGGTGCGGTCGAACGGTCCGGGATTCAGCAGAAATACCCGGTTGCCTGTCCGTTCCAGGAAATGCCCGAGTGCGAGAGATGAGCCGATACAATCACCATCCGGATCAATGTGGCTTACGATGAGATAGGTGCCCTCGACAGCGAGGAAATCGAGAAGTTCCTGAGGGATTGGGAGTCGAGCCACGTTCAGAACTTCATCTTGAGCGTATCCACATTGAACTTTGCCTGAAGCGCCGGATCGCTTTCCATGTATCCCCAGGAAGAACTGTGATAGTTGCTGTCTACGTACAGCTGAACGTGGTCGAATTGGCCGTTCTTCCACCAGACATTCATGTAGGGATAGTTCCTGTTGTATCCAAACAGGAGTTCGCCCTTGCCGCTTCCGGAATTGAACCAGCTCATCGGCAAATACACCTGTTCATACTGTTCCGCCGAATCGAGATAGGCAGCGACGTAGCCGTACTGCGTCGGAAAAACCTTATTCAGATACACGGTTTTCACGAAGTAGTCGTCTTTGGTCGTGGATTGATTCGAGGGGGTCTGGCCGTTCTGGGCCCAGGCGAAGGCGGAAATGAGCAGTACCAGTGCGGAGCCCACGATAATAACACGTCCTTTCACTCCCGATGCCTCCTCTTGTCATAGCCGATCGCAGGCGTTACTCAAGCCCTCGATCGTTTCTCTCTTTCGCTGTAAGTATATAGCCGTTGCGATTCGAATTTCAAGCAAAAAAACCCTTTCTCGGTTTAGTCCATAAGCGCCAAAAAGTCACGGATCACCGCGGAACGGATCACCGCCGACGGGAAGTTTTTTTCAGCCAGCTCGGCCGAGAGTTGCAAGGATGACCGCCTTTATGGTGTGTTTTCGATTCTCCGCCTGATCCCATGCTCGAGAGCGCGGCCCGTCTATGACCGAGGCAGTTACTTCTTTGCCCTTCATTGCGGGCAGACAGTGGAGAAAGATCGAAGCCGGGTTCCCCGTGGCATCCATGAGCGCTTCGTCGACCTGGTAGGAGGAGAGGAGGGAGATTCGCTCGGCGGCCTTGGCCTCTTCCCCCATGGAATACCACACGTCGGTGTAAACGGCGTCTGCACCGGAAACGGCCACTCTCGGATCGTTCTCGACCTGGATCTTTGCGCCGGATTCACGTGAGAATGCCTCGGCAAGGCTCTGTGTTTCGGCGTCCGGACCGAGTTCCGGTGGAGTCCCGACGGTGAAATTCACGCCCATTCTGGCGCAGCCGAGCATGAGTGACCGGGCCACATTATTACGCCCGTCTCCTATGAATGTCATCTTCCGACCCTTCAGCGATCCAAAAGATTCGCGGAGCGTCATGAGGTCCGCGAGCACCTGGGTTGGGTGATAGAGATCGGTGAGTCCGTTGTAGACCGGCTTGCCCGAGTACTTTGCAAGCGTCTCCACGGTCGCCTGGGCATAGCCACGGAACTCGATGCAGTCGAACATGCGTCCGAGCACCCGGGCGGTATCCTCCACGCTCTCCTTTTCTCCGAGATGTATATCCCCGGGGGACAGGAACACCGGATGTCCGCCCTCCTCGCCGAATGCCGTTTCGAATGCGCAGCGGGTGCGGGTCGAACGCTTTTCGAATATCAGCGCGAGAGTTCTGCCTTCGAACCGACGGTGGAACTTTCCCTGCAGTCTTTCCTGTTTCGCCTTGTCGGCTATATCAAGGAGCAGTTCAATTTCATGTGCGGAGAAATCTTTGAGTGATATGAATGACCGACCGGAAAGCGACGACGCCATGAGAAACCTCCTCGTGTATGTCCGAAGCCTCATAATAGCAAAATTGTCACAATGTGATACAGCGTCACAACGATCCGGAAGTCAGCCGCGGACAGGATGAATCCGCGGCACTATTGCGAAGGAATTACATGGAGTCGATATGTTCCGGCCT
This sequence comes from uncultured Spirochaetales bacterium, assembly GCA_964553615.1. Lineage (GTDB taxonomy): Bacteria > Spirochaetota > Spirochaetia > DSM-27196 > DATKUC01 > DATKUC01. The sequence continues at coordinate 3,596 of CAZKMA010000086.1, read as the reverse complement.
GTTCCGCGGTGTCTGCTCTGCTATGCAGATTTGCGCTGCAGTACGATCTCGGGCTTTTCAGAATTCTCTATGACTTCTTTCGTTATTACGACTTTCTTCTTGCCCTTGATCGAAGGAATGTCGAACATGATTTCCATCATGACATTCTCGACGATGGCCCGTAGTCCACGCGCACCAATCTTCTGTCGGATGGTTCGCTCGGCAATTGCCCGGATTGCCTCGTCCTGGAACTCGAGCTCAACGTCGTCCAGCTTCAGTGATGCCTGATACTGTTTCAGGATCGAGTTCTTGGGTTCTTTGATAATCCGCACCAGGTCTTCGACATCGAGTTCCGAGAGCATTACCTGGATAGGCAGACGACCGACGAACTCGGGGATAAGACCGAATTTGATAAGATCATCCGGATGAAGGTTCGCATACAGCGTTTCCAGGTCCCGGTTTTTTCTGGTGTGGGCGTCCGAGCCGAATCCCATGGGGTGCTCGACGACGCGGGATTCGATCATCCGGTCAAGCCCGACAAATGCTCCCCCGCAGATGAAAAGTATGTTCGTCGTATCGATGCGGATCATCTCCTGACTCGGATGTTTCCTGCCCCCCTGCGGAGGAACCGAGGCAACTGTCCCCTCGATGATCTTCAGCAGCGCCTGCTGCACACCCTCTCCTGAGACATCCCGAGTAATCGAGACGTTCTCGCTTTTGCGGGCTATCTTGTCGATCTCATCTATGTAGACTATACCGCGTTCGGCGGCGGCAATATTGTTGCCGGCGTTCTGGTAAAGCTTGAGCAGGATGTTTTCCACGTCTTCACCAACATATCCGGCTTCCGTCAGCGTTGTTGCATCCGCAATTGCAAAGGGTACTTTCAACCGTTTTGCGAGCGTCTTTGCCAGAAGTGTTTTTCCACTTCCGGTTGGGCCGATCAGGAGAACGTTGGATTTTTCGAGCTCTATGTCGGCGTCTATACGGCCGCGCTGTGTTATGCGCTTGTAGTGGTTGTACACGGCAACCGAGAGGACTTTCTTCGGGTTTTCCTGGCCAATAACGTACTGATCCAGGTAATCCTTGATGTCGCGCGGGCTTGGGATCTCGTCGAGGAACTCGGTAGTAAGGACATCGTCTTCCTCGTCAAGAATCTTCTTGCACACGTTCACGCATTCGTCGCATATGTACACGCCGGGTCCTGCGATCAGGCGGCGCGCAAAGTCGGCATTCTTTCCGCAGAAAGAACAGACTTTCAGGCCCTCACTTTTCTGCTTGCTCATTCTTGACCCTCACAAGTACCCGATCCACTATGCCATATTCGACGCTTTCTGCGGCGGACATGTAGAAGTCACGTTCCGTATCCCGCTCAACAATATCTTCGGACTTTCCGGTGTGATGTGCAAAATAGCCGATCATCATTCTCTTCAAACGGACAATCTCACGAGCTTGAATGCCGATATCGGTCGCCTGCCCCTGAACACCGCCCCACGGCTGATGGATCAGAATGCGGGAGGAGGGAAGCGCCAGTCTCTTGCCAGGAGCTCCCGCAGTCAGGAGCATCGCGCCCATGGAGGCGGCCTGGCCGATGCAGATAGTCTGCACGTCAGGCGTTATGTACTGCATGGTGTCGTATATTGCAAGTCCGGCGGTAACCGAGCCACCAGGCGAGTTGATATAAAGACTGATATCTTTCTCAGGATCCTGCGACTGAAGGAAAAGTAGCTGCGCTATGACGAGATCGGCAGATACGTCGTGGATTTCCCCGTCCAGAAATACGATTCTGTCCTTCAGAAGGCGGGAGAAGATGTCGTACGACCGCTCTCCTATACCTGTCTGCTCAACGACAATGGGGACAAGGTTCGACATTTGTTCGTCTGAAGTGGTCATCATACGTGTGTTTACCATAGAATAGTGTCTGCTCCGAACGCTCAGGTTCACCACAAGTTACTGATTTCTCTGCATTAAGTCCAGGAATTTTACCTTCTTGCCCTTCTTGACGGTGTTTGCACCGAACAGATAGTCGAACAGCTTTCTTTCCTGAATGTCATGTTTCAGCATGTCCAGCATGCCGTTTTTCTGGAAATACTCTTTCAGGTCTTCGAAGGTCATCGATCCGGACTCTGCCTGTCTTCGTATTTCTGCGTCGACGTCTTCGTCGCTCGATTCCACCTTCTCTTCTTCGATCATCTTGTGGATAAGAAGCTGCATTTTCAGGCTCTTCTCGGCCGACGGGCGCCACTCTGCAAAAAGCTCCTCACGCGTCTTGCCCTGTGCTTCGAGCATTGCCAGTACCTGCTCTTCCTGGGCACGAAGCTGAGAAACGAAGTTGCGCCAGGACGAAGCGAGTTCAGCGGCTATCATGGATTCCGGCAGATCTACCGTAGACGAATCGGCGATCTTCTCCATGATTGCATCTGACTTGAGCTGTCGAATTCTCGACTCTGCCGAATCTTCGAGTCGTTTCCGAATGTCTTTTCTCAGATCATCGATGGTCTCGTACTTGTCCGAGATGTCCTGTGCAAGTTCGTCGTCTATTGCCGGAAGCTGTTTCTCTTTTATTGCCGTAATTGAGAACCGGATACGCTTCTTTGTCCCTCGCAGGTCTTCGATTTCGTAATCTTCAGGAAAATCTTTGTCCGCAATCTTCTCGTCTCCGATTTTCATCCCGATCACGTCGTCATCGAGCTTGTAGATGTTGTATCCGCTGCCTACCGTGAACACGAAATCCTCACGCTTCGTTGAGGCAATATCTTCACCATTATCATCTACTTCGGAGTAGTTGATGGTTACCACATTGTCCTTTTCGACCGAACCGTCATCCTTGTCCATGACGACGGAGTTCTGCTCCTGGAGCGCTTCGAGCTCCCGCTGCTCGTCTTCTTTCCCGATCGATACCTCAGGTGCCTCGACTTCCAGCTCCTTGTACTGCCCAAGGGAGATCTTGGGATACACGTCATAGCTCACAACAAAGGTGAAGTCTTTTTCGAAGTCAAGATCGAGCTCATTTTCCATCTGGGGGGTAGAATAGGGAAGGGGACGATCCTCGATCTCTTCGAAGACCTCCTTCAGACCACTCTCCAGGACCTTTTCGGCCGCTTCCAGTTTGAGGGAATCTCCGAATTTTCTCTCGAGCACGGATATGGGCACATGGCCACGGCGGAATCCCTTGAGCTGAATGCTCTTGGAATAGTCATTCATCAGTGCGTCGTACTCCTGACGCGCGGAATCCTTGTCTACTGTTACCGTCAGACGCACTGAAGACTTTGGCTGCGGCTCGACCTTCTTATCTTTTACCACTCTACTTTCCTTTCTTTCGAATGTTCGTTTTGACTCGAGCATACCATAAGAGCGAATGGGAGAAAAGGAATCAATTCGCTTTCAGGTAGAAGCGATTCTTAAGATACCAAAAAAAAGGCGAACCGTGTACGTTGCCGTACGTCCGGTTCGCCTTGGCCGAGCGGGAGACGGGACTTGAACCCGCGACATCCACCTTGGCAAGGTGGAGCTCTACCACTGAGCTACTCCCGCGTGGTTGGGAGCGGCCAGGTCCCTGCTTCTTTGCGAGAGAAGGGACTTGAACCCTTACACCCGAAGGTACCAGATCCTAAGTCTGG
>CAZKMA010000085.1:0-14418 GCA_964553615.1 uncultured Spirochaetales bacterium | reverse complement strand
TTTCAACAATCTGCGTGGCAGTTCTTAGGCGGTAAGGTAGTAGTTGAAATCCGTCGCTTCTTCAGCGTGAAGAACCTCATACGCGTGGGCGGGAGTCTCGGCGTTGAACAGCTCTTCCTGGATATTCGCGTCCCTGCCGATTGCCCGTGCGAGCGCGGCAATTACCTCCAGGTGACGGTCTCTCTGCGATTCAGGAGTCGCGAGAAGCACTACGCAGTGCACCGGCCGGCCGTCCGGCGTATCAAACAGGAGTCCTTTCCGGCTGATCCCCATTACACCGAACATCTTCTCCCCGCTGGGAAGAATGCCGTGAGGAATGGCAAGTCCGGACCCGACGCATGTGGAGGCCTCGGCCTCTCGTTCGAGAAAAGTCGCAAGAAGGGCATCCCGGTCTATTTCCAGGCGATTTGTCTGGATAAGAATGTCGGTGAGCTTTTCGATTGCCTCTTCTTTGCTCGCTGCCTCTATTCCGGTAACGATATTCTGTTCCTGGAGAAAGTCAATGAGCCGTGGGCGGTCCTTTCCCGTTTCTCCCGACTGTTTCAGTGCAAAGCTTGCGGTCACTGAACCGATCAACTCGTTGGCCATGACCGTTGTCAGGCCCACCGCGAGGATTATCCCATGCAAGGAAGCGAATGCGGGATCCTGCTGTATGAGAAGGATGAGTCCGATGGCTACTCCTGCCTGCGGAATGAGGGCGAACCCGAGGTACTTGCGCACGCGATTGGTCGCTCTCGCGAACCGCATTGCGATGTTTGCTGAAAGGAGCTTGCCTCCGAAGCGCGCGGCCAGGACGCCGACCGCCAGAAGCCCTGCTGCACCGATATGCTGGAAGTTCATTTCTATGCCGGCAATCGTGAAGAATGCGGCGAAAATTACGGTTTCGATTCCAGTGAACGCTGCGCCGCCGAGCTCCTTCTTGTCGGGTGAGATATTGACGAGGGTAAATCCAAGGACGAGGCATGCGAGCAACAACGAAAGGTTGAGGTAGATCGCCGTTCCTGTCACAACGAGGAGCGCGATCATGGAAAAGGCGGCAAGACGATCCGTACGCACTACATGCTGGGTAACGAGTACCAGAATCCCCCCGGCAACAGCCCCGAGTGCGACCGACTCCAGGATCTGAAGGCCCGGCCCCCCCAACATTGCAAGGAAACTTCGACCATTCACCGTGCTCAACCCGAATCGCGCAGCGCTCCGGGCTGCAGCGAACAGTACGATGCAGGCAATATTGTTAAGCGCAACCGCGGCGCTGAGAGTTTTCACGAAGACGCCGCGCGAACGCGTTTCCTTCACGAGCGCTATCACCGTTGCAGGCGCTGTGGAAACAGCAATTGCGGCAAGAAGGACAGGAAGCCACGGCGATCCGGTAATCAGATATGCGACGGTGAAGACAATTACGGGCGTCAGGACTGATTCGGTGAGCAACAGCATGAAGAGACGCTTGCCTGCGTTCCTGAGCGTCCGGATATTGAGGTGTTCGCCTACAGTGAGTGCAATGAGGCCCAGCGCAAACTGTGTAACAACGTTCAGGCCATGAATCGAGTCAGTACCGAAGAGCGTGAGCCCGGCCTGTCCGATAAGGATCCCGATCAGAATCTGGCCGGTGACGTGAGGCAACCGGATGCGCTGTGCGAGCTGACCGCCAACGAGTCCGGCAAGGACCACCTCCGCCAGAACCAGCAGAACTTTCCCTTCCTCTACCATACCTGTTTACCCCGTCGGAGGAAGATGTTATCAGAATACGGGTTGCGACGGAATATGAACAAATGGATTATGAGAATAATCTGGCCTATTCCTTCCATCGTAGATAAACTATATCCGTTGGAGGACTCTGCATGAATAAGTTTTTGGCGTTTCTGGTTCTGACCGTGACAACATCCGCCTTTTTGATATCCTGCGGTGGAGCAAAGGCGCAGATGACACAGCAACAGATTGCGTTCCAGAAAAAACAACAGGAAAACACCCTGCTTGCGAAAACGGTTCGAAAACCGGGAAGCGCCGAGGCCTACCCCAAGGGGACTCTCGGCGGGACATGGATGACGAGTCTGAACGACGACCCGAAATCCTTCAATCCTCTTCATGCTCAGGATGGACAGACGGCAGCGGTTACCGGAGTATTGCAGGATTATTTGCTCGATTACGATGCGTACACTCGGAAATGGAAGCCCAATGTTGCCTCCTATGAGGTGAAGGTCAATAAGGAAGCGGGCACCATGGATGTAATCTTTACATTGCGCAACGATCTGTACTGGACTACGCTTGCCGATCCGGGAAAGAAGGTGAAGGTTACCTCCGATGATGTTGTCTTCTGGTACAACAAGATTACGGGAAATCCCGATCTGCAGCAGTCAGAATATTCCGGACATTTCATCGAAATGCCGGACGGGACAAAGAAGCCGATCACTATAGAAAAGTTGGACGAACGGCGGTTTGTATTTCACTATCCCCGGATCGTGGCCATGCCGGAGTTGTCGAGCAATATGACATTCGGACCCAAATACGTCTTCGAGCCGGTATTGAAGTCCAAAGGAGCCACTGGTGTGCTCGATCTCTGGTCCATCGATACCAACCCGAAGACGATCCCATCAATGGGTCCCTACTATATCGAATCCTATCGCCCCGGGGTCTCGGTTACCCTGAAGCGGAATCCCAACTACTGGAAAACTGACTCTTACGGACAGCATATTCCCTATATCAGCACATACGAGCTGAAGATCATTCCGAACCGGGAGACCGAGAAGCTGAAGTTTATGGCAAACGATATCGACAGCTATAATCTTCGCCCGGAGGATTTGAAGGAGATGGTAGACAAGTCTCCGCGCAATTACACCGTTTACTATGCGGGTCCGAGTCTCGGTTCGGGCTTCATAAGCTGGAACGAAAACCCGGGAAACCTTGCGCCGAAATATGTGAAGTGGTTCTCGAATACCAAGTTCCGCCAGGCCATGAGCAGTTTTTTCAATCGAAAGCGAATCGTGAAAGAGGTGTACCGCGGACTTGGCGAGCCTGATCTCGGATTCTTCGCAAAGGCGAATCCCTACTATGATCCAAAGATTACGCAGCAGTATACCTACGATCCGGAGCGCGGCAAAAAGCTGCTTGCAGAAATCGGTATCAAACCGAACAAGGACGGTATGATGCAGGACTCGAGCGGCAATATCATCGAATACACGCTCGAGGTACCGGTAGAAAACAATATCTCGATAGACATTGCAAACATCTATGCAGATGATCTGAAGAAAGTCGGGATAAAGCTCGATGTGAAACCGGTGAACTTTCAGAAGATTGTCGACAGTCTGACAAAGACATACGACTGGCAGTCAGTCATGCTTTCTCTCGGCAGCAACTATTGGCCAATTGGCGGGAACAACGTTTGGCTCTCTTCCGGTAACCTTCATCTCTGGCATCCGCTTCAGAAGACACCTTCCACGAAATGGGAAGCCGAGGTGGACACGCTGTACAACGAGGGATACACTACCCGCGATCCGGTGAAGGCCAAAGAGATCTGGGACAAGTATCAGCGTATTCTCCTTGACCAGGTGCCTCTCATGTACATGATCTACTCTGATGCGTTTTCCGCGTACCGGAACAAGTGGGGGAATGTCCGCGTCGACAATCTTCAGGCACCGGACATGAATTACGTGTACCTGAAACAATAGGAGGAGCCGGCTCGTGGATGAAACACACCGTGGCGGCCGGCCATGGGACCCTGCCGTTCGCGCCGTAACCGTGGTTCGCGAACGGCATCCACTCTCTACATTCATTGTGGGGAGAATCCTCACAATGACTATCATGCTTTTTTTCCTTGGGCTCGGTGTCTTCGGGCTCATGTCACTCGCTCCCGGTGATATTGTTGACAACTATGTGCGAAGCCAGATGCTGGCGAGCGGAAGTTTTCAATCTACGAACAACGTGCTGAGCAAAGAGCAGATACAGGCAGCCAAGCATCAGTACGGCCTGGATTTGCCGTTCTACGAACAATACTTCCGTTGGCTGAAGAAGGTCCTGATTGACCATGATCTGGGGCGTTCCCTGATCTCTCGTGCCCCCGTGCTTTTTCTGGTCTCGACCCGCATGATCAACTCGATCGTGCTCAACCTCATCTCGCTCGTTTTCCTGACGGTAATATCTTTTGGGCTCGGTATCTATTTTTCCTCGAAAGCGGGAACGAGGATTGATCCGATGATTGCCGTGGTGAGTCTGTTTCTGAACGCGTTTCCCGGAATACTCATGCTGCTTCTGCTGCAGATCTTTGCTGCATCCACTGGATGGTTTCCGGTTACTGCATATCCAACCACCAACTTTACGGGCCGTCCCTTTGCCTTCGCCACCTCGTACCTGTATCACATTATTCTTCCGCTCATCGGGGCGTTTCTTGGCGGGATAGGTGGTTCACTCAGGCTTATCCGCGCAACAATGCTCGATCAGCTCGGCCAGCCGTACATCGTCGCGCTCCGTTCGCGCGGTATCAGCGAACCCCGCATCTATCTGAATCATGCGTTCCGCAACACCATGAATCCGTTTATCACGAGCTCTTCAAATCTGCTTGCCGACCTTTTCTCAGGGTCGCTCATTCTCGAGATAATTTTTTCCTATCCCGGTATCGGCCGGCTCATGTATCAGGCGGTGCTGCAGAAGGACATCTATCTGGTCATGACAAATATCATGTTTATCAGCTTTCTGATACTCCTTGGCATGGTGACTTCCGACATTGCGCTTGCCCTGGTGGATCCGCGAATACGGTACGCACGCTCATGAAAAGATTCTGGTCAATGCTTGTTCATCGCCCAATTGCGTTCGCTGCGCTCGTGATACTCGCGATCCTGTATTTTGGAATGATATTCGCCGAAGTTCTTGCTCCATACGGACCGAACGAATTGTTTCAAGGTCATTCCGATCAGCCGCCCAACCTCATATTCTATTCGAAGGAGTACGGGTTGCGGCCGCAGGTGCAGACCATGGAGCTGTTGAATGACATCACTCAGCAGTACGTGCTCGTTACCGGTGAGTATACTCCGGTGAAGCTCTTTGCCCCCGGTCCGCCTGTCAAGCTGTGGGGGCTCATCCCGACCAGCATTCATCTGTTCGGAACCAGTTTTTTTACGGATCAGAGCGGCACTTCCCAGCCGGTGTTCATTTTCGGGACGGACAATCTCGGGCGGGATATTTTCAGCCGGGTTCTCTACGGCTCACGAATCTCGCTCACCATCGGTTTTGTCGGTGTGACTATCTCCCTGTTTCTTGCCCTGACGTTTGGTGGCCTCGCCGGGTATTTCGGCGGATTCTGGGACTGGATTATCATGCGGTTTGCGGAGTTCATAATCCTGGTTCCCGGCCTCTATCTCATCCTCTTCCTGCGGTCAATCCTGAGCAATCACATGAACTCCGGAGAGTCCTACGCCCTGATTACCGTCATTCTTTCCTTCGTCGGCTGGCCAGGGACCGCACGGATGATTCGCGGAATGGTCCACTCCATTAAGCGGAACGATTTTGTCGCGAACGCCGAACTTGAGTCGATGCCCCCGGCCGCAATACTTTTCAGGCACATAGTGCCGCAGATGTCTTCCATACTGATCGTGAGCGTGACTCTCGGGATACCCGGGTTCATTCTTGGTGAGACGGTGCTCTCCTATCTCGGACTCGGTATCGTCGACCCTGCGGTAAGCTGGGGAAGCATGATTAATCGGGATGCTATCTCCGTGTCGAATATCGTGTCATTTCCCTGGCTCCTGACTCCGGGGTTCTTTCTGCTTGTCGTAACGGTCTCCTTCAATTTCCTTGGGGAGCTCCTGCGGGATGCAGCCGATCCGAACTGGAAGGAGAAGCGTCGTGGCTGAGACCGCACTCCGGGTCGGTGGATTGTCGGTGAGTTTCCCGACGCTGGGCGGTTCGCTCGAGGCGGTTCGAGAGGTCGATTTCTCGCTCGCGAAGGGGGAGTGTCTCGGAATTGTCGGGGAATCGGGGTCGGGAAAGAGCGTAACGGCATCTGCGGTCATGGGACTTCACGGGGGTACCGCCCAGGTAAGCGGAGAGATTGAGCTGAACGGACAGGATATACGCCGGCTCGCTCCGGAGCAACTTCGGATGCTTCGTGGAAAGGCGATCTCAATGATCTTCCAGGAACCGAGCCGATCGTTCGATCCGATCTACAATCTGGGGAAAACATTCGAAGAGACCTTCAAGGCGAAGAATCCGGATATTTCGGACGATGAAGTTCGGAGCCGGTCCCTGCAGCTCTTATCCGAGGTGCACATCCCGCGGGCGGAGGAGCGGTTGAAGAATTTCCCGCATCAGTTTTCCGGTGGAATGCTCCAACGCATTATGATTGCTCTTGCCCTGGCAAACGACCCGGATGTGCTTATTGCGGATGAACCGACGACTGCGCTCGATGTGACGATACAGGCGCAGATTGTCGCCCTCCTCAAGGAGCTGCAGCTGAGACGTGGTCTGTCTCTCATTTTCATTTCGCACGATCTGGGTCTTGTGGGCCAGATTGCGGACAGGATAATGGTCATGTATGCCGGGCTCGTTCTCGAATTCGGGCCGGCTTCCGAGGTGCTCGGTACACCCCGCAGTCCTTACACGCGAGCGCTGCTCAAATCCCTTCCGGCATGGGGAAGCCACTACCGCCGGGATATTCTTTTTTCAATTCCCGGTGGAGTTCCTGACCCGACGCGTCCGGAGCCAGGGTGCCCGTTCGAGCCGAGGTGCCCGCTTGCCAGTTCGGCGTGCAGCTCATCCGTTCCTCCGCTCGTTCAGGATTCCGAACAGATACACGGTCAGTACCGGTGCATTGTCCCCGGAGTAAAAAGTGAGTAACGAAGTGAGAGGTGACAGTTTCGGCCCACTGATCCGGCTGGAGAATGTACGAAAGACTTTCAAACTCGAAGCGGGATTGTTTGCGTCGGCGAATCGGTTTGTCTGGGCGGTGAACGATGTGTCTCTCGAAATCATGAGGGGCGAAACCTACGGACTCGTGGGCGAATCCGGTTCCGGAAAGACCACTCTTGCCCGGACCATTATACAGCTGGTTCCGCATTCTTCGGGGCGAATACTCTACTATCCGGGTCCGGACAGCATTCGTGCCGACCTGCCGGGACCGTGGGAGATCGGGAGCTCTTCAAGCCAGGTCCTGCGTTATTTTCGCTCCGACGTAAAGTATATTTTTCAGGACCCCTCGTCTGCGCTCGACCCCCGGATGAGCGTTCTTGAAGTACTGACTGCCGGAGCAAGATACAGTCCACGATTCTCAACCCGCGACCAACTGCGTGAGAGATCGCAGGAGGTCATTGAAGCAGTGGGCCTGCGCAAATCCGATCTCGACCGACGCCCGGCTGAGTTCTCAGGAGGCCAGCGTCAGCGCATTTCACTTGCGCGAGCCCTTCTTGTGAATCCGACTACTCTCATCTGTGACGAGGTAGTCAGTGCGCTGGACGTTTCCATCCAGGGCCAGATACTGAATCTTCTGGTCGACTTGAAGAAGCGCTTCGATCTCACCATTGTATTCATTGCGCATGATCTGACGGTTGTCTCCTACATGGCCGACCGCATTGGAGTTCTCTACGGTGGTAGCCTGATGGAAGAAGCACCTGCGCAGAATCTGGTCCAGAACCCGCTGCATCCGTATACGCGGCTGTTATACGATTCGGTGCCGAGTATCGGAAAGCCGATACCGCAACGAAACGAGAGCCCGGGTACTCCCTTCAACGCCACTGCCGAGCCGGTTGGATGTCCGTTCGCCGGTCGGTGTCCAATTGTCCAGGAGCGCTGCAGGAGTGAAAAACCCGTGCTCCGCGAAATCGCATCAACCGCCGGAGGCAGCGGTGCTCACCGGGTTGCGTGCCACTTTGTTGGCTGACCAGACATCTTCTTGACTGAATCCCGATGTCGCCGTAGCATCGTTGTCTATGAGATTCAACGATGTCAGCCGAGATACGATGACTCTCCACTCCACAGGAAAGTACGCGGAAGCACTGGCATTCCTCGAAGGATATGATCCGGAAGACATCGACCAACGTGCGCAAATAGCGTACTGGCGTGCCTGTCTGCTTTCGCTCATGAAGGATCCGGCAGGTGCACTCCGGGTCTTGACAGACGCCATGGATGATCATCGGATCTGGTACTCTCCCGCAACTCTGCGGGAAGATGACGATCTTGTCTCTTTGAGAGCTGAGCCCGGTTTCGGGCGGTTGCTCGAAATGGCCGAAGGCAGATTCCTCGAGGCGCGTGCCAGTGAGGCCGGCAAACACCTTGTCTTCCGCCGCAATCGCGCCTACGCAAACCCTCGCGGCGTCGTTGTAATACTCCACGGCAACAACTCGAATCTTCACGCGACACAGCGGGCGTGGGAACCGCTTCTCGAAGACGGCTGGACTCTGCTGTTCGTAGAATCCTCACAGATTGGATACTACACGTTCGGTCGCGTATGGAACGACTACTCCCGCGCCCGCGAAGACATCATTTCCGCGCTGGATTCTCTTACCGATAGCGAACGCAATTTCCTGGTGCTCGCCGGATTCTCCCGCGGCGCCCGCACCGCAATCCAGCTGGCGCTCGACGGTTCAGTCCCGGCTACTGCCGTGTTCGCCCACGAACCTGCTCCGTCTGAGGGGTTCGCATCCTGGTATGGCGAAGCTCGTCCGCGGTCAATACCGGTCTACCTGACGATCGGAGAAGAGGATCCGGACCGGAACATGAGCGAAGAGATTGCGCAGGTCATCGGCGAGTCTGTCCGGGTGCGGATTCTTGCGGGGGCGTCGCACGAGTATCCGGAACGTTTCTCCGACCTTGTCCGTGACACTCTGAACGAGGCAAGATAGGAATATTCCTTCCGTCCGATCAGGTGGAGAACTCAACGACAAAGCGTGTTCCGGCTGTTCGTTCAATTCTGACATCGCCCGACATCTGCTCGGTAAGCGCCTGTACGAGCGTCAATCCCATTGATGTAGCGTTGCGGATGTCTGCATCTGCGGGTATTCCGATGCCGTCATCGGCGACGGTGAGCTCAATAATACGATCCGAAAGCCGCCGCAGGCCGACCGAAATTGTTCCCGTGCCGTCGTCGGGGAATGCATGCTTGAGTGCGTTTGTGACGAGCTCGTTGACTACAAGACCACACGGTATTGCTACTTCAACATCCATTTCTATCGACTCGAGGCTGAGCGCGAGTCGAATGCCTTCCCGGCTGTAGGACCGTATAAGTTGGCCGACAACGGATTCCAGGTACTCGCCGAAGTTGATGTTCGAAAGATTATCCGAATGGTAGAGTTTCTCGTGAACCAGAGCCATCGCCCGTATTCGGTGCTGGCTCTCTTCGAAGACCATTCTGGTCCGCGGGTCGTCGAACTGTTGTGTCTGAATGTGAAGAAGACTCGAAACAACCTGAAGATTATTCTTGACCCGGTGGTGCACCTCCCGAAGGAGAGCTTCCTTTTCCTTCAATGACAGCTTCAGATTCTCCTGCGCGAGCGTGCGTTCGGTAACGTCGATATTCATACCCACAAACCCGCGGTTACGGCCGCCAATCTGAACCGGCGAAAGAACGCTCAGATAGTAGCGCAGCTCACCGTCGTGCACATACTGCGTTTCGTTCGTGACCGTCTCCCCGGCGAGGGCCCGACTGTTCGTTGCCAGAAACTCCTGCAGCATCTTCTCTGGAAAGCCGACCTCCTCGGGCAGTTTTCCCACATTGTTCCCCCACAGTTTGACGGCAGCGCTGTTCTGCAGTACGTACCGACCGTCCTGATCGCACAGCCAGATGTCGAAGGGGAGATTGTCAATGACCGCACGAAGCCGCGCTTCGCTTTCGGCGAGCGCACTTCGTGCACGATGCTCGTTCGTCGAGTCAAATATAATGGAAAACACTGCCATCCTGCCGTCGAACTCGAGCGGTGTGGCATGAACATCCACTTGCCGTATCTCGCCGCTTGAAAGGCGGTGCAGAGACTTGATTTTCCGGTTTGAATGGCGAGAAACCACAAGGTCAAGTTCTCGGGCCAAGTCTTCCTCGGGAAGCGACACTATGTCCCGAATGTTCATTGTCTTGAGAACTTCACGTGAATACCCGTAAAAGGAAGCGGCAGCAGGGTTCCCATCGAAGACAATTCCGGAAGCGATGTCGAACATCAACATGACCGTGTTGTTTTCCTCGAACATGCGACGGAACCGTTCCTCCGAACGGCGAAGCGCGTTGTTCAGCCGTTTCTCGTCACTGACGTCCCTGACCATGACAAGCATCGCAGGTACTCCCTGGAAGGTCATACTGGAAGACGATATTTCAACATCGACAATTGTTCCGTCTTTCCGCAGATGTCGCCACTGGCCGCGTTCCTGAAATCCGACCCCGTGAGTTGCAACAATGCCCCGGACAGTTTCCCAGTCCTCCTTCGGATGGATATCCAGAATCGACATTGCAAGAAATTCTTCCACTGAATACCCGTACAACCTCACTGCGGAGTCATTTGCTGAGAGGAAACGGAGGGACCGAGAATCGTAAAACCACATGGGAATTGGCCCGTGGTCGTATATGTCCTTGTAGGAGTTCTCTGCGGCCACGGACGTCTCCAGACTGCGGGAAGGGATGAAGAATCGGTACGCCAGACAGAGTATATGCCATTGGGGGTGAAATGGAAAGCTTGGGAAACAGTACTCTTTGCCCCGGGATCCTTCCCTCGACTCTAGGTGTGATATACTCCACGGTGTTCGGAAAGAGGGAGGTGAACCATGGAGCTGCGGCAGAAGACCGTATATATATCACGATATGCATTTTCTGATTTCTTCGATCGCACCTTCAAAATGGCGGGGCACACCGGCAAGACATCGCTCATTGCATCCATTTCGTTGTTTGTGCCAATCGCGGTGGTTTACGAGCTCATGCTTCACCGGTTCTTTCGGGCAGTCGCCGGACTCCTTGGCGCCCAACCTGACCAGATCCACGCGCTTTTCGGTCCGTACGCCGGTCTTGTGGCGCTCTCCATCCTGTCAATCATTGCGCTTTCGTTTGTTTCAACTGCCGTGAGTGCCAACGCAGCCATTGTTGTATCGGGTCGCAAAGTCCGGACGAGGGAGGTGATTGCAGTTGCCTGGAAACGGTATTTCGGCCGGGTCTTTCTGCAGCATGCGATCAAGATTTCGTTGTTTGCCGGTATCGGCGTGGGCATGGCCGTTCCGTTTCTTCTGGTAGGCGTTTTCTCGTTGAGCGCGGACCATGTCCCTCTCGTCGTCATACTGGCGGCGGTAGTCTGGACTGCGGGCCTTCTCTGTTTGCTCACCTGGCTGAGCACACTCCTGTTTCTTTCGCCCATTGCTGTTGTGTTCGACGACGAGTCTGTGTTTGGCAGCCTTCGAAGAAGCGCGCAGCTTGTTCGCGACAACTGGTGGCGCCTTTTCGGAACCATCCTTCTTTCCAATCTGATCTTCTCGTTTTCCATCGGACTCATAACCTACCCCATAATCGGCGCGAGCATGCTGCCGCGTCTTTCGGAACTTCTTCAGACAACGGATATCTTCGGCGGGAATACGCAGGGCAGCACAGTCTATGTCCGATTGATGATGGACGCGATGTCGAGTGCCGGGCCCGGGATCGCCCTCGCCACGCTGGTACAGGGTGTTTGCTACTCACTCATCTTTCCTGTCCTGTGGTCTCTCTTCTATGTGGATCTGAAGGTTCGGCTGGAAGGGATGCCACGCTGGAATCGGGTTCCGGCTCTCCGCGCGAGGAAGCGCGGGAACCACCGGCATCTGCATTCCTGAGGTTTCGCAATGATTGCAGACATAACGCTTGATGGAATATGGGAGCGGAACCAACGGAATCCACTGGTAGGAGCCCTCGTGCTTGTACTCGGAATCGGAACCTTCTACTTTCTTGCACAGTCGCTGCTGTTGAACGCATACGTGCTCGTGGATTCCGGGCGCGCAGGCGGATTCCGTGGGCATGGGGACTTGTACACACGCGTGAAATCTGCGTACCAGCAGTATCAGGTGGCAATCCTCGTTGTCCTGCCGCTTACTGAATTCGGGATCTTGCTTCTGGTCCCGCTTATCGTGGTACGACGATGGCATACCCGGCAGATAGTCCGCTATTTCCGCTTCGACCGATTCCCGCCAATCGGCGTACTGTTATCCGTATTGGGTGTACTGTTTCTTCTGCCGGAATCCGAGCTTCTCGCACGGTTCATATACTCGTTCTTTCCCGGCCTGGAGAAGCTTGCGGGCGCTACCGGGTCAATTGTGGAAGCGCGGTCGACGCCCGTTCTGATTCTCATCCTGTTTTCGGTGGCACTGACTCCGGCGATCTGCGAGGAAACCCTCTTCCGGGGCTATCTTCAGCGTACGCTCGAACGCAAGATAAAGGTGCCGTGGCATTTTCTCATCTCCGGGCTGCTTTTTGCGCTGTTTCATCAGCAGATCGTAGCGTTGCCGTCCCTGATCCTGGTGGGAGTCTATCTCGGATTCATCTACAACAGTTTTCAATCAATCTACCCGGGGATGTTCGCCCACTTTGCGTACAACGGAGCAATAATCTGGATGGCAAATTCCAGGTTCTCCGGTGGGTTCTTCTTCGGCGCTGCAGGTAACTTCACTTCCTTCGCGGTGGCAGTCTCGGGGGCGTCATTTACCATGCTGCTAATCCTCATGATCCTCATGCGGCGGCGAGCCGCCGACGGCCCCCGGCACTAGCGCCTCGTGTTGTCGCTCGCGGCGGGCCCTGCTGCAATCGAGCCGGCAACAGGAGCGCACCGCGGGACCAAAATGTTATACTTTCTTGATCAGGTATTGATGGCTCGTGGGTCGGCATGCCCTATATTTGTCCATGTGATGGTCAGCAGACCAATTCACAGGAGGAAAGAGATGAAACGAATGATGCTGGCAGTTACTTTTGGAATTCTGATTGCGTCTTTCGCGGTCGCCGATGACTCAATGATGGGGCAGCCGCCCGCAATGAGTGGATCAGGCTCGATGAGTGGCTCGAACTCGATGGGCGATGCGAGCTCGATGACGCAGCCGAATACCATGGGGAATACCATGACAGCGGATCCCGCCGTCGGGAACAGACTGCGATACGCACCGAGTGACGGTCATAAAGTCATCTTTTCGACGCTTGCGGCCGCTCAGGCCCTGGCGGAAAAGGGTCCGGCTGTCCTGTTTTTTGCCGCGGACTGGTGTCCCTACTGCCAGGCTGATCTGAAGGATATCAACGATCACGGAGACATGCTCGGGAACGACGTGACCATCATTGTTGTGGACTACGACAAGTCATCCGAACTCAAGATGAAGTATGGCGTAACTGCTCAGGACACCTTCGTCCAGATTGACACGCATGGGCGCAAACTCGCCATCTGGAACGGGGGCGGCGTAGCAGGTATCAACGAGCATGTTGATCGGATGTAGGCAGGAGTGAATATGCTGGTACTTCTCGCGTTTGCGTTTGTTTCAGGAATTATCACAATTCTTTCACCCTGCATCCTCCCGGTTCTTCCAATTGTCCTGTCCGGAAGTGTCGGAGGCGGGAAGGCCAGGCCACTCGGGATCATTACCGCTTTTGTCGTAAGCTTTACCGTATTCACCCTTGCTCTCTCTGCTATCGTTCAGGCTGTCGGCGTATCCCCGGACGCGCTTCGCATTGTTGCGGTCGTCTTCCTTATAGCCTTCGGGCTTGTCATGCTGGTTCCTGCGCTGCGCGACCGGTTCGAGCTCCTGACCTCGCGCCTGGCGAGCCGCGGTACAACGCCGTCTCACGGCGCAGTTTCCCCGGCGGACTCTCCTCCACGTGGTGCCGGCGCTGCACGGTTAGCTGGATTCTGGAGCGGGCTCCCGGTAGGGTTCAGCCTCGGGTTGGTCTGGACTCCGTGCGTTGGTCCTATCATGGCGTCGGTTATCAGTCTGGCGCTCACTCAGAGAGTGGACAGCGGATCCATTTTCATTACCCTCGCCTACGCACTCGGGACGTCCATCCCGATGCTCGCCGTCATGATCGGAGGACGCGCTCTCCTGCAACGAGTCCCCGCTCTCAAGCGGAACAGTGGGAATATCCAGAAGGTATTCGGCGTCCTCATGGTACTGGTCGGCATTTCTATTGCGGTGGGTTGGGACCGTCAGATACAGACTGCGCTGCTGCGGGCATTCCCATCCTACGGATCCGGTTTGACCGCGATCGAAGACAACGGCGCGGTGGGTAGCGCTCTCAGCTCACGCAGGGGCAACGGTGCTCAATTCAACGCGGACATGGCAGGCAAGACCACAGCGCAGCTCATGAACGATGCGGACACTTCCAACAGGCTCTTCTCCGGAGCAGATGGTCACCGACCCGCAAACGGCAGGCTCGCTGATTATGGAATTGCACCGGGCTTCAGTAAGGCAGGGCCGTGGTTCAATACCGACGGGCTTCCCGGCGTGACCGCCGGAGGATCCGCGGAT
>CAZKMA010000084.1:0-14452 GCA_964553615.1 uncultured Spirochaetales bacterium | reverse complement strand
CTCGAGACTCTTTACGAAATATACTTCAGCCTGCTTGCCGAGAACGAATCCAATAAGAAGTGGCGGGATTTGAAGGCCAAACTTCGCCCCCGCCCACACAAACACCCCGAAGACCAGCAGAGTGACGCCATCGAAAAAGATACCGTGGTAGTACTCATCACCCCAACGGCCTAACCTTACCTTGGGAAGCCGACTCTTTTCGAACGCCGGCGCTGCCTTCGACCCGTTCAGCTCGGTTGTCAGCGGAACCCCGCGGTCGCTGAGCTGTTGCTCCCCTCGTACATAATAACATCTGGGGCAACGTCAATGGCAAGGTGTTTTTCAATTCGACATACGGGCACTTTCTCCAGATGAACCAGTCTTTGGCAAAGTCACCAAATTTCATGTTTGATTTTTTCACAAGTCTGCCTGATGCCAAATATTCTATGGCCCAGTTTTGTGCGGCACCCTTCGAGGTACACCCTGTAGAAAGACCCTCGAGTCGCTCTTCGGTGTCTGGGTCTCGGAATCTCACGTAGTATATATGAACATTCTTCTTATTCGTATGGCGCTTATGAAACGTAAACGTACTGTTCATGGCTTCTCCCCCCTCGGTTTTCTCATATGAGATTAGTGGCGAGATAGAAGTGAGTTCCAAAGGTAGGTGGTTACATTGTTGGCTACACCAATCGCGACATCCAACAATGAAAACGATTAATTGAGGATAAGTCTATATACTATTTGAGTTTAGAAGTCGGGCTGGGCGGATTTGGTCTCCGGTCACCAACATCCTGTCGGCGACCTCCGACCCGCCTTCGCGGGCTGCCGCGACCATCCTGGTCGCTCGTCCTCGCGATCGCTCGGCGCCCGCTCCGGTTCAAATCCGCCCCCCGCCAGACTCAAGAAAAAGGCCGTCCACCCCGGTGAACAGGGCGGACGGCCTTTTCTCGGGCTGGGCGGATTTGAACCGCCGACCCCAAGTCCCCCAGACTTGTACGCTAACCAACTGCGCTACAGCCCGAATTTTCTCAAAACAGGGGGAAAAATTAGCAGACTTGTCCCCGCGTGTCAAGCACGGACCCCGGAAGTGTCAAGACTCCTTTAAAGTGTCCCCCGTTTGGACTCTTTCAAAGAGTCCAAACAGGGTTCATGCCGAGAGCTTTCCGGCTGCCGCCTTGCGATGGTAAATCGTGATCTTCTGAACCTTGAGCTCGGTTTCTTCCCGGAAGATGTGCACACTCTCATCGAGCCGTTTGCGTACCGTCACCTTCGTCCCAGGCCGCGGCAGGCGTTATCCCTTGACCGCCCCTGCGGTTACTCCGCGAATGATGTACTTCTGGAGAGAAAGGAAGAATACAATAATGGGAACCATGCCCATAAGCAGCGTCGCGAGCGCGTAGTCCCATCGGTCCTGGTACTGACCGAAGAAGCTGAAGATTGCCAGAGGTATTGTTCGAAGTTCCTTGCGCCCCAGCACAAGGAGTGGCAGAAGGAAGTCATTCCACAACCAGAGGGTCTGGAGGATTACGACGGTAACGACCACGGACTGCAGCAGCGGAAAGACAACGCGAACGAACGTCTGGAGCGTCGAACAACCGTCTATGTACGCGGATTCTTCGAGCTCCTTTGGGATGGAGCGGCTGAATCCATGGAAAAGAAAAATGCTGAACGGCATCCCGAAGCCGAGGTAGATGATCACGATTCCCGGAATGCTGTTCAGCAGATGGAGTGTACTGGCCACCTTCATCATGGGTATCATGACTGATTGAAACGGAACGACCATTGCCGAGACGAATACCATGAAGATCAATCGGCTTGCCCGATGGGGCCGTCTCACCATCCGCCATGCGGCAACCGAGCCAAAGGCGACCATTCCCAGAAGGCTGAAGGATGTCACGAGGACCGAGTTCAACAGCGCTCGAGGGAAGGTTATCTGCTTCCACGCCCGCGCGAAGTTGTCGAGACGCAGCGCACTGGGAAGGGCTGCGGCATTCTTTATTATCGCACCGTAGGATTTTACCGAATTCACCACCACGAAGTAGAATGGCGAGACGAACAGGATTGCGACCACCAGGATCACGATGAAGACAAGGATCAGCTGCCACCGTTTCATGCTTCCACCTCTGCACGCTTGGTAAGCGTAACCTGGACGAGCGTCAAAGCGCCAACCGCGAGGAAGAAGAGCACTGCTTTCGCGGAAGCATATCCGAAGTTGTTGTTCTGAAATGCCTCGAAGTAGATGTTCAAGGCGAACGCCTCGGTGGACCTGAATGGTCCGCCATGCGTCAGAGCAAAGATGACATCGAATAGCTTGGTAGACCAGGACAGCATGAGAAAGAGACACACGGTAACGGCGGGCATGATGAGTGGCAGGATGATGCGCGAAAACATCTGAGGTCCGGACGCTCCCTCGATCCGCGCCGATTCGATGAGTTCGGTGCTGACATTCATGATGGACGCGATGTAGATGACCATGAGATAGCCGCTCGTCTTCCAGACGAACACAATGACCGTACCCCAGAAGGCGGTGAACTCGTCGCCAAGCCATCCGAGGTTGAAGAATCCCAGTCCGGTGGCGCTCCCGATTGCAGGGAAGACGTCGACCAGAATGAACCGCCAGATGAATCCGAGGATTATTCCTCCAATTACATTCGGGAGGAAGAAGAGCGTCCGAAACGCACCGGCACCGCGCAGCGGCTGAGTCAAGGCAAGGGCCAGGATCAGCGCTATGGCGTTCGAGAGGACCAGACTGGCAATGGTAAAGCGAATGGTGAACCATGCAGATGGCCCCACCTGATTATCCGTTGTGAATATCCGGATGAAGTTCTTGAACCCGATCCAGACTGCGTGGGATGCGGCACCGTTCCACTGAGTGAACGAATAGTAGAATCCGAACACAAAGGAAACAAGTACGATCGCCACGAAAAACAGCGTTGCCGGGCCGATAAGCGCCACATCGAGAAGCATGGCCCTTCGTTTCTCACGTCCTTTCATGATCACCGTTCCATAGGGTTGGGAGTCAGAGACTGCGGAATGGCCCGCCGTACCGGCGAACCATTCCGATCCCGATGCGCTTACTTCTTGTGCTGCGTCCAGGACTGCTGCATCTGCTGCAGTACCTGATCCCAGCTCATCTTCCTGGCGACATAGCTCTGCACGTCATTGAATACGTCATTGGCCCAGCCATCAGGGAACTGACCGAAGGTCCAGGGAATCACCTTGTCTTTTGCCGCGAATGCCAGGATGTCACTGCTGACACCGCCAAGCCCTTTCGGTTGCATGTCCTTATAGACCGGAATCATCTTGAACTTGTCGGTTATGTAGCTCTGCCCGGTCGGAGAGGATACCATCCAGTTCAGGAATGTCTTCGCTGCAGCCTGTTTCTCGGCAGATGAGGTCTTGTCCACGACGAAGTAGAACGGAACACCTACCGGAATCCGGTCCATCTTCGGACTGTCATTGAGCGGAATGGGGAGAAGTCCAATCTGTGCGTTCGGATCGGCACTATAGATATCGATCTCTTTCCAGTCACCCTGCTGAATCATGGCGACCTTGTTGTTTGCGAACAGCTGCACCTGTTTTCGATGGTCGGTCGTAAGTGGATTCGGTTCGCCGTACTGGGTGATCAGATCGACCATGTTCTTCCAATCCTTGAATAGCGGGTTCGCGGCAAAGGTCGCAGTTCCGTCGTTCAATCCCTGGATGAACTTCTCCGGGTCCGGTTGCTGTGCAAACGGGATATTTACGCCATGATATCCGATGACCCACCAGGTGGCAAATCCGCTACCGAAGGGGGTATAGCCGGCTTGCTTGATCTTCTGGGCGTCCGCCTTCAGCGCGCTGAAGGTCCCGGGCAGAGTCGTGATGCCAACATCCTTGAAGATCTTTTTGTTATAGATGAATCCGTAGCCTTCCATGTTGACGGGCATTCCGAGAACCTTACCGTTCATTTCCATCGGCTTGAGTGCAAACGGAAGAACGCGCTTGATCCATGGCTGACCGGAGAGGTCCGCGATGTGATCACCCCAGAGCTTGACCTGAGAAGGACCTTCGACGATGAAGATATCCGGCCCTTCATTCGCTGCAAACTTCGCGGTCAGGATAGTCTGCCACTGAGCACCCCCCCCGATGATCTCGTTTTCGATCTTTACGTTGGGAAACTGCCTGGTGTACTCCTCCGTCATCGCATTCCACGGATCAGCAAGGTTCTGCTTGAAGTGGAAGATGTGAAGCTTGACCGGCGCGGCCTTTGCCGAGCTGCTGGCGGCGCCCTGTTGCTCTGACGAACCGTTCGCAAAAGCGAGTGTCGACACCGCAAGCAGGCAGGCAACAATAAGAGCTGTGAGCCTTTTCATGATTCTCTCCTTTTAAACCGTAATATCGACTCCCCACCGGGAGTTTGTGCCCTGATGTGATCTACAAACGTTTGCATACTGCATGAGTCGCGATATCTCGTGCCCATTTCAACCACCTCCACAGGATTCTCTCACAACGAGGTGTGGCATAACGCGCCGCTGCAGCCGCGGCCCGCTGTCTTCCCCATCCCGTGGACCGTTCAGGATCTCCAGGAGACGATTGCAGGCCGCTACGGCCAGCCGCGACCTCGGCTGATGAACGGTGGTCAATCGCGGGCGGAAGTGCTTACCGAAATCGATATCGTCGTATGCGACGATCGCCACATCATTCGGGACCGACAACCCGCAGTCCTTCAGCGCCTGAATCGCACCCAGTGCAGCAATGTCGGTCTGCGAGAAGATCGCCGTGATATCCTTTCCGAACCGCTCCTCGTTCGCACGCACATAGTTGAACCCGAACTCGAAGGTGCCGTCGCCCACGATGACAAGTGAATTGTCCGCCTCCAACCCATACTCGGTGAATGCATTCTCGTACCCCCGAGTCCGTTCCCCGAAGGAAGCTTCCGGACTGTCGACCGTGAAACAGGCGATCCTCCGGTGGCCAAGACGCAAAAGATGGTTCGCTCCGATGGCACCGCCAGCCTCGTGATCGGCGAAGATGTACTCCTCCTGTTCGAGCGTTATGCGGTTCGGAATGGCGTGAACGAATATGGCAGGAACGTGGCGCTCGTGCAGGAACGTCAGCTCTTCCGGCGTGATATCGGGGTTTACGATGATGAGGGCATCGATCCGCTTGCTCTCGACGAGGTGGCGGATGTTGTTCCCTCCTTTGGCATCACTGCGGAACTTCGTTATGAGATCGAGATCGCTCACCTCGAGCCGACTGCGAATCTCGTTGATGAGCAGCGTCAGATGGAGGGAGTACTGGTACTCGCCGAACGAATCCGGTACCAACAGCCCGATGATTCCGGTACGATGGGTGACGAGGCTTCTGGCTATCGCGTTGAACGCGAAATTACCTTCCTCGGCGATCTTCCGGATCCGGGCCTTCGTATCGGCTGCGACCAGCGGGCTGTCGTTCAGGCTACGGGACACCGTAGAGGCGTCGACGTTTGCTATGCGTGCTATATCCCGTATCGTAAATTGCTTCTGCATACGTTTGTATTTGGAATGGTAACCGGCACTGCGGCTTCTGTCAACAAAAAAGTCAGAACTGGCGAAAATAGCGCCATTGCCGTGGAAATGACTGCACGAACTGGCAATCACCACGATGTGACGGGCGAATTTCGCTTGCGCACTGCCCGAAAACAGTGCTATAACGGTGGGTGTACAAACGTTTGCAAGAGTCCTGGGGGAACAGATGGTTCCCGGGCACCGCAGTTGCTTTGCAGAATGTGAGGTATCAATGAAGTCGATCGGAGTGGGAATCATCGGTGCTGGAGAACGGGGCGTTCATGTGCTCGGAGCCCGCCTGGCTGAAATGGTGCGGGAAACAAGGCTGAGAATCGTGGCGCTGTGCGATGTCGACGAGAGGCGTCTGGCCGAGGGCAAGGCCGTCATCGAGGCGATGTACGCGGAGGCAGGGGTCCAGAGTTCCATTCGAACGTTCTCTGCGTACGAGCAACTCATCGGCGACGAATCAGTGGAGTGTGTATTCGTCACCACGTTCACATCCTTCCATCGTGGACCGACTGTCGCAGCCCTGAAGGCGGGCAAACCGGTCTACCTGGACAAGCCGATGGCGACAACCGAAGAGGATGGTGCGGCAATCCTCGAAGCGGAACGCTCATGCGGACGCAGCGTCATCATGGGTTTCACCCGTCGCTACGAGCATTCCTGGCGGGAGGCGTACGAGTACGTGCGCAGCGGTGCAATCGGGGATCTCCAGATGATCCTTCTACGTTCCATTATCCCCTACGCTCGCTATCTCCAGCGATGGCACCGGGAAAGCAACCTCTCAGGCGGCGGGCTGAACGACAAGGTCGCACACTACTACGACGTTTTGAACTGGTTCGCAGGAAGCACGCCGACCGTGCTCTCCGCAATGGGTGGACGATCGTCGGTTTTTGCGCCGGACGAGACTGCTCCGCTGCGTTGCCGGGATTGTGATCGTATCTGCCCGTTCCGCGCGGTAACGAACAACACCGTCCATGAACTTGGTCAGGTCTATCGCCTGGACGCCGAGTACCGCAAACAGAAGAAAGGCGTATTCAGTCAGGCATCATGGACCGATGCCCGGGAGGACACACAATCGCTGGACAATTGCGTGTTTCATGCGGACGAGAATCTGCTCGATCACGCGGTGGTGAGTATTTCTTACGCGAACGGCGTGAAGGCTTCGATTTTCTGGACGATTTTCGGACCAAACGCAGACGACGAGGAGAGCATTGAGCTCATCGGTTCGAGCGGGCGGCTGCGGCTTACACGGAACACGGGAGCAATCGACATAGTCTCGGACTACGGACTCGAGGAAAAGACCATAGATGCACGGGGAAAACACTTCGGCAGCTCACACTTCGGAGCCGACATCGAGCTGATACGGACAATCGAACAGTACTGCGACGGAGCCTCGCCGCCGGTCACGACCGAAGACGGGTTCAACGCGCTCATGATGGTAGAGGCAACACAGCGTTCGCTCAGATCGGAAGGTGTACCCGTTGCTTTGGACGCCGTGGAGACGGAACATGAATAAGAAAAACGAGTGGAATCGCTACAAGCTCTTCTTCGGTGACATCCACAACCACTGTGACATCAGCTACGGCTATGGCCCGCTCGATGATGCATTCGCCAATGCACAACTACAGCTCGATTTTGTGAGCGTCACCGGCCATGCATACTGGCCGGACATGCCCGACGGTGACGGGAGGCTCGCTTCGGTGGTCGAGTATCACGAAGCTGGATTCAGAAAATTCGAGCGCCTGTGGGACGGCTATCTCGAGCGTATCAACGCTGAAAACTCACCGGGACGGTTTGTCACCTTCCCGAGTTTCGAATGGCATTCCATGGCGGACGGCGACCACGTCGTGTACTTCCGAACGGATGAAGCAAAGCTTTTCACCGCACGAACGCTCGACGAGTTGCGTGAGAAGGCACGCTCACTCGGTCTGGAGTCCGCGGACCTCATGTTCATCCCGCATCACATCGGCTACGAACCCGGTTATCGCGGCATCAACTGGAAAACGTTCGACGGACGCTCCAGTCCCGTCATAGAGATCGTATCCATGCACGGGTGCGCGGAGAGTGAGTTTGCACCCTTCCCGTACCTCCACACCATGGGACCCCGGGTGATGGTCAATACCATGGTGGGCGGACTGTCGCAGCGCGCCCGGTTTGGGGTCATCGGATCCACAGATCACCACAATGCACATCCGGGAAGCTACGGTCACGGACGCGCGGCTGTGTGGGCAACCGATCTCTCGCGCGAGTCGATCTGGGAAGCTATCCGGGAGCGACGAACATACGCGGTAACCGGCGACAGGATTGCGGTTGCCTTTGAGCTGAACGGAAGCCCGATGGGTTCGGAACTTCCAATGACCGAGAAGCGGGAAATCCGGATTGCTGTCGATGGCGGATATGCCCTCGATCACGTGGAGCTGGTGAAAAACGGAACGGTGCTCCACCGCTGGGATGCGGGCGCCGGAACGCTCTACCGAAGGAAGCCGAACGAGGTTCCCGACAGGATCCATGGCAAGCTCCTGGTTCAGGTTGGATGGGGAGAGAGCGGCGTCCAGCAGGACTGGGATGTCGAGCTCCGCTTCTCGAACGGGAGCATCGTGAACGTGGAGCCACGTTTTCGCGGCGTCGACATTGTAGATCCGAAGGCTCTCAGCCCGAACGCGGACGGCGCCACCCGGTTCTCCGCATGGGAACAACGCGGAGACAACGCGGTCAATTTTCGAACCCGGACCTTTGGCAATCCGACCCCGTCCACGGACGCGACACAATCGATCTCCATTGAGCTGGAAGGAACAAGTCAAACGAGCCTGAAGATTGCAGCAAACGGAACGGAACGGGAGTTCCAACTTGCCCAACTGCTCGAGGGGTCCGATTCGTTTCATCTCGGCGGCTTCCTGACCGCGGCAGTTCGCGTGCATCGGATCAGCACCGAACCGGAGTACGTCGCGAATCTCGAATATCGGGACGACGAGGATGCGCAGCAGGGCGACTGGTACTACGTCAGAGTGGCCCAGCAAAACGGTCAATGGGCGTGGACATCCCCAATCTGGGTGGGATAAACCGTCATGAACGGCAGTCGTGAGCGTGCGGATGGCAACGCAAACAGGAGTCGTGTCCTTTACCTAGGGGACGACGGCCTCGACGGAGCTGCGGCCTACCTTTCGGCCGCTATGACCCACTTCCGCATCCCGTTCGACCACGTCGAATCCGGCCAGCGCTATGAGGGCGGCGCCGACTACGGGGCCTACATCATAAGTGACTATGCCGATCGCGACTTTGCTCCCTCTGCACGGGAGCGTATTGTCAATGCGGTCGGACGGGGCGCGGGCCTGCTCATGTTCGGCGGATGGGACTCATTCGCAGGCGGCGGGTACGCCGGTTCTCCTATTGGGAACATCCTCCCGGTGGTCGTGGACCAAACGGAGGACAGGGTGAATACGAGCGATGTCTGCGTCATGTTCCGGGAAAAGAATCACCCGGTGCTCGACGGGCTCCCATTCGACAAGCCGCCGGCAATTGCCGGTTATAACCGCATCTGCAAAAGACAGGGCGCTGAAACGGTGCTTTCTGTGCGGCGCTTTGAAACCGAGATCGACGACGCGGGGCACCGATTTGTCGAGCGGGAATGCACTCCCCTCCTCGTCGTCGGCGACTTTGGCCAGGGAAGAACTGCGGCGTTTGCCGGCGATCCCGCGCCTCACTGGGCGGGTGGATTCGTCGACTGGGGAGACTCGCGGATTTCTCCCGGCGGGAGTCCTGTTGAAGTGGGAATCTGGTACGCGACCTTCATGAGGAATCTTGTCAGCTGGGTAGGCCGTCTGCCACAGCAGTGAATCCGGAGGTATATATGAAGAGGAATGATCACTATCTGCGATTCGATCTGGTCCATGAGATGCTCGAAACTCCTGCTATCGTCTCTGAGCTCGATGTTTCTCGTATTCTCGAATCCGCGAACACGGTTACCGGAAAGACCGTACTCCTGACCGGCGAGGGTTCTTCCAGGATCTTCCCCGCGAAGAACATCATTGCCACATCCAGAATGCACCGCTTTGCGCAGGACATCTTCACCGAAGGGGCAACGCAGGCACTCGACTATAGCCTGGCCGACGCAACCGTCTTTGTTGCATCGAACTCCGGGCGAACGAAGGAGGGAGTCCGGCTCATCCGGAAGCTGCGCGGCGCGGGGCATCAATCCATCTACGCCGTTGCTGCACACGATGGAACGCCAATTATGACCGAATCCGATCACAGCTACCTGTTGACATGCGGTCCGGAAAAAGCAACTGCAGCCACGAAATCCGTGGTAGAACAGGCACTCTTCTACGATATTCTGTTTCGCAGTATGAACGGCACGCCGCAGCCGCAGCTGAGCGACCTGTCCGCAGCGATCGAAGAGACATTGTTGATGCCCGTGGAAAGCGACATCCTCGTAAAGCTCACTCACGCGCCTACCATCTACTTCGCAGGCAGAAACAACGGAGTCGCCGAAGAACTCACGCTGAAAACGAACGAGATTACCCGAAAGCGTTCGGACTTTCTCGAGGGAACCTACGCCGTCCATGGAATCGAGGAGGTCATGCGGGAAGATGATGTTATCGTGCTCATCGATCCGTTCGAGAGCGAAGAGGCAAAGTTCAAGGAGGTACTCGTCGATGGCGTTGGGCTCACCGTTGTTGCCATATCCGATCGCCAGACAAGTTTCCCTACAATCCGCGTCCCGAGCACGGGAGAGTGGAGTCCGTACGTTCAACTCGTTGCAGGGTGGAACCTCCTGGTCGAAACCGGCCTTGCACTCGGCGTCATGCTCGACACCCCGACGCGCGCTCGGAAGATCGGGAACGAACTGATCGGGGGGTGAGTCCAGGGGGAAGGGGCTGTCGGTGGCCGTGACCCGGGAACGCATCGAGGTATTCCACAATCGAATGCACCGCCATTCGTCACTCGGCGACACGGCACCTTGACGGGGCCGTCTACGCAGCGGTTTGCCGAGGACCTGACCGGTGAACACGTTCTTTACGGAATGGTTCTGCGGTGGTAACCTTTAAATAACCCGTATGTGCTACGAGATAAGCGGATCTTGCGGCACATCCCGATACCACCGGACGGAGGAAAAAAAATGAAAGGAAAGAGACTCAGACGCGGGCTGATTGTGACGGTCATTGCCCTCACAATAACTGCGTTCATCACCTCGTGTACGACTGGAACACAGGCAGTCACGGCTCCGAAACAGGCACTGAGCGAAAGCAATCAGCAGCAGGCACCGTCGAGCGCCCCGTTCACGCTCTCAATTCTGCACGTGAACGACACCCATTCCAAGATCGAGCCGACGCTGGTCAAGCTCGTGATGGATATCGACTCGAAGCTCACCGGCAAGGCCGTGTACGCAGAGCTCGGCGGTTTTCCGGATCTCGTGAGCGCGCTGAAGGAACTTCGGTCCGCGCAGCCGAATGCCCTGTTCTTTCATGCAGGCGACATGTTCCAGGGTACCCTCTACTTCACCAAGTTCGAAGGCAGGGCCGACACCGATTTCTGGAACATGATGCGACCGGACGCTGTGACGCTTGGAAACCACGAGTTCGATAAGGGGCCGTCCATTCTGCAGAGCAGCCTTCTCTCGCTGGCAAACTTCCCGGTCGTCTGCGCGGACGTGGATATCTCGAATGAGCCGATGATTCCGGACAAGAGCAAGGTGCATCCCTACATCGTGCTCGAAAGCGGTGGAGAGAAAATCGGCGTCATCGGTCTGGACACGCCGGAAACTCCCTACATTTCGAGTCCCGGCAAGAACATCGTATTCCTCGATCCGGTCGGGAGCGTCGAAAAGTCCGTTCGAGAACTCGAATCGCAGGGTATAAATAAAATTGTGCTGCTGTCCCATCTCGGGTACTCGGAGGACATGAAGCTGGCCGCAGAGTTGCACGGCGTGGATGTGATCGTTGGGGGCCACTCCCATACGCTCCTCGGCAGTTTTTCCAGCATCGGACTGGCGTCTTCGGGAAGCTACCCGACGGTCGTGAAGGACCTGGACAAAAACAGTGTTCTCGTAGTCCAGTCCTGGGAATGGGCCAAGGTGCTCGGCGATCTCAGCGTGACCTTCGATGCGAAGGGGAATGTCGTCTCGTATCAGGGCACACCGAAGGCGGTCGTTGGAAAGAGTTTCTTTCGAGTTTACGACCTCCCCGACAAAGACAATCAGCTAAAGCGGGTTCAGTTCACCACAGAAAGCAACAACAAACTCGCAATAAGCGAATACGACGGAAAGAGCTACTCTATCGCGCTGAAAGATAATCCGAACGTCAATAACGATCAGTACGACCTGTACAAGCAGGTCTACGGCGAGATGATCGCAAAACTCGCAGCCGACCGCGGAGTTATCCTGGTCGATCCGGACCCTGCGGCGGAAGCGAAACTGGCCACCTACTCGCAGGGTGTCACCCAGCTGAAGAAGCAGATGGTTGCAAGCACCGACGAAGACCTGATTCGCGGGCTGAACAAGGGGACCGGCCCCATCATCGCCGACGGCATGGCCTGGAAAACCGGCTCGGACATTGCGCTCAACAACCCCGGCGGGGTCCGTATCAACATCAACCAGGGCCCGATCAGCGTCGCGACGGTCTACGAGCTGCTTCCGTTTGCGAACACCCTGGTCACCGTATCCCTGAAGGGCTCGGAGGTTGTCAGCACACTGGAGGACGGGGTGGCCTTTCAGATCGAGCGGTACGGGTCCGATCCGGACAATCCCTACATCTACGTCTCCGGGATAAAGTTTACCGTGAACCCATCCGCAAACAAGGGAGACCGTATTTCGAACGTACAGGTAGCTGCAAAAGACGGATCGTACGGCCCGATCAACCCGAATGCGACCTACAAAGTAGTCGTCAACAACTATATGGCAGCCGGCGGTGATAAATACGACACCCTCAAATCCATTGGCGGCCAGTACGACACCGGCTTCAACGATGCGGAAGTCTTCATGGAGTACATCCAGGGCAAGACGCTCAGGAACATACCCGAAAAGCGAATCACCATCGTGAACTAGCCGCGATGCACGCACCCTGAAGTCTCATGACCGGCCGCCTCCAGGGGCCGGTCTTTTTCCGCCTTTGCGTGCAAAGCAGGCGATGACTTCCCGGTGGCAGTTCGACTGCTTGATGCGAAGCGACCGCGGCTGTAGAATATCGACAATCGGCAACACACCATGGCGTCTCAACAGTCAGGTTCCATCATCCATCGTTTCTTCCCTTCGCTGACACACCGGAATTTCCTTATTTTCTGGAGCGGGCAGGGATTTTCCCTCATCGGGACCTGGATGCAGAACGTTGGCCAGGCCTGGCTCGTGCTTCAGATCACCGGCTCTCCGTTCAAGCTCGGTCTGGTCAGCACTATTCAGTTCCTGCCGGTCATGCTGTTTTCGGTATTCGCCGGGCCCTTCGTTGACCGCTTTCCCAAGCGCAAGGTGCTCATCTTTACGCAGACCACCCTGATGCTGCTCGCCTTTGTTCTGTCGGCGCTCACCTTTCTCCACGTGGTCCAGTACTGGCATATCCTGATTCTCGCGCTACTCCTTGGAATGGTAAATACGCTGGACGTGCCGACACGGCAGTCGTTCATCATAGAGATTGCAGGACGTGCAGATTTGATGAACGCCATATCGCTGAACTCAACCGTGTTCAACATGGCACGAATTCTCGGGCCGGCGGTCGCAGGACTGATGATCGGGCTCGTCGGGATCGCACCATGTTTTCTCCTCAACGGCATCTCCTTTCTCACCGTGATCGTATCGCTCTTTTTTATCGACGCTCCCGACTATCGGGCACCGAGGAACGTCAGTGCTGTTGGCCGAAATCCGTTCTCCGGTGTTCTCACAAGCATCGGTCAGGGGCTCGACTACATCCGGAAAGATGTCCACCTTCTGCTGCCACTCATGCTCATGGCGGTTCTGAGCACCTTCGTCATGAACTTCAATATTGTCATTCCGACATTCGTGAAACTGGAGCTCTCGGGTAACGCCACCTCCTTCGGTCTGCTCATGACCGCAATGGGAATTGGTTCGTTCGCCGGCGGACTTGTCCTTACCCTGCGAAGTGCCGGAGGCCCGAAGGCCATCCGGCTCATTATTGGAGGACTCGGCATGTCAGGCTTCTTTCTGCTTGCCGGGTTTCAACGCAGCTTCGTCATCACTTCGATCCTGCTGGCGCTGATCGGCTTTTTTTCCGTGACATTCGCCTCGACGTGCAACGCCTACCTCCAGTCCAATTCTGTAGACTCAATGCGCGGGAGGGTCATGAGCATCTACTCGCTCGTCTTCGGCGGCGTGACGCCTGTCGGAAGTCTCTACGCAGGAGCGCTCGTGGACGCAGCGAGCGCGAGCGTCTGCATGGTCGTGTCGGGAACAATCGGCGTATGCGCGACAGTGTGGGTCGCAATGGTCGGACAGCGGGCGAAGCGGGTGGAACTCCCGCGGCCGGCATAGCTACCGCGGCGGCGTGATACAATTGGCAATGAGAGTTCGTCTGCGCGGGAAGCGCCTCTATGCGGCAATTGCCCTTCTCCTCGTAGTTCCCTTTGCAGTTTTTCGAATTACGGGAACATTGGATCGGTCGTACAGGACAGTCCAGTCGGCTCCCGCCGCACATTTCACCGACGCCGAGGCGATCCACCACATCGGCACGCATGCCACGGTCACCGGCATAGTGGCGGATGTGCACGCCGCCACAAGCTCAATGGCGGGCCCCACGTTTCTCGACTTTGGAGCTCCGTATCCATCCGAGACGTTTACTGCAGTCATTTTCCCTCGCAATCGTTCGCGATTTGGGAATCTCGGTGACCTGGAGGGCAAGACGGTTCAGGTGACGGGACGCATTGACCGGTACCGCGGCCGCGCAGAAATGATCCTTACCTCGCCGGATCAGCTACGGACCCTCAACTGATTGCGGGCCTCT
>CAZKMA010000083.1:0-14683 GCA_964553615.1 uncultured Spirochaetales bacterium | reverse complement strand
GGCGGTCCGGAGGCACTCGCTACGGCGGTGGAGCGGCTGTCCAGGTCCCGGCGCAGCGATCGATGAACTGCAGGGGTCAAGCGTCCTCGGACGCTTGACCGGGCGGATTGAAGACGTCGATATTGATATTGCATCACCACACCGCGCGTACCTGGAGGAAACCGATGTCCGAAACAATTCGATTCGAAGACGTCGCCCGGCATGACCGACCGGGAGATGCGTGGATCATTGTTCATGATAGTGTCTACGACATCAGCACGTTCAAGCACCCCGGAGGGCTTGAGATACTCAGGCCGTTTCTCGGACATGATGCTACTGTGGCGTTTTCGACCCAGCACAACCCGGATATTCTGGCCATTGTAAAATCGAATCTCCTCGGAGTTATGGATTCGGAAGACGCGGCCTGGCAGCGCGACAAGGCGGCGATGGCTTCTTTCGTATCCGACGGTACAGTAGCCGGACGTGCAGGACTCGCCGACCGGCGTGCCAGGCTGCCGCCGATCTCCGGCATACTCAACACACACGATATGGAAAAGGCGGCGGAATCGGTTATGGACCCGGCCGGCTGGGCGTATTACGCTTCGGCTGCAGATGACGAGGTGACCCTTCGGGAAAACGAGGCGGCGTTTGGCCGCATCTGGCTCAGGCCGCGCGTACTGGTGGACGTGTCTGCGGTCAACACGACCTCGGAGCTTCTTGGCGCTCCAAGTGCATTTCCGCTCTACGTTACCGCCACGGCGCTCGCGAAACTCGCCGATCCTGATGGCGAGGTTGCAATTACCCGCGCATGCGCGAAAGCGAACGTCCCCTACATGTGCCCGACCCTCTCCTCATGCTCGCTCGAAGAGATGACACAGGCGCGGGCACCCGGGCAGACCCAATGGTTTCAACTGTACGTGAACCGGGACCGCGCGGTGGCGAAGGACCTGCTGCAACGGGCCGAGGCGGGTGGATGCGAAGCCATTTTCGTAACCGTCGATGCACCGCAACTCGGTCGGCGCGAGCGCGACATGCGGTTCAAGGCGCCGCAGACGAGTTCGGTGCAGAAGGGTGATACCGGAGTCGATACGTCGAAGGGAACGGCCAATGCGCTGTCATCTTTCATCGATCCATCCCTCTCGTGGTCGGACATCGAATGGATCGCCGGCGCCACGAAACTGCCGGTCTGCCTGAAAGGCATACAGTCGGGCCAGGATGCGGTGCTTGCAGCTCAGCGCGGCGCGCACGCGATAGTTCTGTCGAATCACGGGGGCAGGCAGCTCGATTACGCGCGCAGCGGCGTCGAGGTTCTCGTTGAGGTTACCGCGGCGCTTCGGGATGCCGGCCTTGACGGCAGGATGACCATTTTCGTCGACGGCGGCATCCGGCGTGGGACCGACATCTTCAAGTGTCTCGCGCTCGGCGCCGACGCGGTGGGAATCGGCAGACCGGTGCTGCACGGCCTCGCGGCATATGGCGAGGCGGGTGTCGTCAGAACAATTACGATGCTCCGGGACGAGTTTGCCACATGCCTGATGATGATGGGCTGTCCAACGGTTGCCGATATCAGGCAGGAGATGGTTATCACGAGCAAGTTGTAGGACGTGCAGCGTGCAGCGTGCACTACCTCCTGCTTCTCGGATGGGCGTCGCACGGACGCACCCTTCGGATTCGGCCCTCTGAGAGGAGACCCAGACAAACGGTATTTCGAGAATCCCGAGGACCGGATCGGCGAGAACGGGATACTCTCGATGTATGACCGGGGGTGTATCAATCGTGAGATCGCCAGATTAACCCGAGAAATCCGCACCAGACAATGCGCATCCTGCGACATCTGGTCAAGATCCGCCGGCGGCCGGTCGCCCCCGGATTCGGATCCGCGCCCCTCAACTGATCGATTTTTCTCGATCATACCGTTGGGCGCGTGTGTCCTTAGCCCTTCCGAAACCGACCGGTCCGCGGCGCCCGCCCCGTATCTTCATCCGTAGGTTATGAGGCGCAGTCCATGCAGATCTTTTTCTCACCCTTCACGCGACCGTATTGCATAACGACCATCTCGCCGCATTCATCGCAGACAAAACTGTCGAAGCTGTGCGGCGCATCCCGGTGCTCGTAAGCAAAAACATCCGACACGATGAGGATTGCCTCATCTGGCTGCGCCATCACGCTCTCGACGAGCGGCTCCGAGATTTCCGGCGGGACCGCACTTGCCGGGATGCCCTTTTCCCGGTAGTCGGCAAAGAAGGCGCTCTTCTTGTTAGCGGCCATTGCTTCCGCTTTCGGGGTTACGCGGACCGCGGTTCCGTTCTTCTTGTCCACCAGCGTGACTGCCCACTTGCCCTTGTGTGTCCGCTTGATGTTCCCCTTGCCGAACGTACAACCGGTAATTACCTGGATTCCGTCGGCGAAGCAGGTCGCGCAGTGATTCTCGCCGAGATCGAGTATAGCAAGGATGTGCCCGTCGGTCGCCCGTTCGACTCCGAGCGCATTCATCGCCGCAGCCCCTACCCTGAGTCCCAGCGGCATCGCCGGGCATTTGTGTCCGTGAAACTTCTGGCCGAACTCCAGCCATTCTTTTGGATTGATCATCTCAGTCCTCCTCCGAGTAAAACATTGTTGATATTGAATAGCCGTGCCGAAACCGGCCGACATGTCAAACTAAGAATCTGCGAACTCTCCCCGTTCGCTACAGCACATTCAGCAGAAGTTTCCCGGCAATCACCAGCAGGACGATGGCAAAAATCCGTTTCACCACGGGAGACTTCGCCTTTCGGACCATGAATCGACTCCCCGTGAATGCGCCGACAAGTACCGCCACAGCCAGCAGAATGGTGAGCCCCGCCGTAAAATGTCCCTGTGCCGCGTGCCCGGCGAAACCGGAAAACGAAGAGAATGTCACCGCGAAGGCGGATGTCGCAACCGCCTGTTTCGTCTCGTACCCCATCCACATGAGCAGAGGAGACATGATGAAACCTCCGCCGATGCCGAGGAGTCCGGCAGCGAATCCCGCGAAGCTGCCGACGATGGCGCCGATGATGAGTCGGCGCTTCAGCGACATCATCTCCTTCGGCTCCGGTTTCCCGGAAGTGACGAGCATCCTCAGAGCGGAGGCGACGACCGCGGCGGAAAAAAGAACAAGGAGAAGTTTTTCGGGAACGCGGTTCGAAACGAGCGCTCCGACGGGAGCAAAGACAAACGCACCCACGGTCATACCGAGCCCGCCCTTCCAGTCCACAAGTTTGTTCCGGAAATAGGGGCCGAGGGCAATGAGCGTTGTGAGGCCGTTCAGCAGGAGCGAGAGGGGAATCGCGACTTCCTTCACCGGAAAACCGGCCCACTTCAGGACCGGTAGGTAGACAAGCGCTCCGCCGAGCCCGAGCATTGAAAACAGGAACGATACGGCAACAAACAGAACCGCCATTACCGGATACAACATGATTGCCTCCGGATCTGCGGCAGACGAATAGATCCATCTTCCGCGGTGCGTCCCGCCCCTTCTCCGATCAGCGCTCCTGCGCTTGCACGGACGCGAAGACCATATCCAGCCGTGCGGGTCGCACGCTCTTCTCCGAGAATCTCAATTGGCCTGTCCGGCAGTCCAGACATCGTCATCATCCTCCTCCTATAGTCGCTTTGGTAAGTGAGCACATACTCACCTTATAACCCAAAAAAAGTGGTCAGGGGTTCCTCTTCAGCCCGTCCACCAGAACGGAGATCATTCTCCGACAGAAGTTTTCGGTACTGACGCCATCAGGATTGAGCACCAGCTCTATGTTCAACGAGATTGGAATTCCCATGTAGATGGTAGCCACACTATCCACGTTGAGCGAGGAGTTCCAAATTCCGTCCTCGATGCCGCGTCCGATGATCGTCCTGACCAGCCGTTTCTGGCCGTTCAGAATTGCCAGCAGGCGCGACTTCAGCTCGGAGTCGTTCACGTTCGCCGCCTCCGAAAAAAGCAGTATCGTAATGCCCTTGTTCGCAACGAGATACCGTATGTGTGTGCAGAGAAATTGGAAAAGCAGATCGTCCGCACCGCCCTCGGCGGCAGCCACCTGCTCGAGAGACCGCATCAGCCCGCTCTCCACCTCGTCGACAATCGCGAGGATCATGTCCCGCTTCGACTTGAAGTGCTTGAACAGCGCCCCTTCGGTCACCCCCACTCTTTCCGCGAGCTTGCGTGTCGACAGATTGTGCATGCCCTCTCGGTCAATTATCTCGAGAAGAGCCTTCTTTATCTCTGCCTGTCTGATATTCGTCGATTTTCGTTCCATGCGGCATGCACCAAGTAATCAATCACTTACCAATGTAAGGAGTGGCTGCCGAGAAATCAAGCGGGACCGAATAGATTTATGGCAAAACGGGACGGATCTTCCGGACTGTGTGGCCGGCGTCGTTGCAAAAATCAGCTATCGTTCCGATGGTCCGGCGACGGAGGTCTTTTGAACGGCCGTCGTCTGAACTGCATCCACGCCCCCTCAATCAGCCCGGCACCGACGATCAGGCCGACGAGGACGAGAATGTGCCAGGGCTGTTTGACCGCGGTTTGAATGAGCAATGCGCCGAGAGCGATCATGCACGCGACGGCAGCCGAAACGGAGAGCCATGCTTTCGAATCGGTTTTTCCGGCCAGCTTGACATTTGCCAGATTGACGACAGCGAAAATGACCAGAAATCCCGCGCTGCCCATCATGGATATGCTCGTCAGATCGGCGAAGTTGGCAAGCGCCAGCGCAAGGACCGTCGTAATGATAAGGCCTTCGATCGGCTTGTTCCATACCTTGTCTTCGAGAAACGGTGGAAGCTCGCCCTGTTGGGCAATTGTGTAGCTCAATCTCGCCGACCCGTAGAGGGTCGCATTGATTGCCGAGAACGTCGAAAGGAGGGCGGCAATGGCGATGAGCACAAAACCGGTCTGTCCGAGGAATGGACGCGCAGCTGCGGCAAGCGCATAGTCCTTGGCCTCCACGATTTGCGAAACCGGCAGGTTGCCGACAGCCACAACAGCAACGAGAACATAGAGCACTATCACGAAAAGCACCGAAGCGTACAGCGACCGAGGCAATGTCTTTTTCCGATCGGCCATGTCGCCGGCCGCGTTTGCGATAAGCTCGAAACCCTCATAGGCAAGGAAGATGATCATGCCGCCTGCGAACAGCTCCACCGGTGGCGACCATTTGGCGAAAGACATCCGCTGCCAGTCTATTCCCCAGAATCCAACGGCAATGAACAGTACCAACAACGCAATCTTCACCGCGACTATGTATGTTTCTGCCTTGCCTACCGCCTTCGCTCCGACGAAATTGAGCACGGCGGGCATGAGAATCGCGAGAGTGACGGCAATGTGCATGGCTGCGCCCCTTGAACCTGGTGGAAAGAAGGAGGCGGCATAGCTCCCGAATGCGTGGGCATAGAGGGCAAGCATAACGATGTAACTCAGCCACAGGAGATTGTTCATTGTCCCGGTAAACAAGTCGATGCCAAACGCCTTGTCCACGAAAATAACCGTGCCGCCCTGGCTCGGATAAGTCAGGCTCAGCCGTACGTAAGAATAAGAAGTCAGAAGCGCGACGATTCCGGCGATCAGAAAGGCTACGGGAGTGCCGCCGTGCGCGAGTTGCACCGCAAGTCCGAGGACCGCGAAAATGCCGCCTCCAACCATCCCGCCTATTCCGATCGATGCTGCGCCCAAAAAACCGATGCGACCGTCATGTCGTGTTGATTTTTTCATCCCGAGTTCAAAGATACTACATCGAACTGGAAATGATCGCGTCGTTGACATCTCCGCTCCCTGCCGTACGCGGTGTGTAAGTGTCAGCGATCGCGCGTCCGGCGGCTCCTGCCGGTTGATCTGATGGCGAAGAACAGGGTCAGCGCGCCTATCACGACGAGCTCGGGGACTGTTGAGTTTGCAAGGAGCAGCCCGAAAAAAGCCAGAACCACGACTGCGCCGCCGATCCGAATCCAAAGGCGGTCCAGCACCACAACCGCCGCCGCCACACTGAGGAGGGCATTCGATACCAGAAAGCCGTTTGCAATTGTGACCATTCCGGCTAGGTCGAGCCATCCGAGATAGACAGGTCCGAACAACACGGCATTGAAAAGGATCAGGATACTCAGTGCGGACGTCGCGACGCCTCCCTTCGTTCGAACTCCGAGGAAGCGAGGAAGGGTTCCGTCGTCGGAAAGAGAAGCAATCTGTCTGCCCAGGCCACCCAGGTACAGCAAGTAGGTCGAGACGCACAGGAAGACGGCGAGTCCGGCCAGGACTACGGTGCCCGCAGTGCCGTAAAAATCCGCAATCATAGCGGACAGGGATCCGTTCGCACGACCGCCGGACCCCGACCACTGCACGCCAGCGGCAACGGTCAGGCTTGCGACTGCGATTACGGTACAGCTGATGAGAACTGCGCGGGGGATATCTCGTTGAGGCCTCTTCACATCAGCACTGTAGTTGCCGATGACCTCCCAACCGAAGACAGTCCAGAAGAGCAAGAAGAGCGCCGAGAAAAAGGGTTGTGCTGCGAAGGGAGTCGAGATGGCGACGGGAAGCGAATGAAATGAGAGACTGCCGGCCGCTCCGAACAAGAGGAATCCCGAAGATAGGATAGACATTACGAGGGCGACTCCGGCGACCGCCTTGATCTCGAAGAAAAGCAGAAGTGCGCAAAGAGTGAGGAGAATTATCGCCAGGAGGACCGAGCTCAGTGGCAGCACGGCATGAAGGTACTCAGCCGCGGTGAGAAGCACAGCATCGGCACCGACCAGGACGCCGAACATGAGGAAGACCGTCGCCAGAGAGCGATACTCGGAGCCGAAGGCCGACTCCACGGCCCGGCTTGCCCCCGCCTCGCCGACAAAGTGAATGCTCAATTGGCCAAAGAGAATGGCGACGAGAAGCCCGACCCCCGAAATTGCCGCCCAGGCGACGATCGCCCAATCGTTCGCCATGTCGTAGACGAGGGTTGGAAAGATGAGTATACCCGAGCCGAGCACCGGCCCGACGATCATTCCGCTCAGTGCCACCGGACCAATCTTTCGACTCACGCGAGTGGCAGGCTCCAGGACTGCTTTTCGGTGTGGAGGACAATGTCGGTTTCCACGCGCTGGACTCCAGGAATAGCGAGAAGCTCATCCATCAGGAAGTTGCGATAGTTGGCGATGTCCACTGCTGCGATCTTCAACAGATAGTCCCATGCTCCGGTGA
This sequence comes from uncultured Spirochaetales bacterium, assembly GCA_964553615.1. Lineage (GTDB taxonomy): Bacteria > Spirochaetota > Spirochaetia > DSM-27196 > DATKUC01 > DATKUC01. The sequence goes on along the minus strand of CAZKMA010000083.1, from coordinate 7,497 downwards.
TGTTGTAGCACTCGAGTACCTCGGGTTTCTTCAGAACCTCTTTGACAAAGGTTTCACCCGCCGCCCGATTGTGCGGGGAAAGGTTCACAAAGGTGAAGGCAAGGAGGCCCAGACCGACCGCCTTTTCGTCTATGAGCGTCGCGAAACCGCGGATTATCCCACGTTCCTTCATCTTCCGGGTGCGGGCGAGACAGGCCGAGGGCGAGAGGCCCGCCTTCTTCGACAATTCTACGTTGGAAATGGATGCATCATTCTGGAGAACCTCCAGGATTAGCCGGTCTACGTCATCCATCTGGTCGGGGCCACTCATATATTCTGCAAACTCCTCATAACTATGTATATTCTGCTGACAAATGATGTTAGTTCGAAATATATAACGGCTAAGGAGATCATTTCAAGTGGAATTGAAAGTGGGGCAATCCTGAGCGTCCTCATCGCTCACGAAATCGTTGGCATTGCCCGGTTTCCGAACTCGACGAACGGGTAAGCGCGACTCTGTCGTGGGCCCAGAGTAACCTGCGTGGCGGGATCTGACATCGGAATCATTTTACTGTACTTTTTATATCAGGATTAGATACTGCCTGCGCGGGGGTAACAAGCGATGCTGGTATGCGTATTCGGCGCCACAGGAAATACCGGAAAAGAGGTGTGCAAGAGTCTTTCCCGGATAACGGATGTTCGCATCCGCGCGATAACGCGGGACTCATCGAAGGCGAAAGAGCTACCGGTTCATGAGGTGAGCCAGGTCGAGTGGACCGACCGCTCGCAGCTTCATTCCGCTATCGTGGGTGTCGACGCGGCCTACTTCATGCTCCCAACCGGATTGCACAACGGATCGCTGTACGAGTTCAGAAACGCGTACTCACGCGCATTTGTTGAGGTCGCCAATGAGTTGGGCCTGAAGAGGATAGTTCACCTCAGCAGCTTCGGAGCTCATCTGGCAGAGCGAAGCGGAGTTCTCAAGGGGCTCTATCGGGCGGAAAGGAATCTCGAGGATTTCAAGGGCGAGCTGGCAATCATCCGCCCCGGGTATTTCTGGCAGAACTTTCTGGGCAATATCGCTACCATCAAGGAAAACGGCTTTTTTGGGGGATATCCGGTGGATCCGGATGTTCGTCTGCTGCTTGCCGATACGGCAGACATCGGCACGGTGGCGGCGCAGCTCCTGACCGCAGCGGCGATGCCGAATCACCGGGTCAGCCACGTAGGCCACCCGGAGCTTGCCACATTCCGCGAAGTGAGCCGGATGATCGCGGACAAATCGGGCAGGAAGGAGCTCGAGTGGACAAACGTCGGGTACGAGGCCGCTCGCTCGCACATGCTCGGCCGGAAGATGCCTGAGGAAATCGTGAATAACCTCATCGAGTTCTTTGAAGCAATCAACTCGGGCCGCGCCATGGACGACTATGCTCCCCGAGCAGTTGATTGCAACTGAGACTGGAAAAGCCGAGTTCACCACCTGGTTTGCCGGGCAGATTGCCGGATAGGGACGCTCAGGAGAACCGGCGCTCTTTCTCGCAAGCGGAGCGGCAGCACGGCCAACCGTTGAAAGCAGCGCGCTGCCAGGCTTCGTTATCAATCTTGAGACGGGGTAATGATCAGAACCGGAGCACCATTCCCGACTTTCCGTAGGTCACCCGGTCTCCCATCGCTTCGGCAAGCGCCGCCGCAGCCGCATCGCCTGTGCAATGGCAGGGAACCATGCGCTCGGGTGAGAACTGCGAGAGCACCGCGACGGTGCGTTGCAGCCGCTCAGCCGAAGCGTTCACCAGATGAAAGCCGCCGACAACTCCAGATAGTTTCTGCGTTGCGGTTACGCGCTGAACATAGGTCAGCGTGTTCACGATACCGGCGTGAGAACAGCCCACGCAGACGATTACTTCATTGCCCTTGCGGATCCAGAGCGCAAGGTCGTCGTTGATGAGATCGGCGCGGGTGCCCTCCGGATCGAGGTAGAAGGGTCCGCCGGTGTCCTCGTAGGCTGTTTCACGAGGGATCGGTCCGGTGAGTCCGACCACGAGGCCGTGCGCTTCCTCTTCGAAAAGGGTAAGCGGCTGCTCGACCCAGTGAAGTTGCGCGGGCGTAACCGATTTCATGGCTGCGGCCGATTCTTCCGGTATCTGGATCGGCCGCGCCGATCCGTCTTTGATCGAATACCGCGCCGACATGACCCCCGGATGGCAGTAGATATGCGCGTTCCCCGTGAGCTCGAGAAGATGAGCCACTCCGCCTGTGTGGTCATAGTGGCCATGGCTGAGGACGAGTATGTCGGTCATCGACAGGTCGATGCCGAGCCTCCCGGCGTTTGAGGCAAACGCACTGCTTTCTCCGGTGTCGAACAGAATGTGGCGACCGGCAACTTCAATCCAGAGCGAGAAACCGTGCTCGGCAACGAGGCCCTCCCCTGCCCGGTCGTTCATCACTATGGTAATCCGGATATCATCGTTCATAGTCGCCCCCTCCTTCGTATTCCCGGCGGCCCTCTCGTTGTGCCGTCTCGCCATCCACTTCGTCCTGCCATCCGTTTCGTTCGGTATCGAACCGATCGAACTTCGCCGTGTAGGGTTTGATGTCCAGGAGCGGCGTCCCATCGAGGATGTCTACCCCGTCGACATAGAGCACGTTCCCGTCGCGACGTTCGAGCCGCACTACGCTGAGCCCTATGGCATTGGGTCGGCGGGGTGATCGCGTCGCAAATACGCCATGCTCCACGTCCTGCAGGAACGGCTTGACGATCAGTTTTACGGGTTCCGCCCGGTGAAACTGGTAGATGAGGTAGAGGTGCGAAAACCCCTCGAGGTCGCGCAGTCCATCCGCATACTCGGGGAATAGTTCGATTCGTCCCTTGCAGCCTTTCGCATAGACGGGCTGGATCGGCGTCTTGCGCGCTTCGGCGTGCTCGCTGTGGATTACCCCGATTGGAACGCAGGCGAAGGAATCGTTTGCCATGAGTCACCTTCCTGGTAGATCAAGTGTATCACAGCGTACCACACCCCGGGCCATTGTTTCACGCTGCGCAACGAGATTCCGGGGTCGCTGCCAGCCGCTTCCGATCCCGCACTGGCACCCCGCGGCAATTTCGTCGATACTGGAACTGTATGAACGAGAAGCTTGCTCGGTTATCGCGGCTTATCGGGTCGGACGAGGGATTCTATGTCCTCGCCCTGCATTCGTTTGTCGAATGGTACCTGCGAAGCGTTAAGCAATACGGGGACGAGCCGAAGTTCGGTGACCTTACCTGGCGGCTTCGCGAAGAGCTTCTCGCAGACCGTGGCGATACGGTGATCCAGGGTCTCTCCTGCCTTGCGCGCCTCGGCCATCAGCACTTCTTCACCAATCAGGTGCGACACGCATTTGAGCTTCTCGATGCCGAGGAGGCCTCCTGCGCAACGCACCTTTTTGTGTCCTTCTGCGTGCTCGTGGGCCTGGGCGATAATCCGGAGGTGCGGATCCTTGCCGAAAGTCTCTCGGTGTGGAACGAGCGCACATCCGTTCTCTCGCAGCGAGCGGTCCTGAGCCGGCTTCAGTCGGAGCTCGCGCTTCTCCAGACTCGCAACCGGGAGCTGCTCATGCAGAAGACGGCCTACGATGCGGCGCAGGAGGAGCTCCGCGATCTGCGCCTGCAGATCGGCCGTTTTGACCTGGATCTCGAGCGGGAGAGGCGGCGTGCCGAACAGAAGGACGATCGGGTCGACGAGCTACGCCATGAGCGTGCAGCGCTTGTTCAGGAGCGGAACCGGCTCGAACAGAAGCTTGCCGGGTTCGATGACCTTCGCAGATACCTTCGCTATCTCGCGCGCTTCTCCATCTACACCCGTACGCGCATGGATTACGAGCGCTCGATTTCCCAGCTCACCCCCGAGCAGGAAGACGCGGTCGGGGCGATAAGCCTGAAGAAGGACTTTCTGGTAAAAGGCGGAGCCGGTACCGGCAAGTCGATGGTATTGGTCGAAGCGCTCCGTCGTGCAATCCGGCAGCAGGAACTGGAGTTCGAGTCAGGCGAGCACGTTGCGTTTGTCACCTACACAAAAACGCTCGCGAAATACAACCAGTATCTTTCGGACCTTGTGGGTATGAACCTCCCGGTCAAGCTTATTCGCACAGTGGACAGCCTGGTATTCCGCCTGCTCAAACGGGTCGATCCTGATTACGGGTTCGATTACGAAGCGGTAAACGCCTTCGTACAGACCCTGTCAGGGGAGACAGATGAATCAGGCGTGGCGGGCGGGGGCGCCCCATCCGCGGCCACAGGCGACGTCGAAAGCACCGAGACTCCTCCTGTCGCCGGGCTCCTCATGCCGTCGCTTCTTTCGGCCGAGGAGCTGGCCAGTGAAATCGAAAACTACCTGTTTGCCAACGACCTGGACAGAAAGGAATATGTGGACGATCTTGTAGTGCGGCGAGGCATGCCGCACAGGCTCGCCCGACAGGACCGGGAGACGATCTGGGCGATTCGCAACCGGGTGGCTGCGTGGATGGATGGGCGAAAGCTCTTTTCCCGCAACTATTCGCGCATAAAGATTCTGAGGTTCATCGCCGCAACCGGTCCTGCCGGGTCGAATGCGCTCAAGGATATCGCCTACCTATTCCTCGACGAAGTGCAGGATCTGACTGCAGTCGATCTCAGACTGATCCGCGCGGTCACGCGGCGTTCGATAATCATGGCAGGGGACACTGATCAGAGTCTCTACACCAATCAGATGCCTTTCCAGCGGGCCGGGATCAGCATCACCGGCACCACGAAGATTCTCAAGACCAACTTCCGCAACACCTGCCAGATTCACCGTGTGGCCGAAGCGTTCCGCCGCCGTGCGCCGACCGGGACCTGGGACACCGGCATCGAGCCTTTTGCATTCCGCGAAGGCCCGATCCCCGAGCTCTACCTCGCCGACACCGAAGAGGAGCTTCTCACGCTCCTGTGCCGCAAGGCGGATATCTTCGTACGCGAGCTCGGCTACGAGCCGGAGAACATCGCAGTTCTCGTACCGCGGAACATTGAGCTCGACCACGCCTCCGGAGCACTTGCCGCCCTCGGCCTGCCATCGTCGGTGGTCACCGCCTCGGACTTCACCTTCTCTGACCGTGACCGCATCCGCCTCTGCACATTCCATTCATCGAAAGGGCTCGACTTCCCGGTCGTTCTCCTCTATCTCCCCTACCTTCACCGGCGTGACCAGTTCGACGTCGAAGGCACCGAGCGCCTCGCACGCAACCTCGTCTACGTCGGCATGACCCGCGCCATGGACAACCTGAACGTCTTCCTCAAACCCGACGATGATCCTGTACTGCGCGATCTGGCGGAGAGCTTTGGGAGCACCGCTCCGGCGGACGACAAAGAAGTGAGCTTCAGCACTGCTGTCGCACACCAGGCTCTGGACGCTTCACAATCGTCTTGAGACACTGGCGACTGACCTGAAGCCCTGAGAGTGACAAAAAGTGGATAGGATAACATATGTCAGGTCAACTCCCGTCAAGTGAGAAATCAGTATCCGGTCCTACATTTTCTGTGTTTCCTGAAACCGAATGAATATGCGAGGAACTCTTTCGCCCTGGCGAAGATACGCTGCCCGGCACGAAGGCAAGCGCCGGGCCCTCTCCCACTGTGCGCGCGGATTGCGCGCATGGGCACGAGAACCTGTCAGCCTTTCAGATCCGCGGCAATTCCCGTGGCCCACGCTTCGATCTTGTCCCATTCGCGGGCATCCTCGAGCGGTGCCTCTACCTTGCTCATCATCCATTTCTCGAGTCCACCCATCTTGTCGAGGGTCACGGACCCGGCAAAGACCACCCGATCTTTCGGGGCAAGGCGATCGATGAGCTCTTTCATCGATGCGGGACGGTGCCATCCATCGAGCTCTCCGGGGTCATCACCTTTCTTTGTGGGACCGCTTGCGAAGAGCCAGAGCGGTTTCGCGTGCAGCACCTGCTCGTTTTTCGACAGGAAACGTCGCATCTCCTTGCGCATTTTGCCGATGTAGACGGCGCTGCCTGCGATCACTGCATCGTAGGTTGCGACCTCCGTCGCCTCTTCTGCCGGAAGCGGTGTGCAGACGACTCCCTTCTCGGTGAGGATCCTGGCGATGCGCTCCGCGATCTCCCGCGTTGCGCCATGCTTACTCGCGTATGCAACAAGAACACCTTTTCCCATACGAGACTCCTTGTATATGGTATGCCTCAGATAACCGGCTTCGAATCAGATTCGTCCGGATAAAGAGAGGGAAAATCGTATCTGATGATTCCTGTATCGAGCACTTCCTGAAGGACGTACCCTCTGCTCGTCATTGCATCGAGCGCGCTTTCAACTTCATCGAGGGAGCGTCCTACATGCGCTGCGAGCTGCACAACCGTCACGCGGCCGCCGAGCTGCTTTGCCGCCCTGAGCAGGATGCCTTCCAGTTCCGCGGGTTCGGTCCGCGGTCTGTTCCGTTTGCGCGTGGAGCGCTTGATGAGCTTCCCGATGCCGGAGATGAGCGGGAGAACGCCGATGAGCGCGCCCACCACGATCGTCCATGCACTCCCCGTCTGGGCAAACCAGATTCCCATTCCCACCGTGGCGGTCACGCCCCAGGCGATTTCGCCGCCTATGTCCGACTTCTTCTTTGCTTCCTTTTTCTCGGAGCTTTCCTCGATCCCGTCCTTGATCTTCCGGATGATGTTGGATCGCTTCTCTTCCGGCATCTTGTCCCATTCGGTGATGGCCCGGTCCATGATGCGCTCGACAACCCCGAAAACCTTGCTCCCTGCCTGCGCGCCCCTGTCGCTTCCTGCCTCACCGTGGCTTGAATGTTTGTTGCTCCACTTGCCGATCTCCGTCAGGATCCGCTCTTTGATGTCATCGAGTTCACCGGACCGCTCGGCTTGAACCGCGGTCCCCGGCGTTGAGTCCGCTGCCGCGTTGGCGGGGGTCCGTTCGTCGCCCTCCTGATTCGCGTCCTCATGGCCGGTGGTCACGCGAAAGAGCTCGTACTGCCTGGAGATGTTACGGAGCTTCTGCGAACCGATACTCGCCATCTCGTTCGGAATCCGCCGCTCGATCTGCCTGAACACGTCCTCGGTCACGCAGATTCCGCCCGGCAGGGCAAAGGGCTGTATGCGCACCGCCACATTCACTCCGGTTCCGTACACGCGGTTATCTTCGTGTTGAACCTCGCCAATGTGGATCCCAATGCGCAGCTTGAACCGCTCTGCCGCAGGCGCGGCTTCGTTGTGGTCTGCAATGCGTTCATGAACCGCGACTGCGCACTCGACCGCTTTCCGTACGCTCGAGAACAGGATGAGGAGCCCGTCTCCAATGGCATTGATAACCTCGCCGGAATGGGCCTCTATCACCGGAAAGACGATGCTGTTGTGTATCTTGAGAAGTTCAATCGTTCGCTCTTCGTCAGCTTCCATCAACCGCGAATACCCGGCAATCTCGGTAAACACAATTGCTTCAAGTCGAGTCGTGAGCATGTCTCTAATCATACCCGAAAAACCAGAATGGCGCGAGAGAGACCG
>CAZKMA010000082.1:5724-14907 GCA_964553615.1 uncultured Spirochaetales bacterium | reverse complement strand
CGGACCTTTTTTGCACTGGTCCCAATGAGTGCGGTTCCCCCCAGAACGAACGCAGCTCCGACATATGCCGCAGGCCGGACCGTCTCCCCGAGAAAGAGAAATGCCCACACGAACGCGAACACCGGAATGAGAAGCGTTACCGAAAGCGCAAATGTCACCCCGGACGTAGCAATGAGCCTGAAAAATATGAGATATGCTACTGCACTGCACAGAAGCGAGAACAGTACGGCAAGGACCCAGATCGGTGGCGGGACCAGCGCGGCGGTCGGATTGCTGAATATCGCAAAAGGAAGGAGGGCAATGCCCGCAAACAGAAGGCTCACCGCAGTCATTGCACGGGCGGAGATGTCCGGCGCCCATCGTCTGACGTAGGCTCCCGAAAGCCCGTAGCAAAACGTTGCGAGTACGCATGCAAGAACCGGCAATACTTCTGCGCGCAGCGAAGTCGCGGCAGTTCCAAGGAACGCGATAATTGCAACACCGGCAACGCCGAGAGCTATTCCGGTGGATTTTCGACCGGTAAGCGGCTCGCCGAGAAGTATGGCCGCAAAGACGGCCCCCCACAGCGGCGTCAAAGCGTTCACAATGGATGAGATGGACGCGGCGACATGGAGCGCGGCATAGGAAAAGAGAAGAAACGGAATTGCCGAGTTGAGAAGCCCGACCACGGCGTAATGACGCAGATTCCTTCTCCATTCGAGCGGTATCCTGCTCGCTGAAAACAGCGCAACCAGCACGACGCCCGCAATGAGTGTTCGTGCAGTAGCGGTAAGCACCGGGCCAAGCACGGGGGAGAGCACTCGCATGAATATGAAGGAGCTTCCCCAGATTGCGGCAAGAAGGATCAACAGAACGGTGTCCAGGAGTTTCACGTTTCCATCCTTACGCCGGTACGAATACCCGGCGTGTTCGGTGTCGTTTTCGTTGATCTACCATATCTTTGATTTGTTTGCCATGCCAGCGGGAAACGGACCTCTCATTCCCGGCCCGAAGTTGCAAATGCAATTCGGCAGCGGAACGACGACTTTGATTTAACCAGGACGACTGCAGTACCTTATAGGCGATGAAACCAATCGAAGAACAGGTCATATTAATCACCGGGGCGACCGACGGACTCGGAAAGGCAATCGCAACCGAACTCGCACAGCGCGGCGCGACAATTCTTCTTCACGGACGGAGTGATGAGCGGGGGCAACGGACCGTGCAGGAGATTACGGAAAGGACCGGTAACAGCCGGCTGAAGTTCTACCGGGCAGATCTCTCGCGGCTCTCGGACGTTCGAGCACTTGGTACAGACGTCCGTGCAAATGAGAAGAGGATAGACGTGCTGGTGAATAACGCCGGCATCATGCTGGACAGTCGGGAGGAAAGCTCCGACGGCAACGAGCTGGTGTTCCAGGTGAATTATCTGTCACATGTCCTTCTGACGCGGCTTCTCCTGCCCCTGCTGAAGCGGACGGCTCCCGCCCGGATTGTCAACGTTGCCTCCGCTGGTCAGCACGAGATCGACTTCGACGATATCATGCTCGAGAAGCATTTTGACCGCGGAGTATCATATCGCAGATCGAAGCTTGCTCAGATCATGTTTACCATTGACCTGGCAAATGAGTTGCGTGGCGATGGAATTACCGTCAACTGCCTTCACCCCGGCACCTACATGCCGACGAAGATGGTTCTCGGTCGCTTTACTCCGGCGAACAGCCTTGAAGAGGGAGCAAGAGCCACTATCCGTCTTGCACTGGACCCCGGGCTCGCATCGGTAAGTGGGCGGTACTTCCACATGCAGGAGGAAGCACGCGCACACGATCAGGCGTACGACGAAGCCGCACGGACGCGGCTGCACGCTATTACTGAGCACCTCCTCTCGGAAACACCACATGAAGTATAACGGAGCGTGTTGACGGGAGACATCCCGGGAATTACCGCGGCACGCATTTTACGTTGGACTTAACCGTTCCGTGGTATACTGGGCGGCGGATGTATTGATATGGACGATGAAAGAAGAAAAGGCCCGCGCCGGCCATTCGACGAAGGGATCGAGCTCTCCGAAAGCGAAGAGGGTTCAGTTCGCGCCTCCGGAGTAAACATCAGCAGGTTCGGTGTCCTCTGCGACACCGATCTCCCCCTCGAGCAACAGTCGGAAGTATCCGTACACATTGACATTCCGGCCCCACCTGGCGTGCGACGGTTCGAGTTCAAGGGCCTGGTTGTTCGTTCGGACGAAAGTGAGGAGAGTTACAAGACCGGTATCAGTTTCACCTCTATTCCGGAGGATGCGGAACAGTCGCTGGATGAATTTCTGGAATCCTACGAACTGTCCACCGGCGACGATCCGACGCTGGAGATACCCGGTTATTGAGAGGAATCTGAGTGGAGCCGCGCAGCCGTGATTACCCGGACAGCGCTCCCCAGAACTCGTCCGCCGGATCGGCAAGATCTTTCCGCCATCCCTCCATCAGCTGCCTCATGCTTCGAATAACATCTGCCATGTCTTTGCGGCCGGCCAGGTTTATGAGCTCATCCGGATCGTGCGCAAGGTCAAACAACTGAGTATGCCGTTCGCCGCGGACAACGTACTCGATGAGCTTGTAACGGTCATTTCGAACGCCTCGTTGAACAGTCCCGTAGGCAAGCGGTAGATGGTCTCTGACCCGCAGTGCAGGGTCATCAAGTGCACCGCGCAGACTCTTTCCCTCCACGGAGGCGGGAGGCGTTCCGCCCGTAAACTCACAGAGTGTCGGGTAAATATCGAGCAGATAGCATAACGTGTCCCGGACTTCTCCGCTCGGCACGCCAGGTCCACGAAGTATCAGGGGAACGCGTACGCTGTGCTCATACAGACTCTGTTTTCCCATGAGGCCGTGGCGACCGATGGCAAGGCCATTGTCGCCGGCGAGTATGATGATTGTATTCTCATATTCCCCGGTCGAGCGCAGAGCATCCAGAATACGCCCGATTTCATAGTCCAGATGAGAAATCATTGCATAGTACTCCGCAATATGGCGGCGGATCTCGGCGGGCAATCGGGGTTTCGCGGCGAGCTTTTCGTCGCGGACCTCCATCTCTCCGTTGTCAAACGGATGTATGGACATGAAATTGGCCGGGAGTCGGATGTCGTCGGGGTTGTACATGTTCAGGAATTTCTGAGGCATGGTGCGCGGATCGTGCGGTGCCATGAACGCAACGTACATGAAGAACGGTTCAGCCGTGTCGACACCCCGCAGATATTCAATTGCCGTGTCGGCAAAAAGCTCGGTCGAGTGCTTGCCGCGACGAACATGGTTGTATGATTTGTCCACCATGTCTACGGTGCCCGTTCCGCCGTCCCATGGATGAGGCTTCGGATCCGGATACCGGCCGTCAGGCGCGAAGTCGCAGGCGGGTACGTTCCAGTGATCGTCCATGCCACCAAAGAATATCTCACCGCCGGAGGAGAAGCTACGCGCGTACGACTCCGGCCCGTTGTGCCACTTGCCGGTTCCGAATGTCCGGTAACCGGACTTCTGCAGCCACTCACCAAGCAGCACGTGCTCATCCGGGATGCGTTCTCCACTTCCATCCAGATGAAACAGCGTTCTCCCGGTGTGAACCATTGCCCTGCTCGGCATGCAAACTGCAGGACAGCTCCCTCCCATGATGTGTGCTCGGGAAAAGGATGTTCCAGTTCGCACAAGATGGTCCATGGTTGGCGTAATAATGTCGGGATTATTGAGCGCATGAATTGTGTCGAATCGCTGATCATCGGTGAACAGGAACAGGATATTTGGCTTTTTCGATTTCATTTCAGTCACCTTTATGCCTATTGTTTTACCGAGCCGGCGGCGAGCCCCGCGACAAGTTGTCTCTGCATGAACAGGAAGAATATGAGCGTCGGTATCGTGGCAACGACTGAGGCGCTCATGACGGCGCCCCAGTCGGTCGTGTACTGCCCGAAAAAGTTCGCCAGTCCGACCGGAACTGTCTTTTTCGGTCCGTCGGTCATCAATGTCAAAGCGAACAGATACTCATTCCATGACTGGATAAAAACGTAGACCGCGGTGGCGACTATCCCCGGCCACGCAACCGGAAGGACAATTCGAAAGACAACGCGGGTGGTCGAACATCCATCAATGAGCGCTGCTTCGTCCAGACTTATGGGTACGCTCTGAAAGTACCCGAGCATCATATATACGCAGAACGGAAGAGTAATCGCGGTATATGCAATGATGAGTCCCAGGTAGGTATTCACCAGATGCAGCTTATAGAAAAAAATGTAGAGCGGTGTAAGAAGAACGACAAATGGGAAAAGCTGGCTGAACGCAAAAATGCCCAACAACGAAGTGCGCCCGCGAAATCGGTACCGGGAAAAGGAGTACGCAGCAAAGATGGACACAACGACCGTAACAATCGTAGCTGTCGTTGCAACTATGACACTATTCAGGATATAGCGGGGAAACTGAGAGCCGAGCAATGACTCGTACTTCGAGAAGGTAACGTGTCGTGGAATAATTCTCAGCGAATCGGTAAAGAGGTCCGAATCCGGCCGGATAGAGGTCAATACTACCCACAGAAACGGGAACACAAAGCAGAGGAGAACGGCAAGAGTAACAACCACCACCGCTGCGTCCTGCACTGTTCGTCGTATGGTCATTACTGCTACTCCTCCATATTCCGGCGAAAGACTGAACGAAGGTACACAACGGCAAAGACCAGCATGATCAAGGTCATGGTAACGCCCACCGTCGCGCCGTACCCGAGGTTGTACTTCACGAAGGACTCCGTATACATGAGGGTAGCCAGGACCTGAGTGAAGTTTCCCGGCCCTCCGCGGGTGGACAACCAGACGTACAAAAAGTTGTTGAAGGTCCAGATTGTGATGAGAAGGGTCACTACCGTCAGGACCGGCCGGAGCAGGGGCAGCGTGATGTGCATGAATGTCTGCCGCGCATTTGCGCCTTCGACGCGAGCGGACTCATACAGCTCCTCTGGAATGGCCTGGAGTCCGGCAAGCACCGAAATAGCAACGAACGGGACCTCGCGCCACACCAGAATCATTACAATCGCAATCCACACCGTACTCGTCTGCACGAGAAACGGTATTCCCTGCTCGGTAATGTGGAAGCTGGTCAGAATCTGGTTGATTGCCCCAAAACGGGGATGTAGCAGCCACTGCCACGCAGCAACGGCCACGACCGGTGGCGTTACCCATGGGATAAGGAGCATGCTCCGTGACAGACCGGACAGATGCCAACGTCTCAGAGCTGGCGCGTCTACAAGCAGTGCAAGAATCAGGCCGAAGAGTATTCGAATGACGACCGTAACCAGTGTCAGCCAGAACACCGTATTCCACAGTGACAGCCAGAAATCGGAAGAGCCGAAAAGGTTCACATAGTTGTCGATCCCGACAAACGTCCCACCGCGTTTCAGCTGGAACAGGCTGATCTTCTGAAAGCTCAACCAGATGTTGTATCCGGCAGGTGAGAAAAAGAATAGAAACAGCATTGCGACGCTCGGCAGAATATAACCGTAGCGAATGAACTTCTGCTTGCGTTTCGGGTGTTTACGCCCCTTTCCGGCTCTTCTCGTATTCATGCTTCAATCACTGCTTCAATAAAGCCTTCATCTGGTTGACGAGATCAATACTCGCCTGCGCAGAGGTCTTCTGCCCGGAATACACGGAAGCGAACTCGCGGTTCGTTGCTTCCCACATGGAGTTGACTTGTGCCGGAGAATCGATGTACTGCTTGAACGTAATCGCGTTCGGCAGTTGATCCGCATACCCCTGCTCACTCGGTGGGAACTTCAGTTGTTTCAGGAGACTCTTCTGTGCCGGAAATTGTTGATAGTGCTGGAACACATCCTTGCTCAGGAGAAAATTCAGGAACTCCCATGACTGCTCAGGATGCTTCGTGTTCGAGTTCAGAACGAGCGTTCTGCCTCCAAGGTGGGACACACGCTTCACCGAGCCGCGGGGATCGGGCGCAGTTGCAAGCGGAACACTTGACTGCTTCTCTGCGGCGCGGAACGTGCCCGGTGGGAAGAATGATATGGCAAAGTCACCGCGGGAGAGCCCTCCCGTGAGCTCCGGGTCGCCCCAGCTGTTCACACCGATGAGCGATTTCGGCGACACGCCGTCTTTGAAGAACCTGTTGAAATAGTCCATCGTTTGCTGCACATCTTTCGGTGTAACGCCGACTTCCCATTTGCCGTCGCTTGCCTGTTGAACGAAAGTCTTGCCGTTGCTCCACAGGTAGTAGTTGACGAGAAACCACATGCCACCGCCTGAAGCACTGCCTGCGGGAAATCCGAAGCCGTACTGATCGATTTTGCCGTCTCCGTTCTTGTCCACCGTGAGCTTCTTCGCTGCCTGAAAGAACTGGTCCCAGGTGTCGGGAAACGAATCTATGCCGGCTTTCTTCAAGAGATCCGGGCGGTATGCCATGACAAAGGTGTCGACAGTCCAGGGAATTCCATAAACAGAACCATTGTAGACACCCAGATCTGTCCCAAGGAAATCCGAAATACCTGAGCCCGGGGGGCTTTTCTTGATGTATGGATCAAGATTGGTAATGGTCCCGGATGACGCAAGATCCTTCGTCCACACGAATGCGATTTGAGCCACATCGGGTCCGCCACCCGCCTGGCCCTCGCGGATGAACTGATTCAGCGCGTCAGACCACGGTACCGTCTCCGCAGTTACGTGGATCTTGTCCTGCTGCTTGTTGTACTGCTCAATGGCCGCGAGCAGTCCCTGTACTTCATCCGGCGGATCACCCTGCCGAAAAACCAGTTGAACGGGGCCCGCGGAGGCCCCCGTTTCCGCCTTACCGCCCGCCCAGACAAAAGTGGCCGCCAGAAATGCGGCCACGAGAAGAAATGCGAATCTTCCGAGTCTCATGTCTTGCCTCCTGTACACTATGGTACAGGCGAACTGTGTCGGGCGCTATGTACCTCGGTAATGAGTTGGTAACGATTATCCGGTACAAAAGTACCGGTACTTGCCGACTCAGGCGGCCCCACCTCACGCCAGCCCGGATTCCCGGGATATTCGGATGGCCTGGGATCGTCGTTCAACCCCGAGCTTTGAATAGAGGAGGGACACATAGTTCTTGACGGTCTGTTCGCTGAGGAACAACCGCGCTGCAATATCGGTGTTGTCGCATCCTTCGCCAATGAGTCGCAGAACATCTCGCTCGCGGCGGCTCAGACGTTGAACAATCTCGTGGGAGGGAGAATCCGAATCCGCCGTGAAATCGGTTCTGCCCGCAGCGAGCTTTCGTGCAACGACCGGGGAAATCGTTACCCCGCCCTCATGCACTGCGCGAATGGCCGCCACAAGCTCATTCGGGGCCGTGTCTTTGAGCAGGTATCCGTCGGCTCCAACCGCAAGCGCGTTGAAGACATAGTTGTCGTCGTCGAATGTGGTGAGCATGATGATGTGAACGCCTGGAAGGGCGGCCTTCAGCTCCCGCGTGGCGCCTACCCCGTCGAGACCGGGCATCCGAACGTCCATAAGAACGATGTCGGGAACCAGTTCCTTCGCCTTCTTCACTGCCTCCCGGCCGTCATTTGCAATATCTACGATCTCCATGTCGTTCGCATCGATTTCCAGCAGTCTGCGCAGGCTCTCCACGAAGAGGACCTGGTCATCTACAAGGAGAACCCGGATCACGCTGTGCCTCCGGGGCGGCCGGCGGGAAACCAGACCCTTACGGAGAAACCGAACCGGGAGCCGGTGGCCGAGAATGTGCCGTGAAGATCACGAACACGTTCTTCCATCCCGGCGAGTCCGAGACCAACCTCTCCATCGGTTGGCGCGTTCCCATCATCTTCGATGTTCAGCGACAATCCGCTCTGGTCCTGCCAGAATTGGAGTAGAACGTGGCGGGCGTGCCCGTGACGAAACGAATTTGTGAGTGATTCCTGTACGATACGGAATATGCTCGCATCCACCGGACTATCCGGATCCCAGCGCACATTCGTGGACTCCACTCGAACCTCCACCCCGGTTGATTGCTCGAACGTCATCGCGAGTTGTCGAATTGCTTCCATTCCACGCGGACGAACAGGCTCACCCGCGCGCAGTATCCGGAGAGTCGATCTCATCTCGGTAAGCCCGGATTGCGCCTGACCGCAGATGGTTTCGAGCAGTTCCTTCAGGTCGACCTGCTCAACCGAAGCAACCCGCTGCGCTACCCGGCTCATTATGACGACATTTGTGAGCGTGTAACCGATCGAGTCGTGGAGCTCGCGGACTATTCGATTCCGCTCCGCCTCAGCCGCACGCAACTCGGCATCTATTGCGTAACGCTGGAATCCCTTGTTTGCGCTGGTCAGCGCATCCACAGTCCGGTCAAGATGATGTATCGATATTTCCCGACGACGCGACAGGTCATGGTATCGGCGAAACAGCAGTCCTACGGCGATGAATGCGGTGTTCGCCACCACCAGAGCCACAACCTGCGGAGGAGGGACTGGCGCAAGGACGGTCGTCCAGAGCGAAACGTTCCCACACGAAAGAACTGTCAGAAAGACTGCAGCGAAGGACCCAACCAGCGCAAGCCAGAAATCCAGATAAATGACGCATTCGCAAATGAGCGAGAATACCAGGAGTAGCGGAATGAGCACATTTCGGCCCGCAGCGTAGACAACGATGAATACAACGAGAATCCGGAAGGCAAGGATAGCCGTACGCATCCGTCTTGAAAAGGAGAAGCGCAGGATCAAGGACAGGCCCATGGATGTGGGAACCAGAATCACAACCAGGTTCTGGATCCGCGCTGCGAGGACGACATCGCTCACCTGTGACGGACTCCATGCCAGGGCGGCCGCGAGCTGTAACCCGGCAGAGGCAATGAAGCCCGTCCAGAGAATTGCGGCATCTGCGATGGGCGGCCTGCGTGTGGCTTGTGTCACGGACGAGTATTATACGCCGGCTTTCACGCGCACGCAATTCGAAACGCAACGCCATTCCGGCTCAAATTTCGGGCGGTGTTCTCCGGAATGAAATGGCTAACCGATTCCACGAGTTTATAACGCAGATTATCATGGTCAGATCGTAGATTTCCCGGTCGTTGAAATGCTCCTGAAGCGTACGGAATACGCTGTCTGGAGCGTGCGTATCGGAAATGAGCGTGACGGACTCTGCCCATCCGTTTATCTGTGATACCCGGATCTCTACGAGTGCCTTCAATCGTTTGTCGA
>CAZKMA010000082.1:0-5624 GCA_964553615.1 uncultured Spirochaetales bacterium | reverse complement strand
CATCCGTTTATCTGTGATACCCGGATCTCTACGAGTGCCTTCAATCGTTTGTCGATCGAGTCCGTGTAGGTGTTTATGCCGGCAAGTGACTTGTACGCATCCGGGTTGAGACGCAGATTTTCCAGCCGATTGAACATAGAGAGCTCCTTTCTGCTTCGCAGGGTCTTTGTAGCCCAAATGTCATCCCGTGAACATACCGGCACTGCCGGGTTTTCGTATTGAAAAAACCCGACAATTTCAGGCATATTTTCCAGAGCGATGGAAGATGGAAGCATAACAGTTACCATGTTGGCCCCACATCGGGATCTTGCCGCATCCGTCCAAACCTACTGGATTCTTCGCGCCACGCGGATTCTCGCCCCGCTCCTGCGATACATGCATCCGGACGGAGGAAGTGGCATTACACTGAACTTCGGCGAAGTGGTGTGGATCGGCGATGTCCCGAGACCCCACGGCGTTTCGGCTGCAGCGAGGTCTTCGTACCCGAAGCGTTGCGGATTTACGGCAACGTCCGGATTGAAAATATTGCACGCCGTCTCGATCTGACCGAACGGCATCTCGAGCGGCTTTTCCGGGAACAGGTCGGCGTTGCGCCAAAACAGCTCGCCCGTATAGTCCGCGCCCGGAGCGCAAGGGACGTGATCAGAAAATCGCCAGGAATCGAGCTATCCGCAGTCGCGTACGAACTCGGCTACTCCGACCAGGCGCACTTTACCCGGGAATTCAAGGCCATCATCGGCCTTGCTCCCGCAGACTACCGTCGGCGGCTGAAACGGTCGGCCCATGCGGTCGCAGACAGACTCGAAGGTGATGCGTAAAAACGGAAAATCGTCGAGGGTATTCCTGCGGAGACTTTCCCGAGACTCACTTGAACAGACGTGCGATTGCGAGCTTGACCCGCTCCGGATCGAAAGGTTTCACAATGAAGTCCTTTGCCCCCTGGCCGAGCGCCTGGAAGACCATCTGCTTCTGGCCGACGGCACTCACGATCACAATGCGAGCGTCGGGATGAAGCGCTATGAGTTTCACGAGCGTCTGCATCCCGTTCACCTTCGGCATGGTGATGTCGAGGGTAACGAAGTCGGGCTGATGTTCTTCGTACAACTCGATCGCTTCCTGTCCGTCCTGAGCTTCGGCGACAATCTGATACGCCCCCTCCAGGATGTCCTTCAGTCGCATTCGCATTACCGTTGCATCGTCTACTATCATGCCTTTTTTCATTGCAAGCTCACTCTTCCGTCAGGGCGATATTTACTTCAATGACGCCCATCTCGGAGATAAAACTCAGGGCGATTGTTGGAATGTTGAGGAAATCCATTGCATAATCGTTGCCGGTAAAGACCACCGGCGGCGTTATGCTGATCGTCTTGTCCTCTCCGGCAAGCTCTATGCTCGCCTTGCCGGTAATAATGTTTGCAATTTCGCTGATGGCGCTGTTCACGAGTTTCCGGATTTCTACAGGAAGCTTGCCCGGAAGCATTGCCTTGGCGACACCGTAGGCAAAGTTGGTATCAAGGGAGTACACCACCTGCCCGCGAACAGGGCCCGTTACACCGATAATAATAGATATCGGCATGCTTGGAATCGGTGCATCCTTCTTCTTCAGGTCCTTACGGTTGAGCTTCACCCTGAGCTCTTTCCTGAACACCTCGACCGCAGCGGTAATGAACGGATTTGCCAGTTCGGCTCTCATCTCCTACCTCGCACCTTCTCTGTTTCGTATGGGAATGGTTATTTCGAACGATGTACCTTCATTCAGCCGGGTGGCGACCGAGATCCTTGCATGAAGCCGCTCAACCTCGTGGCGCACAGCCGCAAGTCCGACTCCCCGCCCCGAGATGTCGCCAACCTCTTCGGCAGTTGAGAACTGATCGGCAAAGATCAGACCGAGGATTTCCTGGTCGCTCAGTTCGGTTCGTCCGTTCAACAGCCCGAGCTCGCGGGCGCGACTCTCGACTGAGGATAGCGAGATCCCACGGCCGTCATCGGAAAACACAACGGTTATGGCGTTTCCTGTCTGTCCAAGATGGATTGAAATCTGACCAGCCTCCTCCTTCTGATGAACTTCACGTTCATAGGGTGGCTCAATTCCATGATCTACAGCGTTTCGAACCAGGTGAACCATTGAATCCACAAGACGGCGAAAACGCTCCGGGAGCACCAGGAAGTCACCACCCTCAATAACGAGCGGCTTCAATCGCTTCCCGAGTCGTTCGGAAAGCGCCTTTGCCATGTCGGGAAATCGCGCGAACAGATAGCTCAGCGGCAACCTGCGGTACCGCTCAATGACCAGCCCGAGACGCGCATCTTTCGAATATCTGGTCTTCACATACCGTTCAATCTTCATGTAATCCCGCCGCGGGACAACGACTCCGTCGGCCTGATTCATCCACTGTTTTCCGAGGGTCTCGTTGATAATCTGGAGCTCTGTGTAATACGCGCGCTTGAGGTCAATGGTAAGCTCTTTCATCGACGCTTCTTCTTCCAGAGCAAGACTGTCGGCAATGTGATTCTCGAAGTCAGTTGCAACTTCGTGGGTAAGTGAGAAGTCAAAGAATGACGCGTTTCCTTTGAATGTGTGAATGGTTCGCATGATCTCCCGCAATTCGACTTCCGTGGGTGCTTTTCGTTCGTAGAGCGTCAGCTCATCCATCAGCTCTCCGGCTTCCCGAACAAAAGATGCAAAATAGTCCCGATTGGTTACCGACTTCATTATGATCGACCGGCGTTCATTCTCCTGCCGCGTCCGATCTTCGAGCGCACGCTCATTGGTAGTATCGGTAAGAACGCACATTATGCGCTCGTCGGTGATCATGCGGTAATCGATCCGCAGGCTGCGCGAATGCGCCATGGTTTCGTGATCGAGGATGTCGAATACGACCTCCGGCTTCGCCTTGCCGTCAAAAATCAGGCTGGTGCCCGAACGAAAATCTTCCGCCTCTTTCGGGTCACGAAACAGGAGTTCCGAGACGTCCAATCCCTCAATGCGGCGGTCGAAAAACTGCTCACATTCGCGGGAGTACTCGGGCTCCACACGGTAATCCTTACCGAAAGAGAGGAACCCCTGGCCGGACAGATCGAGCATGCTGCGCAGCGCTTCGGTCCGTTCCCGTACGTTACGCTCAAGATCGGCATTAGTACGGTTGACGGTTTCCTGTCGGATCCCGGCAAAGCGTGAAATTACCCCCAGGACCAGCGGGGCTGTCGCGATCAGTCCAAACAGGACGAGGGGATCGCTCGAGTAGAACTGCATTACCCCGAGTGCCACAAGGGGAAACAGGAGGCCAAACAATGCGCCGTATATTGTGTATCGTGTTCGATCTCTCAGCACCCGTTCAACTCCAGAAATCCATCCCTCGCGACCTCAGAGCAATCAACGGGTGACCATGCTTTCCTGCAGGGACACCCAGCGAATTGCTGTATATGGTTAGTATTGTATACAACCCACACTAATGCAAGGCGGGACGATTTACAATGGCCGCGCTTTTCCCGGACCGAGCCGCTATTCCGGCTGGTACAATTCAACGCGATTGCGGCCGAGACCCTTTGCCGCATACAACCCGCGATCGGCGGCTGCAATGAGCGCTTCAAGAGCGTCTGTTGTCTCTTTGTCATAGGTTGGGCGGTCCCGGCCAACACCGTAGTCTTCCGAAACACTCAGTCCGGATTCGGTCATTGCGCTGAGAAGTTCCGGCGTCAGCCGCGTGATCCCTATACTCACCGTGACGGCTTTGTCAGTGCAATCTACGTTCTCCGGGTCCTTCGTTGCTGCAGTCCGAACTCTTTCCGCAGCCTCGAGTGCCTCTTCCGATGTCGCGCCGTGCATCAGAATTCCGAACTCATCACCTCGCAGACGCCCCACGGTCGCGGACGGTGCGACATTCTCGCGGCAAAGACGGGCAACAGCCCGCAGGATTCCGTCCCCGGCTGCACGGCCACAGGCATCGTTCACACGGGCAAGGTGATCTACGTCAACAATTGCCAGGTGAAGAAGCTCGCCTTGAGTCAGACTCTTGGTTACCTCACGTCCGGCAAGCTCGAGAAACTGACGCCGATTGTACACACCGGTCAGATCGTCAAGGATCGCCAGGTCGGCAATCCTGGCCATGAGAACTGTACGCTCGGTCACGTCGGCAACTATGATAAGGTACCCGGTAATGTCGTTGCGCCCCGCGGTCAGGCGAAACCGGCGTGCCTCACACCAGCGTGGCGCCTCCGGCGTGCCGGCCGAAAAGCTTATCGTGGCATCCTCGCTTTCCGGCCATGGTCCGAGGAGAGACGGACAGCCGTCAACCGGCGCCCCAAAGGCTTGTTCCATGCTCCGGCCGAGGCTCGAATTGTCGATCCACGGAAAAAAACGTGGCACCGCGAGGTTGATGTCGATGAGCTGATTCTGGTTGTCCAGGACAATAACGGCGTCCCGAATGCTGTCGAAAACCTGTCGCTGTGCAACCGGCACAATGTCGAACATCCGGAATCCGAGAACTCCGACCGCAATGGCCGCGGCGGAGATGGGAAAGAGAATCGGCGTTGGGTCAATGCGCCATGGTATAGCGCCCGCCAGATAGCCGATGTATCCGATCCAGGGAAAGAGCGACCCGACAAGAAAAAGCGTTGCCTGTTTGCGGTACACGGGAGCAGCGCGTCGCACCATGCGAACATAGAGGATGTTGCCCGCAAGAATGGAGAGCGTGGCATAGACTACATGTACGCCATACCAGGGGCCGGGAGTGAAAGCGAACATGGGAAACGGGCCCTTCCTGTATACGCCCACCGTCGCATAAAAGAACGAGTGAAGCTCGTTTGTCCATTGGAGTAGAATGGTCACGACCGGAATGATGAAGAAGGCCCACCAGTAGTGCCGACGCACGCGCTCCCCGACTCCTGAGAACCTGAGTGCTGAAAGCACCCAGGCCGGAAGCATGAGCCCGATTCCAAGGTACTCGAACCGCGACCAGAACTGCATGCCGGCAAGTGTTTCACTCAGTAACTCGAACGCGTATCCGGTGGTGTAGCAGAAAAGGGAAAACGTAAGCAGCGTAAACCACCGCACTCCCTTGTCCTGCCTTCGGAGGAGTACCACAAGTGATATGGTGCCCATTGCCGCTCCGGTCGAGACCAGGAGCACAAATAGGACTGCTCTCAGCATGGTTCCTGCCCGATTGCCGCCGGAGGCTCTTCCATTCAGGCGGTGAAGTAGCCGACTAACGCAACAGCAACTCCGATAACGGCGGACAACAGGATTATTCTCTGGGCCTTCCGTCGGTCCTTCGAACGTGCTGCCGGGTTCCCTATTCGCGTCACTGCCCTGAGCTGGTCGCCCAGGTTGAACACACCCTGCATTCCGTACCCTGCGCAGAAGTGAAATGCCGCCTGCAGAAATCCGGTCGCGGAAAGCGATGCAGGAAGAAACAACAGGAGCCGCCATGGGGCAGGAACACGAAGCAGTATGAAGATGAACCAGAGTACGGCGGTAACGGACATTCCGGTCCACCCCGCCTGCCTTCTCTGTCGTATCTCAGCCGGACCAATGTTGCACAGCCCGGGAACGTATTCTTGCGTAACATTCCTCATACTGCGCATGGTACTTCCGGCATCATCGTGTTTCAAGTAGTCCGACGCCC
>CAZKMA010000081.1:0-14999 GCA_964553615.1 uncultured Spirochaetales bacterium | reverse complement strand
ACTCCGTATCGATTCAGCGTCCGTTGTTTTTCAACAATCTAAGTGGCAGTTCTCAGGACGTACCCCTTTTAGAAGGCCCCAACACGGCTGGATACCGAGCGAGTACTGGTTTATAATGGGATTCACCCATGGACACCAAAGCGCTCTCTGTGAATAACGCGCCCACACTCCGCCTACCGTTCTGGCCGATCGGTGCCTGCATCCTCGGCGTGCTCGCAGCCACATCCGCATACAGCTATCTGCTCTTCCACACGCTTGCCGAGCTTTTCAGTGTCGTCATTGCCGGCGGAGTATTTGTCGTCGCGTGGAACACCCGCAGTTACCTGACCGGATCGCCGCTCATATACATAGGAACCGGGTATCTGACCGTCGGCTTGATTGATCTGTTTCACACTATCTCGTACGCGGGCATGGGAGTCTTCCCGGGCGGACATTTCTATGCGAACCAGCTCTGGATAGTTGCGCGTCTTCTGGAAGCCGTGACCATCCTGCTCTTCCTGAGCATCTTCCCAAGAAGGTCGAAGACCGCCGATTTCCTGGTGGCTTTCGGATACCCGCTTGCCGCCGCAGCGGCACTGTTCACTATCTTCGTCGTTCCGGTGTTTCCGGCATGTTACATTGCGGGGCAGGGGCAGACCACATTCAAGATTGCGAGTGAGTACGTCATCATCGCTATCCTGCTTGCTGCGTTCATCCTGGTGAGTTCAAAACTCTCGTTTTCTTCCGGGACGCGCAGCCTCATCCGCTGGTCGATTGCCCTCACGGCGGTTGAAGAGCTCCTCTTTACTACGTACACCAGCAACTACGGCATTACCAACCTCGTGGGTCATCTGGTGAAAATCGTATCGTTCTATTTCATCTACAAGGCAGTCATTGAAACGAATCTGAGACGACCGTACGAAACCACATTCAGGCAGCTCGTTGATCACCAGCACGCACTCGAAGCGGCAAATGCACTGAAGGATCGATTTCTCTCCATCATTGGACACGATCTTCGCAATCCACTTGGCGGAATTGCGGAGATGAGCCGGTTGATTCTAACCGACGAATCAACGCTTGAATCGGTTTCCCCTCGCGAGGTGATGAGCCATATCTATCGCTCCGCATCTCAATCTCTCGAACTGTTGAACAATCTGCTCTCCTGGGCACGGTCTCACGGTGATGATCTTGTCGTGGAAGCGGAAGACTTTTCGCTCTCTGAAGTGCTCCAGAGCACCCTTGCGCTGTTCAGCAGTGCGACTAAGAATAAGCAGATCGAAATTACGATGGATGCAGGATCAATCTTCGTTCACGCGGATCGGAACATGCTGACCACCGTCCTGCGAAACCTCATTTCCAATGCCGTCAAGTTCACCCCGCGGGGCGGCAGGATCACGGTTCGTGCAAGAGACACCGAACGCGCGGTTACCGTTCAGGTAATTGATACCGGCGTCGGCATTACCCCGGAGATGGAGGAGCAGATCTTCCAGCCCGGGGGCACGCCTTCTTCACATGGCACAGAGGGAGAATCCGGAACCGGCCTTGGCCTCGCGGTCAGCAAGACCTTTCTCGAGAAAAATGGCGGCAGCCTTTCAGTCACCAGCACGGCCGGCAGTGGGAGCACGTTCGAGTTTTCCGTCCCTCGCGCCCGGGCAGACCGAAATGCCCCTCAGGAGTTATCGCGTAGAAACCGTTCAAGCGGCATCATAAGCCCACGTGCGACCGGAAGTGACGGGTCGCCGTAGGCGGCGATGTTCGCTTCGCGGCCTTCGGGGACTTCCTTCATGACGTGGTTCATGCCATGAACGACTATGAGAGATGTGTCCCTCTGCGGTTCGCCGTCCCCTGCCGCCATTCGCGTCCGGTACAGGCGCTCAGCCTGATCTACGCTGACCTGCAGATCCCGGTCTCCCTGCACGATCAGCACCGGAGCATCCACCTTCGACAGTTCCTTCGCCGGGTCGTACCGAAAAGCCGAAATGAGAAACGGCTGAACACTCGGGCGAAAGATCGGGGCCAACTCCGCGGGAACCTGCGTCACGTGATTGCCCGCCTCCAGCGCGCCGACAATCCGCTCGGCCTGCTCAAGAAGCGGCTGAGGCAGGCCCGACAGTTGACCAAGCAGGGTCTTCTGGTATGTCTCTCCCAGCGTTGCCACAACGATCTCGCCATCCACCCGCTCCTTTTCGGCAGCAAGAGTAGCAACGAGGCCGCCTTCGCTGTGCCCGAGCACAAACAGATGCGAGAACCGTCCATCGCCTTTCAGATACCGTATCCATGACACTGCGTCGGAAACGAAGGTGTCGAAGCTGATATCCTCTTCCCGGAACCCAGGCCATGCGCTCGCGGCAATGCCCCGCTTGTCTACCCGCAGAGACGCAATTCCCGACTCCGCCAGACCCCTGGCAATCATGAGCAGACAGTCGTTCCTCCCTTCAAGGAGGGGCGAGTTGCCGTTGCGGTCGGTGGGTCCCGAACCTGCCAGGATAAGCACAACCGACTTTGCACCTTCAGGAACGAGGAGACTGCCCGACAGGAAAACGCCATCGGGACCTCCGGGCATCGGCAACCGCACCGCGCTACCTGCTCCGGAATCCGCAACAGCCGGTTCGGGAGCCGGCGGAGTACCCGGGTTTCCGGTCGCGGCCCCGAGAGCCGGGGATCCCTGACCGCGCGAAAGCTCGAATGTTCCGCGAGCATCCCCTTGAGTGAAGGTTCCCTTTATCGTTGCACCGGACTGCGATGCTGCGTTTTCAGCGGTCCCTTCGAATACCGCATCCGATGCAGTCGGCAATTCGAAGTGAACGGAATTTCCTGAGATGCTCAGATTCGTCAATTTCATTCCATAGGCAAGTTGTTTGGGGATATCGATAGTTCCTTCCTGGATGCCGCCCGCGGAACGCACGAAATGTACAATGATTTTCACCGCCTGATTCTGAACCGTAAGCGTTCCGCTCCAGGTTCCTTCCAGAGACTGACTCATAGTGTTGTGTCCTTTGTTGCTCCGCGGAGATTGTATCGTAGCACACGAGATAATCGCGAGTGCGCTCAAACAGAGTGCGGTTACCATGAGAAAACGTATGCCGTTTCTACGAAGCAGCTTCAATGGATTCATCTGTTTGCTCCTTCATTCCGATCTTTCCCTGATATTACGCCGACGAGGCGGGTTTATTCACGACGAACCCGCACTTCCGAAAATGTGCCCTGGTAGAGTATACTCCACCCGTGCGAATGAACGCGTAAAATCACGACGCAGGGGAGAGGAGCGTATGCAGGAGAGTCAAAACAGCGAGATCGAAATCCTCTTTCGCGATCCTTCAATGCTCGCACTCAACAAACCCGCGGGGCTCCCTGTGCAGCCCGACCCGTCCGGAGACCCATCTCTCTTCGATCGTGCAGCGACTACCCTCGGCAGGAAACCGTACCTCGTTCATCGGCTCGACCGTCCGGTGAGCGGCGCGGTGTTGTTCGCAGTAACGCGCAAGGCGGCGGCCGAACTCTCGCGGCTCTTTCAAATCGGAGGAGTACACAAGAGTTACTGGGCCATTGTGGATTCACCGCCTCCAAAGACGGAGGGTACGGTGGAACACGATATCCTGTTCGACCACTCGGCAAACCGAAGTCGCGCAAAGACCCGGTCGGAGGGCGATATCGGAGACAGTGCGGCCAAAGCTTCCGGTCACGGTTCGGGGAATGCACGGCTCGAATACCGTGTTGTGGGCGAATCGGACAGATACTGGTTTCTCGAAATAGTTCCCGCGACAGGCCGTCACCACCAGATTCGCGCGCAGCTTGCCGCAATCGGGTGCCACATCAAGGGAGATATAAAGTATGGGGCACGGCGAACGAATCCGGGCGGTGGTATTCTACTCCACGCGCGCTCGCTCTCGCTTTCCCACCCGGCAACCGGAGAACAAATGCTCATCATTGCCCCACCACCGCAGGACCCGCTGTGGGTCCTGTTTCAGGCGGCCGACAGCGGAGCCTAGAACTCCTTCAGACCCAGGTCCCAGTCGAACACCATCTCCACCGGCATGAGAATGATGCGCAGGATCTCCTTGTTGTCGATATCCAGACCCGCAACTCGAAGCGTTTCGAGGAGTCTGCGCGCCTGATCCTTCTCGTCCGCCAGCGCGGTTATGATGACCTGCTGGCCGGTTTTTTCCCGCTGGAAGAACCCGGTGAACAGGAGGATCTCATCGGTCATCGACTTTTCGAGGTTCCAGCTCTCGATATAGGACGCCTTGGTTATGCCGACGCTCTCCAGGGCCATTGTTACGTCTTCTTTGTAGTCGACATCCACGATCTTTATGAACAGGAAGTACATACGCGCTCCTCGCATTCCCTGCTATTCTTCGACTTCCCCGGCCTTCCGGAGCACGGTTCGGGTCATGAACGGACCGAGAATTTCGGTCAGGATGGTTGTGAACAGCAGCACGTTTATGATCAGGACCGCCATATCATGGCCCACCTTGCCATATTTCGGAACGTTGAACGTCTTGTCAATGGACAGAGCCAGCGCAAGAGCCACACCTACCTGGGGCAGGAGCGAAAATCCGACATACCTGCGGATTTTGCGTGGCGCCCGCCCGATTGTCGCACCGAGTGTTCCACCGGAAATCTTCCCCACCGACCGCGCAAGGAAATACACCAGCCCGATAAGACCAATCTCCCCAAAGAGTCGGACGTCCAGATGAGCTCCGCCGAGCACAAAGAACGCCGCCACGAACACCGGAGCAAAGTACTCCACGATGCTCTCGGTCTTCTTGCTCAGAATGGGCGAGAGGTTTGTAACCAGCGCACCAAAGACCATGATGGAAAGGAGCTCCGACACGCCGAGCATGTCTGCAACACCCACCAGTCCAAGGATTATTGCGGCGAGTCCGAGCCCGATCAGATCGTTTTCCCGCCTCTTACCGACAAGAAAGACGAACATAATTGCGGACACCGCACCGAGGGCTATTGAGATTAACACGGAAAGTCCGGCCTGCAGAAGAATGTGGATGACCTCGAGATGTGCGCCTTCGAGTGAAGACCGTACCACACTCGAGGCAAAGACATAGATAATGAGAGCAACCGCATCGTCTATGCCGACGACAGCAAGGATTGTGGAGGTGAGAGGGCCCTTCGACTTGTATTGCCGGATAACTGCGACCGTTGCCGCGGGTGCCGTTGCCGCAGCCACGGCGCCGAGCAGAAGTGCCTGATTGACTGAATGAGGAAAGAACAGCATCTGCGTAACGAGCACCAGGGCGAAGGCTCCCAGACTCTCGAAGACTACAATAAAAAAGATCGGACGCCCGAGCCGTTTCAACACGTCAAGCTTCAGCTCGACACCGATCATGAAGGCAATGATGCCAAGCGCCACCGTTGAAATGGGACCGAGCCGTGTCAGGTGGTCTGCGGAAAGCAGATTCAGAACTGATCCGCCAAGGAGGATGCCGAGAAGAACATCTCCCGTTACCTCCGGGATCTTCAGTCTACGGGAAAACACCTTCACCAGAAGGGCGAGGAGGAGCATCGCCCCGATATACAGGAAAATGCCGGCTTGCATGCGCGTGACCCTGAACCGTTTCTCAGACTTTCAGAAAGGGCTTAACCACGTCGTCGCGGTTCGTTGCCGAAAGAAGAGTGTCCCGAATGACCGAGTTCTTGATGACAAGCATAAGTTTCGAAAGGATGGTGAGGTAGAGCTTCTGCTGATCTGACGGGCCGCCGATAAGGAATACAATCCGAACGGGTTGCTGGTCGAGCGAACGCCAGTCGACTCCGCCCTTCGTAATACCGATGAGGATGAAAAACTCGCGTACGCTGCCCAGCTTCGCATGAGGAACGGCAACATTGAGACCCATACCGGTGCTCATGATGCTCTCGCGCTCGAAAACTGCCTCTTCAAACTCTTCGGCATCCTCTATGTAACCGGATTCACTCGCCTTCTGAACGAGTGCATGAATAGTATCGTTGCGGTTCTCCGTCTCCAAAAACAGCACATTATCGGCAGAGAGATAGTCGTGCAGGTTCATTTCAACTTCCTTCTGTAGTATACTCCCATCCTAATTGAAATGTTCGCTTCTCGTCAATGAACCGTTGGAGGACACTGTGCTGAACATTCTGAGCATCTTTCTGGGCGGCGGCATCGGTGCCGCTCTCCGTTTCGGGATTTCCCGTCTCATCTCCGGACATCAGGATACTGTTTTCCCCTGGGGTACTTTCACCGTCAATATAGTAGGCGCTTTTGTGATAGGTCTGTTTTTTCAGCTGTTCGACCGCATCTTTCTGGCTGCGGAAGTGCGTAATCTTCTGACCGTTGGACTCTTTGGCGCGTTCTCTACGTTTTCTATCTTCACCATGGAAAGCGTAGTCCTCCTGCGCGGCGGACATTTCGGAACCGGAGTGGTCTATTTCTTTGGGAGTGCGTTCGCCGGCCTGCTTGCAGTCGGACTCGGGCTCTTTATCGGAGAGATCGTGCTGAAGATGATGCGTTACTGAGCGAGCAGTCGGGCGACCGCATCAGAGTCCGGCATTGCCGTCTGAGCACCTTTCCCGGTTGTCGAGAGGGCGCCGGTTGCATTCGCAAATCGGACCGCGGCCTCCATCTCATCTCCCCGCGCAAGGGCAACAGCAAACCCGGCGTTGAAAGAATCCCCGGCAGCGGTCGTATCGACCACGTCGACCGCGAAGCCGGGCACATGCATTGCCCCCAGCTTGTTTACGATGTACGCTCCGTGCCTGCCCGCCTTTATGATTGCCGTTCCCACGCCGCGTTCACAGAGATCTCTGCCCGCACGTTCGGCGCTCTGCCGGTCATGCACTTTCAGCCCCGTGAGGACTCCGACCTCGGTCTCGTTCGGTGTAATGAAGTCTATGTATCGGTAAAGCTCAACAGGCAGCGGACATGCCGGCGCCGGATCAAGTATAATGATCTTTCCCCGCTCGTGAAGCTCTTCGGCGGCACGAACAACCGTCTCCATGGGAATCTCGAGCTGGAGCAGCACAATGTCACAACGGTCAAGAATCGCCATTTCGCGTTCAATCACGTCCGGGCTCATGCGGCCGTTGGCTCCGGCAATGATAATGATGTGATTCTCTCCGGCGGAATCGACCTCGATGATTGCAAGCCCGGTTGATACATCATCTTCCACGCGTATCCCGTCGGCATTCACGCCATTTGCGCGAAACACATCCTGATACTGAGACCGGAAGACGTCGTTCCCGAGTCGACCAATCATGGACACATCTGCACCAAGCCGTGCGGCAGCCACCGCCTGGTTTGCCCCCTTGCCCCCGGGGAAAGTTCCGAAGGATATACCCTCCAGTGTTTCTCCCGGCTTCGGGAAACGGGGTGTTACCGTGACCAGATCCATGTTGATACTGCCGATGACGCAAATCTTCTTTTTCACCTGGGCCTCAAGAGCCGCCCGACGCTTCCGTCCGAGCGACCGACATACAGCTTCGGTTCACAGCGAGTGAACAGGCCATTCTCCACCACGCCGGGTATGGCGTTCAGCTCAGACTCGAACCGTACGGGATCTATCGGACCGGAAGACTTCGCATCGAGAAGGATGTTGCCGTTATCGGTTACAACGGGTCCCATCTTCCGTACCGCCATGCGCAGCTCAACCGCGAGCCCAAGCCGCTCGAGAGCGTGCGTCACCGCTATTCGGGCCTCTGGGTGAACCTCGATGGGAACGGCGAACGAAATGCCGAGGTTCTCCACGAGCTTCGACTCGTCCACAACAATGATGAGCCTGGCGCTGTTGTAGGCAACCAGCTTTTCAATGAACAGCGCAGCCCCACCCCCCTTGGTCAGGCGCAGGCCGTGGTCAACCTCATCCGCCCCGTCGATTGTCAGATCGAGACTTCCATCGATCTCCGGGTCGTTCAGGCTGCGGACCGGAATGCCCTGCTCCTGGCATTCGAGCGTTGCCTGAAAACTTGTCGGGACTGCAAGAATGCCGGATAAGTTGTTCTCCCTCATGAGCTCGCCAATGCGCCGGATGGCCCAGACGGCAGTAGATCCGGTCCCCATCCCAATCTTCATACCGCTCCCGACGCTCTCCTCGGCCGCAGCCTGTCCCACCCGCCGCTTCATCTCATCCGCAGTCATAGAGCATAGCTCTCCAGAATGGACAGGATCCGCTCACGACCGACAGTCAGCAGGAATCCGGCAAGACGCGGCCCGCGCTCTCTGCCAATGAGTACCCGGTACATCACGGCAAAGAACTCTTTCGGTTCGATACCGGCTTCCCCGGCAATCCGGTAGATTGCTTCCCCGAGCGACTTCTCCGTGTGATCGGAAAGCCGTTCGTCAATTTCCGCACGAAGCTGCGCGACCGCCCCTCGTTCGGCGTCGGTGAGGTCGATCGGATCGCTCCCCTCTTCCTTCAGCGTGTACCGGAAATCTTCGGGAGCATAACGGGTTATCCAGTTCCACGCACATTCTGCCCGCACACGCAACCGCTCGCGGTCCGCCTGGCTGAGGCCGTTCTGTCCGTCCAGGGCCAGATCGATATTGCCGGCCGCAATCTGAAGAATATTGCACAGGTGACGAAACGGCAGCTGGTGCGGCATGCTTGAGGAAACTTCGTGAACCTGCGAAAGTTCGTAGATTCGGCGTTCTTTCGCGCGCCTTTTTTCTCCCACCTCTTCGGTACCGTAGTAGATCCGCTCGGTCCTATCGTAGTCCTCGTAGATCTTGATAACGTCGAGATCGAAAGAAATTGCGAACTCTGTGTTCGGACGGGTCCCTGCGAACATGTAGCGCACAATGGAAGGCTCATACACTTCGAGCACGTCCTGCAGACTCACGACTTCTCCGGAGGAGGAAGAAATCTTGCCTCCCCGTCCCTTGATGCTGATGAAATCGTACTGAAAACTCACGGGTGCATCCACACCGTAGATATCCTTGCACAACACGCGCGAAGTATCGAAAGATCCGCCCTCGGAGTGATGGTCTTTTCCGGCAGGTTCAAAGTCCACCTTTTCATAGGCCCACCGCATTGGCCAATCGATACGCCACGGAAGCTTGACCCCCTTCGCGGTGCGAAGATCCAGTGTCTCTTCCTTGCCGCTGTCGTCGCACCGGTAAGTCAGTGCGTACGCCCCGTCCCATCCAAGGACAGTCGTGTTGTCGGTGTTGGTGAAACTGCTGAAAACAGAAACCGGCCACCACTCATCGGGCAGAGGCTCGGTCCGATGAGTGTTGAGGATCTGCCGGATTGTATCTCGTTGTTCAAGCGCGCGCCGGATTCCTTCCGCATACGTGGATGCCCGATACCGATCGGCCTGATAGATGTATTCAGGATCTATGCCTACGCGTGAGAGCTGTTTTTCCAGGTCGGCCTCATTTGCCCGCGCATAACTCGATTCCCTTCCCCATGGATCGGGAACAAGCGTTATCGGCCAGCGCAGACAACGGGCAAGCTCGTCCTGATTCGGCATGTTTTTCGGCACCTTGCGGAATACGTCGTAGTCGTCCCACGAGTAGATGAACCGCACTTCCTTGCCGCGGTCACGGAGGGCGCGTACGACGAGATCGACCGAGATGATCTCACGGAAATTTCCGATATGTACCGTGCCGGACGGAGTGATTCCTGAGGCACACGTGTAGCGAACCTTTTCGCCTTTCTCGCGGATTATCCGCTCGGCGTTCACATCCGCCCAGTGCGTTGCTTGTAATACTGGGTTGTCCATAGCTTCCGATTATAATGAAGGGCTTAAGGACTGTTCAATACGGATTGACGATGGATGCATTATTGAGTATTTTTCGAATATCAATAGAAGTCGACCGAAAATCGGGACGTCGACAATACCAAAAAAGTTTGATCAGAAACCAAGTGTAGCAGGAAATACAAAAAATGACACGCCAAACACGCCTCATCATCATTGTGGCAGCACTTTTTGCAACAGTGCTTACAGCAGAAACCTTTGCAATGGAAACCGAAGGTTACGCATCCTGGTATGGACCGCATTTCCAGGGAAGACTAACCGCCAACGGCGAGATATTCGATACGAACAAATTTACTGCGGCCCACAAGAGTCTGCCTTTCGGCAGTATTGTTAAAGTGACGAATCTGCAGAATCATCGTTCGGTTGTTGTGAGAATCAACGATCGCGGCCCTTACTACGGCGGACGCATCATAGATCTTTCGCATGCAGCCGCAAAGGTGCTTGGGATGCTCGGACCGGGAACAGCAAAGGTCAAGCTCGATGTCCTTCACAAGCAACAGGAGAATTCGCTGCGAACCATTCAGGTGGCAACCTTCTCCCTCC
Organism: uncultured Spirochaetales bacterium; assembly: GCA_964553615.1. GTDB lineage: Bacteria > Spirochaetota > Spirochaetia > DSM-27196 > DATKUC01 > DATKUC01. The sequence continues at coordinate 4,748 of CAZKMA010000081.1, read as the reverse complement.
ATTCGAGTGCGCTGGATCTCCAGGGGCACCTTGAAGACCTCGGGCTTCAGCCCACGCTTGAAACCGGCAACCAGGGGGCAATCCGGGTCGTGCTCGCCGGAATCCCACTCTCGGATGTTTCGAACGTACAGCGCAAGCTTTCGCAGGTGGGCTATCCGAGCACGCTGGTCCGTCTCTACTGACCGCTCCTCCCGTTTCCTTCGCTGAACGGCCATCCTTTGGGGAGCCTCTCCGAAATGCTCTCTCCCGGAAGAGAGTTGGCCACCACCACCGCAGTTCCCGATTCTGCGCGTGGTGAAGCAGCAAGGATAACTCCCACAACTGTCAGGACCATCCCCGAAGTCCGGGTGGCGGTCAGCAAGAATCCAGGAAGCGCAATAAGCTCGGTCAGGAGCGGAATAAGCACATACAGAGCCGCATGGAACGGTGCCACCACGGAGGCATCCGCTCCGCGATGGAAACCCCACTGAATGGAAAAGAAGGCACCCATGCCGAACAGGAAACTCAATCCGAGCGGAATCCAACCGACCGGATCGGTCGGAAGGAATCCCATGTATCCCCCAAGCTGCTGACCAATGCCCTTCAGCACCGGATCGAATCCGCCGAGCCCGCCGGCCAGAGCGCCGAACGCGACTCCCGGAAGATAAGCTGAGCGGGCACGCAGGGAAATGAGCACGAAACAGATTGCGACAACCACGAAGATGCCGCTGAATATCCATACCCGGTTCAGTTGGATTGCCGCAATACTGTCCACCGGGGTCACGATACCGTCGTATCCGAGTACGAGAGTTCCCAATACAAGAATGAATGCCCCGATGTAGTGTCGCCTGGTCAGGCGCTCACGGAGTATGATCCGAGAGATTATCATGAGCGCAATAATGCCGAGACCGAACATGGATGTTGCATAAGAGGGCGAGGCGTACTGATTGGCGAGCATGATCCAGAAGAAACTGGTGTTGTTCAGCATGAAACCCGACCAGTAGATGACCTTCCGCTTGACAGATTTTTCGCCCCCGGTTACCGCGTGGATACCGAACCGCTGCATGACCTTCGCAACATGAATTGCAAGTGTGTTTATTATTCCGAGCCCCAACGCGATCAATTGATTCATATTCGGTTCATCCGCCGGATCAAGCATATCCCATGTGGTCCTACCCGACAAGGTTGACAGCAAACCGGAAGTTCAGCGCACCGGGGGAAGCGGGATTCGGCGTCAGCCCTCATCACCTGAAATGATGGAGACTTCCATGCGCCTGGCCGCGCGGACAATACCCAGGGTGGACGATGTTCCCGGGGCATGCGTGCTGAAAAACCGGTGCGGTTCGATGGATTGAGCCGCGCAACAAACGGTGGCTCTTAGGCCGAACGGTGTTCATACCCGAATATTTTTCGCTCCCGAGGAAAGCGCGAGCAGCGATTGACAGAGTGATATGTCCTGTGTCAATTCGTTGGCCTCAATACACTTCGTCATGTGTACTGATATCCACAGGGATGATTGTATCCTCCTGAATCATGAACTCCGGGCTTGTCCGGTAGCCTATGTTTATCGAGACGCTGTAAACCTCTTCCAGATTCCCGGAAAGTCTGTGCAGGAGGCGTAATGACGGATGCACCGGGTTTGCCTCGAGGAGCCTCAGCGTTTTTTCTAATTGAGACATCAACTCCGGGTGTTTACTGATGAACTTGACTGCAAGACAGACGTAGCCGCGATTCCCGCGCACGGAAATGATTGCACCTTCGCCCGGGTCAGCAATCTCATCGAGGCGAGATATGCCTTTCGTTTTCAGCTCATTCGCGGAGAAGATGTTATTCATTCACTTCTCCGGCAGAAATAGTACTCCAAATAGTGCTATTCATCGATCGATTACACGGTCTTTTGAGCGTACGGCAACGCAAGGAGAGGCGGTAACAATTTTCGCATCATATCGCAAGAACAGCTCACATAACGATGAAATCACCTACACGTCCGTCCCAGGATCTCGGATCGAGAGACATTCAACCCAGACCCGGACGGACCACTGTCCCCGTATCAGCTTCCCGGTCCAGTAGTCGATATGGCCTTAATTCATTCAACACTGCCATTGATCATCTCCAGGACCGGGAAGGTTTTTTTGACAAATTAGGTCATATATATGGTAATATTTAACCCATCAGAAGGACGAAATGCGGGAGGAGTGTATGCCGAAGCAGAATGTCGTCATGGCGGTGGTCGAACCATCGAAGGCAGGGATGCTTTTGCCGATCGAACAGCCTGTTGCTGACCCAAAACAGGGGGAGGTTCGTATACGGGTCCGACGCGCCGGTGTTGCCTTTGGAGACATCCTGCAAAGCGCAAACGGATTCATGAGAATCAAGCGTTTTCCATTCATACCCGGATACGATGTCGCGGGGGACATAGAAGAGGTAGGAGCCGGTGTGTCGAACCTGCGGATTGGTGAGCGGGTGACTGCGTTCGCACCTTCGGGCGGCTATGCCCGCTACGTGACGGTAGATGCACGACTGGTAATGTCACTTCCCGACGCGGTAAGTTACGACTACGGAACAGCTTTGAATGTGAACTACGTGTCCGCATGGCAGATGCTTACACGCGTCGCCCGCGTGAAGAGCAATCAGAAGATACTTGTCACTTCTGCTGCCGGGGGAGTCGGTACGGCACTGCTGCAACTATCATCGCACATGGGATTGAGGACGTGGGGTGTTGCATCGGCATCCAAACACGATCTGGTCAGAACGCTTGGCGCGATTCCGATCGATTCCCTCAGCCAGACTGCTGTCCAGGACCTCCGAAAGACGCTGCCAGAAGGATGGGACACGGCATTCGAGGCGCGCGGACCCGAGGCAGCGCTCCAAACGAGGAAGGCTCTTCGACCTGGCGGAATGCTTATTCTTTTTGGCTTCCTGTCGTCGGCTGGACCGAATAGCTCCGCCATTGTGCCAAAGGTACTCTCACTGATGGCATTCCGAAGAGGAAGAAGGTTTCGCTTGTACACTGGCAACCCTGAAAAGAAAACGGAATGGTACCGAGAAGATCTCAAGCACATGTTGGAGCTTTGCACTGCCGGCGAACTGAAGCCGGAGATTGATAGCGTAGTGCCCCTTGAAAAAGCCATGGACGCATGGGAGAGGCTGACCAGCAGAAAGGTCCGGGGGAAAGTGGTCCTCGACACTGAATAGCCGTTCGAGCTTGCGACAGCATCGTAAATGGCTCGATTGCGTGTCCGTGCACATGACGCTGCGCGGGACCACCCTTCTGAAGCCTCAGTATCTCAGGCGACGGGCGACGGCAGGCGACGACGCATCCGGGAGTCCGATGTCATCCGTTCCTGGCGGAAGAGAGCGGCCTGCTCCGGATCCTCAAGCACTATCACTATCAATGACATACTCCAATTTGTTTGTCATGGCAGAATAGAAAAAGCTCAAATGCTTCTATAAATAGAAACCCTCCGCGCACTCCGGACATTTGCTCCAGAACGGCCTTTTTCGTACATTAGACACATGAAAGAATCACAGCCGGCAGAAAGTGGAGCTTCTTCGGAGAGCGGCGCGTCCGCGGCGAACAGCGCATCTGCGGCCGCACAGAGTGCTCCGGTCGACGCGGTCATCTACGATCTGGACGGAGTGCTCGTTTCAACCGATGAGTATCATTACCGCGCGTGGAAGCGGATGGCGGATGAGGAAGGCATCCCCTTCGACAGGGAGAATAACGAGCGGTTGCGCGGCGTGAGCCGGATGGAAAGCCTCGCTATTGTTCTTGAACGTGCGGACCGGGACTACAGCGATGAAGAACGCCATGCGCTTGCCGAGAAAAAGAACAACTACTACGTCGAATCGCTCCGAGAGCTCGGACCCGATGCGGTGCTTCCCGGAGCCCTGGATACCGTAGCTGAGCTCAAGACGGCGGGCGTCCTGCAGGCCGTTGCGTCTTCGAGCAAGAACGCACCCCTGATTATGAAGCGCACCGGACTCGCTTCGCTCTTCGAGGCGTCGGTGGACGGAACCATGATCAGCAGAAGCAAACCCGATCCCGAAGTCTTCCTCAAGGCGGCCGAAGCACTTGGAATGTCGCCTGCAGTATGCATTGTAGTCGAAGACGCCGTGGCAGGAGTGCAGGCAGGAAACGGCGCGGGCATGCGTTGTTTCGCAGTCGGGAGCGCTGCCGCCGCTGCAGAGTCCACCTCGGAAAGCGCCGGAAACGGAGATCGAACGTCCATACCGTGGCGCTCGGCAGAATGTCTGAACAACCGTGCTTTCGTTGAGGCGGTACTGCCGCTGATTCGTCATTCCAGGGACCACGCGTAACCGCCTTCGAACGTTCGCACCCTGCCTGCGGCCTCCAGTGCAGAAACACGCGGCAGACGCTCCCATTTGACCGGCAGTTTCATTGCGGCGGAAGCGGCCGGCGCTGACCGGCGGACCACGTAACGTTGCCGCGATAGAATGAGAACTGCTCCAATTTGCCGTCAAATCTTGACAACAGTCGGCGATTTCGCCAATATAAGGCGAATCATTCATCCGGGCCTATAGCTCAGTTGGTTAGAGCGTCGGACTCATAATCCGTTGGTCCCAGGTTCAAGTCCTGGTGGGCCCAAAAAAAAACCGTGTGACGCCGTAAGGTGTTGCGCGGCTTTTTTTTGGCTCGGAGCCATACCATCCAATGGATGGGCAAGGACTTGAAGGGTTCGTCCCGCCGAGCAATAGCGAGGAAGAGCGCGCAGGATGCGCGCGACAGGGATGAACCCCGGGTCGAA
>CAZKMA010000080.1:13218-15394 GCA_964553615.1 uncultured Spirochaetales bacterium | reverse complement strand
ACCTCGTGCGGCCGACGACAGCACATGTCAGGCACTAAAGCGGGTCCATTTCGTGGGCTGGTAGTGCTGTCCTTTCCCGAGCGGTCCATCGCAGCGTTTTGCGACGGATCTCTTTTCGCGGATCCTGCAGACCGCCTCAGGTCGTACCGGAGTCCGGGGCAGAGCGGTAATGGAGAACGACAACTCCGGACGCAAATGCTCTCGTATCGGCGAGCTTCAGATGCTGACCGGGCATCTCCGTCGCGAATAGCCTTCGTCCGTGACCGACGACAATCGGCTGCACGGCCAACCAGTACTCGTCTACCAGCCGGTCCTGCATCAGTTCCTGGGCGATCTGTATTCCTCCGACGGAGATATATCCGGAGCACTTCCGCTTCAATTTCCGTATTTCGTCACGGGGATTGTTCCGGACAATCCGTGTATTGCTCCATTCTGCCTTTTCCAACGTCCGTGAAAACACGACCTTGGGAATAGCGTTGTACGCATCGGCGAAACGTCTCATGGCCGGAGTGGTTTCCGGATCTTCGTGAGCATGGGGCCAGTACGCCGCCATGAGTTCGTAGGTGACGCGACCAAGCAGTGCTATCTCCGTGAAACCAAGGAGGTCCGTGTAGAAATCGTGGAGCTCATCGTCTGCCCCGACGGCCACGGTATGATCTGCGTATCCGTCCACGCTCAGATTGATGGAAAGCACTACCTTTCCCATCGACAACCACCTCAGACCGAATATACTTCCGCGGGAATACGGGGACAACCTGAGGGCCCGGATGGCGGAGACGGTTCGCCATGCGTCGGAATTTCGGTCGGCAGCGCCGGCCGGCGCGCGGCGTGGCCATCCCCGCACAGGGATCTGCATTGCGATGTCGCCGAAGACTGGAAAAAAGCCGCAAGTGATTATAGAATTAGAATCGAGACACTCCTTCTTCGGCTCACAGATCATCGCGCCACCGACTGCTGTACATGTCTCGCAAAGTGGAAGGGCACGACCGTGCCGTTCGATTTTTCGGTCTATGACCGCGGGCCGTTTCTGGCCTGGAGGGACAAGATGGCGTATCCCCGTAGCGCTTCTTTTATCCGTCCTATCGGAGGATCGTGTATTGTCGCAGCAGCCGTTGCGATGATGCTCTCCTGTTACTGGATTCCTCTTTCCGGGACAGGGGCCATGACAATTCAATTGTCGTCGTCAGCTCTGAGGTCGATCACGGCGGCCGGAGCAGGAGCTACGGTAACAGCCCGCGCGTTTCTCTATACCAATAACCTGAACACCGCGTACACATTTTCCGCGGGTACGACCTTCGTGGAAACCACCGTCTCCGTCGACGGTGGTTCAATGAAGATAGAGAATATTCCCGCGGGAACGGATTACCGACTGCTCCTCGTTGTGGGGCAATACAACAACCTGGTGTTTGTTCCCGGCGATTACGGGCTTTCCGGGTCCTTTCCTATCACCGCAGGCAAGACCAGTTCGGTGGCACTTACACTCCAGTCGTCTCCAATCACAGGGACTGCCCTTCTCGGCTCGAACATCAATGGGGTCGGGTATGACGGCTACAATCTCTACGCGACCGACTCATCCACGCTTTATTCCGCAACTTCTCCCTCGATGAGCTCCCCGACATTCGACCAGTCGTATTCGGCGCCTTCGGGCATGACCATCAATTCCCTCTCCAATGTATATTTTCTCGGAAGCTCCGCGGTGTGGGTAAATACGTCGGGCGGAATTGTGCTCCCCGGCGAATGGCCCACGCTTCTCCCGTTCACGACCGTACCACCCGGAAACGTGACTCGCTCGGACTCGTTCGGCATCGATGGCGTGAACGGAGGGGTGATCTATCGATCGGGATTTCTTCTGCGCGGCGGCCTTGCGCCGGTCGACGGAAGCGCAGAAACCTGGTTCGATATCGACATGTCGGACGGATCGACGACCCAGCCCGTGCTCGACTTCTCAGTGACCCAATTCGGCTTGAACGATTTTGTCTATCTGGCGGCCGGAGCAAGCACCTTTGCCGCACCGGCGGATTTCATGAACGCCGGAAATCGGAGTCTTGATTACATGCGAAATGCCGGTGTGACCGTGCGGGTGGTAAGAAACGGCAAGAGCCTGTTCACGACGAGCACGGCGATCGATGACCCGACGTTCGTTTCGAGCCTGCCGAGTCTGTACGTCGGCACGGTA
>CAZKMA010000080.1:5908-13118 GCA_964553615.1 uncultured Spirochaetales bacterium | reverse complement strand
TCGGCACGGTAAACTCGATAGCGCTCGTATCCGACGGCTCGATCATGTATCTTTACCTGCTGTCTTCGAAAGGCATAAGCGTAGTAAGCCTCGGCTCGCTGACGGGCTACTGACCTCGAACCCGGTCCAGTTGGCAGTTCGTAGGCGAATGGTTCCCGGCGGTCGGAGGGTCAAAAGTCAACGTATCCACCGAGCTCAAACACGTCTGGATAGATTCAGTCTTTGAATATCTTTCGTCCCACCGTGACGAATACGATCCCGGGAAGAACGATACTCACGCCCGAACGGCAACTTCATCAGCTGTGCGGCATTGGATAGATCTCCTCGGTTCGTCTGGCCAGGTCCGCTGAAATGGCGAATCGAGACGGCAGCAGAAACCACGACGCGGGCTGACCCGTGCGGTCGTCATTGGCGGGTGCCGGCAACCGTTATTCGCCACGGTGTTGAAAAATCGTTTCGAAAGAACGAGACTATGTATATGACACACGACGAAATGACTCGAGAACAGGCTGCGCGCGAGGAGACGAGTATCCGGGCGTTCTTTGACCGATACGCAGATCTCTTCATGACGCATCAGGGAGATGCATGGATGGATCTGTGGGACGAGAATGGCGTCCAGCTGCCGCCCAACGACTCAATGCATGTGGGAAAGGAGTCGATCCGTCGGGCCAATTGGGACTACATAAACGACCCCTCCCGTTCATTTGAGTTCACCATTACGACGCAGGAGGTCATCCTGTTTGAGTCCGGGCACGCGCTCGCGCGCGGGGTATACAAGATGACGACGAGTACCGAACGGGGAGACAGCTCGATCATGGATGGAAAGTTCATGAGCGTTCTCAAGAAACAGTCAGATGGAAGATGGCTGCTCTTCCGGGACTGCTTCAATTCAAACATACCGGTACTCTAGCTCCCCGCGCTCCATCGCCGCAGCTGGGAATACGATGGCAATCAACAGCAGGACAAAGGCAACACTTTCCGAAACGGACCTCAGACGAATAGCTGAAACCCTGCCCGGAGGTCGGCACCTTGCAGGCATGACCGAGCTGAAAGATGGATACTTCAATACAGCCTACCTGCTCACCTTCGACAATAGATCGCGGCAGGTGTTAAAGGTAAGTCCCGCCGAAGATACCCCCATTCTCAGCTATGAGAAGGATCTCATGAAGGCGGAAGTTGCCATGATGGTGCGGCTCGAAGGTGAAAGGGATATTCCGGTCCCGAAAATGATCCATGCAGATTTCTCACGAAGCCTGATTCCCCATGATTTCTTTACCCAGAGTTTTCTGGAAGGCACTCCATGGAATAAACTGCAGCGACTGCTTTCCCGGGAAGAGAACGAGTCCATCGAGTTTCGATTGGGCGAAATCTGCGGCATACTCCACAGCCACACGGGAAAGGTATTCGGCTATCCGGGACTCAGTCATTCGTTTACGGCATGGTTCGACGCCTTTTTCGAAATGATGCGCCTCATCATCGCTGACGCACAGGTCTATTCCATTGAGCTACCGGTCGCCGGCGAAATAATTCTCTCCCGTCTGAAAGAAGAGATGGCCGTGTTCCGGCCGGTCTCGGTGCCCTGTCTTGTGCACTGGGACCTCTGGCCCGGAAATGTATTCATCCGCCGGGACGGAGATAAACCCCGTATTTCGGGAATCATAGATTTCGAGCGGGCGCTCTGGGGCGATCCTCTCATGGAGTTCATGTTTCACACCATGATCGAGGACAATTGCCATATGAAGGGATATGGTACCAACCCGCTTGCGAACTTCGATGGGAAACGCCGCAGGCTCTGGTACAACATCTACCTTGCCCTGAACCTCATCGTCGAGACGGGACCCAGGCAGTACGAGGACAATTCTACGGCAAAGTGGGGCCAGGACCTGTTTGCCGGAGCCTGGGGAAGGATGTGATCCTGCCTGATTGCCAAGGGCCGGAGCCCGGAGCGCAGAAATAACTGTGTACAATATTTTTTGTGTCTCCGGCGATCTTGAGAAATGCGGGCCGGCATGGTAGAGTTGTACTGCTGTCGAGGCTGTTGACGACGGTAAAACTTCGTTTTCTCCAGGAATCAGGACTCCATACATTGAAAAACCGTATTTTCTTTTACCCTGCAGCTGCTCTTCTGGTGATCGTCGCTGCAGCCTTCATCGTATATGTCCTTCCCGATTTTCTCACGGCAAAACTCACGATTCGTGTCGAAGATGCGGTGAGTCATAGCTGGGTCTGGGACGCAAAGATTACCATCGACAACAGCGAGATGAGGACATTCTACCAGTCGGATCATGGCCCGACCGACCTTACCTTTACCGGGCTTCCGTTGGGCAGGGCGATTCTGAAGGTGACTGCCCCGAACTATGTGACCAGGGAAATCCCGGTACGGCTTCACCGAGGTGGAAATCGGCTCGATGCGCCAATAGAGCTTGTCGGATACCGGATTCCGGGTCTGGATCACTTCGCGATGATCGAGGGCAACTCGCCGGATGCAATTACCGTTCAGGTGCGCCCGGTCGGGAAGTCGGGAATCGCACTGGAACATTACCCGTGTATCAACCTCTGGATCGGCGCCCTCGTGAGCGCGGAGACCAGGAACGGAAAAGCGGTGCTCGTGTCGTCGGATACGACGTCGACGCGTGGTCAACCGTTCTTCCGCGGCAGAATTCGCTGGAAATGGAACTCCAACATAGCAGATAGCTTCCGGTATTCTGCGTCCATACCCTATTCGGATCTCGGCAGTGCTCCCTACCTGGTTATCGATTACCTTGTGATTGTGCCGGATCCGCGGAAGATTTCTGCCGCCGAAGTGGATTCGATGATGGCGAAGGCCCCGGACATCTCAAACGTGAAGGAGCTCACGACTTATCTGGACGGACAACGATCAGGAGATCGATTCAGGTACTACTTCAGCACATCGTGGAACGTTTCGAGGATGGGAGCGACAGGATGATACGCACAGTCGATCTTCGAAAGAAGTATGGTTCGTTCGTCGCGGTGGATGGCGTCAACCTGAACATACCAGCGGGCCAGATCTACGGTTTTCTCGGGCCAAATGGAGCCGGGAAAACCTCCACCATTTTGATGCTCCTGGGCATATCCCGTCCGACGTCAGGCGAAATCTACCTGTTCGACGAACGCTACACGCCGGAACGGTTGGACCTGCGAAGCAGAATAGGAGTTGTGCCGGAGAAGCATCCTCAGGGCAGCTGGCCGTGGATGACTGCCGGGGAATATCTTTCCTTTTTTGCCGATCTGTTCCGCGTCGAAAGTGCGAAAACAAGGATTGAGCACCTCCTTGAGCAGGTCGGACTCGCTTCATTCCGCGACAAACGGGTCAAAGAGTTTTCCCGTGGAATGTTGCAGAAGCTGAGTATTATCCGGGCACTTCTTCCGGACCCGGATATTCTCTTCCTCGACGAACCGATCTCGGGCCTCGATCCACTGGGTATTAAACAGATTCGTGATCTCATCCTTGCGGAGAACCGCGAAGGGCGGTCAATCTTCATCTCATCTCACCTGTTGTCGGAGATGGAGAAGATCTGCCAGCGAGTTGCAATCATCTACCGTGGAAAGATAACTGCAGAAGATACGATGGCCGCTCTTCTCATGCGGCTCGCGAAGGATCGGGAAATTCAGATCGAGCTTGGAGATCCGTCTGCGAACCTCGCACGAGGTATAACGGATGCCCTCCCATTCATACTCGAGAGCCGCGTGGAGAACTCCGTCCTGACGATAAAGGTCCCGAAAGATGGAGACTATCGCCGTGAAATTTCACAGTATCTCATTAACAACAACCAGATCCCTTTGCGCATCCAGGAGAAGACGCTTTCGCTCGAAGACGCCTTCGTCGCCATTACACAAGAGAACATCGAAATGTTTGCAAAAAGCGAGACAACCGAGTGAGCTATCGCATCAATGCCGCATTGGCTATCGCACGCCGCAGGCTACTTGAAGCCTCCATCCATCCCGGTTACTACGTTTCTCTTGCAATATCCCTCGCAATTGGCTTCGCGTTTATCGCCGGGTTTGTCCGATCAATTGACTCGAGCGGTTTCGATTACAAGCTGACGTCACTGTACGCCTTCGCAGGCGGCATCTTGTCTGGCGCGTTTGGTGACGGGGTTGTGGCAAATGCCTTTGCGGACGGTCCTTTCCTGGTTGCGGTGAATGTAGCCTTTCTGCCGGTCCTGCTCTACCTTTCAATGACATCTGTCTATCGCTTCGGTACGGAAAAGGCCTCGGGAACTATTGAGCTCCTGACGTACGGTCCTTCAGACGGCACATCCTATTTTCTCGGTTCAATTCTAAAAGACATGGTGCTCACCGTTGGAACGCTCCTGATCTTTGTACTGTTCTTTGTGCTCTCTGCAGCAGTGGATAACCTGGCCCTGACGCAGAAGCTCATCTCGTCGACGGTCCTCCTGCTGTTCGTATCCCTTGCAGTGTATTCATACGGCGTGCTCGTTTCTGTTCTCACGGACAGCGCAAACACTGCGCTTGCGCTCTTCATGTCAGGACTCGTCTTGCTCGCTCTGAGCCTGATCGGTTCCTACGCAATTGTGACCGGTTACGTGCGAAGCCTGTCCACTGTCGCGGCGTGGGTCATCCAGTGGTTCTCGCCGTTCTACTACTGGTCACTGGGAACCAGGGCCTCGATCGGTCACGACGCGGTTGGGTATGTCATCGGGATCGCCGGTCTCGCCGCTCTGTCGGCGGCGCTCCTCGTTGCGAGCCATTACATAATCCGTTTTCGAGGAGTTCGACCGTGACATTTCGTCGGACCATAGTCTTCGGTATTGCGGCTGTCCTGTTGTTTGGAATATCAGGCACTCTGTGGGGCGATGTCCCTCTTCGCACCGAGCAGTTCATATACTCGGTTCTCGCCTTCAACGGAAAGGATTACGGAGGCACCTTCGTACGTCCGGGCTCGAATACACTCTATCTGCTCGCCGGAACCGACAATTTCATCTCGGCCAGAAAAACATTCGTCTATTTCTGGCCAATTACCGGGAGCTATCGGTTGGACACTGACACTCTGAACCACCAGTTCGACGGAACGCTTCGGGTCCGGGGCAACGGGGTTGACGAGCGGCTCGCCCAGCAGCAATACACCTACTACAATCTTCGGGGTACCTACGAGCAGAAGTGGCAGGTAGCCAAGGGTCAGCACGCCGTGGAGGTCTATCACGCATACAAGCGGACGATGGCCGACTATCAAAAAGCCTACCTGAACTACCAGCAGGCACTCGGCGATTACAAGAGCCGGCTCGAGATTCTGGCCAGACAGATTTATGATCTGCGGAACAGCAGCAAGGACGTTACCGCGTTGGTTGAGAAAGTCAAAGCGATGAGCCCGCCGGAAGAGCCTTCGGTACCTGTTTCGCGATATTCGGAACCGCCTGCGGAGCTACAGAAGGCGTTCATTGTCAACCTGAAGCCAGGCTCGTACGCTATAAGTTTCGAAGCCTCTGACGGAACGATCATGCAGAGCTCCCGGAAGCGGCTGGTTGTCTTCGCAGAGCACTCGCCCTCCAAGACCGGCTATGACGTAATACCCGGGGATAAATGGACCCGGCCGGAGATCTCGAGTCTGCCGTATTCGGTTCTGTACGTGAACGGTTCGACCGACATCTACCTGCGACCCTACCATGAGGCGGAATACAATGCGCTCTTCTACCAGAAGCTTCTGGACAACGACGCGCACGCAAGCCCCCGCATCAACCAGTGGGTAAAACTTTCGCAGGTGCCCAATGCGACCATAATGGTTCGCAGCGCAGGCAGCCGAACAACACCGGTCACCGAGGAGAATTTTCAGGTGCAGCAGTCCCAGGGCGGATCGCTCGGGTATCGCATTGTGCCATGGAGTGAATTCAAACACGACTCACAGGCAAAGCCCGATCTCATTGCGTATAGACTTCCGATAGCCGCAGGCGATCGTGAGGTGCAGGTATTTGCCACCGACCGCAGCGGGAACGCGCTTCCAGGAAGTGTGCGCCAGATACGCATCATTACTGCGCCGGGGCCCGAGATCATACTGGTGCTTTTCGTGCTTCTGCCGATAGCGGGAATGGGCTTCGTGTTAATCCTGCGCGGGCGAAAGTACCGAGGTGGGCCTCAGCTCAACACGGGCGACCGAGATTGAACCTTCCCAGGGGGCCCGTATTGCAAGAAATCGTTCGGCCGCAAAGACGACCGGCGGCACAGTCTCGCCTGTAAGAGGGTTGAACCAGGACACCTGTATCGACGAAATTTCCCTGGGAATTCTGAGATGTATTCGGTAACTCTCTTTCAGCTTCAGGATCAGGAGGGACCCGTCGGCTGCCTGCATGGCGTGGCCGCTCGAGCTTACCCGTCCACCAGGCAACGGCGTCAGGGTTCCGAAGTTGTTCGTAGAGAAGAGCTCCTGAAGGTGCCGATAGTATTCAAATCTGGGCCGCTTCTCCACGGGCAGCACCTCCGGCTCGTAACACACAATATTCCACGAGCATCCCTGCCAGTAATAGGTCGAATACACTCCTGCGAATACGCACAGATAGTTGCGCTCCAGACAGGCTATCGGGTCCTGGTAATCTCCCGGGGCCATGAGAAACGGACTTTCCTCGTAGCCGCCGTGCTCGATATTGACAACAGGCTTGTCAGGGTATTGCTCGTACAGTGAAACCATCCGGGAATAAAGCTCCGTCCCCCAGTCCTGCACCGAAATAACATCGACGAGCTCAGGAAACTGTTCGCAAAACTCCCTGTCGTGCACGGTCAATAGGTGATTATAGGCGTCGAGCTCACGCACACGTCGGCACTTTCCCGCAATATACTGTGGGCTGCAATAACCGTACGTGAGCGCCTCTTTTGATACGTCCCACATGATGTTTGAATAGCCTTGATACCGTGCAATCACGTATTCAAAGAACCGATTGTCCGCAGGCGAGTTCTGTTCGGGCCAGTTCACAGACTTGTTCCAGACGTAGATCATGAGATGGCAGATAATTCCTTCTTCACGAAGCGCGGCAACCACGCTGTCCAGGTTGTCAAAATAGGCGGTGTTCAGCGTGTCGTAGTCGGGATGGTCATTATCGCCTCCGAACGGCCAGCTCTTCGGCGCGGAGAAATCATATTTTGAATTTCGTCCGAGCACACCACCCCAGGGGACCTCGTGGGCGTACACATTCATGACCACATGGTTGAATCCGTTCTCTTTCACGGATTTGATCAGTGT
>CAZKMA010000080.1:0-5808 GCA_964553615.1 uncultured Spirochaetales bacterium | reverse complement strand
ACACATTCATGACCACATGGTTGAATCCGTTCTCTTTCACGGATTTGATCAGTGTCCGGGCCTTCGCGCCGGTGCTCGTCTCAAGATCCAGAGTCGCAAGCCAGTCGCACTCAAAGCCGAGAAGAAAGCACTCGTCACCGTTTTCCCACTCGAGGCGCCGGGGGTTCGAGCCGGCCCTGCGAAGTCGTCCCTTTGCCTCTGGACTCGCATCCTCAACGATGACGGTTCCAGCTGATCCGGCACCTTCGGAGCTGACACCAGAATCTCCGCTATGAATGCGGTAACTCCAGGTACCGGTCTCAGTGGGCATGAAACGGGCAATCCAGCGGGAATTGCCCGCGTAAAAGAGCGGGAGACGAAGCTCGCTACCCCTATCGGAAGTGAAGTCGGCAAACACCCGAACGTCGAATGGATTGCCTTCCCACCCGGTAAGGCGAGATTCAATGTCGACAGTGTTCCAAACCTGCAATCTTTGTTCATTCATAATGTTTGTTCGGAGGATTATCCTTTAATTGACCCGCTCGAGATTCCCTCAACGATAAAACGCTGTACAAACAGGAATGCGATCACCAGAGGTACTACGACCAGCGTGCAAGCGGTCATGAACAGTCCCATTCGGGTGAAGGACAACCCCATCTGTCCGACGAGGTCGAAAATGCCAACGGCAACGGGACGCATCGGTCCTTTGTTGATAATAATGCTGGCGAAGAGGAACTCCTTCCACGTGTTGATTGCCGTCATGGTGCCCACGGCTATGAGACCGGTGCGTGTCAGGGGCAACCCAATGCGGAGAAAGGTTCCGAACCGCGAACAACCGTCTATGATTGCAGCCTCTTCCAGCTCGGCCGGATAGGCGTTCTTGAAGTAGCTCCTCATGATGAGCGCCATGAACGGCAACCCGATTGTTCCATAACATATGATGAGCCCGAGATAGGTGTTGATGAGGTGCAACTTCAAGAGTACAAAATAGAGCGGGATGAGGTAGACGACCAACGGCACCAGCTGCACGAACAATAACAGGCCGATGACGAACTCGCGACCGCGAAACTTGAATCGACTCAGGCTGTAGGCGGTGGTCGATGTCAACAGAAGCGAAACAAAGACCGTTGCTGCGGTTATGAATACCGAATTGAAAAGCTCCCTGAGAAACGGTATGGCGGTCCATATTTCGAGGTAGTTGAGCCACCGAGGATTCATTGCCCAGTAGGTGGGCGGAGCCAGGCTCACCTCTTGTGCCGACTTGATGCTGCTTATGAACATCCAGTAGAACGGAAATCCGACAAACACAACAAGGAACGCAATAAACAGCCAGACTAATGTTTTTGCAGATATAGATTCTTTATGTATCTCGGCCATTCTGTAACCTCAGGCTTCCTCGTTCCGTAGAACAAACCGCACGTACACAAATGCGATTATGGAGGTGATCAGGAGCATAATGACCCCCATTGCAGCGGCGTAACCGAGCCGGTACTGCTCGAACGCCATCAGGTACAACTGCACCGCCATCACGTTTGTGAAGTTCAACGGCCCGCCCTTTGTCATAAGATAGTTCACATCGAAGTATCCAAAGTTCCCGATGAGCGTCAGAGTCAGGATGATCATCAACTGTGGATAGATGCCGGGCAGCGTGACATGTATGAACTTCTGCCAGGGGTTCGCCCCATCGATGCTTGCGGATTCGTAGCGCTCATGAGGTATGTTGACGAGAGCAGCCAGGATCAGCACCGCCTTGTACGAAAAGCTGAACCAGATCCGCACCACCAGTATGGATAGAAAGGGAATTGTGATAGGACCGATCCGAAAGTCAATATTGCCAAGAAAACTGATTTTCTTGTGGATAATACCAAGCCTCAACAGGATGTCGTTGATTGGACTGAAGTCGGGGCTGAAAATCCACAACCAGATGGTCGCGATTACGACCGAGGGAACGAGCCAGGGCAGGAGGACGAATCCCCGAAGAGCCGCCTGCATTGTACCCGACCGGTTGAGAAGCAGCGCCACCGCAATTGCGATGATCGTGCTTCCCACACCGTTCAGGATCGTATAGAGCACTGTGTTGTTCAAAGTGTCCCAGAATGCGCTGTCTTTCGTGAAAAGCTCTATGTAGTTCTGGATTCCGATGAACGGGTAGTGCGCATACATGAGAGTGTAGTCATAAAGACTGAGAAACAGGCCATTGATCAACGGGTAAAGGACAACGATCAACAGTCCGATGATCGATGGAAGAAGCATGAGATAGGGAAACATCTTGTCTTTCGTTCGCGCTTTCATGTTGATTCCATGGCCTGTCTATTGCTAAGTTTCTAGTTGTTCGCGCGAGTGATCATTGTCTGAGCCACCGCGTTTTCCTTGTCTGCAATCTGCTGAATCGGCTGCTGGTTGTAAAGGACGGCCGCCCAGAAATCATAGATCGGACTTCCCGGCCCACGTCCGGCAATCTGGCTCCACGCTGTGCTCGGATTCTGCGAGGTGTGCGCGTATTTGAGGCTCTTGATGACCTCGCTCTTCCACTCGTCTCCCGCAAAGTAAGCGCTCTCGCTCGCGCCCTTCGAAGGTGAGTACTGGAGCGATAGTTTTGCGAGGGCAAGCTGGTTTTCATCCTTCGCGAGGAAAGAGAGCCACTTTACGCTTTCGGCAACATGCTTTGAACCGTACAGGACGCCGATATAACCTGCTCCGCTGTAGGCAGTTCTACGCACGCCTTTCGTGGGGATTGCCGGCTTCACCTTCTTAAGCATCTCAGCCGGAAAGTCGGAGACGCTGCTGGTTCCATGCGGCTGGATGGCATTCTTCCCGGCCATGAAAAGCTGCATCCCGTCATATGACGGATCGAGCACGTCCTTGGACACTACATCGTATTTGTAAACCAGGTCCCGCACAAACTGCATGGAATCAACAACCTGCTTTGAGTTCAGAGTCGCAGTCTTCCCGTCCGAGCTTGTTGCCTCTGCGCCGCCCTGCCAGATCCAGTGCAGGAAGTCCTGGCTGTCGTTTTTCACCCCATAGTGAAACCCTATGCCCGAAACGGATATCGATCCGTTTGCATCTTTTTCGGTGAGCTTCTGGCCGTAGGTTATCAGGTCCTGCCAGGTGTCGGGCGGTCCCTGAAGGCCGGCCTTCGCTACAAGGTCTGTTCTGTAGAGCATCGGTCGGACATCGATCCGCCAGGGTATGCCGTAGATATGTCCGCCGTATGTCACGTCTGCAAGTGCAGAAGGATAGAAGTTGTCCAGATGCAGCTGATCCTTGTATTGGTCGAGAGGCATTGGCCCGTACTTACCCTTGCCGATCTGGATATTCGACCACGCCCAGAACATGTCTCCAACGTCCGGGTGATCGCCCCCTGTAGCGACAAGCAGCCATTTTTTTGACGCCTCGGTCCAGTTGCCGATCTCAACATTTACTTTGATTCCGGTCTCCGCCTGGAATTTGCCGGCAAGGTCCGCCATGACCTGCTGCTGGCGAGGAAGATCGTCCCCGTAGTTCTGCATCCACATGGTAATAGTGGTGTTTGTGCTCGTTCCCTGCTCGCTGTTTCCGTTCGCGAACAGAGGAAGAGAACACAGCCCGAATAGCAACATCGATATAACGAGATGCTTCATACTCTCCGCCCTCCCGATCAGTAGTACTTGCCCGCTACCGGTATTCTCTCGGCGCTCGAGAGCCGATAAGGGCAAGTGTATAAAAAATCGTAACACGGGTCCTGTCAGGTGTCAAGAATTGAACTCAATATTTTTCATAGTGTATACACCGTCACTCTGCGACTACAACCCGCTCGAGCACCGTGCCGTCGCCAAGATGTACCATGGCACTCCACTTCTCGCCTGCTTCTACCCTGGTACTTTCCTGAACCCAGGTATGCTGGTAGTTCACATAGAACGGCTCTTCGTAGGCGACATCCACAAGCTTTCCGTTTCGGAAGAATTCCACGAAGTTTATGGATTCAGGATATTCGGCCGTCAGCCGTATCCAGCGTTCGCCGTGCTGCTGCCACCTGCCGTTGACTCCGTCGAGCACATACTGCTCCTGCGCACCCAACGTCTCAACCGGTATTCCCAGTCCCCGTGCCATTCTTCTGGCAAAGAACAGATCTTCAGCGTTTGCCACCCCCCAGTCCGCAGGCGGCTCCTGTTTCGTCAGGTTGTTGTAGTAACCCCAGGAAGTACCCGTGTGGTAGGCCACATCAAGTTGCGTAAAGCACGGGGAGTCTTCATTGCAGACCACCGGCTTGTTCAGTTTCCAGGACTGCACCCATTTCACCAGGCGATAGTAGTCCTGCCGACGAGCGGTATTTCCGTGGATCAGGATGACATCGCTTCCCTCGGCAACTTCGCGCTGACACTCTGCCCCCCCGCCGCTGGCGCCCACGGGCATGCCGCCGGAAGCGTCTCGAGCAATTTCCATCAGGGTCGTAATCCCTTCCGGATCGTACACCAGAGGCCGCTTCCTGAAATCCCCGACGGTATGCTCGTTCGCTACCTCAATAATGATGTTTGTATACGCTTGATCCTTGAGCCACGCCGAAGTTCGGCGAATTGCGTTACGGACAGCGGCTCCATCCGGCAGCCTCAGAGACTGCCCCTGATAGAGAATGCTCACAATCACTATCATTCCGAGATCGTCTGCAGCACGGATAACGCGGTCAAGGCGTCCGAGATACGCCGGATCAATGCCGTCGGTTCCGAACGGATTGTTGTCTATAGTGGAGTTCTCTATGGTAAAAACCGGCATTCCGCCCTGCAGACCAACCGTGATTGCGCGCAGACCGTACGCGTACCATTCCGGTAGAGCGCGAATCATCTCGTCGGTATGTCGGTCGGGATCCCAACTGTCCCAGCCAAAACGTGCGAACCGGCTGGGCTCAGCCTTATCGTCAAATATTCCCTGGATGAACCGTGCGTTCATCAGGAGCCCGTGTACGCTTTTCGGGCTCTCCGGGATTTCGCTGTAGACCAAATGGTCATTGATAAGAAAGCGGTCTCCGTTGATCTTCAGACTTGTTTTCATGCTGTCTCCTGGCACGGGATTTCTCTCCCGAGGTTCGGAAGAGCGACGAGAATACTGTATACAATATTTTTAATCTGGTCAAATCCATATCGACAAATTAGTATATTCGTGTTAGGGATGTTACTTATGTTTTTTCGTCGACCAGCTGTGTCGCGTATGAAATCGTGGGCATCGGGTATTGTCTGGTGGTCCGGAAGAGGAATTTAAACTGATGATAGACAACAGAATTCTTGCCCAACATGTCTACGAACACATACGATCCATGATCATAACCGGCAGGTATCCGCCGGGAGACAAGATTGAGAAAAAAGTCATCGGCGAAACGCTGGGCGTAAGCCAGACCCCGGTAAACGAAGCGCTCAGCAGGCTTGTGGGAGAGAAGTATCTCGACCAGATAACCCGCCGAGGTTTCTTTGTTAAAGCCTTCTCGACCGCGGACCTTCGCGAAATGTTCGAGGTTCGAGCTGCGCTGGAAGGAATTGCAGTCAGACTGTGCATCGAACGGGCGAACACGGATGTGCTCGACCGGATCGCTGACATGTTTTGTGACTTTTCACTTCCTATCGAAGAGACCCGGCTCCATGATTACCTCGAAGTTGACAGGGCATTTCACAACTCTATAATCGAGTTATCTGGAAACTCGATGGTAAGAGAGATGTCGGAACGCTTTGGTTACCTCTTCAAGAGCTACCAACCCGGGTTGATACGGGGGCCCAAGGAAACGCTCCCGGAACACAACGCCATAGCTCGTGCGCTCCGAAACAGAGCTGCAGATGAAGCACAACAGCTGATGACGCAGCA
>CAZKMA010000079.1:0-15621 GCA_964553615.1 uncultured Spirochaetales bacterium | reverse complement strand
GCAGAAGCGGCAGCCCGGTATAAAAGTAGGAGCTTCTCTTCAACCGCTATGCAAATCAAGCTGTCGTGGCAACGTCATATGAAACGAGCATAGGCGCGCCGCGCCAGCGCAAGTCATGCCCGAACGGTAAGTGAGGACATGAGCTTGCGCGTCGGCAGGCGCGTGATAGTATGCCAGTTGACGTTGCCGCGACAAAATGAGAACTGCTGCCTTCGATTGACTTTTTTCCCCTTCCGTATAAAATCTCCGCATGAAAGAACGAACCACTGTCAGTCCGGGTGGCCCGCTTCAGGCGGGAGGATATACACAGACCCATGCACAGAGCGGCGTAACTGATCCGTTGCCCGGCCTCGAGTGCTTCCCGAACCAGTACCCGGATTCCGACTACACTATTGAAATTGAGTTTCCGGAGTTCGATTCGGTTTGCCCGAAAACCGGTCTGCCGGACTCCGGGACAATCCGGATCGAGTACACACCGGATCGCAATTGCGTTGAGCTGAAGAGCCTGAAGCTCTATTTCCTCGCATATCGCAATCTTGGTATCTTCTCGGAGAACGTGGTGAACCGGATCTTCGAAGATTTTCAGGATGCGGTCAAGGCTCGCAAGCTCAAGGTGCGCGGCCAATTCATGGCAAGAGGCGGAGTATACACCAATGTCGAACGAAAACTCACCGCAGACTGATGCTTCGCGGCTGACGCCGCGTTTCCTTGTTCTCGCCGGACTTTTTATAGCATTTCTCGTAGCCTCCAACATCATCGCGGTCAAGCTGATCAGCGTCTTTGGCCTGGTCCTGCCCGCCGCGGTTGTAATCTTCCCGGTGACCTATCTGTTCGGTGACGTGCTGACCGAGGTCTACGGATACCGAAAGACGCGAATGATCATCTGGATGGGCTTTGGAGCCAATCTGATCGTGGTGGGAGCCATTGTACTTGCGGGGGTAATTCCTGCTGCACCCATCTGGACGGGTCAACCCGCCTACACGGCTATCCTTGGTCAGACGCCGCGGTTGCTCCTTGGTTCCTTTACGGCTTACCTCGTGGGTGAGTTCCTCAATTCAATGGTGCTTTCCCGTTTGAAACTGGCAACGAAAGGGCGCTGGCTCTGGACGCGTACAATCGGCTCCACGCTGATCGGGCAGGGAGCCGATTCGGCCATTTTCATTTCCATAGCGTTTGCAGCGGTAGTGCCATCGCACATTCTCCTGCAGATGATATTGACCCAGTGGCTTTTCAAGGTCGCCTACGAGATAGCCGCTACACCGCTCACGTATCTCATTGTCGGGTATCTGAAGCGAAGCGACCGGGTGGATGCCTTCGACTACAATATCAACCTGAATCCGCTTCGGGTCTTCGAAACCTAAAAGGTTGCCCTCAGGGTTCCTGCAAAAAGGGCGAACGAGAGCGAAGTCCGGTTCGAGCTTCGAACCTCCATGCGCAGAGTTCCCACCGGGGAGACGGCGAGCAGTCCGATGCCTCCGCCGAACATGAGCCGGTGGGCCGGGTCGAAAGAGCCTGGCTCGTCCCACGGCGTTCCAATGGCCCCGTGAATTGCCGCATAGATTCCGGCCGGAATAAGGACCGGGACACTCTTCGGGACGCCGAGAATCCTGAACCGGTACTCGACGCCGAAGATCGCATAGTTTGCCGTCGAGAGGGCTCCTTCGGCATAGCCGGGAATGAGGTCCGGGCCTACCGAGAACAGCAGGTCCGGTTGGAGCGGCGTCGTCGGATGGAATATGCTGTCGGCGACGAAACCGCAGTCAATGCGGGCTGAAAGTGCGTGTCTTTCCGCGTGGGTGCCGATGATCTGTCCCTGAAACAGGATACGCTGATAGGTACGTTCTCCTCCGAGCTCCGGTGCCATGGCGGCAAAGAGCAGCCGGAGGAGGGTTCCGCTTTCGGGTGCCGGATACCTATCCCGTGTGTCCAGGGTAATACTTCCCTCTATGCCGGCGTCAAAGCTGCCACCTCGCGTCGAAGCAACCCCATAGCCGGTATGCAGGTCGAGCGCTCCGTCCGGCCGATATCCCGCAGATAAGCGTGCACCCGAACGCGCCGGCGGCAGTCCCGGATGCGCGTACCACTCGTGGAAGGCCGCAGGGCGCAGATAGAATCCGTCGCAGATTTCCTGGACGAAATTCATCCCAATTCCGCTGCGGGTTCCCGCCGTCACATCCACGAACCCCGTGGACATCCGCCCTGGACGGAGCACCACGCCGGCGTGCACGTCGGATACCGGCCCGGTGCCATTCGAAAGATACGTAAATCCTGCACCGATTCCGACGGATACCGGTTTCACCGTCTGTTCTTTGAGCACTACTTCCAGAACCTTGCCACCGTCTGCATTCGGCCGAAGTGCGTACTCAACGCTCTCATATCGTCCAGTGCCTTCGAGTTTCTGACCGAGCAAAAAAAGTCCGATCGGCGTTATCTGCGGTACGGTTGACGGCTTTTCGGGACTGGTCCGCCGCACTGCGCGCGCAACAAGCGCCCTGTCGGCGATGCTCCCGCCGGAGATTTCGACGGAGGCATATTCGAGCGCCGGCGCCCGTCGCCCGCCGGTGCGCGGCTCAATCCGGGACCGCTGCGGTGCCAGTGCCTTCATGATGTCCGCCACTGCGCGCGCGGCTGCCTCTCCGCGGGAAATGATGAAATCGCGATTCTGGAAGTCGGTGGAGCGAGTCTCTCCGAGATCCGGAGTTATGAGGAGCGAGGCAAGTTTTCGATTTCTCCGGGTAGACTGGATCATGGTGGTCTTTGCCATTCGGCGGAGAACCGTAATTGGATTGGTCGCCGGTTCCGCGCCCTTGAAAGGTGTGGTAATGTCGACCGCTATCACGACGTCCGCGCCGAGTCCAATTGCGACGTCCACCGGAAGGTCGTTCAGCACGCCCCCGTCAACGTAGAGCGCAGGACCATTCTTGACCGGTTCAAAAACTCCCGGCGTCGACATGCTCGCACGAATTGCCGTTGCAATATCTCCGGACCTGAAGGAATGCTCGCGTGCGGTGGCAATATCAACCGCCACCGAGCAGAAACGGGGATTGAGGGCATCGAAGTTGGCGACCGTTGACGCGGGAAGAGTCAGACATTGAAGCAGTGAACGGATGCGCCGCCCGGAAAGCAGACCACTGGCGATTGCCTGTCCGCCGGAATTGAACGAGAGAAAACCGAAGACGGTTCCCTCTTCGGATCGATCGGCAACACTCTGTGCCGCGCGTGGACGCGCGTCCGAAATGAGCCATTGCCAGTCAACGTCCCGGGAAAGCGCATCGATATCAGCGGGGCTGTATCCGGAGCAATAGAGCCCTCCAACAACGCTGCCCATGCTGCTGCCAACTACTATGTCGATGGGGAGACCGATCTCCTCGATGACCTTGAGGACGCCGATGTGGGCAAAGCCTCGTGCACCTCCTCCGCTCAGGACAAGTGCAATTGTCGGTCGGCCGGCCTGTGCGGCCAGAAGTGTCGGGACGAAGGCGCATGCAAACGCAAGCATTGCGAGCGCACGCATGCGCCGTCCGCCGTGCACATTCATTTCGCCTCTCAGTATACTGCCACCGGAATCGTGGCACAACCGTTCGAGGTCAGGCCGGCGTTCCGACGCGACTACTTGCTCATGGAATCACCGTTGGACGTCATCATGGAGTTGTCGTTTGACTTGTCCATTGATGAGTCCATCTGCTTGTCCATCTTGTTCGAGCTTGCACACGCACCGAGGGCCAGTATCGACGCCCCCGCAAGAACCACACCCAGAACCGTCTTGAGAAATCGATCTCTTTTCATTTCGTAGCCTCCTCATGTTCAGAGCTTAGGAGGAACCGGTCACGACCGAATCACGAAAACGTATAAAAATCGTTACATCTGCGTGCATAATGACTCCGTATTGATGGGTATGGGGTAGCGTGCAGCCGGCGGGAAGCGGTATTCTGTGGCGTCTATCCAGGACATTGAAAAAGCGCGAAACGAAAGCAGGAGTTTGTCATTCACACGCAGGATTCGCTTGATCCAGTCAATTGGGATGAGTTGCGCGAGCAGGGACACCGGATGCTCGACGACATGTTTGACTATGTGAAAGAGATACGGGACCGCCCCGTCTGGCAGCCGATTCCGGACAACCTTCGTGCATCGGTACAGTACGAGTTGCCGAGAAAACCGTCGGACCTCGCGGACGTACACCGGACCTTCATGCAGGACATCCTTCCGTACTCGGTCGGAAACGTGCACCCGGGATTCATGGGCTGGGTGCACGGTGGAGGCACGCCGGTTGGGATGCTTGCAGAGATGCTGTCTGCGGGACTCAATGCCAACCTCGGCGGTCGCGATCAGATGCCGATTGAAATTGAGCGACAGGTGGTCGCCTGGGTCCGGGAGTTGTTTCATTTCCCCTCAGAAGCCTCGGGCGTGTTTGTTACCGGCACTTCGATGGCAAATTTTATGGGTGTTCTGGTTGCCCGCACGGGTGCATCCGGACCTCAGGTGGGGCGTACGGGGATTGCCGCCGAAGGCCAACGGCTTGTCGGTTACACGTCCGAAGACGCCCACGTGTCGGTGCTCCGGGCTTTCGATATGTCCGGCATCGGAGCGGATGCACTGCGCAGGGTTCCGGTCAACGCCCGGCATGAGATGGATACAGACATCCTGGCAAGGCTCATCGAACGGGACCGCGCATCCGGGAACCGACCCTTCCTGGTGGTCGGCACCGCAGGGTCGGTGGACACAGGGGCAATAGACGACCTCGGTGCGATCGCGGATATTTCAAGTACCGAAAAGCTCTGGTTCCACGTGGACGGCGCATACGGTGCGCTCGGAATGCTCTCTCCGAAAATTGCTCCGCGTCTTGTCGGCATCGAACGCGCGGATTCTCTTGCGTTCGATTTTCACAAGTGGGGTCAGGTACCCTATGATGCGGGTTTTCTCCTGGTGCGCGACGGCGCTCTGCATCGGTCCACTTTCGCAACCTCCGCCGCGTATCTGGTTCGTCAAGACGTCGGCATGGCTGCCGGATCTCCGTGGCCGTGCGATCTGGGGCCGGACCTGTCCCGAAGTTTCCGTGCGCTCAAGACCTGGTTTACCATCAAGGTGTATGGAGCCGACAGCATCGGGGCCGTGATCTCACGAACCTGCGAGCTCGCGCAGTACATGGAGGAGAGGATAGAATTGAGTCGGGATCTCGAGCTCCTGGCTCCCGTGTCGCTGAATGTGGTCTGTTTCGGCTACCGGTGTGAGGATCCGAACCGGACGAATGTCGAGATCACGGCAGCCATACAGGAATCCGGGATTGCGGCCCCCTCGACAACCACAGTTGCCGGACGGACCGCGATTCGTGCGGCAATTGTGAATCACCGTACCACCCGGGCGGACATTGACGGATTGCTCGACGCCGTTGTCTCGTTCGGCAACGTTCACGCTGTTCGCCGGAGGAAGAGCTCATGAGTGAAAACAGTTCGTTCATGGGTGTAGCAACCCTTGCTCGGATGTCTTTTGCCGGTGCCGATCTGCTGCCTCTTGCCGAGAAGATGGTCGAACAGGTGGAACTTCATCCTGAGGATGCCCCGGCCCTCATGGATCTATCTACGGTTTTTCGGCTTCTGTTCAAGCCGGCGGTGGCGGAGACCCTTCAATCCCGGGCCCTCGATATTTCCCGCTGCTACCATCTTCCCGCACCTGGAGGAACGGCGGAAGTGCGACTTCTGGCCTTCATGACGCCGGGAGATCTCATGGCGAACGCACCGCTGGATTTCCTCCTGGAGGGGTCTCGCATTTCACTCGACATGGTGTACGTGGATGCACGCACTCAGGTCCCGGCGGAGATTCCCGAGCATGACATTGCCTACGTCGCCGTTGCGGACTCCGACGAAAATCTGCCGGTCCTCGAAATGCTTCGGCAGCGTCTTGGCGGATGGGCCCGACCGGTGCTCAATCTGCCGGAGTACATTGGGCGGACCACCCGGGAGTCGACCTTTGAATATCTTTCCGGAGCTCCATCTATCGAGATTGCCCCACACTTCCGGCTCTCGCGTTCGACGCTCCGGAGAGTAGCCGAAGGCGACCTCAGTATAGCGGAGGTTGCAGGAGGCTGCGGGTATCCCATCATTGTCCGCCCGGTTGATTCGCACGCCGGTCACGGGCTCGAAAAACTGGACGGAAATGCCGGTGACGCATCCAGTGTTCACAGTTATCTTTCTTCGCGCAGTGAAGAGCAGTTCTACGTTTCTGCGTTCAACGACTACCGCAGTCCCGACGGGCTGTTTCGGAAGTATCGTGTTGCGCTTATCGATGGGAAGCCATATGCCTCTCACATGGCAATTTCGAGTAACTGGATGGTCCATTACCTGAATGCGGGGATGGCGGAGAGCGAAGAGAAGAGGCGGGAAGAGGAGCGTTTCATGGAGCGTTTTGACGCCGATTTCGCTATCCGCCATGCGGAAGCATTCCGTACCATCTATGAGCGGTTCGAGCTTGACTATCTGGTCATCGATTGTGCTGAAGCGCAGGATGGCCGGCTCCTGGTCTTTGAAGTGGATTCGAGCGCCGTGGTTCACGCTATGGACTCCACAGAGCTGTTCCCGTACAAGCAGACGCAGATGCGCAAAGTGTTCGCAGCGTTCCAGCAGATGATTCGTTCGCGTTGCGATATCCGGCCCGAACGGATATAGTTTCGCTTAATGGCTGATTCCCACAGAGCAGATAACTCCCGGCACCCATCCGACGATAAGCTTCTTCAGTCCCTCGTTCAGTACTTCGGATTTCATGCGTTTCGACCGAACCAGCGAGAGATCGTCGAGGCCATACTTTCCAATCGGGACGTATTCGCCGCCCTCCCGACCGGCGGCGGGAAATCCCTCTGTTACCAGCTTCCGGGGCTCATGCGGCCGGGTCTCACGGTCGTAGTCAGCCCGCTCATTGCCCTCATGAAAGACCAGGTCGATGCAGCGCGGGAAAACGGCATTGCAGCAGTGTTTCTGAATAGTACGGTGTCCCAGGATGTTGCCCGAGAGACGTGGCGTACGCTCTCGAGTGGAGAGACGAAGCTCCTGTACGTATCACCGGAACGGATGTCCATCCCGGAGTTTCGAAGCGCGCTGAGCCGGTTCGATCTTTCGTTCGTAGCCATAGACGAGGCGCACTGCATTTCAGAATGGGGACATGAGTTTCGCCCGGATTACCGCACGCT
This sequence comes from uncultured Spirochaetales bacterium, assembly GCA_964553615.1. Lineage (GTDB taxonomy): Bacteria > Spirochaetota > Spirochaetia > DSM-27196 > DATKUC01 > DATKUC01. Next base: position 8,444 of record CAZKMA010000079.1, on the reverse strand, counting down.
CGGATTGCTGCGGTCTGAGTTCCCATCGGTTCCCATAGCCGCCTTTACCGCGACTGCAACGCGACAGGTGCAGCACGACGTGGTCCGACTGCTCCACCTCCGGAAACCGATGGTGGTGAGGGCAAGTTTTGACCGACCGGAGATCTTCTACCGTGTCCGCGAGAAGGAATCCAATGTCGATGTGCAAATCCTTGATTTTGTCAGGAAACATAACGAGGAACCGGGCATCGTTTATCGTGGAACCCGAAAGGGTGTGGAGAAGACCACCGGATATCTCGCGTCCCACGGAATAAATGCCGTTGCCTACCATGCCGGGATAGGAGACGACGAGCGGAGAATCCGCCAGGAAGCGTTCGTTCGCGACGAAGCGACGGTTGTCGTGGCGACGATTGCCTTCGGAATGGGTATTGATAAGTCCAATGTCCGCTGGGTAATCCATGGCGATCTTCCCCGAAGTCTCGAAAGCTACTATCAGGAGACGGGCCGTGCGGCGCGCGACGGCGAGAATGCGGACACCGTCCTCTTTTACGGGCGTGGCGACATAGCATCGGTGCGCTGGCATATTCGCAATATGGAAGTGGCAGAAGAACGCGAAAGAGCCGAAACTCGCCTCCAGGAAGTTCTTCGTTTTGTGGACTCGAGTGTCTGTCGAAGGAAACAATTGCTGGCACACTTCGATGAGGACTATCCTGGCAACTGTGGACGGTGCGATGTCTGTTCCGGCGAGGTGGTAATGGAAGACGCCACCCTGGAGGCGCAGAAGGTACTGTCGGCTGCGGTGCGCACTGGTGAGCGATTTGGTGGCCACCACCTGGCAGACATTCTGGTTGGAAATTCCACCGATCGGGTACTCGACCGAGGGCACAATCACCTTCCGACCTTTGGCGTCGGTTCCGATCATGAACGCAGCTGGTGGCTCTCATTCATAGGGGATCTCGCTTCCGGAGGCTATCTTGTACGGGGAGAGGGGCAGACCGCAGGATTTCACCTTTCACCGCGCGGGAGAATGCTCCTGAAAGGAAAGGAGTCCTTTGTTGCCGCACGGAGATCGGAACCCCGCTCAAATGTGCGCAGCGCTGCACCCCGGACGTCTGCGGCAACCGTCCCGGGACCGGCCGAGGACGGGACCCTGTTTGGACGCGCGGATCAGGAAGAGCTGTTCCAGTGTCTGAAACGGCTCAGGATGCGCATTGCGCGTGGGCGAAATGTACCGCCATACGTAATCTTCAGCGACAAGACGCTCAAGGTCATGGCAATGAACAGGCCCACCGACGAGCCGGCACTCCTGCGGTGCCATGGGGTCGGCGAGCGGAAACTCGAAGCGTATGGAACCGAGTTTCTTGGGGTCATCCGCGAATTTCTCGCGACCGGGGGATGCGTATGAAGTATAACGGAGCGTGTTGACGCGAAGCATCCCGGGAACCGCGCCCGGATCTGGGCGGGCAAATGTCTCCCATTGGCCTCCAATCGGACCTGGGTGGTCCGGCGGACTCTCTGACACATCGCAAAGTCGTATCAACACGGTCGTTAATACTTCAGAGAGGAAGCGTGAGCGTGAACTCCGCGCCTCCGTTTGCGGGGGAAGAAAACGCCAGACGCGCGTGCAGCTGTCTTGCCAGCCCGTCCATGATCATGAGTCCGAATCCGTTCGCCTTATCCAGATTGAAATCTACCGGTAACCCGACGCCGTTGTCCCGTACCGAGACACAGAGGTTATCAGGGTCTTCCCGGCGAGTGGTCAGGAGGATTATTCCGCCGCCATCCGGGAACGCGTATTTTATGGCGTTGGTGAGCAATTCGGTTACGACCAGACCAACGTAGGCAGCTTTCTGCGTCTGCATCCTGCACGGTTCAATCGCTGTCTGCAATTCGGGAATTCGACCCTCAATCCGGTAAGAGCCCATGATGGTTCCGGCAAGTGCGGCAAGGTATTCGCCGAGGTCAATCGAGTCGATGTTGCTCTGATTGAGCAGCCGCTCATGGATGAGGGCTAAAGTCGTCATGCGTAACCGTGAATCTTCGAACAAGCGGGAAGACTCCTCGTCGGGTGCCTTGTCCGCCGCAAACGCAAGATATCGTGCAGCCATGTTCAGGTTATTCTTTACCCGATGATTCATCTCCGAGAGGAGCAACTCCTTCTCGTCCAGTTCACGGCGGAGTTCTTCCTCCACATGTGAGCGGTCGGACACATCCCGGGAAATCCCCACATATTCCACGGGTTCGCCGTCTCCGTCGAACACCGCAGACATCGTTGTCTCCATGATTTTGATCGAGCCGTCTGCACACGGTTGTTCGTATCGGTCGGTCATGGAATCCTGTGTTGCAAGAAGGGCAAAGTTCCGCCGGATTTTCTCGAGCGATTCCGGAAGCCATGCCCGCTCGATTGGTTCTTCAGCTGCCTCATCCACGGTCAGTCCCCGCACGCGGGTAATTGACGGGCTTACGTAGGAAAACCGGTTTGTGCGGGCGTCGATGCACCAGATTACATCACCGGAGTTTTCGACGAGCATGCGGACGACGTGTTCCGGTACACCGGCAAATTGAACCTGATTTGCCTCACGAGAGTGTGGTTGGATCTGTGAGGATCGGAGCTCTTCGCCGGCCGGTCTTTCAGTCATGATATCGGGATTCTACACTGATATTGCCGGCTTGGTGAATTGTCCGGATGCCGCCTCCGCTACCTCCAGAATCCACTCGTTGCGGGTATGAGGCGGAGGGTGGTGTCCAGCACGACTCCCAGAATAAACAGGTTACCGAATCTTCGATTATGCAGGAATGCGAGCGTTGAAAACCAGCGCGGCCAGATCGGATACCCCGGAGGCGGCTCGGTTGGCCTCGGAAGGGAGAGACGCTTCACTGCCTTCCAGCCGCTGGGCACCGCTATGAACACAATGAGCATGATCGGCGTGAGGAAGTGCGGAACAGCGATCAGATACAGGACGACTAGATAGGCAAGCACTATGATGACAATATTGAGATACCGGGAAGCGGTCTGCCCGAGCAGCACCGGCAGGGTCGTAACGCCTTTTGCCCGATCTTCTTCCGATTTGTCTATGTGCTTACCGACGTTTATGCTTGCCGTACTCAGGCCGAAGGGAACTCCTGCCAGTGCGACGTCCCAGTTCCACTGCCGGGTCAGAACGTAATAGACGCCTCCGATTATCACGGGCCCCCAGATGAGGAAGATGGTGAACTCTCCGATTGCGAGGTGTTTCAGAGGAAATGTATAGAAGAGCAGCATGAGCGCACCGTAGGCAAAGAGTCCAATTACGATCGGATCGAATCCGGTCACGATCAGCACATAGAGGCCGGCTGCAGTTGCCAGCGTTCCGCTGACAAAAAACCACTCCAACTGTGTCTTTCGGTCCCAGAACTTCTGGACCAGCGGATGAACGCCGTACTGGGTTCGGAAATAGTTGTCGGTGTCTATTCCGCGTGAGAAATCCGTGAAGTCGTTCAGCAGATTGTTGGTTCCGTGTGCGAGAAACAATCCCACCGTCATGATAATCCAGGGAAGAATCAGAAAGTGGCCATACTGCAGTGCGAACAGGCCCGCTATTACACATGAGTACAGTGTTACCGTTGTCACGGCGGATCGGGTTGCAATGAGCCATTTCGAAATGATGTCCAGATTCTCCCACTCATTCTTGCTCTCAATCCTCACAAGACTCGAGAGGGCCGTCCACCACATTCTGACCTTGACCGTCATACGCTACTGTCTCCTTGTCCGATTTTGTGCCTATTATACCGACGATTCACCATCGAATCTTCCTACAATATACATCTTGCCACGCCGGTCCGGCACTCCGGAAGACACGGGCCGCCGTACCTGATATGGTTTGCCTTATGCTTGAGCACTACGTGAAGAAAATTCTTCAAACGCGTGTGTACGATGTGGCCAGGGAGACCCCGCTGCAGGAAGCGCCCGTGCTGTCCCGCAGGATGAGCAACCGTATCCTGCTGAAACGGGAGGATCTTCAACCGGTCTTTTCATTCAAGATCCGCGGTGCGTACAACCGGATGGCCCAGATGGACAGGGAGGCGCAGAGCCGCGGGGTCATTACCTCTTCGGCGGGGAATCACGCGCAGGGGGTTGCCCTCGCGTCGCAGTTTCTCGGTGTGGATGCAATTATTGTCATGCCGGAGACTACTCCACGCATAATGGTCCAGGCGGTTCGACTGCGCGGGGCGACCATCGAGCTTCATGGTGCAACGTATGACGAGGCTTACTCCCATGCCATAAAACGTGCAGCCGAGGAGGGTCGGACGTTCATTCATCCCTATGACGATGAGGACGTCATCGCGGGTCAGGGTACTGTGGCTATGGAAATCCTGCGGCAACATTCCGGACTCGACATTCATGCAATCTTCGTTCCTGTGGGAGGGGGTGGTCTGATTGCCGGAATCGCCGCGTACGTGAAGTACCTGTATCCGCAGATCAAAGTCATTGGCGTTGAACCGGATGACGCCGCAAGCATGCATGCGGCGTTGAAGGCGGGAGAACGGGTAAGACTCGAACAGGTCGGGATCTTTGTCGATGGTGTTGCCGTTCGGCAGGTGGGGGAACTTCCGTTTCGCATCGCAAAGGAATATGTCGACGAGGTAGTTGTCGTCTCCACCGACGAGGTATGTGCCGCGATCAAGGACATTTTCGAGGATACGCGCTCCATCGGTGAGCCGGCGGGTGCACTCGCTGTTGCAGGGATGAAACGGTATATTCAGCGGGAGAGCATTCGCGAGCAGACAATGGTTGCAATTGACAGTGGAGCGAACGTGAACTTCGACCGTTTGCGCCACATCGCAGAGCGTGCCGAGCTTGGGGAACAACGGGAGGCGCTTCTTGCGGTGACCATCCCGGAAGAGCCCGGGAGTTTCCGGCGGTTCTGCGAGACTCTCGGACACCGTGCAATAACCGAGTTCAACTACCGGTACGCCGAATCAACGAGCGCGCACGTCTTTGTGGGAATCGAGATGCACGCAGGAGTCAACGAGCGGGAAGAACTTGTCAACCGGCTCCGGACCAGTGGCTACGAGGTGATCGATCTGAGCGATGACGAGACGGCGAAGCTCCATATACGGTACATGGTCGGAGGACACGCCGGGCGGCTTCCCGACGAACGGCTTTTCCGATTCGAGTTCCCTGAACGCCCCGGGGCGCTTCTGAAGTTTCTGAACCAGATGGGACAGGAGTGGAACATCAGCCTGTTTCACTACCGCAACCATGGCGCGGATTATGGCAGAGTCCTGTGCGGAATGCAGGTTCCGATTTCGGATGATGACAGGTTCACCGATTTCCTTCAAATGACTGGATATGCCTGGTGGGAAGAACTCGGCAATCCTGCGTACACACTCTTTCTTGCCTGAATCTGGTCACGGAACGGTCACGAAACGGTCAAACTTCCGGCGTCGGGAGCTGCCTACCTGCTCCGCGGCAACTGCACGTAGTATACTTTTCGCATGGATCATGCGAAGCCGGTTTTGATAATCGAGGACGATCAGGACATCGCAAACCTTCTGGCGATCAATCTGAAGGATCTCGGTCTGAAGTGTGAAATTGCTGCCGACGGCAGGACCGGACTGAAGAAGGGGCAGGCGGGTGGCTATTCGCTCATCGTGCTCGACCTGATGCTGCCGCTGCTGGACGGGATAGAGGTATGCAAGGGAATCCGCCGAGCCCAGACCTCCGTTCCCATCCTCATGCTTACCGCCAAGTCGGAAGAGCTGGACAAGGTGCTTGGGTTGGAGCTCGGTGCGGACGACTACGTGACCAAGCCGTTTGGAATCCGGGAGCTCATGGCCCGAATCAAGGCACTGCTCCGGCGTACCGAAACCGCCGGCGGGCAGGCCGGAGAGTTCACGAACGAGGTGGTATCCATCGGTGGAATATCGGTGGACTTCGCGAAGCGTCGCGTGTTCGTCGAGCAGAAGACGGTGGAACTGACCGCGAAAGAGTTCGACCTTCTCTCCCTTTTTGTCCGAAATCCGGGTCGCGCCTTCTCCCGCTCGCAGCTGCTCGAGCTCGTCTGGGGATACCAGTTCGAGGGGTACGATCACACGGTCAACTCCCACATAAACAGGCTCCGAAACAAGATAGAGCGGGATCCCGGTACTCCCATCTATCTCGAGACCGTCTGGGGGGTCGGCTACCGGTTTGCGGACATCGATGACCTGAAAACCCGCGTGGAGGGGAAGTCGTGAGCGGACTCTTCCGGTCGTTCTATGCGAAAATTTCTGCTGTCTTTCTTTTCCTGCTCGTTCTGCTCTCCTTTGCCTATACGCTCACGGCATTCCGCGGCGCGCTGCGCCTCATAGACGAAGTAGAGGTAAAGCTCAATTCGGGCTACGCACTCCGGATTGCCTCGGAGATTTCTCCGCTCACGCGCGACGGACTCGTACCTTCGCGGATAAAGCAGTCAATACACTACATGATGGTCATGAACCCGCGTGTGGAGATCTATATTCTGAACGGTAATGGACAGGTCCTTGCTTTTTTTGCGGACTCTTCGGATCCGCTTCGGCGCAAGGCGGTGAGTGTTGCGCCAATTCGGGAGTATCTTGCGAATTCCGGCCATCGATTGATCGAGGGCGAGGATCCGCGCGCTCCGGGTCGGCCGCGGCCCTTTTCCGCGGCTCCGCTCGACCTTGGTAACGGTCAGTCCGGATACGTGTACGTAATCCTTGGTGGGGCAAAGTATGAGACCGCGCTGGCAATGCTGCAGGACAGCTACTTCATCCGGACCGCAGGCGCGGCGCTGCTGATGATCCTGGTGGTGACGGCAGTGGGCGGACTCGCACTCTTCGGGCTGCTGACCCGGCGCCTGCGGGCGCTGACGGATGCGGTGGACGCGTTCGAGCGTGGCAATCTCACACGCAGGGTACGCGCGGGATCCGCCGACGACCTTGACCGGCTTGGTACCTCTTTCAATCGGATGGCCGAAACCATTGCTGCCGACATTGACCGGATGAAGAGCATCGACCGGCTCCGACGTGATCTGGTCGCCAATGTCTCGCATGATCTGCGAAGCCCGCTCGCCTCAATCCGGGGTTATCTCGAGACAATCATGATCCGAGAGTCCGCCTTGAGCGACGAGGAGCGTCGCACTTACCTGGACATTGCGCTCCGCAATACGCGGACCCTCGAGCGGCTCGTCCAGGAGTTGTTCGATCTCTCCCGCCTCGAGACAGACAGTTACACACCGAACTTTGAACAGGTGAGCATGCCGGATCTTCTTCAGGATGTCGTCCTGAAGCTTACTCCGGCGGCGGAGAGGCGGAACGTCACGTTATCGACAAAACTACCGCGGGGAGTTCCGCTCGTCAGGGCGGATATTGCGCTCATCGACCGGGTACTGACCAATCTCATCGAAAACGCCATCCGCTACACGCAGGACGGCGGACTTGTTTCGATCGAAATCAAGCGCGAGAACGATCGAGTCCACGTCTCGGTTTCGGACAACGGGCCGGGAATAGCGCAGGAAGATATTCCGTTCGTTTTCGACCGCTTCTATCGAGCGGAGCGCAGCCGTGCGCGGAATTCGGATGAGAGCGGAATTGGAACCGGTTCCGGTCTCGGGCTGGCAATCGTGAAACGTATTGTCGAGCTTCACGGGAGCGATGTTTCGGTCTGGAGCGAGCAGAACGTCGGCTCCCGGTTCACGTTCGATCTTTTCCCTTCCGCCGCGATTTGAACTGTCCGTGACACATTTGTGACATTCGTGCCGTATCTTTGGTGTACAGGAGAACGATATGAAGACCATGTACCGAGACCTGAAAGGCGTTATTCTGGTTGCTGCCGTCGCACTCATCATGGCAGGATGCGCGGCAAGTCCCAGTTATTCACTTGATCAGTTTCCCAATCCTCCGGCGCCATCCCAGCAGGCGGGCACCATGCAGGGGACATCCAGGACTGAGACGGCGGTCTTTTCCGGCGGTTGTTTCTGGGGTGTCCAGGGCGTCTTCGAACGGTTGAAGGGCGTGGAGAAGACCTACGCTGGTTATTCCGGGGGTAGCGCGGCAACCGCCCATTACGAGATTGTGAGCTCAGGAACAACCGGCCATGCGGAGTCGGTGGAGGTAATATTCGACCCTTCAGTCATCAGCTACGGCACGCTGCTGAAGGTCTTTTTCTCGATTGCACATAATCCGACGGAACTCAACTTTCAGGGACCGGATCACGGCACGCAGTACCGTTCGGTGGTCTTCTACGCGAACGAAGCTCAGAAGCAGCTTACCCAGGCGTACATCAGGAAAATCGATGCCGCAAAGGTGTTCCCGAAGCCTATAGTAACTCAGGTGGTGCCGCTCGAGGCGTTCTACAAGGCGGAAGACTATCATCAGCACTTCATGGACAAGAACCCAACCTATCCCTACATCCTCTACTGGGATGTTCCGAAGGTCAACGATCTTGAGCGGACATATCCCGGGTTGATCCGCGCGCAGTACAG
>CAZKMA010000078.1:2692-17041 GCA_964553615.1 uncultured Spirochaetales bacterium | reverse complement strand
AACGAAAGGAGCATCTGCCATGGGTAGAACCGTTCGCCATAGGCGCAGCCGTTCGTCATAGGCGCAGTCAGTCGCCATAGGCAGAACCAGCTGGAAACCACAATTGCGGTGCAGGGTCTGCAGCAGCGCGATTCGCCCGATAAGACAGGATGCGTTTCCCCACGTTCCCTTCAACCATCGTACGTGAACTCCTCATAATGATAGCCGGAAATCTAGGCCTGTCAACAAAGATCTTTTCATTTCCATAACAGGCAGGAGGTCGTTTGCGCTCGCAGCACGTTGAGCGGGCGAGCATTTCAAGGTGCCGAAACCGTTGGTGCTGACGAAAGAATAACTGCGCGGGTTACCTGCGCCGCATTGCCGGCTCTCCGTGAAGCAATTGCCGTCATCCTGATTTCATTCGGCGTCCGGAGCCTCCGGCTCGAGATAAGACCACAAGCTGACTCGATTTTCTTATCTTCTATACCAACCAATCCAAATGGGGGGCTCATGAACGAGTTTTTCCAAACGCCGTTCCTCGGTCGAACGGTTGTCGACTATCTCATATCGCTGACCATTCTTGTCAGCGCAGTCATTGTCCTGGAACTTGTCCGTGGTATGCTCGTGCGCCGGGAAAAGAGGCGCGAAAAGGAGGAGGAAGAGCTCCAGATCCAACCGCTTAGCGCACCGTTCCTCTTGACGCTGGTGCGCCGCTTCGTGGTTCCCGGGCTATATATCGGCGCGCTCTACGCCGCGATCCGGGTGCTGGCGCCGCCCGCGCAGTTCACTGTAGCAATTCGCGCGGTCTTCATCGTTCTACTGACCTGGCTGGTCGTACGGTTTCTCGTGGTGGCTCTGACCTCGGCCTTCAACCATTATCTGCAGCATGGAGAGGCCGGCACGAACCGTCTGAAACCGCTTCTGGCAATTCTCAACATGACGATCTGGGTTGTCGGAATCATGTTTCTGCTGGACAATCTGGGCTTCAAAATATCGACAATAATCGCCGGCATAGGTATTGGCGGCATCGCTGTCGCTCTCGCGGCGCAGGCGCTGCTTGGCGATCTCTTCAGCTACTTCGTGATTCTCTTCGACCGTCCCTTCGAGGTTGGCGATTTTCTCATTTTTGACGATGTGCTCGGCTCGATCGAGAAAATCGGTCTGAAGACGTCGCGGATCCGTTCACTGTCCGGCGAGCAGATTATAGTGGCAAACTCAATTCTAACCGGCTCACGCGTCCGCAATTACAAACGCATGGAACGCAGAAGGATTGTCTTCACGATCGGTGTCACCTACGACACGGGGAGCAAACTCCTTCGGCAGATACCCGACATCATCCGAAACGCCATTGAGGCGGAGGAAAGCACTCAGTTCGATCGCGCGCACTTTGCGAAATACGGCGACTCGAGTCTCGACTTCGAAGTGGTCTACTATGTTCTCAGCGCGGACTACAATCAGTACATGGACATTCAGCAGCGCGTGAACATCGACATCTACGAAAAGTTCGAGGAGCTGGGGATCGAGTTTGCCTTTCCAACGCGCACAATCGTCATTTCCGGCGGAGCGCAATAGGAGGTTTGGCGTTCAGCGGATCCGGAATTCACCTATTTGGTCGGCCATGTGTGCAATCTGCTCGCGGCCGGTTCCGCTCGCGGCCGCCCGGCGGCATGGCTGGCGAGGGTCTCGCCCCGTTGCAGTTCGGGCTGATCCGGCTGGCGATACCACCGCGTACTCAGGCCGGCCTTTTTCTCAAACCACCTCCCGGAGCGCCTGATCGAGATCGCCGATGAGCATCTCTGCGTTCTCCAGTCCGATGTGAAGCCGGACAATCGCCATGTCGTCGGTCAGCGGCCCATCTGTGTAGTGAATGGCATTCGGGACGACGAGACTCTCGTATCCGCCCCAGCTCACTGCCCGTTTGAATATTTTCAGCTCGTCCACGAACCTCCGTATGCGGGGAAGGTCACGGGTCACAAGGCGAAACGAAAACAGGCCCGAGCCGCCACGCATCTGCGCCGTTGCGAGCTGGTACTGAGGATGCGACGGCAGAAAGGGGTAGGAGACGGATTCGACCGCAGGGTGGCCTTCGAGAAACGCTGCAACGCGTTTGGCATTTTCGAAATGGGCTGCCATGCGCACGCCGAGGGTTCGCATGCCGCGCAGGATGAGCCAGGCCATCATCGGATCGGGCACCGGGCCGAGCTGCAGAAACTCGGTTCGGAAAACATGGTCGATGTCCTCCTTGCTTCCGGTCAGCACGCCAGCCACCACATCGCTGTGTCCTCCGAGGTACTTTGAAACTGAATGCAGGCTGATATCCACGCCGAGCTCGATCGGATTCTGGAAGATTGGTGTAGCCCATGTATTGTCGATGATCGTTTTGATGCCACGTGCCCGTGCAATTCGCGCAACCGCTGCCAGATCCTGCAGCTTGAATGTCAGGGTGGTGGGGCTCTCGAGGTAGATCACCCGGGTTTCCGGCCTGATAGCGGCCTCGAAATCTTCAACGCGTATTCCTTCCACGAATGTGTGCTCCACACCGAATCGCGGCAGATACTTTTCGAGAAGTGACCGCGTCCAGCTGTAGCAGTCACGGACGCACACTACGTGGTCACCGGACGATACAAAGGCCATAACGGCCGAGGAAATAGCTGCGACACCCGAAGACACCAGCTTCGCCTTCGACGCCTTTTCGAGCGCCGCGATTTTCAACTCGCAGAGGTTGACCGTCGGATTGTTACCACGGGTGTAGAGGAAGTGATCCTCCTCGTGTGCGAGTCCTTCACGAAACGAGTCGAACGAGTCAAAGCTAAAGATCGATGTCTGGAAGATCGGAGGGCTCACCGCGTTGAAGGGAAAGTCGTCTTCGCCCAGGTGATGGAGGATCATGGTGGGGTCGTCGGGCTGTGTCATGTATCTGCTCCTTTGTTCCGGACACGGGTGTCTGGGATACGAAGTAGATTATCCCGAGATCGACGTTTGGACGAGTACCCAACTGCGACGGCAATCCGACAGACGATGCCTCCCGTTGAGCAGAGTCCGCCGTTGTCCTATCATTGCAGTAACAAGCACACGCGGAGCCGGCCGCGAGCTCGCGCCTTCGATGGGGGTCCCGCATGAGCACTCACGTGATAGATTCGATATTCTTCCGGACGAACAAGCCATACGTTCGCTGGTGGTGGTTCAATCAACTTGTTGTACCGGGCGATATCGAAGAGCAGCTCCGATGGGTCGCCGACCACGGGTTCGGCGGTGTCGAAATTGCCTGGGTCTATCCGCTTCCGGACCGTCCGGCAGGCCCGCGGTGGCTTTCGGCGGAGTGGACCGATGCGGTTCGCTTCACGAAGGAATCCTGTACGCGCCTCGGACTGGGGTGCGATTTCACTTTCGGTAGCCTTTGGCCGTTCGGCGACTGGCAGCTTTCGCCCGAAGAAGTGTCGCAATGGTTCTCCGGGGCTTCTCCGCAGCGCATCGACCGGCACTGGTGTACACGCGAGCATCCCGGAGGGCCTCCCGTGCTCAATCACCTCGACCGTACCGCATTCGAGTCCTACGCGCAACGGACCGCCGCCGCCCTCGCGCCGGCTCTCAGCGGCGATACCTCCTGTCTTTTCTGTGATTCGTGGGAGGTGGACGAGGAGGGCAAGCTCTGGACTCCCGGTTTCGGAGACCGTTTCCTCGAACGGTTCGGATACCGGCTCGAACCCTGCATGCCGCGCCTCGCGGAACATCCCGACGAACGCTACGACTACCGGACGCTCGTTGCCGAGTACATCATTGAAGAGTTTTACAGACCGTACGTGGATATGTGCCGACGTCTTGGTGCTCTGTCGCGAATCCAATGCCACGGCGCTCCGACAGACATCATCGATGCGTACGGGCTCGCGGATATTCCGGAATCGGAAGCCTTGCTGTTCGACCCGGAGTTCTCCCGGCTTGCCGCCTCCGCGGCAGCCGTGAACGGGAAGAACGTGGTGAGCTGCGAAGCGTTTACGTGCCTCTACGGTTGGGTCCCCTGGCCGGACCTTGCGCCTCACATGGCCGAGGAGCTGACAGGCGACCTCAGGCTGCTTGCTGACGCACTCGCAGCCAACGGTGTTAACCGATACGTCTGGCACGGCATGCCGTTCCAGGCCGCCGGCCGTTCCGACAGATTTTACGCATCCGTTCATGTTGGCCCCGGCGGAGCGCTTGCTACCGGCATGCGGGATTTCAATGCATACCTCGAGACGGTGTCGCGTTTGATGCGGGAAGGTAAATCGGCACACCGGATTGCATGCCTCCTTCCGCTCGAGGACGCGCAGATGAAAGGTGAGCTGCCTGAGAAACTTCGCAAACCGAGTGCCCGCTTCTACTGGGAGTTTCAGCATCCCTTCGTCTCCCGAGCGCTCGAGCCCTGGTCGCCGCTGTGGGTGAGTGGAACGGTACTCCGCAATGCCTGCTGTCTGCCCGACGGACGACTGCGTTTTGGCGAAGTGATGGTGGATGCACTGGTGGTGGACTCCGAGTATCTCGATGTCGCCGTCCTCGGGCAGCTCGTACGCCTGTCTGCGGGCGGTGCGCACATGATCTTCTCAAGGCGGCCCGCGCAGCCTGGTCGCAACAAACGCCACGATTTTGCATACATGATCGACGCTCTGGCCAATGGCCCGCGAACGCGGTTTTCAGGAAACCTGGTGGAGGCCCTGGCCGGTTCTCCGCCCTTTCTCACCTGCACAGACTGTCCCGAATTCTTCGTGCGCGAAAAAGAGAACGAGTTTCTGTTGTTCGCGGCCCATCCGATGGCTCGAGGTCTGCAGTATCCGATGGAGTATGGTTTGTCGCGCAAAGCTGCACCGGAAACACGAACGGCGCGGTTTCACATAAGTTCGGATCTCGCGGTTGAACTTCTGTTCGCATTTCCGGCCGCAGGCTCGTGCGCCGTTCGCATTGGTAAGGACGGAGATGTCACGGCCGTGGATCTCGGTTTTTTGGGCGAACCGCTCTGAACGCGCCGGCGAAATCCTTTTTTCGAAATTCTTTTTTCTTGACAACGCAGTAGGCCCGAACTACGATGAATGTACTTGAAACACCCGAAGTTCTACTGAGTTCTACGTCACCCTCTGCTTTGTTGGAAAGCAAGACGAACAGGTGTATTGCGCGTGGAACACTCAAGCCAACGGGAGCACAGTACATGTTAAGCTACATAACGAAACGAGTGCTTTCGTCGCTGGTATCACTGTTCATCGTTTCCATCGTCATATTCTCGATGATGCATTCAGTACCCGGCGGTCCGTTTGATGCAAACAAGATGCCGCTATCTCCGGCGCAGAAAGAGAAAATCCTGAAAATGTACGGCCTCGACAAACCGCTCATTGTTCAATACGTGAACTTCATGTGGAACGCCGTGCACCTGCGGTTCGGGAAGTCCTACCAGAGTCCCGGAGAGGAGATTCCGCAGCTCATTGCTCGCACGCTTCCGGTGAGCGCATTGCTCGGAGGTCTGGGGTTGCTGTACGCCATCCCGCTGGGATTGCTTCTGGGGGCGCTCGCCGCGCGCAGGCCGAACAGTTTCGCAGACTATACCTGTACCGCTCTGGCCAGCTATACCATTTCTGTGCCGGTCTACGTCAGTGGCATCTTCCTGATCTTGATTTTCACGCTCGGGCTACACTGGTTTCCCACGGGTGGTTTTTCGGGTCCAAAGACCTGGGTCATGCCGGCGATAGCATACGGACTGTTTCCTCTCGGCATCATAGCCCGTTACACGCGGTCGAGCATGCTCGAAGTACTGAACGAGCCCTTCATTCTTACCGCCAAGGCGAAGGGAATGTCGGAATGGCGGATTATGATGCACCACGTGATGAGGAACGCACTTATCCCGATCCTGACCATCATGCTGCCGATGTTTACTGGAATCATGACCGGCAGCATTTTCGTAGAGCAGGTATTCCGCATCCCGGGTCTTGGCGGATACTTTGTCAGCAGCATCTACAAGCGTGATTATCCGCTGGAGATGACGCTGATGCTTTCCATCACCGTGGCGCTCGCGTTCACCTACCTGCTGATCGACATACTATACGCGGTCGTCGATCCCCGAATCCGTCTTGGAAGTAAGGCGAGCAGAGCATGATCACGTCGATCTCCTCTGTCGGTCGGTTCCTCGAACTATGGAAGTACTTCCGGAAGAACAAACTTGCGGTATTCGGACTTTCGCTCTTGCTGATCCTGCTGCTGGCCGCGGTCTTCGCACCGCTTATCACGCCGGCAGGATACGCGGACCAGAATTACCTGCAGCAGATAAACGCGTTCCCTTCGCTGCAGCACCTGTTCGGTGTCGACAACGTCGGCCGCGACTATTTCAGCAGGGTGATCTACGGGATCCGGATCTCTTTCCTTGTTGGTTTTTCTACGGCAATCATCGCGCTTCTGATCGGCGTGCCGCTCGGAGCGATTGCAGGATTTCTGGGTGGAACGGTCGACTGGGTAGTCATGCGGCTCATCGAAACCTTCTCGGTAATTCCTCCGCTGCTTGTTGCAATCCTGTTCGTCACCCTTTTTGGCAGCGGTCTGCAGAACGTCATCATCATTCTCTCTCTGGTCAGCTGGATGGACGTCTGCCGGCTCGTCAGGGGTGAAGTGCTTTCGCTCAAAGAGCGCGAGTATGCACTCGCTGCCCGAGCGATCGGCGTCAGCTCCGCGCGCCTCCTGTTCCGACATCTTTTGCCGAACGCTCTCGCGCCCATCATTGTCGGCATGGTCCTGTGCGTTCCCAACGCCATTATGTTGGAAGCCATGCTGAGCTTTCTGGGAATCGGCGTGAATCCGCCTACACCCAGCTGGGGACAGATGATCAGCCAGAGTCTGTACTATGTTCAGTTCTACTGGTTTCTGACGTTCTTCCCCGCTTTGTTCCTCGCTTTTACGGTGCTTTCGCTTTCATTTGTCGGAGATGGTATCCGTGATGCCATGGATCCTAAATTGAGAGGAAGGAGGTAGTGCCGAGTGCTGAGAAAGGGTTTGAATAGGCTCTGAATGACTGGCTGACGCGTGCGAGAACAGCGCGCTCAGTATTACAGCATTTCGACAAGGAGGTTCCGCAGTGAACATCAAACGCGTGGTGATGATTCTATCGGTCTTGACTCTTGCGACGTCTTTGGCCGTGGCCGGAGGCAAGGTCGAACAGAAGCCTGCACAGCAGGCCCAACCGGTGACGTCAATGACAGCCCTGCCCGCGGACGCGGTCAGCGCTGCAGATCAGGTCATGAACTATCCACTGTTGCTCGAGAACGGCACGTACGTGGATTTCATGAAAACGATGTACAACTGCATCCAGGGTGCGGCAGTGTACGCACAGGAGTCTTTCTTCGGTTTCGACAAAGATCTCAAGGTGATCCCGCTCGGCGCGACGAAATGGGAAACCTCCGCCGATGGTCTCACATGGACCTTCCACATGAGGCATCTGAAATGGTCGGACGGGCAGCCGATCACCGCGGGTGATTACGTGTTCGCGCTTCAGCGTGCTGCCAAAGAGGGGTACGATTTCGGCTGGTACTGGAGCTTCGCTGCAGGCATCAAGAACTGGTCCGAAGTGGAGAAGGGCACAGTTCCGCTGGATCAGCTGGGGATCAAGGCTGCCGACGACTACACGCTCGTAATTACGACCGACGTTCCAAAACCCTATCTGCCGGGAGTTCTGACCTGGCTCTTTCCTGTGCCTAAGCACGCCGTGGACAAGTACGGCGACGAGTATGCCACGAAAGCCGAAACCATGGTCAGCAGCGGCCCGTTCATGATCAGCGAATGGGTGAAAGGAGACCACATTACCCTGGTACAGAACCCGTACTACGATGGACTGTGGAAGCCCTATCTCACCAAGCTCGTCATGAAGTACGGCACCTGGGATCCGCAGACCGGGTTTCCGGCCTATCAGAACAACGAAATCTACCGTTCCGACCTCAACCCTGGTCAGATGGCGTTCGCAGAGAAGAACATACCGGCCCAGTTGCACTCCTGGCCAATGTTCCGGATCTTCTATCTCTCCTTCGACACGACCAAGGCGCCTTTCAACAATCTGAAGGTGCGTCAGGCATTCAGCCATGCGATAAACCGCGATGAAATGACCTCCACGGTCCTCAAGGGGCTTGCCTCTCCGGAGTACTCGGTGCTTATGAGCGGTTTTCCCGGCTACGACCCGGAACAGGCGAACAAGGTGCAGACCTACGATCCCACGCTTGCCGCAAAGCTGATGGCTGAAGCCGGATACCCGGGTGGCAAGGGCTTTCCGTCGCTCGAGCTGTGGGTGAGAAACGAGAACCAGCTGCTGCCGTGGGAAGAACCTATCGGCACCTATCTCCAGGCGCACTTGAAGCAGGTACTCGGCGTGAATATCGTACCGCGGACCATTGAAGTGAAAACTTTTACCGACGCTTTGAACAACCACACCGAACCGTTCTTCCTCCTCGCCTACCAGTTTGACTACGTTGATCCGAGCAACTTCATGGACCTGTTCATCACCGGTGGCCGCCACGCATGGTCAGATCCGAAATACGATTCCATCGTGAAGCAGGCGGATCCGATGACGGAAGCGGCCAAGCGGTTGGATCTGTATCATTCGGCGGAGCAGATTATGCTGCAGCAAGCTCCTGCGGCGTTCATCTGCCAGCAGCAATATTCCGCAGTATGGAAGCCGTTCATCAAGGGACCGGGGGTAGCACCTAACGCCAAGGGACTCTCCAGCTGGGGAGACATGTGGGGTAAGTACGTAATGACGCATGTCTACATCGCGAAACACTAGAATCATCTGAAATGTGAAGGCACGTCCGGAGGACTCCGGGCGTGCTTCTTTCCTCTCGGACAGACAAAACAGCAATGCAGCTGTCGACGACCTGGAATACATAACGATGAACAACGACACCGATTCGACATTACTCTCAGTCAACTCTCTCCGTGTATCCTTCACAATGGATGATAGGACTCTCAAGGCTGTCGACGGTATCGACTTCAGCGTTCGAAATGGGGAACTTATTGGTTTTGTCGGAGAAAGCGGATCGGGGAAGAGTGTCTCCGCGCTGTCCATTCTGCGCCTGTTGCCAAGTCCTCCGGCGAAAGTCACCGGGGAGATTCGGTTCAAGGGGCAGGAGCTGAACAAGCTTTCAGAGAAGGAAATGAACCGGGTCCGGGGCAAGGAGATCTCCATGGTGTTCCAGGAACCCATGACCTCGCTCAATCCCGTTCTCACCATAGGCGACCAGATAGCCGAGTCAATCCGGTTCCACCAGAACCTGTCGAAGAAGGCATCCTGGACCCGCGCCGTCGAAATGATGGATCTCGTGAAGATTTCCGATCCGGCCCGGCGTGCGAAGGTCTATCCGCATGAAATGAGTGGTGGGATGAAACAGCGCGCGATGATAGCCATGGCGCTCTCTTCCAACCCATCGCTATTGATTGCCGACGAACCGACAACAGCTCTGGATGTGACTATTCAGAAACAGATCCTCTACCTCATCAAAGACCTCCAGAAAACACTCGGGATGTCGGTCATGTTTATTACCCACAATTTCGGGGTTGTAGCGGAAATAGCCGATCGGGTCGCGGTCATGTACGCGGGAAAAATCGTGGAACAGGCAACCGTAGCCGAGATTTTTAATGCCCCGAGTCACCCGTACACATTGCGTCTTCTCAGTTCGATTCCAAACATCTCAGGCGTGCGCAAGTCGCGTCTTCCTGCAATACCCGGGCGCGTGCCTGAATCCGGGGCGGACATCCCGGGGTGTCTTTTCCATCTGCGCTGCCCGTGGGCGCAGAAGCAGTGTGAGGTCGAGGCTCCGCCGTCGCAAACGATCGCCGACGGGCACGTAGCCGCGTGCTGGCGGATGGCCGAACTGCCAACGCTGCAGGCAGAACTGGAGAACGAGACGACTGCATCAGTCCCGCGCACTCGATCAGGCGGTGAGTTCCTGCTTCGCGTACGCAACCTCTCAAAGCATTACGAGGGACGGGGTGGCAGGCGCAAAGACAGTGGAGTACGGGCGGTCGACGATGTGAGTTTTGATATTCCGGTCGGGGAAGTGCTCGGTGTGGTGGGGGAGAGCGGTTGCGGCAAAACGACCCTTGGCAAATGCACATTGCGGCTTGCCGAACCCACCGCCGGCTCGATCATTCTCGACGGCGATGATGTCGCTCGCGCATCGGAGCAGAAGCTTCTTCAGCTCCGGCGCAAGATGCAGATTGTATTCCAGGATCCCTACGGGTCGCTCAACCCGCGAATGAAGATAGGGGAGATCGTAGGCGAACCGCTCAAAGTCCACAAGATTGCTACAACGCGGCAGAAAGAGCTGGATGAGACGGCGAGACTGCTCGAGATGGTCGGGCTGGACAACTCCTACAGTGAGAAGTTCCCGCACGAGCTGAGCGGCGGCCAGCGGCAGCGAATCGCCATTGCGCGGGCGCTCGCTGTGTCTCCCCAATTCATTGTGTGCGACGAAGCGGTTTCGGCGCTCGACGTTTCGATCCAGGCCCAGATACTCAATCTGCTGCAGGACTTGAGGGCTGAGATGGGTCTGACCTACCTCTTTATTTCCCACGATATGGCAGTGGTCAGGCACATATCCGACACCATCGCGGTAATGTACCTTGGGCAGATGGTCGAGATTGGTGACTCGGAGGGGGTTTGTGCGAACCCCCGTCACCCGTATACGAAGGCCCTTATTGCCTCGGTGCCAGTGCTCGATCCGTCGCGGCGTGACAACGCTGCGCCGCTCGCCGGAGAAATGCCGAGCCAGATCAACGTTTCCGGCGGTTGCAGATTTCGTTCCCGCTGTCCCATTGCAACGCAGAAGTGCGCGGAATCCGAGCCCGACCTTTTCGACCTGGGCGACGGCCGGTCCGTGCGTTGCTACTATCCCGGATAACACGCACGCCGGCAAGGAGCCACATGAGCAACATTCAGACTATGCGCCGGTTCCAGGAAAATCGATTTGGCGCATTCATCCATTACGGCCTCTATTCCCTGCTCGGTCGTAGCGAGTGGGCCATGTACAACGAAGCCATTCCTCATTCGGAATACTCGAAGCTCGCGCAACGCTTCACTGGTGGGGACCACGGTTCACCGGAATCCTGGGTCGCGCTCGCAAGGACGGCGGGTGCCCGCTACGCCGTGCTCACGACTCGCCATCACGACGGCTTCTGTCTCTGGGACAGCGCCACAACCAGTTACAACGCCATGCACTCCCCAGCCGGTCGAGATGTTGTCCGGGAGTTTGTCAGTGCGGCAAGAGATGCCGGTTTGATGGTGGGGCTCTATTTTTCGTTGCTCGATTGGAGCGATTCTGACTACTGGAACGGCCCGCGTCGCGATGTCCGTGCCTGGACCCGGTTCCGAGAGAAAGTCCATGCACAGGTACGAGAGCTCATGACCAACTACGGGAAGATCGACATTCTGTGGTACGATGGTTTCTGGGCGCACGACAATCCACCGTACGCCGATCCTGTTGACGCCGCCGACTGGCTATCCGCCGACCTCAACGCCTGGGTTCGGCATGCACAACCAGGCATCATCATTAATGACCGTTCCGGGATTGCCGAGGACTTCGGCACTCCGGAGCAACAGGTGGTTGAGCAGAAGCGGCCTTGGGAAGCCTGCATGACCACAAACGATAACTGGGGGTTTCACCGCGGCGACCGCAACTGGAAGACTCCGCGTCAGCTTGTGGGCTCTCTGGTTCACAGTGCCAGCCTCGGCGGAAATTTCATCCTCAACATGGGGCCTCGCGGAGACGGAAGTATCCCTGCGCGGGTGCGAGCCGGGTTCGAAGCTGTTGGAACATGGCTGTCTCGAAACGGAAGATCGATATACGGCTGCGGCAAGCCGCCACACCTCGCCAGAGAAGCGCTCGACGGCGGGTATTTCTGCAACAGTGGCGTCTGGACTGCGGGCAACGGAAATCTCTACTACCATGTCCTTCGGTGGCCAGGGAAGGAGTTCGGTGTCAGAACCGACGGTGTACGGATCACTTCGGCTCGCTCGCTCGCTACCGGAGAGTCCTTCCCGTTTGACGTTCGGGAAAACGGCATCCGCTTCACCGGAATGCCCCGTCGACCGATAGATAGCAACGACTCTGTAATCGAATGTGAGTTCGTAGCCGATGATACGGGCAGACGAGCACTCGCGTAAAAGACCTCGCCGGCCGGGCTTGCGCGATTGTGCGCCGGTAGCCGCGCCCCCTTCGTGTCCGAATAGCTCACTTTCGACAAGCGTATTGTCCACCATAGGACGGCCTGCCCGCGCGCCGATTTTCATCGCAACGAAGGTTTCCGCAGCATTAGGTTGGTGGCCATTGTCCGGTTAGTCCTCAACGGGCTGATCGGATTCGTTGTAACAAGCGTTCTGGCGGTCTTCGCCCTTTCGGTCTATCTGAAACCGGAGGAAGATCACGACGGCGTGCGCCGACATTTACCGCATTTCGTGATCATCACCGGCGAAGTGGTCGCCTTCTGTCTGATTTTTTCATATTTGCTCGAAGTTCCCCTGCCACGGGGTATTCTGACCTAAGTGAGGATTGCAATGAACAACAATGCCAGGCATAGCTATCGCATTGCGGTAATTCCCGGTGACGGAATCGGACGTGAGGTTGTCCCTGAGGGAATGCGAGTTCTCGACACTGCGGCGAGTCTGTTCGATTTTTCGTTCACCTGGGAGGAGCTCCCGTGGGGCTGTGACTACTATCGCGAAACCGGGCATATGCTCCCGACAGGCGGCCTCGAAAAGATTGCAGAAAGCGACGCAATCTTCCTCGGCGCCGTCGGCCATCCTGAAGTTCCCGACCATATCTCGCTGTGGGGACTTCTGATTCCGATCCGACGAACTTTCAGGCAATACGCCAATGTCCGTCCGGTGCGTCTGCTGCGTGGCGTGACATCGCCCCTGCGCAATGCGACGCCGGATACCCTCGATTATGTGGTTGTTCGGGAAAACAACGAAGGCGAATATTCGGAAATCGGCGGCAGACTCTATGTGGGAACTGATTCGGAAATGGCAATACAGGAATCGGTTTTCACGCGAGCAGGCGTCGACCGCATCCTCCGGTACGCATTCGAGCTTGCTCGGAAACGACCGCGCAAGCACGTGACCTCGGCGACCAAGTCGAACGGAATCGTCTACACAATGCCCTACTGGGACGAACGCTTCCGCACGATATCGGCCGAGTACCCCGATGTGCAAACCGATCAGTTTCATATCGACATCCTGACGGCTCACTTTGTCCAACATCCCGACTGGTTCGACGTGGTAGTCGGCAGTAACCTCTTCGGCGATATACTCTCGGATCTTGGACCCGCCACAGCAGGCTCGATCGGCATAGCGCCGTCGGCAAATCTCAATCCGGAACACGAGTTTCCCTCCATGTTCGAACCCGTGCACGGATCGGCACCCGATATTGCGGGAACCGGCGTGGCAAACCCTATAGCGCAGATTTGGTCGGGGGCGATGATGCTCGAGCACCTGGGCCATCCTCCGGCAGCCCAGGCCGTGCTGCGGGCCATTGAAACGGTAATCGCCGAGGGCAAACATACCACGCGCGATCTCGGAGGCAAGGCGTCTACGAGCGAGTGCGGAGAAGCGGTCAGCCGTGCACTCGAGACCGTCGTGGCGGCGGGAGGAAGAGAATGAAGATCATGGATGTGCGTCAGACGACGGTTCCTATCCGTTCAGACATGAAGAACGCGGTTATCAGTTTCTCCGAAATGACGGTTTCCCTGGTGGCAGTCATAAGCGACGTGCTGCGTGACGGGCACTCGCTCGTGGGATATGGATTCAATTCCAACGGCCGTTACGCGCAACCGGGTATTCTGGAAGCGCGGATGATTCCTCGACTCCTCGCCGCAAAACCGGATGCCACATCGAGCGAAGACGGTCGGGGAATCGATCCGCGGAAAGCCTGGGATATCATGATGCGCAACGAGAAGCCCGGGGGCCACGGAGACCGATCGGTCGCGGTTGCCGTGCTGGATATGGCGATCTGGGACCTCGCAGCAAAGATAGAAAACAAACCCCTGTACCAGCTTATTGCGGAACGCTATGGTTCACAGCTCGGACTCTTCGGTGGCGACGAAGGGCCGAAACCGGAGGTCGCCGTATACGCCGCGGGCGGGTATTACGATGCGAATAAGGGGATCGAAGGCCTCAAGGAAGAAATGCGGGGATATCTCGAAAACGGCTATACGACGCTAAAGATGAAGATAGGCGGAGCGCCGCTTGCACAGGACATGAATCGAATCGAGGCAGTGCTCTCCCTTCTTCCGGGCGGGGCGTACCTCGCGGTGGATGCGAATGGGCGATTCGATCTCGAGACTGCCATTGCGTACAGCGAAGCCCTGTCACAATTCGGTCTG
>CAZKMA010000078.1:0-2592 GCA_964553615.1 uncultured Spirochaetales bacterium | reverse complement strand
CAATTCGGTCTGCAAATGGCTGCCGGCTTTCATCTCTACGGCAACGAATCGTACCCCGGCGTGTTTCGCCCCTTCGGGGGATTCGCCGACGGTGTTGGCGTGGAGAACGGGACGGTCCGCATCCCGGACGCTCCGGGAATCGGCATCGAATTGAAGTCGGAGCTCTACCGGTTGTGCCGGGATCTCGTGCAATAATGATATTCAGCCCTCGCTGAAATCCCGTGCAGTGACGGGTTCCCGGGCGGCCAGCCCGGCCAGGACAGGTCGCTCACGAACTGCATGAACGCAGCGATGCTCGGACTGGATATTGTCTCGTTCAGAAACACAATGTCCGACGTCCACGCGATAAGGTCGAACTCCTTACTTCGGGAACGATCCGCTGGGTGCGGCTTCAAGCGGCGGTCCAGAATGTGCGGAAAGTTCGGAGCCATCATGTCCTCTGCGAAGGAACCCATCTTGTTGGTAAGCCGACCCCACTCCTGGTTCATGTCCCGAATCATGCGGTTGTGCTCCTCGACACTCGCTCGCACCGTTTTCGGACAACAGATCGAGGGAAGCCTCGGTCTTCTTCTGTTGCAGTTGCAGACAAAATCGTGGACCGAGGCAAAAGGCGCTGAAGCTTCCCGAGGGGACCACCGAATCGCTGAAGCAGTGCCGGTTCACCAGGCGCACGCGTCTGAGTTTGAGCATCAGCCGGTCTCCGCGGAATCCGTCGCGGACGGCAGCAGCTGCCTCTTCAATGGCCACGCCGTCGAGAGAGAAGGGAATACCCGGGTAGAGGACTATGGTCGCTTCGGCGAGCATCCGGTGCTTCCCCTCGATATCCTGCTGGCGAACCGTCCGTTCCCCGTCCGGCGATGGCCAGGTGCTCTTCGACCAGTTCGTGGTTGGAGACACCGAACCGAGAGGGGCCCGCGTGGTGATCGATGCTGCGCATCAGAAAGCTCTCGGTGAAAAGGAAGTTGACTGCTGCGCGGAACTGGTCCCGCGCGTCGGCGTCGTTCGCCACGCAGATAGTCCGGACAAATCTCTCGACCTCGGCCACCCTCGTGGGGTAGCTGCGTTTGGCCGGGCCGCCGACGATCATCTTACAGAGCGTCGATTACTCCGTGCATCTCCGGATGTAGTCACGGTAGGTTTCGAGTCCGAATTCCGCGATTATGTCCCTGATGCTGAGCCCGACTGCGCGAGATTCCAGGATGAAAAGATGCTCTTCGGTGTACGTTCTTACCGCTACCTGATCTCCGTACTTTTTCTGTACCGTCAGGATCTTGTCCATCTGGTTGTCGGTATGGAACACCGCCCGGTCGAGATTGAGCTCGCAGTAACCCAGGCGTTGCCAGCGGGAGGTAAGCGTCACCGCATCGCCCGCGATATCATAGAGCCGTGCATGGTAGGTGTAGACCGAACTCACGATCGGATACTGGTGCTGCCACGCATATGACTGGAGCGGGAAACCGCCGTCGTAGGCGGATATCCAGCATACAAGGTCAACGCGCTGCGCGGCGAACTGGGCCCATATGTCGGGCCAGTTGATGTCGAAGCAGACCGCAAGTCCGATTTTTCCCACATCCAGATCGACCACGCCCACCTTGGTTCCGGGAATGACGCCGGCCAGACGTTCGTTCCCGACCGGATGCATCTTGTCGTACGCCCCGACGAGCTTTCCGCCCCGGTCGAACACCAGCGCGCGGTTCACAATCCGGGAACCGTCCCGTACCAGGTGACCCGCGACAAGGTTCATGCTCCCTTTTCGGGCCATCGACGAAAGCAGCTCGTATACCGGGCCGCCGACCGGTTCGGCCACGTGCTCGATTTCAGCGGCCGACATTCCCGCGAGTGCGAAAGTTTCCGGCAGCACGACTATGTCCGGTCGATAGGCCATCGCAGCGGTCAGAAGCTCTTCTGCCAGTCTCACGTTCTCCTCGAGCGCAGGAATTCTGATGTTGAACGGCGGGTGGACCTGCTCGAGCGTTGCGAAGGAAGACGTGACTATGCGGATGATGCGGGACATGCGACACCTCCGTGCCGCAGAGACGTCGCCCTTGCGGCACTGCCTGAAATTCGTTGCACAAAACGCAGAAACATCACCGGCAGGAAGGCATCCACTAATCGATCCGGCCCGTCTTGATGTCGTAGGCGGCCGATTCCGGTACGTGAAAAGAACTCTGAGCTATGGTGCGAACAAAAGGATCCTTCGCCATTTGCGTTTTCCCCTATGGATTAAGCGTACCATACGGCGTGGATCTCGTCAGGAATTAATTCCTGCGTGATCCGCCACGCCCAAAAAAAGCAGAGGCCCTTCGGAATCATCAATGTATTGTGGACAGGAGGGGGGTGTCCTTATGACACCACCCCTCCCGATAGTGTCAGTCTTCCCCGTCGGCTTCGACCCCGGCGGCCTTCATTGCTCGTCTTCTCCGTGCCCCTCCAATGAAGCCGGGAAGGAGCAGGAGGATGATGATGGCAATGAGGATCAGTGCCAGGGGATGATTGAAAAAGATCAGCGGCGAACCGCGCGATATGATGAGCGACTGTCCGAAGCCCAACTCCGCTATAGGTCCGAGGATCAACCCGAGGACGATGGCCCCG
>CAZKMA010000077.1:0-17524 GCA_964553615.1 uncultured Spirochaetales bacterium | reverse complement strand
CTACAGAACTCCGACCGGCGTATGGTAACTTTTCAACAATCTGCGTGGCAGTAAGGACATGATGAGAATTATCCAAGCTCTGCCAGATTCGGTTTTGGGTCCTCGGCGCCCCGGTGCCGAAGCGCGTCGGCGAAATCGTCGAGACATTCGGCGGTTACCGCCCGCTCGCGGTTGATTCGGGAAAAAAACCGGCCGCTCGTGCGTATTGTTCGTTCCTGGTTCAGGAAATCGACGTGGACAAGGCCAAAACGCGCACTTGTTCCTTCTGCCCATTCGAAATTGTCCATCAGTGTCCAGTAATAATAACGACGGATGTCCACGCCCTCTTCCGTAAGCCCGTGTACCTGAAAAAGGTGTTCGTACAGATAACGGGTGCGAAATCGGTCCTCACTATCGCACGTTCCGTTCTCGGTAATGTAGATTGGGATCCGATACCGCTGCCAGCATCCCCGACAGATCCGTGAGAGCCCCTCAGGGTAGATCTCCCATCCCAGGTCATTGCGATCCACATGATCCACCAGCACGAGCTTTCCGAAGGGCAATGCCTGTCCGAAAGCGAACTGGACCATTTCGCGGGAGTAATAGTTGATCCCCAGAAAATCGGAGTAGTTCCCTTCCCCGGAGGTCGTCCCCTCCGGAGTGTGGCGGGCAATGCGCAGCCGCAGATCCCGGTAAATACGACGATCTGCGGCCGTCTCCCGACGAAGCGGGAACAGGAATCTGCCTCTCAATACTCCTTTGAGGAAAAGATCGTGAAACAGATGATCGAATCCGCGGGATACAAGACGATCAAGAACATTCGTCGGACGAAAAGGATCGATCAGACGAAAATGGAGAGCAGATCCGATCCGGGTGTCGGTGTAACCGCGCTCCGCTCGCAGCGCATGAATCAGGAGGTAGACTCTTTTGTGTGCACGGATCAAATTCCGCGCACCGGCAAGAAACTCCGGAATGCTCCGATGCCCCGGAGGCCACTCGCCAACTGCATAGCCATTGAACAGGTATACATTCGGCTCGTTTATTATCACCCACTCGGAAACAAGGTCTCCCAGGTGTACCACTACATGAGCCGCGAATCGGGCAAAAATTTCCGGGGCGTCGGACCTCAGCCACCCGCCCGAATCTTCGAACCAGATCGGATTTGTAAAGTGATGCAGAGTCACGAGCGGGACTATCCCCGCGTGCCGCAAGAGCTCAATCTCGTGACGGTAGTGCGCAATTGCATCCGGGTCGAACTGCCCGTTCGACGGTTCAATACGAGCCCATTCCAGGCCGAACCGGTGCGTTGAACAACCGAGCTCCTTCAGGAGCTCAACATCCTCTTCCAGCCGATTCCAGTGATCATTTGCCGGGTCGCAGAGTGAGCCGTCTTTCGTGTGGCCGAGCTCGGCCCAGCGACTCCAGCTGTGCCGAACCCCACCCCCCTCTATCTGTGTAGCCGCAGTTGCGGTCCCGGTGAGCAACGCTCGGGAGAATGAAAACGGGGACAAGTCGAGCATGCCATGGCTCCTACACGTTGAATTTGAAATGCATGACATCGCCGTCCCGCACTTCGTACTCTTTCCCCTCCTGACGGAGCCTCCCGGCCTCGCGCACTTTCTGTTCACTCCCGAGTTCGAAAAGATCGTCGCAGTGATAGGTTTCCGCGCGAATGAAACCGCGCTCGAAATCGGTATGAATGACGGCGGCCGCCTGCGGGGCCTTGTCTCCCGCGTGGATTGTCCAGGCGCGAACTTCCTTGGGTCCGGCGGTAAAATACGTACGCAGACCGAGCAGTCGGTACCCTTCGTGAATCAGACGGGAGAGTCCGGATTCGGAGAGTCCGGATTCTTCGAGAAACATCTGCTTCTCCTCATCGGTTTCGAGGCGCGATATTTCCGCTTCCAGCTGGCCGCAGATGCTCACCACTCCCGCACCCTCTTGGGCGGCAACAGCTTCGACCTGCGCCACAATCGGACTCTTCTCTTTGAGTGCTGCCTCGTCGACATTGCAAACGTAGAGCTGCTTCTTGCGGGTAATGAGATGCAGATCCGAAATCAGCTTTTCCTGCTCCGCCGAAAGCTCTGCCAGTCGGGCGGGTTTCCCTTCGGCCAGCAACGACTGGATCTGCTCGAGGACCGGCCCGGAAGCCTGAGCCCGGCGAGCTACATCCCGGTCATTCGAGCGGTACTCCCGCTCGAGCTTCTGCAACCGCTTTTCCACCGTCTCCAGATCCGCGAGGGCGAGCTCGATGTTGATTGTCTCCATGTCCGACAGGGGATTTACGACCCCGTCGACATGAACGATATCCCGGTTCTCAAAACAGCGAACAACATGGATGATGACACCGGTGTTGCGTATATGACCAAGAAACTGGTTTCCACGCCCCTCGCCCTTTGAGGCCCCGCGGACCAGACCGGCAATATCGACGAACTCGACTATTGCCGGTATAATTTGTTCGGGCGGAATGATCCCGGCAATGCGCGCCAGGCGCGGGTCCGGAACGTTCACGACACCCACGTTGGGATCGATGGTGCAGAATGGATAGTTGGCGACGTCTGCCTGCACCGCGGTCAGGGCGGAAAAGATCGTTGACTTCCCGACGTTGGGAAGACCCACAATGCCACAATTGAGCTGCATGTACGGTTCCTTGATGCTACCCGGGCCGGAAAACCGGTGCCGGTAGTGAGAATTCGGCTCATTGTAGACAGGATCGTCCCGATCCGCAAGAAGGATAGCCAGCCATGACACCGATTACCTCTCTCGAAGATGCGCAGGACGCAGTCCGGAACAACCCCGTTACGCTTCTGTATTTCTCCCAGCACAATTGCGGCGTGTGCGACGCAATGCGGCCGAAGGTCGAAGCTTTGGTTGCGGAGCGTCCGCGAATGGCCGCCTACGAAATAAACGCCTCGGAGTCTCCCGAAGCCGCGGCTCAGTATAACATCTTCACCATTCCGGGAATTCTGATCTTCATTCTCGGCAAAGAAACCGTGCGGGAAGCGCGATATGTCTCCCTGGAGCTGCTCGAAGAGCGCATAGACAGGTACCTGGAAATCCTGCCCGACCATTCATCGCCGGCCGCAGGCTGAGGTTCGTCCGCCGGAATAGAGGGGTCTCAGTGGTTTCTCGCCATTGCCTTCAGATACTCGAGAAATCCCGTCTCCTCGAGACGAGCGGCTTTCTCTTCTACCTGCTTCTGCAATTTCGTGGCGTATTCCGCGAGCGCCCGGCGAAGTTCCGGCCGACCGACCGACAATATCCTCGCGGCAAGTAGACCGGCGTTCCTGGAGTTGTTGATTGCAACGGTTGCCACCGGTATCCCGGCCGGCATCTGCACAATTGAGAGCAGCGAATCCAGTCCGCTCATTGCCGAGGTCTGAACCGGCACTCCGATGACTGGAAGGGTTGTCAGCGAGGCAACCATTCCCGGCAGATGAGCGGCGCCGCCTGCACCGGCAATGATGACGCCGAGGCCGCGGATGCTTGCCTGTTCTGCGTATTCGTACATTCGTGCCGGTGTCCGGTGAGCGGAAACGATGGTCAGCTCAAAGGCTATTCCAAGCTCCTCCAGTATCCCGGCAGCGTGCGACATCACCGCAAGGTCGGAATCGCTTCCCATGATTATTCCCACCTCGGGAGTTCGCGTGGAATCCTTAATCTCAGCCATGGGTCACCTCCCCGATCACACGGATGAGTCCCTGAACGCGACGTGCGCGCGTGCGGGCCTCCTCCAGGGTCGATCCGAGTACCGTAACATGGCCCATCTTCCGATTGGGCCGTGTTTCCGACTTACCGTACCAGTGGAACTGGACGCCTTCGAGCTCGAGGATCTCGTCAAGTCCCACTACCACAGGCACGCCTGTGTATCCGTCTTCTCCCAGCAGGTTGATCGTGACGGCCGGGGCAAACTGGGTTACCGCGCCCAGCGGCAATCCGCAGATGGCACGCAGGTGTTGCTCGAACTGATCCGTTACGCAGGCCTCTATGGTGAAATGCCCGGAATTGTGGGGTCGCGGGGCAATCTCGTTGACGAGAACGCGCCCTGATGAGTCCACGAACATCTCAACCGCAAAAACCCCGATCCCGCCAAGCGCATTGACCGCCTTAACGGCCTCCGATCTTACCCGATCGGCAGTTTCAGGATCGATATCCGCAGGAGCCTCGAGCCAGTCGAGGACGTTTGCATCCGCTCGAAACCGCATTTCCACGAGGGGGTAGACCGTGATCTGTCCGCTGCGCCCACGTGCAATGATGACCGCGACTTCGCGCGCAACATCCACGAGCTCTTCCACCATCGTCGTGCCCGGGACCGGGAAGGCGAGGTCCGAGGGAACCCTCATGACGGCAACACCACGGCCGTCATATCCGCCGGTTCTCGCCTTCTGGACGCACGGGAGCCCGAATGCACGGATCTCCTCCGTGGCGCCTGCACGCACCGACGCTGCATCCACGGCGGCGAACCGGGGCACGGCAACGCCGGCGTCCTTGAGCGCCTGTTTCTGCACATACTTATCCTGGATCGTCCTGAGTACCGTCGACGCAGGATGGACCGGAATTCCGTCCGCCTCAAGACCAAGAAGGGCATCCGCGTTCAGGTGCTCGATCTCGTAAGTTACAACATGACAGTCGGAAGCCAGTTCCCGTATTGCGGCTTCAGAGTAGAGACTGCCCCGGACGAACCGGTCGGCGAGGTTCTTCGCCGGTGCGCCGTCACTTTCGTCGAGCACCGATACCATCATTCCGAGCTTCTTTGCCCGATAGATCATCATCCTGCCAAGCTGCCCGCCGCCGATAATTCCCACATGAAAAAACGGTGCGCCACGGCGGCTCGGAAACTGCTCATTCATTGCATATTCCCCATTCGGGGAACAGGCTACCAGCTTGCGTCGCCTTGTGCTACCGCGCGCTCACGAACCTGCGGTTTTCATTGACAAATGGCCGGGCCCGGGGTAAATTCAAGTTGAGGGTTGGATTGCCGAAGCACACAGTTGGGTGAGCGGCAGTTCAAGCTGGCTCGACAGGTGGTAAACCAGATGGTACACCATTGGAGGTCTGATATGGCCGTTCGAGGATCAGAAGAGCCACCGGTTACTTACGGCCGGATTGACCGGCGATCTGGCTCCGAAAGGGGCTGTTCGAAACGCGGTGTTCGGCCTGAGCGCCGGGCACATGCAAACAGGTGAGATTCAGGCTGCTGTACATCTACCGTTCGCATTGAGTCGGAAGGTCATTATAGCAGGGAGAATCGACAAAGCCGGCAGTGACTGCCGGCTTTTTTTTGCTCATTTCACAATGCAGGCGCCGCGCAACCTGACGAGGAATTCGCTAACATCCTGACAGTCCGCAGTCCTCGCTTTCCCGTCCCACTTCGATCGTTGCATGCTGGATACGATTCTCCGACAGATACTGCCGCACTCGGTGGCGCAGATCTTGCGTACTCTTGAGCGAAAAATCATCGGGAACCACCACATGGAGCGTGAGCACGTTATACTGGCCATCCAGTGTCCACACGTGAACATCGTGGACATCCACGATCGGGTTCATCCCCCGAATGTGTTCGACAAGCCGATCGACATCCACACTCGGCGGTACGCCCTGGAGGAAAATGCGCATTGTCTGAGAGAGGTTTGATACCGATCGGAAAAGCACGTAAACCGTGATGGCAATTGAGAGCACAGGATCGATGACCGGGACATTTGCCACCATCATGACGAGGCTGCCGATTAATACGGCGACCCAGCCGAGCACATCCTCGAGCAGATGCAGCATGACCGTCCGTTCACTTAGTTTTTGAGACCCGCGCATTCGGAGAACCGCAATGCCGTTTACGACAATTCCGATGACTGCAAGAAGAAGCATCCCGGATTCGCGTACCGGCTGCGGGTTCAGGATGCGAGGGATGGCCTGCGTGAGGATGAAGATCGATCCGCCAAGCAGAATGAGCGAGTTGATGAGCGCCGACAGCAATGAGTAGCGGCGAAATCCGTAGGAGTATTTCGGCGTTCGGTCTTTGCCTGAAATTCGCTCAAGAATGAACGCAAGTCCGAGCGCAACGCTGTCGCCGAGATCATGCAGGGCATCCGATAGTATTGCCAGACTGTTGGTGTACAGGCCACCGACAATTTCGATTACGGTGAACACCAGGTTGAGAAAAAACGCAATGGTAATGTTGCGCATGCTCGAACTTCGTCCGGGCTCACCGTTATCCGGTTCGTGGACGTGTCCATCTGTATGATCGTGAAGGTGTAGATGTGGCATCTGTAATTTTCCCCGATTCAGTATCCCAACAGCGGCGACTATTGGTCAAGCAGCATCGGAAGTCGCTTTCTGTCAATCGACCCTTTTCGAAAACTCCACTCCCAGATCCGCCGATTTTCGACAACCATGATGCTCCTGCGGCCTATCCCGCGATCCTCGAATCCCATGGCCGTATCGATGCAGAGGTAGCGCCCGTCGTTCTTGGATGTGAACGAGCCGGCGATCGAAGGGGTGTGGCCACACACGTACAACGACGCGCCGTTTGCAGCCAGAAAATTGTTCAACGCATGCCCGTAGTGATCGGCGTCCCGGGACTGACGGCACCAGATCAGGCTCTGTTCTTCTGAAAACAGACTGTCCGGAAGAGATTCAGGCCCCGTGACCCGTTTTCCTGCATACCGTTGCAGATCGCCGATAATCTCCCCGTGGATATCCTC
The DNA here is from genome assembly GCA_964553615.1 of uncultured Spirochaetales bacterium. GTDB lineage: Bacteria > Spirochaetota > Spirochaetia > DSM-27196 > DATKUC01 > DATKUC01. The sequence goes on along the minus strand of CAZKMA010000077.1, from coordinate 10,847 downwards.
TACAGTCCTGTTCTGGAAGGAGATGGGAAGGTCCCCGTGACCGAATACAATTGAACCGACCTGGGTCATTCCCCACTGGCGAATGAGCCACTGGTACAGCCATCCGCCCGGCGCAAAAGCCTCTCCGTGCTCCCGGAATCCGTTCGAGTCCTCGCGCTCGGCATATCCTTTGATCTCCTGCACACCCGCGTCCCGATCGTAGCCGAAAACTTCCATGACTTCATGATTCCCGAGCAGGAACCGGATCTCCGAGTTCACCACCGGAGCCGCCTCCTGCCACTCCGCAAGAAGCTCGTAGATTGCGCGGGACTCGGTACCACGGTCGCAGATGTCACCTATCTGGACGAAGACGGTGTCGTGCGCAGTCCATCGAAGCGCGCTGTTCACAACACCGAGACCGGTGACGATTTCCCGAAAAGCAGCAAAATTGCCGTGGATGTCACCGAGGGCGACGATGCGACGCTCTTCCATGCCGGTTAGTGAACAACCTCGTTTTTCATCACGGTCGGCTGCTGGGTGGTTTCAATGACATCGCGCCACAGGCTGCTCTCCGGATCCACATTGTTGCGCCGCTGAACGGCTATATCGATGGGAACGTGCACGAAGGTGTTATTGACCAGACTGATAAGGATGCGCGTCTTCCCTGCCATGGCTGCGTGGACAGCGTTGTTTCCCAGCCGCGAACAGTAAACCGAATCGGTGGGCACCGCGACGGCACTTCGGATAATGTAACTCGGATCGATGTATTTCAGATTGACCTGCAGGCCCGCGTTCTTGAAATGCGCATTGATCCGATCGCGCAGGAAAAGACCAATATCCGCGAGTTTCTTGTTGCCGGATGCATCTGTCTCATTCTCTTGAGCAAGCAGGTCCTGGCCCGCTCCCTCCGCGACTATGATAACCGCGTGGTTACTCTGGCGCAGGCGTTCCTTCAAATGGAAGATCAGACCGTTCGGACCCTCAAGATCGAACGGCACCTCGGGAATCAGAACAAAGTTCGCTTCATGAGACGCGAGCGCGGTCTGGGCGGCAATGAAGCCCGAGTCCCTGCCCATGAGCTTAACCAGGCCAACGCCGTTTATTGCCGAGTGCGCCTCGGTGTGCGCGCCGCTGACCGCGTGCGCGGCCTGCGCTACAGCAGTCTCGAAACCGAACGACTTCTGGATGAAGCTCAGATCGTTGTCTATGGTTTTCGGTATCCCGATGATGGCAATCTTCAAACCGCGCTTCTCTATCTCGTCGGCGATGCGCATGGATCCCTTCTGAGTACCGTCACCGCCAATTGTGAACAGCATGTTCAGATTCATTCGTTCAATCTCATCGACAATGTCGCTGATTCGGTCTCCGCCGCCTCGTGAGCTGCCGAGCACCGAGCCGCCGATTTTGTGAATATCATCCACCACATCGGGATTCAGTTCCATTGTCGGGATCTTGTTTTCCGGCAGGAAGCCCTGGAAGCCGAATCGAATGCCGGTAACTCGCCGCACGCCATATCGGAGACAGAGGCAGCGGACAATTGCGCGAATTACGTCGTTAATGCCGGGACAGAGACCTCCACAACTCACAATCCCCGCGTGAACGTGTTCGGGATTGAAATAGATGAACTCCCGGGGACCTGCAATTTGCAGGAGATCCGCGGGGTGGTACTGCTTTGCCGGCTCTCCCGGGTCCACATCGATGTCGTGCAGTATGTATTCATCGTCCCGCACGTAGTTGGCCATGCGGTCTCCCTCGACGCGAGAAAACGGTATTGGAGATGAAATTCGTGCTGCGCCCAGGTTGGGGACGGTGAAATTATACTTCTGTTCCATGGAACTCATAATATCCTGTTCCTCACGTTCGGGACAAGAGAGCCGTGCCTTGACCGGAACAGGCCAATGAAATACGCTTTCACGGAAGTCATCTGGACAGGAGAAACGCATGCAAATACTCGTCGTCGGTGGTGCAGGCTATATCGGCAGTCACGTTGTTCGGGCACTTCTGGACGCCGGACATGAGGTTCACGTTCTCGACAACATGCAGGGCGGCTCCGAGAAGAATCTCTTCCCCGATGCCGGATTTACGCGCGGCGACATCCTTGATTACGGCCCGCTCGCCACGGTCATGCAACAGGGATGGGATGCCGTCATACACCTTGCGGCGTTCAAGGCGGCGGGTGAATCGATGGTCAAGCCGGAAAAGTACTCGGTCAACAACATCTGTGGAACAATTAATCTCCTCAACGCAATGAGCGAGGCGAAGGTGAGACGAATCATATTTTCGTCTTCCGCCGCGGTGTACGGCGAACCTCAGTACCTCCCCGTAGACGAAAAACACCCGACGCGGCCTTCCAACTACTACGGCTTCACAAAACTCGAGATTGAACGGCTGCTCGAATGGTACGACAGACTCAAGGGAATCCGCTACGCGGCGCTCAGGTATTTCAACGCCGCCGGATACGACACCCAGGGGCGGGTACGCGGCCTGGAGCGCAATCCGGCAAATCTCCTGCCCGTTATTATGGAAGTTGCCACCGGCGTTCGGGAACGCTTTGATATCTACGGCAACGACTACGACACACCCGACGGAACGGGAATCCGGGACTATGTCCACGTATCGGACCTTGCAGATGCACACATAAAGGCCATGGATTCCATTACCCGGAAGGACCAGAGCCTCGTGGTGAACCTCGGGAGCGAAAAAGGGATCAGCGTTCAGGAGATGCTGGATACCGCCCGCAGGATTACCGGCGAGAAAATTCCCTCACACATCTCTGCCAGAAGACCGGGCGATCCTGCGCAGCTCGTTGCTTCCTCGGAGAATGCTCGTACACAGTTGCAATGGGCTCCAAAGTTCAGCGACGTGGATACTCTGGTGAAGAGCTCGTGGGAGATCTATCGCACCACCTGACCGCCTTCGGTGAAACGATCAGGATCCCCGCTTGATCCGTGGTGATGCCTCGAATGCGGGGCAGTGCCGGCCGGTGGCCCGGTAGACGATTGCGCTCGGCAGCTCGCGCGATTTCACACCAAAAACCCGGCACCCTCGTGGGAAGCCCGGGTCCCAGGTAACGAAGAAGTGTGTACAATCCAGACATCTGGGCGACTGTTGCGGTTCTTCCATGGGGTCTCTGTAACAAAATAACGGCGATATGGCTCTTGATCCACCGCAGTACGCCGTTTTTTTGCTTTACGGAACTCTATCCTTCATTTACATTTGTGGTAGCGCGTGGAACACACTCGCAGAAAGGGGTGAGACAATGAAGACACACTTCTATCTTTCTGTTTTCCCGAACGAAGCACTCATCGCTTCCCAGCTCGAACCTGATCGGTTCGGGGCCTATATGGCAATCGGAAGCAAGAACGGATCGTTCGAGAAGATCATGTTTATTGAGGTAGACGGCAATTTTGGAAAAGACTTCGACTGGAAGTATGCGCAGGAACGGTGCGTCCCGCATCCGAACGGGGATCCGAAGAACTCGGCCTGGATGTCGGTATATCGTGCGCTCGAAAACACGCCAATTGAACGGATGATGTCCATGTACCTGACAACGATGGACGGACGGACGCTGGAAATCAAGAAATCTGAGTTCCAGTCCCCCGCAGAGAAGAGAGACTACTACGTCTACCAGGAGCTCTGCCCGGTAAATCCGCTCGTTGTAAGCGCGCTTGACCCCGCGGGATTCGCCGGCTACATGACTGACAAGAAAAGCCATGTGCATGTTCCGTCGGTAGTTTTCGCAGATCTGAAGGTAATTGACTTCAGTAATCCGGTACAGACCGGGAACATCGGACCGACATACGACAAGAATCTCGAACACTTGAAACAGTGCATTCATGCGGTTACCGAGCATTCGGAAAAGCTGAACAAAAACGTGGAACGATCCAACACCGCGTTCGGATACCAGATTATCAACCAGGGTATCTACGTCGGAAACGGATCGGAGATCGCCGTGTACCGGATGCCGAGCGTCGAACAAATTCGACAAAACTATTACGACTGGGGACGTTCAGCGATGATCCTGTGACACACAGGAATGAACCAGACGGGGCGAGATCGATCGCCCCGTTTTTTTGCTTTGCAAAGATGGGACAGATGCGCTATGCTTCCAAGTACATGCGAAGGAGAAAAATAAATGCCCCGTCTTGATAAATGGGCTGTTTTCGTCGATAATGAGTGCGTTAACGGGTAAATATGGTGGGACGTCCTCTATTTTCCCGCAGATCCTTTCGGTCCTCCGGACGGGGAAGCGGTAGATACACACTTAAAATCTTCCCCCCCGGCGCAAAGTCGGTAATGCACGTATCGGTGACGACCCCACAAATCGTCTTCATACTCGTGCTTGTGGGGGTCATTGTCGCATTCTCGGTCGCCATCCTCTCGAAGGAGGGAAAGGTATCGGTACTCCAGCAGAAAGAGACCGACCTGAAAAAGGCAACCGCAAGTCTTGAATCCGTTGCGGATCAACTGGACCAGTTGCTCAGCACGGGAAACCAGCTGGAGCAGAGCATCCAGGTTACCCGCAGCTCCCTCTATGGAAATGCCGGAGACTATGTCGATCAGGGGCTTCCCGCCGGTTTTGGTGTTCTCAAGAGCGGAAATGTCAACACGCAATACGCAAGCATGGAGAGGGATATCGGCCAGTTGTCCGATTCTCTCCGGTCAGCGAATCAAATCCTCTCTCAGATTAAACCGATACTTCAGCTTCGAAAGGAAGTGCTTACCGATCTGCCTATCGGTTGGCCTCTCATTGCCGGGCGCGGATTCATTACTCAGGGCTTCGGGCCCAGTATCAATCCGTTCAGCGGCTACTACTACATGCACAAAGGCGTAGACATTGCAGACGCACCCGGGACACCGGAGGTTGCGGTAGGCAACGGCGTCGTAACCGGGGTCAACTACGATCCGCTCGGTTACGGGAACAACATCTGGATTCAACATAAGTACGGTTTCCGTACGCACTACGCCCATCTGCACACCGTTGCAGTTCACACCGGGGAAAAAGTGAAGGCCGGTCAGATCATCGGAACCGAAGGATCAACCGGGCTCGTTACCGGCCCGCACCTCCATTTCGAAGTATATCTTGGCGACGAGTTGCTGAACCCGATGGCCTTCCTGCATCGATAGTCCACAATTCCTGGTCTCTTTCTGCGATATGGCCGGATTCGGCCCTCTTTAAGTATACTTTTCCCATGCCCAAGAAAAGACGTCGACTTTCGACCAAGGCGGGACTGCCCCCAGGAACGATCATTCACATCGGGGAAGAGCGCTCGGGCCCGACCGAGTTCCAGGTTTTCACTTTCAATGAGCACGCTTTCGAAGAGCACGTTCCCGCAACCATCGAGGAGTGCAGCGCGCTCGCGACAAGTGGAAAGGTTACATGGATAAACGTTACCGGCGTCCATGAGTCCGATGTCCTGACCCGGGCGGGAGAACTCTTTCACATTCACCCTCTTGCCCTGGAAGACATCAGCAACACCGAACAGCGCCCGAAGACCGAGGAATACGATGGTCAGACATTTGTTGTTCTCAAGATGCTTTCTTACGACGAGCGGGAACATATCATCAACTCTGAACAGGTAAGCATTGTTCTTGCCCACGGTCTGATCATTACGTTTCAGGAACGGCATGGGGACGTCTTCGATCCGATTCGGGAGCGCCTCCGCGCCCATAAGGGACGAATCCGCAAGATGGGCTCGGATTACCTGTGCTACGCGCTGATTGACCTGATAGTGGACAACTACTACTACATTCTGGAAACAATCGGCGAACGGATCGAGGATATTCAGGAGGCGATTGCGGAGAACCCCGACCGGAAATCACTTCTTTCGGTGCAAGAGCTGAAGAAAGAACTCATCTATCTCCGCAAATCGGTGTGGCCATTGCGCGAACTCGTTGCACGACTGGAGAAGATGGACTCCGGAATCATTACCAAGTCCACTACCCTCTACTTTCGCGACGTCTACGACCACACGATCGAACTGATCGATACCCTGGAATCCCTGCGGGATGTTTCGAGCAGCCTCGTGGATATCTATCTGTCGAGCATCAGCAATCGGCAGAATGTTGTCATGAAGACGCTCACGCTCATTGCGACGATTTTCATGCCGCTGACCTTCATAGCAGGGGTATACGGGATGAATTTTCACGTCATTCCGGAGTTGAGTCTTCCGTATGGCTATCCTGCAGTCTTGATTCTCATGGCAATCATCGCCGGGGCAATGCTCATCTACTTCAAAAAGAACGGCTGGTTTCGTTGATTACAGATCGAGTGCCCGGAGGGCGCGGACAGTTTCTTCGGTGGACCGATGAAGAATAAAGGTGCCGCCCATCTGTTCCCAACTCTCAAGAATACTCTCCCGGTCGTCAATGATAAGCGGTCTCGTGCCGTCCAGCAGATGAGCCTGAGCTTCGCGGGCCTTGTGGCGGGACATGCAGGTCACCACAGGGACTGCGTTTCCGAGCTCACGCGCGCACCAGGCGAGCTTCTGGGACCGGGCCCAGTTACCCATGGGAAGGCCGGTCAGGATTATCGGATCGTAATGTCGAACGTAGTCCCACAGACTCCGTCCATCGGCGGTCCATTGGAGATTCGCGTAGAAATCCGGCGTCCTGGCCAGTTGCCTCCACATTACGTGTGGCGGCATTTCATGAGCCTCCTTCCCGGTTACCTCCCGCACCCCGCGCTCGAAATCCACGAGCACCCCGTCAAGATCGACAAAGATCGTATACACAAGGTTCATGATACGGAATCAACGCGCCGGTGTCAAAACGGACAGTCGATACCCGGACTCCAGCGGTCGCCCGCCAGAGTCCGACGGGCTCCTAGTTGACTGTTGTGCTCTCTCGCGATCATGATTGAATACAGATGAACGCAAAAACAGGGGAAACTGCAATCCTTATCGCCATTCAGGAACCAGGGGACGCCGAGCAGGAAGTCCGGGATTCACTTGCAGAACTCGAACAGCTGGCGGACAATATCAACATCGGAACCGCCGAAGCGGTAATCGTTCGGCTTCCGAAACCCCATCCTCGGCTGCTCCTTGGATCGGGAAAGGCAGATGAGATCGTTGCACGGGCGCAGGCGCTCAATGCCGAATATATAGTTTTCGACACCGATCTGTCCCCGGCACAGCAGCGAAACTGGGAGAAATCCTCGGGACTCTGCGTCATAGATCGGCATGAAGTCATTCTCCAGATTTTCGCGGATCGCGCGTTTACCAAGGAAGCATCACTCCAGGTTTCTCTTGCACGGCTCGAGTACTCGCTCCCCCGCTTGAAACGGCAGTGGACTCACCTGTCGCGCCAGAGAGGAGGCGCCCGAGGGACCCGTGGCGAGGGTGAAACGCAGCTTGAGGCGGATCGACGCGTCGTAGTGAACCGGATTGCGCGGCTCCGGACCGATCTGAAAAAGATGCGGAGCCAGCGTGCTACCATGCGCAAACAACGGAGCGGCGTTCCGGTTCCGAGCGGCGCAATTGTCGGCTACACCAACGCGGGCAAATCCACTCTCCTGAACGCACTTACACACGCCGATGTGCGGGCAGAAAACAAGCTCTTTGCAACGCTGGATCCGACGACTCGTCGGCTCGAGCTTGATAACGGCACGGCGGTCCTCCTGACGGACACGGTAGGTTTCATCCGAAACCTCCCCCACGATCTTGTTGACGCATTCCGGGCCACACTGGAGGAGACGGTTCTTGCTGATTTTCTCATCCACGTTGTGGACGCCTCCAGCCCGACCGTTGAGCACGAGATTGCTGTAACCAGGCAGGTGCTGCGCGAGATCGGAGCAGGTGACAAGCGGGTAATCACCGTGATGAACAAGATCGATCTGGCAGGGAGCGCCGGATCACGGGCAATCGGCTTTGTGGAAGTTTCGGCCAGCACAGGGCAGGGGCTCGATCTCCTGCTCGAGAAGATTGGCGAGGTGCTGGTGGAAACCATGGAGGCAGTCGAGTATCGGCTTCCGTCTGCGAGATACGATCTCGCGGCGCTCATTCACCGTACGGGTCGAGTACTGGAAACCGACTACGTAGACGGCATCATCCACATCCGTGCTGAAGTTCCGACAAAGACCCGCAGTATCCTCGAAGGGTATCGCGTGCGCTGAGGTCTCGCAGGCACCGCGGATTCAGATGTCGCGTACGTACATTCTGTGGACCTTGTACGGTTCGGCACCAAGATTTTTCAGGTCTGATAGCATGAGCTCTGTGGTCTCCGCAATCTGAGTAAGATCCGCGTGGATGAACTTCTTCCCACCGCCTTTCGAGCTGATTGTCCGTTCCAGTTCGTAATACAGCAGCGCGTTACCACCAAGCCGCTGATACTTCGGGAGAATTCCCGCACCGTTCACAATAAGCATGTTCGTACGCTTGAATTCCCGGATAAGCCGGAGAATACTCAGCGGGTTCAATTTGCCCGCTGAGCGTTGAATGGCGTCCGAGAGGTCGGGAAATCCGAACAGGAAGCCAACCACCGCGTCGTCGTACGTCAGGATCTTGATGAGGGACGGATCTGCAACCGTTGTCAGATCGGAAACAACCTGTTTCAGCTCGGCATCGGTAAGCGGATACCCCTCGGTATGGTCTGCGAGTGTATCATTATACAATGCTGCTATTTGTGGAGCATATGCAAGAAGATCCCGCTTCGAACCAAATCGAAGCACCCGGAAGCGCCCACGCGCAAGCACCTTCTGCGCAACCGAAGAAACCCGGGGATCCAGCCGGAACGTCCCAGGGTCAAGCTTGAACGAATAGAAGTCGATCAGCTTTCGAAAACCCGCCTCTTCCACGGCGGGGGCGTAGTAATCATGGTTGTAGTTCATCATTGTCATGGCCGATCGGTGATCGAACCCCTGAATCAGAATCCCGCTCCCGGTGGCGCCGCCGAACAGCATTGGCCCGGCAAGTTCGGACAGGCCCCGCTGTCGCGACCAGTCGGCGGCAGCGTCCAACAAAGCCCGAAACACCGCCGTGTCGGGCACAGCGTCGAGAAAGTAAAAGTGCGCGGTCCTTGTCCCGTGCTCTTCGTTGTAACGCGTATTCTCGACGACACAAACCCGTCCCACAACAAAGCCGGACGCTCCATTCTCGGGATCCACCGTCTGCCGAAAGGTAATGGAGTTCTTCGCATCCGCGGAGGCGGAATCGCTCAACGCAAGGAAAAACGTTCCTTCTGAATGTCGAAAGAACGGATGTTTCCTCCGAAGGATTCTGCGCATGTCCACATTGAACCATGGAACCCAGCGCGGATTGCCGTTATACAGCGAGAAGGGCAAGGCAATAAACGCACGTTCGCCGCTTCGCCCGACTGCTTCAATGATGCGCACCTGACTCATGAGGGCAATGGTGCCACAGATTTGCCCAACTGTACAATCTGAGTCACTTTGATATAATGGCCGACGGTAAGTTTCATGGCATACAAACGCCCAATTCTGTACACCCATCGGTACGAATCACCTATTGGCAACCTGTTTCTCGCAGTTGATCGGAAAGGCGCGGCGGTACGGGTCGGGTATACCGAGGAGCTGTGGCTCGCCGAGCAGTACGATGTTGAACGGAACGCGTATGCGTGCGGCGAGCTTGCGTATGAACTGGATGAGTATTTCCGCGGCAAGCGGAGACGGTTCGGTGTAGAGCTTGTTCTTGAAGGAACCGATTTTCAGGTTTCCGTCTGGGAACGATTGTTGAAGATTCCTTTCGGCGAGGTCGTGACCTACGGCGATGTAGCGCAAAAGATTGGAAGACGGAATGCGGCACGGGCCGTCGGAAATGCGGTAGCCCAGAACAATCTACCTATTCTCGTTCCCTGCCACCGTGTGGTGCCGGCATCCGGGAAGATTGGCCAGTATGCACTTCGCAGTTTGACGGATGGATCCGGGACAAAGACGAAGCAGATTCTCCTGTCGCTGGAAGAGCAGGTTCTGAAAAGCGAATCCCATCAGGGATCCTGAAGTTCAGGTGGTGGTGGAGGAGGAGGAGGATGATTGCGGCGGCGGTGATTTCAGGAGCATCTGCATCAACTGCACCAGATAGTAGATCTTCTTGTACACGGACACGATACGCTGTTTGATCGGTTGTTCGGTCATTGCTTCGATCTCCTTCCAGTTCAGAAGCAGATCATGCGTCGTCCGATCATAGTCTTCAAGAATTGAGCGCAGGTCTTTGGCAATGACAATGAGGTTCTGGGCAGCCTCGTTGATCATGGTCTGCGCCGCGCCGTTGACCTCGTCGAGCTGGGTTCGAAGCAGCTTGGTCGATGCGGGATCCCGATCCACAATTCGGCCCATGGCTTTGCGCAGCTTCATGCCGAGCTCGCCTTCCTCTGAAAGCGAATCGTCAAATTTCACAATGTTCTCTGCAACGTCCATCGTCTGATGAAATGCTTCCGAGAACTGCTGTGTCAGCATGTCGGTCGACCACTTGCCCCGGATAATCAGCAGGTCGTGCAGCTCCCGAATATCCTTCTTGAAATAGTCGAGAAGAAATGCCTTCAGGTAATTGACCGGGGCAGTGTGTGTGAAACCTGTCGCCACGCGCTTTGCGTATATTTCGCTTGCTTTCTCGGTATAGTTCTTCGTTCGTGAAATGGCTGTTGTGCCAAATACGGCAAGACAAAGCTGATCAATCTTCTGATTCTTCCGCTCACGCAGGATCTTCTGAACCGTCGCCTCGGTCTGGGCTTTGATCTTGTTAAAATACGGCTCGACAATCCGCTCGTACGAAACGTTAATGGCCGGTTTGTAGAACGGATCGCGATCCGCGTGCTGAATGATCAGGCTGAGCACGTCTGAGCGTTTCACCTCGTCCAGCAATGAGAGCATTTTCTTCCACGCCGGGCGAGAAACCACGTCGATGCCACGATAC
>CAZKMA010000076.1:0-17774 GCA_964553615.1 uncultured Spirochaetales bacterium | reverse complement strand
GGAGGGTCGGTCAGCCAGTGCCAGATACGAGCGAAGACGCGCACTGTGTTTCTCCTCCTCATTGCACGCGGTAGCGGGCAACCAGCTCCTTGAGTGTCTGACCAAGATCGTTCAGGTTCCGGGCTCCCGATTCCATCTGATTGGCCCCGTCCACGCTTTGACTGATCGCCGACCTGATGCTCTCCATCGCGGTCGCCACCTGGTCCATTCCGACAAGCTGCTGATGACTCGATGCAGCGATCTGTGATGCCGCCTCCGCGGCGGATTCCACGGTGGTGGTCAGACGACCGATGGTTTCGCCCGCTTCCCGAAACTGAATGATGCCTTCGTCAACCGACTTGCCGCCCTGTTCGGCAGCCATTACGACGGCTGCGGTTGATTTCTGAATGTCCGAGAGGATTGACCGTACCTGAACCGTGGCCCGTTTGGACTGTTCTGCCAAATTCTTTATTTCCTGTGCCACAACAGTGAATCCCTTTCCCTGCTCGCCAGCTTTGGCGGCTTCTATTGCGGCGTTGACTGCCAGCAGGTTCGACTGGTCGGAGAGTCCGTTCACCATCACGATGATCTCCTCGATAGTCTGGCTCTCCTCACCGAGCTGAACCGAGCTTTCGGCAATATAGGCTATGCGGTCCTGGATATCCTGCATCAATGAGAGCGCCTTTTTGACCGATTCCCGACCCGTGCGGGAGACTCCGACTGACTCCTGGGCACCCGCTGCGACCCGTTCCGCCTTCTGATTCGAGAGATGAGAGGTCTGTTTGACCTGTTCTACGGTTGTTGTGGTCTCGCTGACAGCCCCGGCCATCTGCGCCGCCGCTGCCGCGGTCTCTTTCGTGGTAACGAATATTTCACTGGCGGACTGCGCCAGAATGTTTGCCGCGTTGGCAATGCCCTTCATCTGATCGCGGAGGCTTTTACGCATGTTCATGAGCGCCCGGGAGATGGTGTCCTGCTCGGAACGTTCGTGAAGCTCCACCGTCAGGTCTCCTTCGGCAATCCGCTCCGCCATGCTACCGACGTCAACCAACGCTCCTTTCATCTTGACGAAGGATTGCATGAGTGACCCGATTTCGTCCTTCGAGGTTACCAGAAGCTCACGAGTGAGATTTCCTACGGCAATCTCGGCGGCCGCAAAGCGGACTTCACGGATCGGTCGGACGATCGAGCGGGAGATCAGGTAGGCGGCCGCAATGCTGAGTATGACAAGGATGAGGGACGCCAGGGCGATCTGATTTCGAAGCAAAAAGATAGGACCAAGCACCTCTGCGCTGTCGACACCGATGAGGAGAACCCAGTTTTTCCGGCCGATCCACGTAAAGTTCCTCGTGGTGTCGTAGGCGAAGAACATCGGGCGTCCTGCCTCGACCGCAGTGAAGGAGCCGCTTCCATCCCGGACCTGTTTGTAGAGAGGACTCTGTGTGAGGTCCTCCTCAAACTGGAAGGTCTGTGTCGAAAAGAGCAGCTTCTCGGTGCCACGTGATAGTCTCAGTTCCGAGGTGGTGTACCGGGTGGAGCTTAAGAGACTCGACCGAATCAGGTCATCGGCCGCGAGCACCGCCCGGAGGGCTCCAATGAAATTGCCGTCCGGATCGGTCATCTCAACTGCCACGGTCAGTCCGGTCGTTCCGGCATCGTTATTCACCCCCATATCTCCCAGATAGGTCCCATTTGCGGAAGCGCCCTTCCACCACGCGGTTCCCTGCTCCGCATAGGCGTCCGGTTTGGCCGTCGCGGCGACTACGGCGCCGTACTTGTTGGTCAGCTCGAAACTCAGGTAGCTTCGGTAACCGAAAACGCGCTGATAGTAGTCAATCAGGTTACTCGAAAAAGTTGACGAGACATCGTTTTCGAGGATTGAATTGAGAAGTTGCTTATTGCCGTCAGGTGTGGCCCACATTCTTTGGCGTTCAACCGCGAGCGCTCCGGGATCTCCGCTCGCCTCGAAAGAGGCATTGGATCTTGCGACGAGTGCTTGTACCGGGTTCCGGAGGAGAAAGAGTCGCAGTTCGTTTACCGAAAGTCCCACACTCTTGTCGAGACCGTTCAGCATGTTGTCGGCCAAGAATATCGAACTTGTTCCGATTGCGTTTTCCATCGCAGACTGGCTTACCACCACCGTATAAACCGAAAGAGCGACCATGAGAAGAACGATGATCGCGTAACCTCCGATCAATTTGACTGTCAATCGATTCATCGAATAGCTCCTTCACCGACTTTACTGGTACTTAATGCTCTTATTGACGATATGTCCGGGAAAAAGCGGAAACGCAATGCTCTGCTCGCCGCGGCGCAGGGAGAGCGAACCGAAGACTCCTGAGTACATCAGACCGCCCTCGAGCTGCGTCTTCAGGCCTTCCCGGCTTACCTCATGGCTTTCGAGCAGGCCGGCGACCATCTTGATAAGGTCATAGCCGTTGGCGGCGTACTGCGTAAATGGTCTTTTGAAGCGCTCTTCGAACTTCAGCCTTGCATTGCGGGCGAACAGATAGGATGGATTGTAGATGATCGATGTTGCAACGTAGGCACCTTGAGCCGCTTCGAGCCCGGTGACCGTCGGCAGAGAAGCGCCCGACCCGCAGATGATGGGTCCGGCGTAGCCCATCTCCTTGAGCTGGGAGAGGATTGGCGGGTAGTGGGCGGCAAGAGCTATGACGTATATCGCAGGCATGGCCAGGAGCTTTTTGATCAGCGGCCGAAAGTCGGTCGTTTTTGTGTCGAACGGAACCCCGACGATCGTGCCGCCTGTCCGGACGAACTGTTGCTTCGCGAGCGCGTAAACCGGTCCGCCGTAACTGTCGTCGACATAGAGCACGCCAAGTTTTTTTACATGCAGGTTCTGCATGATCGTGGAGGTCGCCTCGGCCTCCTGCGCGGCTCCCGAGTAGAAACGGTAGACCCACTTGTTACCTGCCGTTATTTCGGGGGAGGCGGCCACGAGGGCGAATAGAATCACCTTCTCCCGTGCGGCCAGTGGTTTAATCGGAACGGTGAGTGAACTGAGAACGGATACGAAGAAGAGCGGTCGGTCCCGGGTCTCGATCTTCTCGAAGGCCGCAACCGCTTCATCCGCCTTGCCATGGTCATCCTCGACTATGAGCTCGAGTTTCTTCTTGTTCACCCCGCCGCGCGCGTTGACCTCGTCCGCGGCAAGTTGAAGCCCATCTCTGAGATCCGCGTAAACGGCTCCGGTGCCGGAAAGCGGCGAGATCACACCGATTTTGATGGGCCCCTGTTGTGCGCACGAAAAGAACGCTGCCGCAGCGATCAGTGCGGCCGAAATCCCGATCAGCAATCTGGTGAACAGTTTCATCTGCCTCTCCTCTCATCTGCGCGATAGTCGTCAGAATGCAGGCAGGCAGGCACGGCGAGCCGATGCAGGTCAAAGAAAAATGGCAGGGATACCCTGGATGCCGGTGCGCTCACTGCGTATTCCGGCGTTTTCGGAAGGCGGGCGGTTCCCCGTGCGGAGACGACCCTCCGAACTTGTTCAGGCCTTACGGGATGATAAATGACAAGTGAGGTAATTCAAACATAGTTCTTGTTCGACCACAAAGCAAGCGTTGCAATAATGGACATTGCAATGGCTGGTCCGAACTGCCTCGCGGCTGCCGGGCACATTGTGTATCTTTGCCGCGAAATGTCCCACTTTGACGGAACTCTCGCGCAACTCAGGTGTATTTCCTGCTCTTCTCAGGGATTGTCCGTATTGCAGACAGGCGGCAGTGGGACTAGATTCAATAGGGGGATCTCATGCCAACAGTGATCGCGATCCTTTTTCTCGACGACAAGAAAGCCCTGCCGGAGTTTCCCGGGATCGATATTGTTTCCTTCAGCGAGGCACCTGCGCGTTCAAACTTCGCCGGACAAACAGCATGAAGGGTCCGCAACGTCTTCTCGGCTTCGAGATTGACGGAAACCGGTATGCGCTGCGTCTTTCGGTTGTTGTGAACGTAGAACCTGCGGTGGAGGTGACTCCGCTTCCACAGGCCCCCGCAATCGTTGCGGGCGTTGTTGATATCCACGGTCGCGTAGTCCCCGTTGTCAGTTTGCGGAGGAGATTCGGTTTACTCGATCGGGAGATGGTCTCTTCGGACAAGTTCATTGTGTCCCGCATTCAACGTGCGGATTCTGATGCGACCGGAGGGATGCTTCTGGCTCTTGTCGTAGACGCGGTGAACGGGGTAATTGAGGTCGAGACAGCGGACATCAGCGCAGCCGACAGTATCGTTGCCGGACTTGAGCACATTGAAGGAGTAGCGCAGATTGCCGGGGAACTTCTTCTGATACATGACCTTGACCGCTGTCTCTCGCTCGAGGAGAACAGGGTGCTGGATACCGCGATGGGAGCCGCCAAACGCAATGGTTGAGCAACTGACAGATGCGGTGCTCTCACAACTCAGTTCGCTTGTCTCCGAAAAGCTGGGGCTGAACTTCCCGAGAAAGCGCTGGGCTGACCTCGAGAGAGGAATTGGCGCCGTTGCCCGGGAGCTCGGAATGGCGAACGCGGCCGAGTGTGCCGTCTGGCTTGCTTCGACTTCGTTTTCCGGAATCCAGGCCGAAACCCTGGCGGCGAATCTGACAGTTGGAGAAACCTATTTCTTTCGCGAAAAGAGAAGCTTCGAGGTTCTGGAGAACGAGGTGTTCCCTGAGCTGATTCGACTTCGACAGAACAGAGACATGCGGCTTCGAGTCTGGAGCGCGGGATGCTGTACCGGAGAAGAGCCCTATTCTGTTGCGATCCTGTTGAGCCGTCTCCTGCCCAATATTTCGGACTGGAATATCAAGGTTCTTGCTACTGACATCAACCCGCGCGCCCTCGAGCGGGCGGTCAAAGGCGTATACGGCGAATGGTCTTTTCGTGGGACTCCTGACTGGATCCGCCGGCGCTATTTTACGGAGACCGCGGCGGGCGAATGGAAAATCAGCGACGAGATCAAGAAGTTCGTCACTTTTTCCTATTTGAATCTTGTGGAAGACGTTTATCCCTCGATCACAAATGAGACAAACGCGATGGATGTGGTTTTTTGCCGGAACGTTCTCATGTACTTCGTTCCCGAGTTTTTGCAGAGAGTGTCCGACCGTCTGTATCGGACAATTCTCGAAAATGGCTGGCTCCTCGTCGGCCCGAGTGAGACCTCTCAGACGCTTTTCGAGCATTTCGCTCCGATCTATTTCCCCGGAGTGGTTTTCTACCGAAAGCAGTCAAAACGACCTTTCGTTTCCCGGGCAGCGGCTGTTTTCGACGACTATCCGATGCCCCCGGAGGATAACGGCCAGTTGGACTTCCCAGCGGGTGACACCGCATTGCCGGATTCATTCACGAAACCTGAAGTTGCTGCCTTGAGTTCAGTTCCGGCAGAAGATTCCAATTTGCCGGAAAAAGCGATCTGCAATATCGAGGAGGCTGAAGCGCTTTACCGGGACGGCAGATGGGAAGGCGCCGAGAAGGTTGCACTCATACTTGCAAAAGACGAACCGCTTCAACCGGAGGTATCTGCTCTGCTTTCGCGAATATGTGCGGATGCGGGCCGGCTTCCGGAGGCGCTTGTCTGGAGTGATCGGGCCGTCGACTCCGCCAGGATGAACCCTGCGTATCGATACCTTCGCGCAATGGTGCAGGACGAGTTGGGAAACTCGACTGCGGCGGTTACCTCGTTCGAGCAGGCTCTCTATCTCGACGACACGCTCGTGGTTGCTCATTTCGCGCTTGCGAATCTTCAGCGTCGTCTCGAAATGCAGGCTCGTTCCGCAATCCATTTTCGTGTTGCGCTCTCGCTTCTGAACGGATACGCGCCGGATGAACTATTGCCCGAATCCGAAGGGCTCACCGCCGGGCGCCTTATCGAGATCATAACCGCTGCGACTGCCGGAGTGTAATCCGGCCAAGGAAGTCAGGACAATGAGATTGACAATCGGGACAAAAATTGGTGGTGGATTTTCCCTGGCGTTGGTGATCCTTCTCGTGCTCGGCGTCGTCTCCTATTTTTCGGCGACCAACCTGATCAAGTCGACTGAACGCGTTGCGTTCACCTACCGCGTTCAGGGAGAGCTCGATGCGGTTATGCAGGCGCTGACGGATGCCGAGACTGCGCAGCGCGGCTATGTCATTTCCGACCGGAAGAATTTCCTCGAGTCGTTCGCCGGTGGAACCTCAGACATTGACCGGCACATCGGGGAGCTCCGTACGCTTTTGTCCGGCAACCCAAGCCAACTGACGCGGCTCAGGGCGCTGGAGGCTCTCATCACCGCGAAGACTGAATGGAACCGCAGAACAATCGCTCTTCAGGACACTGTCGGCTTCTCAGCCTCGCAGGAGAAGATTGCCGCTGAGACGGGTAGGGGGATGATGGATAGCGTTCGGGCGGCAATTGGCGGGATGAAGAGTGTGGAAGACCAGTTGATGAAGGTGCGAGACGCCGCGGCGGCATCGCACGCCGCGGCGATTGTTTCGATTATTGTATTCGGAATCCCGGCAGCGCTGGTGTTGCTCGCGGTCATAGCGCTGCTCATTACGCGCAACATTTCGAGGCCAATCGGTCTCATGACCGGTGTTGCGCTTCGGATCGCAGACGGGGACGTAACGGCAGAGCTCCCGTCGGTGCGACGCAGAGATGAAATAGGCATTCTCACCGATGGCTTCCACGCAATGGGCCTCTATCTCAGGCAGACGGCTGCAACGGCAAAGGAGATTGCCACCGGCAACCTGACGATGAAGATCATACCGCGATCGAAGGCCGACGTACTCGGGAACGCCCTGGTCCAGATGGTCGAGGGGCTTCAACGGCTGACCCTCAATGTGAAGGACGCGGTCGATGTTCTCGTCTCTTCGGTTGGCAGCATCATTCTGTCCACAACACAGGTAGCGGCCGCAGCGGCCCAGACAGCGGATGGTGTCACCGAAACAACCGCCGCAGTGGAAGAGGTAAAACAGACAGCACAGGTTGCCAACCTGAGGGCCGCGCATGTTTCCGAGGGTGCCCAAAGGTCGGTCCAGTTTTCGCTCGCCGGAAGAAAGTCGGTCGGCGAAACCATGGCAGGAATGTCCCGGATTCGGACGCAGATGGAGTCCATCGCCGGCAGCATTGTGCGCCTTGGCGAGCAGGGCCAGGCGATAGGCCAGATCATTTCCACGGTGAGCGATCTTGCCGAGCAGTCGAATCTGCTTTCGGTGAATGCGGGAATCGAGGCGGCGGAAGCGGGCGACCAGGGTAAGGGATTTGCCGTGGTGGCGCGGGAGGTCAGGAGTCTTGCCGATCTGTCCCGGCAGGCAACCGCGCAGGTGAGAGGGATTCTGGGTGAGGTGCAAAAGGCTTCCGGCGGCGCCGTTATGGCCACCGAACAGGGTACCAGGGTGGTAGAAGCCGGAGTAAAGCAGTCGGTCGAGGTTGAAACGGCGATACGCCTGCTTGGCGAAAGCATTCAGGAAGCGGCCCAGGAGGCAACGCAAATCGCCGACTCGAGCCGTGAGCAGGTGGTGGGGATCGATCAAGTCGCGTTGGCAATGGAAAGCATAAAGGCCGCGAGTTCGCAGAATGTCGAGAGCGCTCGACAGACTGAGATCGCCGCGAAAGTTCTGCGAGACCTGGGGATAAAGCTCCAGCACGCAGTCGAGCAGTACAGGCTATAGGAATGAGTATGGGGAAAACCGGGCCGATTGACTGGAATGCCATTCGAAGTCGAATGGAAGTTGTTACCGCCAGTCTGGAAGATCCAAAGACTCCCGGGGATGAGGCGTCGCGAGCCATCCTCAGGGAACGGGCGGTATCGCTGGCGAAAAGGCCGATGGAAGCGCAGCCGGCCGCCGATTTTCTGGACGTTCTGGCGTTCCAGCTTTCCGGTGAGAAGTACGGCCTGGACCCGCGTTTTGTGAGCGAGGTTTGTGGTTTGACTCAGCTCACACCGCTTCCGGGGGTACCCCATTTCGTGCTCGGCATTATGAATCTTCGCGGCAGGATCGTATCGGTTATCGACCTTGGCAATCTATTCGCGCTGCGGAAGCGCGGTCTGACGGACACGGATCGGGTCATTATCGTCGGCGACGGAACGATGGAGTTCGGTCTTCTGGCAAATGGCGTGAGCGGCATGGTCACCATTCCGCTATCTGCGATTCAGGAGCCGCCGCCCACTCTGACAGGCATTCGCCGGGATCTGCTCCTGGGAGTCACTCCGGAGGGCGTGGCGGTGCTGGATATGCTGAAAATGTTTTCCGACGAGCGCGTCCTTGTCCGTGACTCGAGACAAGACGTGGAGCAGTGACTGTGGAAAAAAAAGAGGACGATTTTCTAAAACGTCTCATGGAGACCTTTCGTGTTGAGGCGGGCGAGCATCTACAGTCGCTATCTGCAGGGCTCGTCGCGCTCGAAAGCGCTCCCGATGCCGAAATCCGGGAACCGATTGTCGAAACGATTTTTCGAGAGACTCACAGCCTGAAAGGAGCGGCCCGTTCGGTCAATCTTCTCAATGTCGAGGCCCTCTGTCAGTCTCTCGAAAGCGTAATGGCTGCCATGAAGCAGTCCAGGATCCCCGTGACCGCTTCGACGCTGGACGTGCTGCATCTGGCGGTAGACACCATCAATCAGGTGCTCGCCGTCTCGTTGGATGGCGGCAGCGCGAAAACCGACCACGCCGAAGCGACCCGACGACTTTCGGCTCTTCTTGAGGGGAATGCCGACTATACAGGGTCCACTTTTTCCGACAAGGATAACGGCACCAACGCGGGCGGAAGCGAAACGGCTGCCGGTACCGCCGTGCCCGAGAGAGCTGTTGTCGCTGAGACCATTCGGGTCTCGATGAAGCGACTCGAAAATCTCCACCGCCGGGCGGAAGAATTGTTGCCGATTCGACTCGGCGCAGTCCAACGGTCGATCGAATTGCGCGAGGTTCTGATAGAAGTTGCCGGATGGAAGCGGCGCTGGGCTGAGGTTCGGCCGCTGGTAAATACTTTTCGACGGTCACCGGGCAAGGGTGAACCCGATGGGATCGGACGCTTCATTGAGTTTGCCGATCTGAATGAAT
Source organism: uncultured Spirochaetales bacterium (assembly GCA_964553615.1). Taxonomy (GTDB): domain Bacteria; phylum Spirochaetota; class Spirochaetia; order DSM-27196; family DATKUC01; genus DATKUC01. The sequence goes on along the minus strand of CAZKMA010000076.1, from coordinate 8,756 downwards.
CGGCGTTGACCTCGGTCGAGGACAGGATAGCCCACATTGCACGTTCGGCGGAATCGGACGGGAAGGCCCTGAGCGAGTGTGTAGACGGACTGTTGTATGGTACCCGGCTGACGCTGATGCTTCCCTTTTCGTATCTGACCGACATTGTACCGAAGACGGTCCGCGACCTGTCGAGGGAACAGGGCAAGGAGATAGAGATTGTCCTGCGGGGAACAGACATAGAAATCGATCGCCGGCTTCTGCAGGATATGAAGGATCCGTTGATCCATCTGGTCCGAAATTGCATCGATCATGGCGTCGAATCTCCTGATGAACGCAGGAACAGCGGAAAACCGCCGCGTGGAACGTTCACCATTTCAGTTCAGCGAAGGAACGACAGCAAGGTTGATATCGATCTCTCTGACGATGGTGCCGGGATCGACGTTCTCAGAGTGAAAGCATCGGCTGTGAAACAGGGAATCATCTCCTCCGAAGAAGCGGAACTCATGAGCGAGAGAGATGCGCTTGCGCTCATATTTCAATCCGGAATTTCCACCAGCGCCCTCATTACCGACATCTCCGGAAGAGGCCTTGGATTGGCTATTGTGCGGGAAAAGGTCGAGAGCCTCGGAGGAAGCGTGAGTGTGGAGACGCAGCCCGGCGCCGGCACAACCTTTCATCTGGTCCTGCCTCTCACGCTGAGCACATTCAGGGGACTGCTTGTCCGGGTCGGCGAACGAAAATTCGTGCTACCCACCGGTTACGTTGAACGGGTCGCGTCCTTCAGAGGAGAGGATCTGCACAGCGTCGCAAACCGGAAGACGATATCGCTTGACGGAGCCGCGGTCTCGGTTGTCTGGCTCGGGGAAGTGCTTCGGCTTTCGCAAATGCGCCCCCGGGACAAATCCGGAGACAGATTTCCGGTTGTCATACTGAGCGCGAACGATCGTCGCATGGCGTTTGCGGTAGATGAGATTCTGGCCGATCAAGAGGTGCTGGTAAAAGGATTGGGACCGCAGCTGAAACGTGTCTGGAACATAGGCGGAGCGGCGCTCCTTGGTACCGGCGAGTTGGTTCCAGTTCTCAATGTCACCGATCTAATGATATCCGCCATTGGTGCCGCCGATTTTGTTCCTTTACCCGTGGCCGGACCGGACGAAAAAGCGACAGGACGAAGACCCATTCTTGTGGTGGAGGATTCGATTACCGCGAGAACGTTGATCAAGAACATACTCGAAGGAGCCGGATTCGATGTGACCACCGCAGTGGACGGTGTCGAAGGATACGCGAGGGCTCGCGAGAAACCGTTTGTTCTTGTGGTATCGGATGTCGACATGCCGCGCATGAACGGGTTCGAGTTAACGGCGAAGATCCGGGCGGACAAGCGGCTCTGCGAGTTACCGGTTGTGCTTGTTACGGCACTCGAGTCGCGTCAGGATCGTGAAAGGGGGATCGATGTGGGGGCAAGCGCCTACATTGTGAAGAGCAGCTTCGAACAGAGCAACCTTCTTGAGGTTGTCGGCCGGTTAGTGTAAGGAGAGAGTTCATGATTCGTGCGCTCATCGTCGAAGACTCGCCCGTTGCCCGGGAGTTTCTTGTCCATATTCTCTCATCCGATCCCGCTCTGGAAGTAGTGGGCACAGCCGCGAGCGGGGAAGAGGCAATCAAAGCCGTAGCGCGGATGAAACCCGATGTCATCACAATGGACATTCACATGCCGGGTATGAACGGTCTTGACGCAACCAGAAGAATCATGGAAACGAATCCGACGCCTATTGTCATTGTGACCGCGATCCTTGACACGGCGGAAGTCGAAATCACCTTCCGGGCAATGGAGGCGGGAGCACTCGCCATCGTGCGACGCCCGGCTGGAATCGGCAATCCAGCATATGAGCACACGGCCGGAGAGCTCCTTCAGACCGTGAAGCTCATGTCCGAAGTGAAGGTGGTTCGCAGATTTGTGCGTCCCCTTCGAATGCCCTCACAGTTGTCGGACAAAACGCAAGCCGAACTGCAGATCGTTACGTCTGCACACCAGGTCAGGATTGTCGCAATCGGAGCGTCCACCGGTGGACCAGTCGCACTGCAAACGATACTGGCGCTGCTTCCTAAACCTGTTGCGGTCCCAGTCGTTGTTGTTCAGCACATGGCAGCCGGATTCATTCAGGGATTCGCCGCCTGGTTGGCTCAGACCACGGGTCAGTCGGTACAAGTCGCAGCCGACGGGGAGGCTCTCCAGGCTGCCGTCTTTTACGTGGCTCCGGACGGTTTTCAAATGAAAGTCGGGAGTGGGGGAAAGATCTCTTTGCGAGTTGAAGAATTGGAAAACGGCTTGCGCCCCTCAGTGTCCTGTCTCTTTCGATCGACAACAGAAATCTATGGCGAGCACGCGGTCGGCGTGTTGCTCACCGGAATGGGAACTGATGGAGCAAAGGAACTGCTCCTCATGAGAACCGCGGGGTCGGTGACCATAGCACAGGACAAAGCCAGCTCGGTAATCCATGGCATGCCCGGAGAAGCAATCCGCATTGGCGCAGCGGCGCACGTTCTGCCTCCTGAGGCCATTGCCCGCATGTTGTCAACATTGATCATCTGAGAAGAAATAGTCGAAGGAAGCCGGACCGAATCCGGCAGGGATTGTGCGATGAAACCAGTAGACAGAGAAGTGTCGAACACAAGCATCCTCATTGTGGAAGACAGCGCGACTCAGGCCGCGCAACTCCAGCACCTGCTGGAGACCAAGGGGTACGAGGTGGAGGTAGCGCGGAATGGGCGCGACGCCCTCAAGATTGCGCGGAATAACAAGCCGTCACTCGTGATCACCGACGTCGTCATGCCGGAGATGAACGGATACGATCTGTGCAAGACCATCAAGAACGATGATGAGCTCAAGGACATTCCTGTTGTTCTGGTTACTGCACTGTCCGGGCCCGACGATATTTTCCGTGGGCTCGAATGCGGCGCGGACAACTTTGTGAAGAAGCCCTACGAAGAGAAGTACCTGCTTACCCGGATTGATAATGTACTTTCGAATATAAACCTCCGGTCGACGAACAATCTCCAGGTGGGTGTCGAGGTGACTATTGGAAATCGAAGACATTTCATAACCGCCCAACGGCAGCAGATCCTGGACCTTCTTATCTCGACCTCAGAGGAGGCAATGCGTTTGAATGAGGGGCTTACCCGTTCGAACCTGACCCTGAACGGTTTGTATCGCATGGCGGACGGCCTGAACCGCGCCAGAAGCGAAGAGGACGTATGCGCAGTAGCGCTGGACGAGGCGATGGAACTGACAGGGGTCAAGTCGGGGTGGATCTATCTCCGGGACAGCAATGACCAGTTTCGCGTCGCGGCGTCCAGATCGCTTCCCGAGGCGCTCCAGAAGGAAGGAAAACTGGATGGAACCTGCACCTGCCGGGAGCTCTGTCTCTCCGGAGAGCTCGACAGGGCCGTGCGAATTACCGAGTGCGCACGACTCGCCGAAGCCGATGGAGCGGAAGACGCCCTCCGTTGCCACGTGAGCGTTCCGCTGTGGATCGATCAGAAAGTCGGCGGAATTATGATTCTCCTCGACAATGATCAGGCCTCCGCCTTCAGCGACGAAGAGCTGCAAACGTTGAGCGTTCTCGGGGCACAGATTGGAACGGCACTTGACCGGACCCATCTACGCGACAACATGGGTAAACTGGTACTCGAACGCACCTTCAAATTGACCGCGGAGATCGAGGAACGCAAGAAGGTGCAGGAGTCCCAGGATCGTCTGACGGCAATTCTCGAGGCAACGACCGATCTGGTCTCCATAGTGAAACCGGGTGGTCCGCTCCTGTACTTGAACCGCGGCGGAAGACGCCTTCTGGGGTTACCGGAAACCGGGGAAGCATCTTCGGACGTTTCTCCGGATTTCCATCCGGAATGGGCGCGAACGCAACTGATCGATGAGGGGTTTCCCGCTGCGCTGCGTGACGGTTCCTGGAGCGGTGAGACGGCACTTCTGACCCGTCAGGGGAAGGAGATTCCAGTATCCGAGGTTATCCTGGCACACCCGGGACGTGATGGTGAGTCGGTCCTCTTTTCGACAACGGCCCGGGATATTACGGAGAGCAGACTGGCGGAAGAGAGGATTCATACTCAACTCGACCGTCTGCGTGCGCTTCGGGCCATTGACATAGCAATCACAGACGGTCTGAACCTGCACGTTGCCCTCGATATCCTGCTCACCGCGGTGACCGATCTCCTGCGAGTTGACGCCGCATCGGTTCTCTTACTCAACGAGGATCTGAAACTTCTGGAGCCGGCTGCGGAACGAGGCTTTCGACTCGACTCAGTCAAGTGGTCGATTCCCCTGGGGAAGGGCACCAGCGGACGTGCGGCCCTCGAGCGTCGCACGATCTCGTGCGCGGATCTTGCGTTGGAGCCTGACTTCACTCGTGCAACGCTTTTCAAAGACGAGAACTTTGTTGCGCATTTTGCGGTGCCTCTTGCCGCGCACGATCACGTGAACGGAGTTCTCGAGATTTTCCACCGGGGACGACTTGACCCCGACACCGAATGGCTCGATTTCCTGCAGGCGCTCGCCGGACAAGCTGCCATTGCAATCGACGTTGCCCTTCTCTTTGAGGGGCTGCAGCGCTCAAATGCTGAACTTACCGTGGCATACGACGCAACCATCTTAGGGTGGTCGCTGGCCATGGACCTTCGTGACAAGGAAACCGAGGGGCACACCCAGCGGGTTACCGAAATGAGTCTGGCACTTGCACGCAGGATGGGGTTCAGCGAATCAGAGCTGGTTCACGTTCGCCGGGGCGCGCTGCTGCACGACATCGGCAAGATGGGCGTACCGGATAGCGTTCTCTTGAAGCCTGGAGCGCTGACCGACGAGGAATGGGTCATCATGAGGAAACACCCGGAACATGCCTACGGCATGCTCCGGACGATAGATTACCTGAAAGCGAGCATCGATATTCCCTACTGCCACCACGAAAAATGGGATGGAAGCGGCTATCCGCGCGGGCTGAAGGGGGAGCAGATTCCGCTTGCCGCGCGCATGTTTGCGATGGTCGACGTCTGGGACGCCCTGCGTTCCGACCGTCCCTATCGGAAAGCCCTGCCCGAAGAGACGGTCATGGAGATACTGCGGAAGGGGGAGGGGACGCATTTCGATCCTGAGATCCTGGCCGCTTTTCTGGAGCTCGTCGCAGATGAAGACACCACGCCTGCGCTCGGGATATAGGCAGGCTGATATGCAGCGCCCAGTCCTGGATTTGAGCCGGATTACAATTCTCGTTGTGGAGGACAGCTCAACGCAGGCCCAGGCGCTCAAGCATATACTCGAGCAGGAGCGCTGCCGTGTCATTATTGCGGCCGACGGCGACGCGGCGCTCAGGTCCATCAAGAGCAGTCGACCGGACATCGTACTGACGGACGTCGTAATGCCGATTATGAACGGGTATGAGCTTTGCCGGAGGTTACGGGCGAGCGAGACCACAAAGGATCTCCCGGTCATTCTCGTTACCTCGTTGTCCGATCCGGAGGAGGTCATCCGGGGTTTGGCGGCCGGCGCGGACAATTTTATTCGCAAACCGTTCGACGGCCGATATTTGATCTCGAGAGTCCGTGACGTGATTGCGAATATGGAGCTCCGTCGGACGGCAGAAGATGCCGATGGTGTCCGAGTCCATTTTGCGGACCGCGACTATCTGGTGAGCGCCGCGCCGCGGCGCGCGATTGATCTCCTTCTATCGACCTACGAGGCAGCCGTCGAACAGAACCGGGAGCTTGTTGCGGCCGGGCAAGCGCTCAGTGAAACGAACTCTGCTCTCGAAGAGGTCAACCGGGATCTCGAGGCGTTCTCCTATTCCATATCGCACGATCTGAAGGCGCCGCTCCGCTCGCTCCTCGGCTTCGTCGAAATCATCGAGCAGGACTACGCGCCGATTCTCGACGTAGAAGTGCGGCGACTGCTCGGGGTCATCTCCGACAGCGCACAGAACATGCGCCTCATGATAGACGGTCTTCTGCGATTTGCCCGGATGAGCCACCTGGAACTCGGATTCGAGATGCTGGACATGAACAGCCTTTTCCGGGAGTCCTGGGAACAGGTTCGCAGTATTGCCGACGGGAGAAATGTTGTGTTTAGCGCCGACCCTCTGCCGAACGCAATCGGTGACCAGTCCACGCTGCAGGAAGTGATTGTCAATCTGCTGTCGAACGCGCTGAAATTCACCCGCCTGCAACCTGTCGCACGCATTGACGTATCGGGTCGAATCGAAAACAAGCATGCTGTCTTCACGGTGCGGGACAACGGGGTGGGCTTCGACCCTGCCGAAGCCGCAAACCTGTTCAGCGCGTTTCACCGTTTGCACAGCCAGGCGGAATTCGAAGGTAGCGGGATAGGACTCGCGGTGGCGAGGCGTATTGTCGAACGCCACGGGGGCACGATATCCGCTACCAGTGCGGTCGGCACGGGCGCGGAGTTTTCGTTTTCAGTCCCCGTCATGCGGGTGGATGAAGCCTGAGGAGACGACGATGCAGGTGACCAAGGTCGAAGATACAAAGTCGGAGCCCAATTCTCTTCGCATTCTCATAGTTGAGGACTCGCCAACGGATTGCCAGCTCATCGTCCGGGCTCTGAACCGCGGCGGCTTTGATCTCACCTGGAAGCGAGTAGACACCGAAGAGGAGATGTCCATGGCTCTCGCCTCGGAGCACTGGGATATGGTCACGTCCGATTTTACGATGCCCCGCTTTTCCGGTTTCCGAGCCCTGAAGCTTCTGGGCGAGACCGGTCAGGACATCCCGTGCATTGTTGTCTCGGGAACCATCGGGGAGGAAATAGCTGTAGAGACAATGAAAGCAGGAGCGAATGACTACGTCATGAAGGACAAACTTCATCGGCTGGTGCCCGCGGTCGAACGGGAGATGCGCGAAGCTGTGGTTCGCAGGAAGCACGTTCAGCTCCAGAAAGATCTGGTGACCGCGGCGCAGGAGTGGCGTACGACCTTTGACTCCATCCGGCACCCGGTAGTTCTTCTCGACGCAGAGGGTAAGATCCGCCGCTGCAACCGCGCATTCCGCGATCTGGCAGAAAAGCCGTACGACGAGATTCTCGGACATCGCTGTTTCAAAGTAGTCGACGGACTCTGTCAGAGATGCGACGATTGTCCGCTTGGCCGAAAGAATGATTCCGACACAAGCAAGTGCAGGAACTTCGAGCTCAAGGGACGTCACTTCGAGGGCGTTCTCGATCGCGTCCTCAACGACAGTGGGGAATGCGTTGGTTTCGTGCATGCTCTCGAAGATGTCACCGAGCGGCACAAGACCGAAATAATTCTGCGCGAAAGTGAAGAGAAGTACCGGCAGCTGGCGGAAAACTCTGCGGACGTCATTCTCACGATCGACCTCGAAGGACAGATTACCTATATCAACCCCGTCGGGCTGGATTTGACCGGCTACACCACGTCGGCGATTGCGGGTATGAGCGTTTTCAATCTCATTGCCCCGGAATACCATGACGGTGCCCGTAATCGCCTGGAGAAAAGACGAAAAGGAGATCGACTGCGCAGGGAATACGAACTGGAGCTCATCAGTAGATCCGGTTCCCGTGTACCGACGGAAATTCGGACGGTCGCAAGAGTACAGGAGGATCGCACGACCGGTGTGCTCATCAGCGCAAGAGATGTATCTCATCGCAGAGCGGCCCAAGCTGAGCTCTTGATCCAGGGGGCACTCGTGGAAGCGATGATGGAGAATATTCCCGACCTGATCTATTTCAAAGATATGGAGTCTCGCTTCATACGGGTCAACCGGGCGCACGCGCAGATTCTTGGAATTGAAGACCCTGCGGATGCCATAGGCAAGACCGATTTCGACTATTTTCCCGGGGAAAGTGCCCGCCTCTCCTTTGCAGACGACGGCAGCATTCTTAGCACGAACAAGCCGATAGTGAACAAGGAGGAGCTGGTGATGCGGACGGGCAAATCCGACCGATGGGTGTCGACAACGAAGATGCCGCTCACGGATTCGACGGGGAACCGGATCGGGACATTCGGAATCTCACACGATATCACTGAAAAGAAACAGCTTGTCGAACGTCTGGCGGACCTTGCCAGATTTCCGGAGGAGAACCCCGATCCGGTGCTGCGGGTCGGTGGGGACGGACAAATCCGGTTCTCAAATCCTGCGGCTGCGGTACTCGTGGGGAATCCGGATTTCTGCCGTGACGGCAGGTTGACCGATGAGTGGCGGGAGCTGGCATCCCGGACAATGGCGCGCAGCGTAACCTCCCGGATCGAAAAGCAACTCGGTAAGTCTACATTCCGGTTCGTGATGACTCCTTGTGCGGGGCGTGACTACCTGAACATCTACGCGAGCGATATAACAGAGAAGAAGACGCTCGAGCGGATGCTGCTTCAGTCTTCAAAAATGGAGGCAATGGGAAACCTCGCGGGCGGCGTAGCACACGAGTTCAATAACATGATGACCATCGTGAACGCCTACAGCGATATTCTCATACTCAAGCTTGCAGACAACGCGCCGCTTCTTTCCTATGCCACAAAAATCAAGGAGACCGGAAAAAAAGCCACATCAATTACCGATGAGCTTCTTGTTTTCGCGCGAAAAGACCCGACCGCACTGGAATCGGTTGACATCGGGGACGCCCTCAGAGGCCTCGAAAGGATGCTGGGACCAATCGTGGGCAAGCACCTCGGATTCACCGTCAAGTTTGAACCGACGATAGGACATGTGCGGATGGATCCGGTACAGATTGATCAGCTCGT
>CAZKMA010000075.1:0-17814 GCA_964553615.1 uncultured Spirochaetales bacterium | reverse complement strand
CGGCCGAGGCGAAGCAGAGCGTTGCCGATTGCAGGTCAGGAGCGGGGAACAGGCACGGGAGCACCGCCAGAGGGGCAAAGGGTATGCATGCCGGTGGAGGCCTTGAGCCAGATGACCGGCATGCACTCAATCTCTGCCTACACCCGAAGGGGAACTCCCGCTTCAAAGGAGTGGTTTCATCAACACGGTTGTTGATACTTCAAGAGGCCAATTTCAGAATTTCGAGAGCCTCAGCCTTGTGGATGGACACAAAAGCCCCGACGTTGCCGTGGGAGACTGCGCGGGCAGCCATCTCTTCTATCCGATCGGCCGGAATTTCAAGCTCTTTCAGAGTAACCGGTAAACCAATGCTGCTCCAGAACTTCTCGAGTCGTCGGATTCCTTCCAGTGCGGTCTGCTCCGGATGAGTGAAGTCCTGTTCAACTCCCCACACGCGTACGGCAAACTGGACGAAGCGATTTACATCGTGCTTGTAGGTGAACTTCATCCACGCCGGGAAAACCACTGCGAGGCCGGCACCGTGGGCTACATCGTAGAGGCCCGAGAGCTCGTGCTCGATCTGGTGGGACGCCCAGTCGCCAACCCGTCCGGTGCTGAGCAGGTCGTTGTGCGCAACGGTACTTGCCCACATGAGTTCGGCTCGTGCCGCATAATTCTCCGGTTCCCGCAGGGCGACTGGAACGTTATTGATGACGGTTTTCAGCGTTGCTTCACATAGCCGGTCGGTCAATTCAACATTCGCGACATTGGTGAAATACCGCTCCATGATGTGGGACATGATATCGGCGGCTCCGCATGCGGTCTGGTACGGCGGAAGTGTGTAGGTGGTTTCTGGATTCATGATGGCGAATGTTGGTTTGATCAGGTCGATGTCGAGCGCCCGTTTGAGGTCTCCGTCTTCTTTCGTAATAACCGAGCTCTTGCTTGCTTCGCTCCCGGCTGCAGGAATGGTCAGTACCACTCCGACCGGAAGAGTCTTCGTGGGGGTCGATTTCCCGGTATAAAAGTCCCACACGTCGCCGTCGTAGGGAACGCCGACCGCTATTGCCTTTGCGGAGTCAATGACGCTTCCTCCGCCTACTGCCAGAACCGCATCCAGCTTCTTTTCTCGGCAGAGGCGAATTCCCTCATGTACCAGACTCAATCTCGGGTTCGGCTTTACCCCACCGAGTTCATGATACTCAACCCCTGCCGCCTTGAGAGATGCCACGGTCCTGTCGTACAGACCGTTTCGCTTTATGCTCCCGCTTCCGTAGTGCAATAGCACGCGGCGCGCAATTTTCGCGGTTTCTGTTCCAACCTTTGCTTCTGAATCAGTTCCGAATATGATTTCAGTGGGCATAGAGAAATGAAAGTTCTCCATAAATGTTTCCTCCGGTGGTGATGTGGAATCCACCCACTATATCATGAAATCACATGTTTACGCATTCCGGACACCAGTTGGTCGGAATGATTCCATGTCGCATCAGGAAACCGTAGATCTTGCAGCCGGCGCAGAAACCGAATGTCGCCTCCAGAAAGGAGAACACTGTGAGGAGAGCCAGTGCACTGTCCGCAACGGGCCGCACGCTGGTCGAGAATCCTGCAACGGCTATTGCGCACAGGAAGAAGCCGATGGCAGCCGCGAATCGTTTCGGCGAGAAGAATACCGGAGCGTCGCTCGTTCCAAGGAGGGGACGTATTGCGTAGGAGCCAACGATGCGTAGAGGACTGAAAATCGGGGTTACGAATGCTCGGATCGCAAAATCGAGCGCAAGTGCGAATGCCAGCCATCGGCTGTGCAGGAATATGGCTGTCAGACTGACCGCAAAGACCTCCGCAGCGACAATACGTACGACGGTATTGGATACCTTGAGCGGAAAGCGGTTTGGTTTATCACTCATTTCATACCTCTCTAAGTCAAGTTACAATATTGACATTAAAGCGTCAAGTGATCCATTTTTTTCCTGGCACCGGTTGTTTCTTCTGTCCGGAACGGCAGCGGCACTTCCAAAGGATTCGGAAGTGCCGCTGTCATTGAGCCTGTTGATGGAAAGCGGTGGCGAGGCGCCGCCGATCGGCGGATCTACTGGTAGAGGTACCCGTCAGTAGACAGCTTTTCGTGAGCAAGCTTCAGTTTCCGGTCGATGTCGATCTTGTACGGGCAGAGCTTGTTCAGGTGGGTATAGCTTTTCTCGGGGTCTACCTTGATCTTGAGCGCTCCATACTCGTTCCGCGCAGTAATATTCTGCTGGAACCAGAACTTGAGTCGTTCCTGAAGCGCAAATTGGGCGGTATCGTTCACTCGTCCCGAATCCATCTGTCTGTCGTACAACCCCTCCAGCAGAAAGACGGTTTGCGGGTCGAATCCGTCTACGTTGCACTTGTTGCACAGCCTGCAGACGTAATCGCCGAGCTCGGGTGCAGTCCGGAAAAGACCCTGCCTGTCGGATTCCGACATTGGCGTGAAGTTTTCTACCACGGAGAAGTCGGTATCGAGCATTTCCTGCGTGTTCATACCGGCAACAACCGACGCTACTGGAAGGCTGAGCGAATACTGCAAGGCGCTTCGTGCGGACTTGTACAGATAGCCGTCCGCGACTGATTTCATCGCCAGAACTCCTGTCCCCCGCTCGTGACAGAGCGGCAGGAGCTCGCTCTCGGTCGCGGGGAAGTTGAACCGATCGTAGTAGTTGAATCCGGTCATGAGGACGTCGTACGGATGTTTTCGCATTGCGTGGATGAGGACGTCCGGTCGGCCGTGCCCGGTTATACCGATAAATCGAATCTTCCCGGATCGTTGTGCTTCGAGGGCTCCTTCCATTGCTCCGCCCGGCGCGAGGATTCGGTCCGCATCTTCGAATTTCTGTACGGCGTGCATGAACACGATGTCGAGCACGTCAGTTTTGAGGTTGCGAAGACTGCGTTCCACATTCTTCAAATACTCTTCTTTCGTTCGCCCTTCCGACTTGGATGCAAGGACGAACTCGTTCCGGCGAGAGCTGATGCTGCGGCCGATCTTCCTTTCAGAGATCCCGTCGCCGTACGAGGCGGCAGTCTCCACGTAGTTTCCACCGCGGTCAAGGTAGCTGTTGAGGAGGTGTGATGCGTCTTTCAGCGGTATCTCGATGAGATGAAAGCCGCCGAATCCGAGGACTGAAACTTCGAGTCCGGTATTACCCAATGTCCTTCTTTGCATGTGTGACTCCTTCTGAAAAAGTGGTGAGATCATCAGGATATACCCTGAGATTCGGGTGGGCAACACCCGGGGGAATCTCCTGAGGAAATCTCCGAGTGGCGGCCGAGGGCGGTCAGCCTATGAATCCGCCAAAAAAGTGCTGCTCATATACATATCCGTCCCTCCGGATGATATTCGTTCGGTCCCATGGAACGTTTCACGTTCGCCGGTCCATGATCACGAGTATTCAAGCGAACGAGCTCGATAATAGCGCGGGCCCCGATATGGTCCCGACTTAGTGGATGTCTCGATAATGAGACTCGTGTGAATCGGGGGTCTTCGGATCGACGTAGTTCACTCCCGCTGCATAGGCGTTCTGTTTTGCTTCCACGAGGAACTGAATGAGTTCTCTCCGGTTCTCCATCATGCAGTTCCTCCTCGATCTGAAGGTACCCCTGTTCGCTCCGAAAGGAAGTGTTCGAGGTATTCTGCAGTGTGCGATACGGGGGCTCCCCGCTTCCTTCCCGAGCGCGCGGCGACCGCTTCGGGGGACCCTTCGGCAACGATCATGCCTCCGGCTTCTCCGCCTTCGGGACCAAGATCGATGATCCAGTCCGACTCGGCTATTACATCCAGATTGTGCTCAATGAGTACCACCGTATTGCCTGCATCCACGAGTCTGTGAAGGACGCGAAGCAGTTTCTCCACATCCGCTATGTGCAACCCGATGGTCGGCTCGTCCAGAACGTACAGTGTCCTTGGCGCGGACGGTTTTGCCTTTGCGAGCTCGGTGACCAGCTTGATTCTCTGTGCCTCCCCACCGCTCAACGTTGGGCTCTGTTGGCCAAGCGAGAGATAGCCAAGTCCCACATCCCGAAGGAGTGTAAGCGCATGATGAACGGCGGGATGGAATGAGAAGAAAGTGCTCGCTTCGTCGACACTCATCTGAAGTATGTCGGAAATGTTCCTGTCTTTGAAGGTCACGGCAAGTGTTTCTTCGTCGAACCGCTTTCCGCCGCACTCTTCGCAGGGGACCGAAACATCGGGCAGGAAGCTCATTTCGATCTTCTGAACTCCCTGACCGTCACACGACCGGCAACGGCCCCCGGCAACGTTGAACGAGAATCTGCTTGGAGAGTATCCACGCACCTTCGCGTCTGGCGTCTCTGCATAGAGCCTGCGGATGTGGTCCCATATGCCCACGTAGGTTGCCGGACACGATCTCGGGGTCTTTCCGATGGGAGTCTGATCAACCTCCAGGACCCGCTCAATCTGCTCCCATCCGTCGATTCCTCCACATCCTGCAAGCGCCCGGGCCATCCGTTCTTTCGAGACGGTGATACGCCGTGCACGTTTTCCTCGTCCCTTTCCGCCGGTGACCTCCAGCATCTGTCGGAGTGATTTCAGCATGGTTTCACGTACCAGCGTACTTTTTCCGCTTCCGCTTACTCCGGTCACGCAGACCAGAGCGCCGAGGGGTATTCGCACATCGATTGCCTTCAAGTTGTGCAGCCGAGCATCGACGATTGTCAGAATGGAGTTTGCGGTTCCCGCTTCCGCTCCCGTGCGTCTCGGGAACATGGGATGACGCAACGGTGTTCGCAAAAACCTTCCGGTTACACTTTTCGAGCTGTCAATGATCTGGGCAAGGGATCCTGCGGCAAGGATATACCCACCGTCGACTCCGCCACCGGGACCAAGATCGATAATGTGGTCCGCCTGTCGGATTGTCTCCTCGTCATGCTCGACAACAACCACGGTGTTGCCCTTCGCGCGCAGCGTGGCCAGCGTTGCCAGCAGCATGGCATTGTCCCGCGGGTGGAGTCCAATGGTCGGCTCATCAAGGATGTAACAGACTCCACGCAGATTCGACCCGAGTTGGGACGCCAGTCGGATTCTCTGCGCCTCACCGCCGCTCAGGCTCGGGGCAGACCTGTCCAAAGTCAGGTAGGGTAGACCGACCTCTTCCAGAAAACTCATCCGGCTCTGAAGTTCGGTGACGATATCACGGGCAATCTCTGCTTCGCGACCCGTTGTCTCAAGCGCATTGAAGAATCGGTGGGAATCCGCAACAGACATGGATGTCATATCGGCGATCGATTTCCCGTGGAAATCGACCGACAGTGCTTCTCTGTTTAGTCGCTTGCCGCCGCACCCGGGACAGACTGTCTCTTTTCCTTCGTACCAGGCGTTCCACCAGATCTCTTCGCCACTCTGTTCCTCATCAAATCCCTGGAGGAGAAGTCCGGTGCCGAAACACTGTCTGCACCAGCCGTGTTTCGTATTGAATGAAAAGAGTCGCGGGTCCAGTTCCTCGAAACTGCGGCCACAGGACGGACATGCACGAATGGTTGAAAAGACTTCCGGTTTCGCGTCTTCATCCGCAGTCTGGATGACATAGACGATTCCTTTCCCGAGGTCCAGGGCGGTCTCGAGGACATCCCGAAGCCTGGTGCCTTCCTTCGCGCTCACACGGACCTCTGCAATCGGGGCCTCTATGGTGTGTTCCCGATAGCGATCGAGCCGCGGCCATTGCGCGGTACTGGTGTTCACGCCGTCAACGCGTAATGATTCGTAGCCTCTACCGGCGGCCCACTGGGCGAGGTCGGTGTAATATCCTTTTCGTGACACGACAAGTGGTGCAAGTATGCTAATGGTCTTTCCCCGATACACCTTCAGCAGCCGTGCCGCGATTGATTCTGCGGATTGGGGTTCGATCGGCACATTGCAGTCCGGGCAGAATTGAGTACCGAGTTTCACGAACAGAAGACGGAGAAAGTGATAGATCTCCGTGACCGTTGCAACGGTGCTCTTTCGCCCGCCCCGGCTCGTTCGCTGTTCGATGGCCACCGTCGGCGGAAGGCCGGCGACCGCATCCACATCCGCCCGGGCAGCGGGTTGAACAAACTGTCGCGCGTAGGCGTTCAGCGATTCCAGATACCGACGTTGTCCCTCCGCAAACAGGATGTCGAAGGCTATGGTGCTCTTGCCGCTCCCGCTCACGCCCGTAATGACCGTGAGCCGGCCACGCGGAACGGTGACATTCACGTGTTTCAGATTGTGTTCCCGGGCATTTCTGATGGTTATCGTGTCCGGATCGAAACCATTTCCACCGTCGGGCGTTTCGGCGACGTTGAGGCCGTCGGTAACTACTGCGTCAACATCGTATCGGCCGTCCGGTGTTTCGAAGTATTTCGAGAGTGCCCGTGCCGTGTGACTCTCTGTGTGTCCCAGGATCTCCTTCGGTGTTCCGGTGCAGACGACGGTACCGCCTGACTCACCCCCTTCAGGTCCCAGGTCAATAATCCAGTCGGAGGCGGCTATGACATCGAGATTGTGTTCTATGACAACCAGCGAATGTCCCTCATCGATGAGATGATGCAGCGCACGAAGGAGAACCGCTATGTCGTCATAGTGAAGTCCCGTGGTCGGTTCGTCCAGCAGAAAGAGTCGTTTTCCGCCACCGGCCCGGGAGCCTCCGGCCTTTCCCGTCAATCCGGTCTCTGCCAGATATCCGGCGAGTTTCAACCGCTGAGCCTCGCCTCCGCTGAGTGTGGGCACCGGTTGCCCGAGCGACAGGTATCCGAGTCCGACCTCCTTCAGCGGAGTAAGTCCACGAATGACCGCAGGTACATCCCGGAAGTATTCGCACGCTTCGGTTACGGTCATCTCGAGTACGTCTGCGATTGAAAGCCGCCGCGCATCGTGCGGGCGGCGGATCTTTACCTCCAACACGTCGTTGCGATAGCGTTTTCCATCGCAGTCGGGGCACCGGATATACACGTCGCTCAGGAACTGCATTTCAATGTGCTCGAATCCGTTCCCGCCGCAGGTCGGACATCGGCCTTTCCCTGAATTGAAGCTGAATGTCCCGGGTGTGTAGCCGCGTTCCTGCGAAAGCTCATCTGCAACGAACACCTTGCGGATTGCGTCGAACGCTCCGACGTAACTTGAGGGGTTTGATCGCGTCGTCTTGCCGATCGGCGACTGGTCTACCAGGACCACATCGTCGAATTGCTCGTGTCCGAGGATTGCGCGGTGACTGCCGGGGGCCTCCGCGGGTCGGTTCATGAGTCTTCGGACGCCGTTGTAGATGATATTCTCGACGAGGGTCGACTTTCCCGAACCGCTGACACCGGTTATTGCCACGAGTCGTCCCATCGGAATTTCTACATCAATATTCTTTAGATTGTGTTCCGCGGCGCCCAAAATGGAAAGGAACTGAATCCCGGGAGCGCGCTTGGTCCTGTCCGTCATGGCTCCCGTTACCGAAAGCTCTCCCCGAAGATAGCGCGCGGTCATTGATCCGGCATTCCTCAACAGGGACGGGATGTCGCCTTTGAAAACAATGGTGCCGCCGCGCTCACCGGGGCCGGGCCCCATGTCGATCAGATAATCCGCCGCTCGGATCAATTCCGGGTCGTGTTCAACGACCAGGAGCGTGTTGCCGGCGTTCCGCAACCGTTCGAGCACTCCGATGAGTCTTCCAATATCCCGGGAATGGAGACCGATGCTCGGTTCGTCGAGCACGAAGAGCGTGTTCACCAGGGATGTTCCCAGTGCCGTCGTGAGGTTGATCCTTTGGACTTCGCCGCCACTCAGTGTTCGGGACTGCCGGTCCAGCGTGAGGTATCCGAGACCGACATCCACCAGGTAGTTCATGCGGGAAAGGACCTCAGTGAGCACCATATCCGCCGCATCGCCCACACCGGCAGGAACTACCACGTTCTGAAGAAAACCGCGGGATTGATCGATGGGGAGGCGCATGAGCTCGTGAATGTTGAGTCCCCGGGACGAGGGGCCCTGTGAGTGCGATCGAATCCTCCACAAGAGCGAGTCAGGTTTCAGTCGTGCGCCTTCGCACTGCGGGCAGATCCGGTAGGCACGATATTTCGAAAGCAGCACCCGAATATGCATCTTGTAGCTGCGCGACTCGAGCCAGTTGAAAAAGCGGGATACCCCGTACCACTTTCCGTCGTCCCATTCTCCCTCGCCGTCGATGACCCACCGGCGTTGATCCTCGGTCAGATCCCGCCACGGAATATTTTTCGGGATTCCGCGGCGGGTGGCAAATCGGAGCAGATCGTCCTGAGACTCGCTATAGCTCTTGCTCTGCCACGGCTTTATTGCACCGTCTGATAGTGATTTCGATTTATCGGGGATGACAAGGTCATAATCGATTGAAATGACTCGGCCAAAACCACGGCAACGCTCGCATGCACCGATAGGTGAGTTGAACGAGAACGTGTTCGGGACCGCATCGCGGTAGTGGATATTGCAGTCGGGACAATGAAGACCCTGCGAAAACCGGGCCGAGCTCTGGGCGGCTGTCCGGGTTTTATTCAGCGTGTGGACGGTAATGGCACCCTTTCCGAAGTGGAACGCCGCTTCGAGACTTTCGAGTATCCGATCACGGTTGTCGGACTGAAAGAGTACCCGATCCTGGATTACTTCGATGGTTTCTTCGTCTTCGGCAAAGAATCGCTGATATCCTTGAGTCGCCAGAACCGCCTTTATCTCATCGACGCCGAAATTGTGTGGAATGGCAACGGAAAACGTAATGACGAGGGCCGCGTCCTTCAACCCTTGCAGCTTTCCGATCACCGACTGCGGAGTATCACGGGTAACGAGCCGACCGCAACTTCGACAGTGCAGCGTGGCACAGCGGGCGAACAGGAGCTTCAGATGATCGTTTAGCTCGGTCATGGTCCCTACGGTGGAACGGGACGTCCGGACCGGGTTGGTCTGATCTATGGCAATTGCGGGCGGTATCCCGTCTATCCGGTCCACTTTCGGCTTGTCCATCCGGTCGAGAAACTGGCGGGTATATGCCGAAAACGTCTCGACATATCGTCTTTGCCCTTCCGAATAGATCGTGTCGAACGCCAATGATGACTTGCCCGAACCGCTGACACCGGTCACGACGGTGAGTTTGTTCAGCGGTATTTGAATCGAAAATCCTTTCAGATTATTCTGGCGCGCACCTTCGACGGTGATGTACTGCTCAGCCATTGATAGGTTAAGGTACCCAATGCTCGTTCCGTGAGCAAGAGCGGAATTTGACGCAGCAGTGCCTCTGTTCTATAGTGAACTCATTGTGGCACTGCAATTCGAGCCGGACGGATCAAGCCGGCGAGCCCGACGGACAATTGCCTTCTATCTGGGGGCTCTTTTTCTCCTCCTGGCCGTCTTCGTCGGATCTGCGCGAAATGTAATCCTGGTTCCGTGGACCGCGCGAACGAATGTCACGGTTGCATCCCATGGGACCCACGCCTATCTGTTTGGCGGACGCGGCACTGACGGTGATTTCCTTTCCGGGATTCTCCGTGTCGATTTTGCATCCGGAAGATTGAAGCGTTCCGGAACGCTTCCTGAACCAATGCTCTCTACCCGTGTCGCCGTTCTTGCGGACGGGAACGTGTTGCTTGCCGGCGGGGTTACACGGACACGCACGTCGGACTCTCTCCTGATCTTTCATCCGGAGAATTCACGGGTTTCGTCCGCCGGCACGCTTTTCGCTCCTCGTGCCTACGGGTTTGCTTCGGAGATTGACGGGCGGGTCCTCTATTTCGGTGGATTTGACGGGCAGAAGAGTGTGAATACGATTGTTTCAATCGACCCGGCATCAGGTTCGTCACGAATCGTCGGTACTCTCCCTGTGCCTGTCGAGCAGATGGGTGGAGCCGTCGTCGGTGGAATGGTCTACCTGTTCGGAGGAGAGAACAGCGCGGGGCAACTTTTCGACTCGGTCTTGCGTTATGAACCTGCAACCGGCGAGACAAAACGTGTTGCCGTGCTTCCTGCTGCCGCATCCCGGTTCTCGACCGCGGTTGTGGACGGGCGGATTCTCCTCTGCGGCGGCTGGGGGGAGGGAGCGAAGCCGTCGATTTTGAGTTTCGATCCCCGATTCGACAGTTTTCGGCCCGTCCGTTCCATGTCCGCCGTGGACGCGGTCAATCTGTCGCTCGTTGCCGCCGGCGGACGGGCGTATCTGGCCGGAGGCGAAGACCCAACGCACGGGCGCACCATCGGCATCGATCAGTTGATTCTGAAGACCGGAAAGCTCGAACCAGTGCGTCTCCGCAGTTATGTCTGGTGGTGACTCCGCCCTCGCCCGCGTGATCCGCTGCCTCTGTGTCTTCCCGGGAGAGCGGCGGTCTTGCGGCTTCCTGGCTTTCCGGTCACCGAATCGACCGCATTGTATACCGAGAGGAATTCGCTCATGTGTCTCGGGAGTTCTGCAGTCACGGAAATGATGTCCGGTCCGTCCGGGAACTGCAGTCGGTAGGCGCAGAGCATGAGGTGCTTCACCCCATGGCTCCGTTTCAGTTCGCGGTTCAGCGGGAAATCTCCGTGCTGGTCGTCTCCGAGGATGGGATGGCCGGCTCGCGCAAGATGAATCCGTATCTGGTGCATTCGCCCGGTTCCGAGCGAAAGTTCCAACAGGGCAAATTTCCCGAGTCTTCGCACGAGCCGGTATGTCGTCAGCGCGCTCTTTTCCGTACCCTTCACCATAATACTCTGGTCCATTTGCCCGGTGGTACGGGGAAAGCTCCCCGAACAGATGGCAAGGTAGGTCTTCTGCACGTCACTGCTGTTCAGAAGGCGGCTGAATGATCCGGCTATGTCGCTGTTCCTGGCAAGTATCAGGAGACCTTCCGTGTCCCGATCAAGACGATGCACCAGGAACGGCCGGAACCCGAGTTGTGCTTCAAGAATATCGAGAATAGTCACTCGAACGCCGGCGCCGGGCTGGACTGCAATTCCAGCCGGTTTTTGCACAACCACGAGTCGACCGCTCTGATAGCGAACGGGTATCTTTCCGGATTCCGACCGACCGTTTTCAGCCAACAGCCACCTCGGCTTCGAGGTGCACCGCCGTCTTCATTGAGTTGGAGATCAGGCAGTGTTGCTCCGCTTTTTCGAGCAGACGTCGGGTTCGATCCTGTTTCGTTTCGTCGGCAATTGTCACCTTGGCCCGTATCCGAATTTCGGTTACGCGGTACCCCTCCTCAGTTTTCGTCACCGTCCCTTCCGCTTCGGACGTGTAGGCTGAAAACGAGAGTTTTGAGTTTTCCGCTATGGCGAGAAAGGTTGTCATCAGGCAGCTTTCCGCTGCCGCGACGAAGAGCGTCTCAGGAGACCAGTACCCTGCGTGACCGCCGGGAAACTCCGGCGGTGTGGCCACAGCAATATCCGGCAGATCGGGAGATGTGAGAGTTCCTTTCTTCATTTCGGCCCATGAGAGCGATGTTTTGTAAAGATGACCTGTTTCCATTCTGATGTCTCCTCTTTGATGGAATAGTACCCCGAGAATGCGAAGGAACTGAACCCCATTTGGGCACGTGCCGGATCATTTCGCGACGCATACCTCTTGATGGTTCCAGTGTCGATTCGTATTCTGGTTCAATGACCTCCGGTACAGTGGCAATTCTTACCGATTTCGGCGACTCCGATGCGTATGTCGGTATTATGGAAGCGGTCATGCTTCGTATCGGACCGCAGCTTCGGTTTATCCGGCTCACGCAGAATGTTGCGCCTCAGGACATTCGTTCGGCATCCTATCTGGCGGCAACAACGTGGCATTGGCTGCCGGCCGGGAGCGTCCTGCTTGCCGTCGTCGATCCCGGCGTCGGGTCCGGTCGGCAGGAGCTTATCGTTGAATACGGGGGGCACTGGCTGGTCTGTCCGGACAACGGGCTGGTGACGCTGCTCCTGAAGCTCAATCCGGGTGCGCGCTGCAGTCGGCTTGACGACCGCATCCGAGTCGAGTTGTTGCGGAACAAACCGTCCGGCAGCAATACGTTCGACGGCAGGGACCTCTTTGCTCCCGTAGCCGCACGCCTTGCCGTCGGAGATCATGAGATTGTGGGATTGCCTGTTGAACCGAAGCAGCTTCCGGGTCTGGATGTGCACTTTTCCCCGGATGGCGAAGCAACGGCCACCATTCTGCATGCCGACCATTTCGGCAATTGCATAACGTCGATACGCGCCGGGATGGGCGCATTCGAGAAATCGTCCCTTCTGGAAATCTCTTTTCGCGGCCGGAAGTTGAGAATCCCTTTTGGAACGACATTCTCGAATGTCCTCGCGGGCGAGCCGATTGCGTATTGGGGATCGACTGGTTTTCTTGAAATTGGTGTACGGAATGGAAGTGCCTCAGCTTTTTTTGGGATGGACGGGGGCGGCGAAGTGCAGGTTCGCGATTGCAGCGCGCTGTGAGTCGTCCGGTCGGCATCCCACTTGCTTCTCTTCTTCCAGATGTCGCATGTTTCCGCTACAATGTGCTCCGATAGAGGAGCATCACATGATCGCGTCGGACAAACAGAAGTACCGATCCGTGGTACGGAATATGGTTGCTTTCAAATACTTCGGGGCTGCCGCAATGGATACTTTCTTCGGAAGCGCCGAAATTCATACTTACCATGAAGACGACCAGATCATTGTCGAGGGATCGAAGAGCCCCTATTTCTATGCAGTGGTCGAAGGAACCGTGAATGTTTCGGTTCACGAGAGCGAGCGTGATGTGTTTATCTGCGCAATTGGCGAAGGGGAGCTGTTCGGGGAAGCTGCAATTTTCGCGTCGGTGAAACGGACAGCAAGCGTAAGGAGTGCAGGGGAGAGCGTAATCCTCCGCATCCATCGGGACAATCTGATTGCGTTCATCAGAAGCGCGCCGACCGACGGTGTGAAGTTCCTGATGATTGTCATATTCAGCCTGCTTCGAAAGCTGCGCGATGCGAACCAGGAGCTGGCTTTCGAGCGAAAGTTCGATGTTGAACAGGATGATGTGGATGCCATGGTAAGGAGCATTATGGCCGATCAGTAATGCCCGGCCATGATCCGGACGTTTTCATGACTGCGGTATACACGCCCCCCCTTTCTCGGGTACAGTAGAACCAATCTTACACGAACAACACTGCTTTTCAGTCGACTTATTCCGTTAAGGAGGACCGCGGATTGAGAGTGCACGCACTCCTTGCGGTTATTTCCGTCGGCATAGCCCTGGCCTCCTGTACGAACAGCACCAGGGCCGAGCACACGGTTCGAACCAACAACAGCACAAACGGAATCCCGGTGGACATAGTTGTTCATGTCGGGCCGAAGTGGGCCAATACCTTTCGTGTCGCGGGACTTTTCCCCATCAAGTCTCCGCCACAGGTTGCACTCTGGACCGAAAAACCGGGTGGTCAGTATTTGAGCACACTTTACGTTACCGAGAAGTTTGGAAAACAGTCCTGGAAGTCCACGGATGTGGTTCCTACCGAGACTTTTCGAATTGAGGCTCTGCCCGTCTGGTTGCACAGCCTGCGGGATTCCGGAAAAGACTGGCCCTCTCGCGTTTCACCCGTTCCGGACAGTATTACCGGGTCGACTCCAACCGACAGTTTCCGCATTCACACGGTTATTCCCGGCGAGCTTTCAGTCGTTCGGATAGTGCTCGAGGTGAACCTTGCATTCGACGAAAACGAATACTATCCCAACAGTGCATCCCCGGACCATCCGGGATACAATGGAGTCTCGGGCCAGCCATCTCTCGTTTACTCCGGAAACGTCCAGCCAGGAAAACCGGGAGCGTATCCACTGAAACTTGCCGGGCATGGGCACCCCGCCGGAGTGGACGGGGTTATCTACCAGGATATCGCAACGGTGACCACGGCCACCGATCTCATACTCTCGTGTTCGGTGGTTGTTCCCTAGTAATCCATCCTCATCCCGAAACCGAATCCAGGACCGTTGCTGCCCGGGATAATCATGAGCGGAACCGGTTTGAAGGTAACTTTTCCCTCGCTGATTCTCTGTTCAGCGAGCCTTCCTGCATGCCGCGCAGAGATGCCTTTCAGGATGCTCCGCATAATTGCTCCTCCCGCGAGGACCGCAGCGGCAGGAAGGTAGTCGACAAAGCTGTGTCCGTTCCAGGCGTTCCGGATCGAGTCGAACGAATCCCGAAAGTAGTTGATTGAGCTGAACTGAAGATTGGACGGGAGCAGGTAATATGCCCCAACGAGGGTGCCGGCGGCAAGAATCAAATCTCCACCAAGAAAAAGCGTTCCGTTGAGAGGATCGCCATTCATGTACTGTCCGAGCCCCGGCATCACGTACGAGGCGCCCTCCGATCGTTTCACGTACGCGTACTCTTGCTTCGCAACAGACAACCGATCCATCAATTGCGTGATTTCTCCCACAGTCAGGTCCGTGACCCGCTTGTCTTTGTTCTGTTCGAGTATCTGTTTTACCTTCCCGTTGTACAGTGCAAGATACGGGTCATTCGAGTACCGGCCGTGATGCGGCATTGGTTGGGCCGACACCGTAAACAGTGCGGAAAGGAACAATGTCGTGATGACGATCAGAAACCATATTCGTTTCACCATGGTATCTCCTTCGGTTATTAGGGTACTCAGGACCGTGCTCAAGCGCCAAGTGCAGGTTGCGCATTGACGCGCTATCGAGGGAAGGATAGAGTCACTCAAGGTTACCGACATGCAGCACCAATTTGAAGCCGTTTTCATGTTCCTGTACGACGTGGGCAGGTCCGTGGATCTCTCGCACACAACTCGACTCATACCAGTTTCCCAGGAGAAACGGCTCATTGCCAGCCGGGACACTCCCGCTTCGCTCTCAATTCCGGAGCCGTTGCAGCGTCAAATCGCCGTCCTGACCCGCTCAGACACGATGCCATTCGAAGAACTCAGACTTTCTGCAAAGATATATGAAGATGGAGTCATCTCTCTGATGGCGCGAGCACAAACGAAGGCAGAGCTCGAACAGCTCCACACTCTCCGCGGGCTTAAGTTTCGAGACTCGCCCGAGGGAGATGAGGTTACCATAAGCGAGTGGGTGCATAGTCAGTTTCTGAGTTTGCTCGAGCAGATAAAACCTGCCATAACGTTTGGAGAGTACGAGTCGGTCGACGATCAACGGGAAACATACGCAGCATTCTGTCTGACAGACCGGGTTCCCAATCCTGAACGATTCGTTGAAGCCCACGCTCAGTACCTCTCCACATTTCTTCTCGGAGAAAATACTGAATTGAAGCTGCACCGAACTCAGGTCAAATCGACCCTTGATCATCGTTTTTCGTTCAAAGACACCGAGCTGATAATCCTCGACCTCGACCGCTGCTTCATCATCGATCCGGAGCACGATTACGAGGATATTCTGCTGATCCTTGAACTTGCCAACTATCAGTTGCTCGAACTTCGGACTCTGGATCGTCTGCTCGACCTATGGCTCGACCAGGCAGAGGATGACATTCGTCGCGTCTACCTCAAGCGCAGCCACGGACTGAGATCCCTCTCTCGAAAACTTGGTGGACTTCTGCCGCTTCGGCTGGACTCTTTGTTTATCCTGGAAAATCTCGAAAACACGGCCAAGATTATTGGAGACTACTATCTTGGCCAGGTCTACGAACATCTGTGTCAGCTCATGGGAACGGGAACCTGGGAACGCAGTGTCCGCAGACGCCTTGAAGCTCTTCAGGAAATCTACTCGATGGCGAAGGTGGATGTGAACGAGCGGCTGCTCCTGATCATGGAAATACTCGTTGTTTTGCTTATCGGCTTCGAAATTGTTGCATTATTGTTTCCGCTTCTGCCGCATGGTTGAACCTGAGAAACAGAGATTTCGTGCAGCCGTATTCATCGGAACAGCCATCACGCTTGTGATTGAGCAAGATTGAAGCGGCGGCCACCGGACAGGTCCCGGTTGCTCCGACGGTGCGATGATCGGCTACCGGCTCATCCGGATGCGCTATTCCCGGGTAAGGTGACGATACTTGATCCGGTGTGGCACAAGCTCGCTCACGCCCAGGCGCTGTTTCAGGTTTTCCTCGTATTCCGAATAGTTCCCCTCGAACCAGACAACCTTGCTGTCTCCCTCGAACGCGAGAATGTGCGTTGCGATGCGGTCAAGGAACCATCGATCGTGGCTGATGACCACCGCGCATCCCGCAAAGTTTTCGAGTCCCTCCTCGAGTGCTCGCATGGTATTTACGTCCAGGTCGTTGGTTGGCTCGTCCAGCAGAATGACGTTGGCACCTTCCTGAAGCATGAGGGCCAGATGGACGCGGTTGCGCTCTCCTCCGGAGAGCTGCCCCACTTTTTTCTGCTGATCTGTACCGTTGAGGTTGAATTGAGACACATACGCGCGGGAGTTTACATCGCGATTACCGATACGAATTGAATCCCTGCCTCCGGAGACCATCTCCCATACAGTCTTGTCAGGATCCAGAATGTCACGGCTCTGATTCACGTACGCGAGTTTCACGGTTTCCCCCACGCGAATCGTGCCGCTGTTCGGCTCCTCTTCTCCAGTTACCATCCGGAAAAGTGTAGTCTTTCCGGCGCCGTTTGGCCCGACCACTCCGACGATGCCTCCGGGTGGAAGCGAGAAGCTCATGTTTTCCACAAGCACGTTCTCGCCATAGCCCTTGCTCACATCAAGTGCTTCAATGACAATGTTGCCCAGTCGCGGACCGGGCGGTATGAACAGCTCGAGATCTTTTTGCCGCTTGTCCTGCTCCTGGGAGAGGAGATTCTCGTAACTGGTAATTCGTGAGCGTGCCTTCGCGTGGCGTCCTTTCGGCGACATGCGGATCCAGTCGAGCTCCCGCTGCAGCGTGCGCTGCCGATCGCTCTCTTTCTTCTCTTCAATTCGCAGCCGCTCCTCTTTCTGACTGAGCCAGGATGAGTAGTTACCCTTCCACGGGATTCCCTCGCCGCGGTCGAGTTCGAGGATCCATCCTGCGACATTGTCCAGAAAGTAGCGGTCATGGGTTACCGCAATGACGGTGCCTTCGTATTGCTTGAGGTGATGTTCGAGCCATGCAATGGTCTCAGCGTCCAGATGGTTGGTTGGCTCGTCGAGCAGGAGGATGTCCGGCTTCTGCAGGAGCAATCGGCAAAGCGCGACCCGGCGTCGTTCTCCTCCGGATATCACCTTCACGGACATCTCGGGCGGCGGACACCGGAGTGCATCCATGGCCATGTCCAGGCGTGCATCGAGATCCCAGGCCCCGGCGGCATCCAACTTTTCCTGAACCTTCCCCTGTCGCTCCAGAAGGGCATTCATCTCGTCGTCGTCCATCGGGTTGGCGAACTGGTCGTTGATCTGGTCAAACTCTCCGAGGAGATCCTTGATCGGCTTAACGCCTTCCTCCACAACCTCTCGGACGGTCTTGTCGGAGTTAAGCAGCGGTTCCTGCTCGAGATACCCGATTGTGTATCCGGGACTCTTCACTATCTCGCCGTTATAGTCAGGGTCCACGCCGGCAATTATTTTCAGGAGCGAGCTCTTCCCGGACCCGTTCAGTCCAAGCACCCCGATCTTGGCGCCGTAGAAGTATGAGAGTGATATATCCTTGATGACGGTGCGCTGGCCGTAGGCACGACTTACGCCTACCATTGAATAGATAATCTTGTTCGCTTCGGCTTGTGCCATGAGTACGCTTTGCTCCTGTGGGGAATATATTCCGCCGGTAGTTCTGTCGACAGTATACCAGACCACATATCGCTGTGTCACGCAGTCGGGGTAGGCGGCCTGTTCTTACTGCCACGCAGATTGTTGAAAAGTTACCATACGCCGGTCGGAGTTCTGTAGGTACGCTCTGATTTCATGCTACGGCGTACTTCGGCACGTGCTCGACTCTCCGCTTCAGT
>CAZKMA010000074.1:4885-19464 GCA_964553615.1 uncultured Spirochaetales bacterium | reverse complement strand
AATCCGGCCCGCCACGCCCGGGAGCTCCCCCACGGCCGAAGCGACCTGCGAAATCTCGCATTTCAGCGAAGTCGGGTCTTCGGCGGAAACCATGCGGATGATCGTCGTTGCCCAGTTGCGCCTCGAGATGTTCGGTTATCCGGTCGAGGTAGCCGGCGAATGTTTCACGCTCGGACTCGTCAAGGCATTCGAACATCCCACCGGGTCCCTCACCTTCCCCCGGCTCCTTGGTCGCGGTTTTTCCTGCTTCGGTCAGGTGGATGTCCATGACGCGGCGGTCTGCGTCCGAAGGAGTCCTCGTTATGTACCCCGCCTTCTCGAGCTTCCCGAGAAGCTCCCCGAGGGACTGGGGACGGATATCCAGAATCGAGGCGAGTTCCTTCTGGCTCATCTCGGGCTTGATCTTGAGAAGGGAGAGAATTCTCCCCTGGCCGCGGTGCGTGGAGGCCATGGGCCCACGGTTTCTATGATGTTGCATATGGTGGCGTCGAAGGAGCCACTCGAGCTGAAAAAGTCTTTCCAGCAGCGTATCGTTTGCTATATCCATAGTGTTTATTCCTCTCCGTTGATTGTTAATCAGGTACCTTATTAATTCGTCAATATCTGGAGAGAGACTTTCGTACATATTCGAGAATCGCAGCCACGGTACGCAGGGTGGAGTCAACGCAGTAACCGCCGGCGACGCCCTGCACGAAACGGCAATTGACCAGTCGCAACACTCGTGATAATACTGGAGCGATTCCCCTGCATAGGTTTCAAGAGTTCACGTCCGGTCCTTTTTCCAGTCGGAGGCACCAGTATGGGAACACACCAATTCACGGGGCATAGGTCGGTCGCGAGGGAGATGAGACGAGTCATGCTTATCGCGTCTGTCGCAATTGCAGCGCTCTTCGTCGCTCTCACGGCACTCCTCCTGGTGTCGAGCCCCGGGCGGCCGAGCCCGCTTGTCGATGCCAACGGGCAACCGGTCTCAGGGGCCATCTCGGAAAAGACCTTCGTCACGATCAACGGCGTAGAACAGGGCATGTTCATAAGGAGCCGGGATTCAAGTAATCCTGTACTTCTCTATGTACATGGAGGCATGCCCGACTACTTTCTTACCGAACGCTATCCAACCGGTCTCGAGAACTCCTTTACTGTCTGCTGGTGGGAGCAGCGGGGTGCAGGTCTCTCGTACCATCCCGGAGTGCCGGCGGAAACAATAACGGTCGACCAGTTGATTTCTGACACACTTTCGGTGACCAACTACCTTCGGAGTCGATTCGGGAAGAACAAGATCTACCTCATGGGTCATTCGGGGGGAACCTTTGTAGCCATTCAGGCTGCGGCGAGAGCGCCGTGGCTGTACCACGCGTATCTGGGGGTTGCGCAGACATCGAACCAACTCCACTCTGAGCAGCTCGCATACGAGTACATGCTGTCGGAGTTCATCAAGAACGGAAATGTGCGCATGGTGAGAAAACTTCGGGCTGCGCCTGTGACGGTCACGGAAGGCGTCCCGAAGTCATATCTCGCAATTCGCGACGTTGCCATGCACAGCCTCGGGATAGGAACTACACACGATATGAAATCGGTGCTTACCGGCATCCTGCTGCAGTCGTTCCGGAGCAGGCAATACACGGTAGGGGAGAAGTTCAACATGTGGCGCGCGAAAGCCGCGTCCGGGGTAAGCGTTGTGTGGAACGAGATGCTCAAGACGGACTTGAGCAGGTCAGTGCCACGGCTCGAGGTTCCTGTGTATTTCTTCGAGGGTATTTACGACTTTACCTGTTCCTATACCGAGGCGCGGTCCTACTTCGAGAAGTTGCAGGCGCCGCTGAAAGGCTTCTACACGTTTGAGTCGTCGGCTCACAGCCCCCTTTTCGAAGAACCGGCGAAGATGAACGAGATAATCGAGAAAGATGTGCTGACCGGAAAAAACGTTCTGTCCGACCGCATTTGACAGGCGCGGGCACTCGTCTGCGGGAACGTATGCGGGACGCCATGCTCGTTCGACCATCACTCGTGAGAACGATCAAAAGAAAGGAAAAAGCAACATGACCATTCCAGCGGCCGGACAGTCGGCGTCAGGTTTGAGAGACCTCAGGCAGTGGATGCGGCGGCATCCACTGTTTTCTTTTTTTTCCATGGCGTATGCGTTCTCGTGGATCATATTCCTTCCCTATGTACTCTCGGAGTGGCACGTCCTGCCGGGAACCTCGGATTACCAACTTTTCTACTTTCTCCACACTTTCGGACCTGCCGTGTCGGCGTACATCATGTCCCGAATCATGGAAGGGAAAGAGGGTTGGTCCGGTATCCGTAAACGCATACGACAGGTCCGTGCCGGTTGGTTCTGGTACCTGTTCATACTGCTCGGGATTCCAGTCGTGATCCTCCTGGGAATCCTTGTCCTTCCGGGAGCCGCTAAGAGTTTCCAGGGCCTTCCCAGGTATTTCCTGGTAAGATATCCGATCCTGTTTGTCGCCATATTCTTTGGCGGTGGACCATTGGGGGAGGAAATCGGCTGGCGTGGTTTCGCGTTGCCCCGCATGCAATCCCGTTACGGACCCTGGCGCGCGACCATGCTCATAGGCGTTCTGTGGACGTTCTGGCACCTGGAAGATTTTCTTACCGCCTCGCAGGGCGGAGGCCCGGGCACCGGCCTGTATGCTTTCTATTTCCATCTGCCTGTATTTTTCCTGCAGGTCATGGCGCTGTCGGTCATCATGACCTGGGTCTTCAACCATACTCGCGGGAGCATCTTCATTGCGATTCTCCTGCACGCCAGTTACGACACCTTCGGCAGTACGGTACAACCGCTCTTTTCTGTTCCCATCGTGTCCAGAACAAACCTGGCCTACGTTATCGGATTTACCGCGCTGGCGCTGGTAATCCTCATCCTGACCCGTGGTCGGCTTGGGTATCGGACGGTCGATCAACGGTCCTCGAGTCCAGTGGAGAGTGAGGCCTGAGAAAGGGGCCAAGGGGTTTGGCCGATGGAGACCTCCACCGGGTCTTTGGCCGGTGAACCCGCGGGCGCATCTGCTCCGCGCCCGCGCCCGCGCAAGACTTCAGGATATGCGATTCGATTCTGTATTCGTTGACGCGTAACAGTACTATACTTTCATTGACGGGGTCATTTCGGATATTAGTCAACCACAGTTCTACTTCAGTGATCTCGATTCCAATCGACACAGGAGTAACAGATGGCAAAGTCCAGTTCGCGTGGGGGCCACAAGCCTTCTCCAAAACCGCGCCCGACCAACGGTCCGGCGACGACTCCCAACAAATCAGGCAAGGGTAGAGGAAACAATCCTCCCAGAACAGGGAAGTAGCACAGCACGGAGAGATGGACTTCCGGGCTCGGGAACTCTCCGAAGAATACGCTCGTACAGGATGTACATCCTGCCAGCGTCACTTCAGGAAGTAACGTCCACCATGGACCCTCTTCAACTGCGCGCAGGCTTCGATTCGGCCGGGGGTGTCTGTTCTTCGGGCGGCTTTGCCTTTCGAAACGCCCGGAATAGCGCCAGATCGTACATGACCTTAAGACCACCGGAAATAAGAAAAGGCAATCCCATCAACATTGGGTTGGCAAGGAAGATCCCGGCCAGAACCGGCGAAAGCGAGGCTCCTACCGTCCGGGCAACGCCGGTCACGCCGGAGGCTGCCGATCGCTCATCCGGCGAGACAACTGCCATTGTATAGGACTGACGCGTGGGAACATCCATCTGTGAAATACTGAACCGCAATAGGAGCACCGCAATGGCAAATGGCAGGGTGGGCATGAACGGAACGGCGATGAGCAGAAGATTGGACGGAAGATGGGTAAACACCATCGTGTTGATAAGGCCGAAGCGCCTGGCAAGTGACGATGCCGCGAGCGCCGAGAAGCCGGCCAGGATGTTTGCACCAAAGAAGATACTCCCGAGCACGATCGGATCAGCACCAAACCGCAGGTGGAACCAGTAGGCGACCAGACTCTGCACGACAAAACCGCCTGCAAAGGCGTCGATTGAAAACAGACCGGCAAGGCGCAGGACGACCGATCGCGACCGGTGCAGTCCCAGGAAAAGACGGATTCTATTCGTACGAGTCTCGTTCTCTCCTTTCGGCGGCGGGTTGATGGCGGAAGAGAACGAAGAGAACACCGCAAACAGCAGGAAGCCGGCGGCCGCGTAGACAAGGATCACCGCACGATAGCTATCCAACTCCGACAGGCCGGCCGAATGAAGCAGTCCTGACATCAAGCCCCCGCAAAGCGCGCCTGCTGCAGTTGCGAGCGAACCCGCGAGATTGTACCAGGCAAGTACGCCGGTACGGTTTGTGTTCGACACGAGCTGCGTGAGGGATGCCTGTTCGATGGCCAGGAACGGACCAACTTCGTTTCCGCTTGGGCTTATTACGCCGATGGTCGCGGCAAAGAGCAGGACGTAGAAATTGCGAGAGAGCACGAAAAGGGTTCCGGCAAAGATCATCAACACCGCCCCTATCAGGAGCATGCGCTTGCGGCCAATCCGGTCGGCTCGGGTCGTGAGCCAGAGCGAAATGACGGTGTCTCCGACGAGCGTGAGAGTCAGAAGCAACCCGATCTGGCCCTGACTCAAACCGATTGCCGAAAGGTAGAGCGCCATCACAACGGATAGAAATCCGTATGCGAACAGACGGATTGAGCGGCTGGCGAAAAGCCGTCTACCGTCGGGTGGCAACATCCGGATAGGCGTCATTCTTGGCAGTGACATATTGGAAGTCGATAATAGCATATAGACTGATTGACAGCGACCACGGAAACGTACCTGAAGGGCGCAGAAAAACAACCCAGCGACATCGTGGTGTCCGTTTCAATCCAGACTATCCTCGGTAAACGGCTGGGGTAACAGAAATGTGAACACGGGAGAGAGACCCTCACGGTTCTCTCCCGTGCCCGTGCCGGGTCAGCCGACGGAAGCTTTCAGACCGTCTTTCAGGCTCAGTGGTTTCCGGCCAAGCAGGTGTTCCAGGTCGGCGCTGTCTTCTGCCAGGGCTCCGGCTTCAATTGACCGGTCCAGACCGACGACGAAATCTGCCACACCCTGAGGCATTCCTGCTGCAAGCAGAGACTGCGTGCGCTGCTCGGGACTGAGCGCCTTGAAAGCTACAGCAGACCCGAGAATCTCAGATGCGGCGTGCGCCAATTGGGAATAATCCCAGGCGTCACCTGCAAGCTCGTAGATCTTGCCGGCGTGCCCTTCACCCACCAGCACACGCGCCGCCGCCTCCGCATAGTCGCTCCGCGACGCAGAGGAGACTTTGCCCTTTCCAACGGCGGCCTCCAGAGTTCCCGTTGTCCCTGCCCGTTTCACATCGTCGATATAGTTTTCAGTATACCAGTTGTTTCGCAGGATAACGTACGGGAGACCGGATTTCCGGATGGCCTCTTCTGTACTCTTGTGTTCCGGCGCCAGCGGAGAAACGGAGGTGTCCGCACGAGTGATGCTTGTGTAGACAAGCAGGCTCACTCCGGACTTCTTTGCGGCAGAAATGACGTTCCCGTGTTGTCCTGCCCGTTTTCCCACTTCACTTCCGGACACCAGGAGGAGGTGGTCCACTCCGTGGAGAGCCTTTTCGAGACTTGAAGGCTCTTCATAGTCCGCTATTCGAATCGTTATACCCAGATCCTCCAGCTTTGCGGCTTTTGCCTTATTGCGGGCCAAAGCGACGATCGACGAAGAAGGAACTCCGAGGTCCAATAGATGTTGAATTACGAGTGTTCCAAGAGCCCCTGTAGAGCCTGTTACTGCATAGGTCATTGTCTTCTCCTCTGCAGCAATATACTACTTACTACAAGTAAGTGCAAACTTTTGGTTAGTGACAACGCGCAAAAAAACTGGTATACCTATTGTTATGGAAACTACTCAACCATCGAGCAAGCTTTCCTTCGATGTGTTTGCTTCCCGCTGTCCATCCCGGAAGGCGTTCGATCAGATCTTCAGCCGTTGGGGCATGCTCGTTCTTGCCCGGCTGTCATCCGGAAATATGCGATTCGGCCATCTGCGCAGGGCTGTGGACGGCATAAGTGAACGAATGCTGTCCAAGACTCTGAAGGTGCTCGAGGAAGAAAGACTCATTTACCGGGAAGAATGGGAAGAAAAACTCCCACACGTAGAATACGGTCTAACGGACCGGGGCAAACGGATTTCTGCCGGAATTGTATCCGTGATCGATGTGCTCTATAGTGAGCTCGAGCAACCGGAACCGTGAGCCGAGCGGAAATGATGTCAGGGCGCAGCTTCAACCCACTCCGGCACGGTCGCGACCGGTGAGAGTTCCTGCCCTCGCCCCATCCTCCCCGGATGCTCCCTGTCAAACGATTCGAGGTATTCTTGCATTTCTGCCAGCCGTCTGATTCCGAGCATCTCCCGGGAAATCCCCTTCATTTCCTCCAGGGTAAACGATGCCAGCCGTTGTTTCACCAATTCCACCTTCGCGGGGCTGACGCTCAGTTTCCGGATGCCGATCCCGACAAAAAATGGCGCGAGCACCGGGTCGGCCGCCACGTCTCCACACACCGAGAGTACTTCCCGTTTTTTCCCGCTATAGCGGGCAATGGCGGAAAACACCCGCAGTACTGTGGGATGATGACTCTGGTAGAGATGATTCAGCTTCTCGTTGGTGCGGTCCACCGCAAGGAGATACATGGTGAGGTCATTGCTTCCAATGGAAAGGAAGTCGGTCTCAGAGGCGAGGTCCCCCACGGCCATCGCGGCAGAAGGCAGCTCGATCATGGCGCCGATTTTCGGAGAGGCGTTGTGTCCCACATGTCTCTGGGAAAGCGAAGCTGCTGCAAGTCGTATTTCTTCCTTCGCCTCCAGGACTTCCTCCACTCCTGAGACCATCGGGAGCATGATCCCGAGGTCCGCTCCTTCGCCCGCTCGCAGCATTGCGCGCAGTTGCTCGCGAAACATCTCCCGGTTGGCCAGGGAGAAACGAATCCCGCGAACGCCCAGAAATGGGTTGTTTTCCGCATCGCCCCGACCCTGGAGAAGCTTGTCGCCGCCGATGTCGGCGGTGCGAAGAACGACCGGCTTTCCCGCCTGGCTCGCGACAATGGACCGGTAAATACGGTACTGCTGCTCCTCGGAAAGGTAGTCGTTCTTCAGAATGAAGGGAAACTCGCTTCGGTACAGCCCGATTCCCTCGGCTCCCTGGGCAGTAGCTTCGAGCGCGTCCTTCAGGATGTTCACGTTTGCGAGGACCTGCACGCCGGTTCCATCCGCGGTTCTCCCTTTGAGATGATAGGCAGGCAATTCCACGGCACCTCGGCGCGACGCGCGGTAGCGGTCGAGCAGACTCCTG
The DNA here is from genome assembly GCA_964553615.1 of uncultured Spirochaetales bacterium. Lineage (GTDB taxonomy): Bacteria > Spirochaetota > Spirochaetia > DSM-27196 > DATKUC01 > DATKUC01. The sequence continues at coordinate 12,147 of CAZKMA010000074.1, read as the reverse complement.
TCCGGATTGATGTGAAGCCAACCGTCGGTGGCGTCAAGCAGCAGGGGCGACCCTTCGGGGATCTTCAGAATGCCCCGATCATCGGTAATTATGACGGGCACCCCGAGCGACCTGGCAAGGATTGCTATGTGTGCGGTTATCCCGCTTCCCCGGAGGACGAGCCCCTCCACACCTTCCAGGGCGAGCCGGTATAGATCGGACGGATACATGTGTCGGGCTATCGCGATCTTGCCCTTGTAGGAGAATCCTTCCGGTGTTCCACCAACGATGTTGCTTATGAGTCGATATCCGAGGTCCCGAACATCCTGGGCCTTTTCCGCGAGCCTCACCTCCGACATCGCGGAAAAGAGGTCTGCGTACTCGCCGACCACCGACTGGACTGCCTGAACCGCAGTCTGGCCGTCCTGTATGCGTGCGCGCATCTTGCCGGTAAAGCTCGAGTCTTTGAGCATGAGCTCGTGGGCAGAGAAGATCATGGCAACCATTTCAATGTCGCTCGAGGAAGCGCTGTGCTGCAGGTCTCCAAGCTGTTTCACGGATGCAGCGAGCGCGGTTTCGAACTGGGAGAGCTCTGCCGCGGTGTCTCCGGCCGGGACTGCGTGCTCTGCAAGTGCTTCAATATCCGTCCAGAATGGCAGGGCGGCTCCGTACGCCTGACCATCAGCGGCCGTTTTGCCCCGAATTGACTTTCCGCCGGAGCCGGTGCTCCCGGCGGATTCGATGAGCACAGATGCGTCACTCAACAGGTCGCCGAACCGGGATGCTGCGGCCATGAGTTCTGTTTCATCTTCGTGATCGAACTCACTGTTCTCCGCTCGAGCCAGAATCAGAACACCCGTCTGAATGGGACCACGCAGGATGGGTATGAGCAGCTTCGAGCGATAGGGATGATCAAGATCACCTTCGTCGTAGGTGACCCAGATAATCCTCCCCTCGGTAAATGCCCGACCGATTTCGTTTCCCTCCAGGCCGAATCGGAGAGGGGTTCTGCTGTCTGCGGAGTGGTCGTCTTCCCACAGTCTACCCTTTTCGAATCCTGCCCGAAGCACGAGCTCGCCCTCGATTTCGTCGTGAACGAAGACCCCGCCCATGTCTGCGCCCGTGCGCGCAACTATGAGGTTCAGCAACTCCTTGAGTAAGCCGTTCCGTGCACCTTCATCTTCGAAGAACGATATCTTGCCGGCAATCTCGTCTATTGCTCCGGTGATCATCCCTGCATTCATGATTTACAAAGTAAACAATATCGCGCAGGCGGGGAAGTCGTTTCACGCCACCTAAAAAAGAGGAGGGAACGACCCGCTCATCGTGAACTCCGCAATTGAATTGCACGGATGGCGGGTCGCAGATTCAATACCCGGGGAAATAGTCGCTGCGAATGTTCGAGCGACGGACACCGGATGAACGAAGCACTTTCTTCACCGTCTCAACCATTGCTGGAGACCCGGAGATATAGCACATCCGCTTTTCAATGTCCGGAATCTCCTCGCAGATCATTTCCTCGTCGATGTAGCCGGTTCTTCCTTCCCAGTCCGCTCGAACACGTTTCCTGTCGGTGAGCGTATAGACAGTCTTTAGCCCCATTTTCGCTTTGGCCTCTTCGAAAACGTCACGAAATACGATCTCTTCCTTTGTCGAGTTCGAGTAAAGGAGTACGATATCGCGCTTCTCCCCGGTGTCGACGAGGTATTTGATCATGCTGCGGAACGGGGTTATGCCGATTCCACCGGCAACAAAGACCAGTGGGACACTCGGGTCGCGCGGGAGTACGAAGTCCCCTGAAAGCTCGGCGGCAACTATCGGATCGCCTGACTCCATCTCCGCCATCGCCTGCTTGTATCGGCTGGATTTGGGGTAGAAATGTGCAGCAATCAGAAGTTCCGGCTCCGTGGGAGAGGAAGCGATACTGAAGTACCGCCGGTTTCCCCGGCTGTCCGGTTCGGCCAACGGCAGAGTCCATTCCATGTACTGCCCAAGGCGATGGTTGAATCCTTCCGGATAATCGAACGAGAATGCGAGAATTCCGCTGCCGATCTCTCGACGATGCTTCAACCGGAGCGACAGCTTGAAACTCGGGCTCACCGCGTAGGAGAACACGTTTGCAATAAGAAGCGCTTCCTCCGGAGTCAGATTCTGCCCGAAGATAGTGAGCTGCGGCTGAAGAAAGAACGCCGCGATGGCGGCGAAGATGATCTGCATCGAGAAGCGCTTGGGTGCGGTAATCGGTTCGATGAGCATGACCGCGGCAAAGAACGGGATCTCGGTGTGCAGGAACACGTAAACGATATTCTGAACCGCCATCGCGAATCCCAGGCCCTGAATCATCGACATCGCCATAAGGAACGCGGTGAATGCCGCGAAAAAGACCGCGATGAAGCGGAACCTGCTGATTTTACGGATCAGCAGCAGCCCGCCAATGACTACAAGCGGCAGCGTCGCGATATTTCCGACCCACCAGGTGGAGTAGAAACCGAACACGATGCCGGTGAAAAAGACGCCGAACGCGGCCGGGTTAAACACGTGTTGCTTGTTGATCGCGATCACATACTTGGACGCGATGGCAACCAGACCGGCGAGTGCCAGAATGGCGGCTTTTCTCGGATCGGCGAACAGGGAGACCGGCCCGCTTATGAGCGAGAGAATCAGCGCCGTGATCACGGTCGACTCGTAGTTGGCTTGAATCTTCAACGCCTTCGCGAACACCCAGTTGGCCAGGTAACACACGATCAGGTAGATCACAGTAGTCGAGAGAATTGCGATTGGCTGGACCGGCATCGCATGAAAGAGGCTGAGAACGAATCCCAGGCCGAGCAGCGCGGACAGGAACCAGACCAGGAGGCTGTACATTGTGAATCTGTTCAGAAAGGAATCGATTGCTTTTATCATGATCCTGCCTGCGAAAGTGCGGTCGTAAGCGATTTCACAAACGCTTCACTCGAAAGAGTCGCGCCGGAAATGAGGCTGACGTTGCTGTTCTGTGCCTGCACCGCTTCCTGGACAAGGTAGGGCATCGCGATGCTGTTGATATACCGGGAGGTACCGTTGTCGTTCGGATGCTCGAGAACGCGCACCTGCTGCACCTTCCCGTTCTGAACTATGGCCTGGACTCTCACGTAACCGTAGTAAGCGTACTCACGCTGTCCGGTATAGGTGCCGTCGGTCATCCCGTAGCTAACCTTCGTCGCGTTTGCAACCGCCGGCGAGCCGGAACTGGACGCTGTCGCCTGAAGCGCCGCGGTGACCGCGTTCGAATGCGGAGTCGACTTTGGCGGTGCGTTTCCCGCGGTAACGGTGCCGCCAGTCTGAACTCTCGCCGGGGCGTGCCTGGAGGCCTGCTTGTTAGAGACAAGCTGCATCGCATCCTGCGCCGGCTTCATAAGGTGGAACAGGGTCCCAATCCCGACCGCGCCAACAATTGCCGTGACCAGCAGTGTCTTCTTCATTCTGTACTTCATCGTCTTCCTCCGGTGGTGATGTTCGATGTCGTGCCGCCGGAACTCAAGATTCCGCCGGACCGTCATCTTCTTACGCGCAAAGGTTACCGACGCTCCATGAAGAAGACATGAACTTGTGGAAATTCGTCTTTTTTGTCGCGGGACAGCTTCGCCTCGAGGTGTGAAAACCATGCTGCGCAATCACCATGGTGTGCAATTCTTGCACGCTCGATTCCGGTAGTGCGCAAAATCTGCGCGGCTCTCCTATCGAACATTCTTCCGGAACCCTCTCCAGGGCCGTCTCAGCCTCGAATAGCCACCCGTTTCCTGGCACGCAATTTGCACCATAGGTGTATAAGAAGGAGAAATTCATGGCCACAAAGAACAGGAAGCGGATTCTCTTTATCGTGCTTCCGATTATCATCCTCAGTGTCACAGCCACGGCCTGGTACCTCACTCGCCCGAAGTCGAATGCGCTTGTAAGCGGTGAAACGTACCAGTATGTCACAATTCAAAAGGGAAACATTCAGAGCGTCGTGACGAGCACCGGGACCCTCGCACCGGTTTCCGAAGTAAGCGTGCTCTCACAGATGAGCGGGACAGTCGAGAAGGTCAACGTTCACTACAACGATCAGGTCAAAAGGGGTGAGGTTCTCGCCGAGCTCAATACCAACACCCTCAAACTTCAACAGTTGCAGCAGGAAGCTGCGGTGAGCAAGGCGCAGGCAACTTACAACCTGCAGCTCACCGATTATCAGAACAAGCAGCAACTCGCGGCCAAGGGCCTGCTCGCAACCTACGACCTCGCGAGCAGCAAAACCGCGCTCGACGTCGATGCAGCCGACCTCCGCTCCGTGCAGGCGGCACTGAAGGTCATTCAGCTCCAGATCGACCAGTACGCAAAATTAACCTCACCTATCGACGGGATCGTCCTGGACATGAACATTCAGGTCGGACAGAGCGTCGTTGACGGATCGAGCTCGAATGCCACCAGCCTCTTCACCCTCGCCGAAGATCTGAACACGATGGAGATCGAGGCCACCGTAAATGAGCTCGATATCTCTTCTATTAAGTCGGGACAAAAGGTCACATTCACCGTGGATGCAAATCCCGGGACAACATACTCAGGGACGGTGAAGGAGATCCATCTCGTGCCGGTAACAAGCGACAACGTCGTTAACTACTACGTTATCATTAATGCGAACAACCCGAACGGAACGCTCCTGCCCGGGATGACCGCAAACATTCGGTTCATAAAGGAAGACAAGACAAACGTGCTCGTCGTACCGAATGCCGCTCTCCGCTTCACCCCTCCGACACTCAGCGCGACCGAAATAGCGAAGGCCAAGTACCTTGCAAGCCTCGGTCCCCTCACCGCCGATGAAAAGGCGAAAGCCGAGGTGGCGTACGTTGCGCAGCAAAAGGCCACAGTCGTGCCGAAGACCACGGCGCAGAACGCCGGACTTACGAGCATCATCGGCGGGTCCGGCATGAGGCGGCCCGGAGGACCAGGGGGGCCGGGCTCCGAGCGCCAGGCGGGCAAGTCCAACGCGTCGCAGACTGGAATTGCTGGAGCAGCCAACACAAAGTACCTCTGGTACACGGACACAAACGGAAAAATGGCTGCCTTGAAGGTGACCGCAGGCTCAACCGACGGCACCAACACGGAGATCACAGGCGTTGAAGTCATGGCAGGCAAGAGCGTTATCCTGAAGATCAAGGTGGAGGCGTAACATGGCAATCATCGAGCTCCGCGGCATCAAGCGGCACTATGTCGTAGGGGAGGTCACCGTTCGGGCGATACGCGGACTGGACCTCAGCGTTGAAGTGGGCGAGTTCGTCGCCATCATGGGTCCCTCCGGATCCGGCAAATCGACTCTCATGAATATCCTCGGCTGCCTGGATAAGCCTACCGAAGGGAGCTATGTACTTGACGGTCTGGACGTCTCCGCTGCCGACAGCGACGAGTTCGCCATGATCCGCAACCGCAAGATCGGATTCGTATTCCAGGGATTCAATCTCCTGGCAAGAACCACCGCCCTCGAAAACGTGGAGCTACCCCTGTTCTATGACCACGACGCCTCCCGCCGGGACCAGAGTGAACGCGCAAAGAGGGCGCTGACCGCCGTCGGCCTCGGCGATCGATACGGGCACACGTCCGCGCAGCTCTCGGGCGGTCAACAGCAGCGGGTGGCAATTGCACGGGCAATGGTCAACGATCCGGCCTTTATCCTCGCCGATGAGCCGACCGGCAACCTGGACACCGAGATGACCCTGGAGGTGATAAGTCTGTTTCAGGAGCTGAATGAGGCAGGCAAGACAATCGTTATGGTGACGCATGAACCCGAGTTGGCCGCCTACACGAAACGCATCATCATTATGCGCGATGGTGCCATCGTCTCAGACCGGCCTGTCGAAAGCCACAACCGTGCAGCGGCGGATCTCGGAAAATGGAAAGAACAGAATGAGATCTTTGAGCGCGGATTCACGGAGGTGGAAGTATGACCGTGAGAAGAATCGTCTCGCTTGCTTCCCGGAGTATTCTCCGGAACAAGGTTCGAAGCTTCCTTACATCGCTCGGCATAATTATCGGGGTGGGCTCCGTGATTGTCATGGTCGCAATCGGCCAGGGATCACAGCAGCAGATCCGGCAGCGAATTGCTGCCATGGGCACAAACTTATTGATGGTGATGCCCGCCCGGAGTCCCGGTCAGGTCAACCACCTCACGCTGGATGACATTACGACCCTCAGGAGCGAGGCGAGCTATCTTTCGGCAATCTCGGGCGAAGTGCGTCTGACGGAAAATGTCATCGGCGGGAGCGGCAGTGCAGACACCGACACCAACTGGTCGACTACGGTCTATGGGGTGGAGCCTGACTATCTTCTCATCAAGCAGTGGAGCGTTGATACCGGTGTGTTCTTCACCGCCCAGGCCGACACGGACCGCAGCAAATTCGCCGTCCTCGGGTCCACCGTTGCCACGAAGCTCTTTGGAACGACGGATCCAGTTGGACAGGCCGTTCGTATTGGAACCACCCCGTTCACTGTAGTCGGCGTTCTCGCGACCAAAGGCAGCAATGGCATGGGCAATGATCAGGACGACGTTGTCATGGTGCCGCTGCAAACCGCGCTTACCCGTCTCTCCAGAAACCGATACCTCGGATCGATTCAGATGAGCGTGGTGCGGGAAGATCTCATGAGTGCGGCGCAGACAGAGGTGACCACAATACTGAAGGAAGCGCACAAGATCGCGACGACCGCAGCCGCGGACTTCAACGTCATGAATCAGTCGGAGATTATCGAGACCGCATCATCGACCGCATCGACGCTCACGTCGCTTCTTGCAGCGATCGCCGGCGTATCCCTCCTGGTCGGTGGAATCGGCATTATGAATATCATGCTGGTATCGGTAACGGAACGGACTCGGGAGATCGGAATACGGATGGCGGTCGGAGCGCGAAAGCGCGATATCCTCATGCAGTTCCTGGCCGAAGCGATCATCCTGAGTCTGCTCGGCGGCGCAATCGGGATTCTTCTTGCCATCGGGATAGTCTGGATAATGAGCGCGTGGGCCCACATCGCAGCCATCATCTCACCCGGCATAGTGGTCGCTTCAGCAGCATTTGCAGCGATTGTTGGGATCTTCTTTGGATACTATCCCGCACGAAAGGCGGCGAACCTCTACCCGATCGACGCCTTGCGGTACGAATAACTGAATAGAGCAATCATGAAGAACAAAAAATTATTGCTTCTAATCGCACTCATTGTGACAGGAGCTCTCGCCTCGGTGGATGCGGCGAGACTCGAAGAAAAGCTGCAGTCATATGCGC
>CAZKMA010000074.1:3136-4785 GCA_964553615.1 uncultured Spirochaetales bacterium | reverse complement strand
GCTCTCGCCTCGGTGGATGCGGCGAGACTCGAAGAAAAGCTGCAGTCATATGCGCTTCTCCCGTCGATTTCCGCCTCCGCCGCCGGAAGCGCCGCCGTACAATCAAACTCGACCAGTTCACCGTCAACGCGACCGACATTGAGCGCATCCGCGGGTGTCGCGATCAAGCAGACGATCTTTGACGGCACATACTCCGTGCTCGCGGCAATAGGGCGTATTTCGACATCGATAGCCCGGACCGCCGCGCGTGCCGAATATTTCAGCGTGCTCGATGCAACAGATACGGCATTCTACAATGCGGCAAAAGCGTCCGCCACCGTCTCGGCGGCACAGAGCGACCTGGACAGCGCAAAGGCGAGCCAGTCGCTCGCGCACGCAAAGTTCGAGGCCGGCATGATTTCTCCGGTCGACCTTATGAAGCAGGATGCTACTGTCGCCGCAGGCGAGGCCGCCCTTGTCTCGGCACAGGGGAGCCTGAGCGCGGCGATGCGTGCCCTCACATCACTCACCGGCCTGTCGCTGCCGGTAGCGCTGTCTCCGGTGGACACGGCCGCTTCGGACGCGCTCATGCAGCACGTCGCCACCCTGACCGATGCGCAGGCAGCGACCTTCATAGCCCATGTCGAAGCATCGGCAGCGCAGAACAATCTGTCGGTGCAACAGGCGGGCCTTGCAGTAGATAGGGCACAGAAGAATGTGGATCTCGCGTACGCCGGCTACCTTCCCTCGGTGGGCGCGTCGCTCTCCGGTTCTACGGATATACAGGGTGTGCTCCAGGGCTCAGCGACCGTATCGGTGTTGGTGCCGCTTGATCTGTGGAACACAAGCACTACAGTCGCCGCAAAAAAGATCGCCGTACGACAGGCCACGCTCGCGCTCTCAGAAACCGGGCGGACGACCAATGTTGACATTGAGCAGGCGGTCTTTACCGTCATATCCGCTGCGAAATCGGTCACCGCATCGCGGAAGGCGCTTGAATACGCGCAGAGCTACTACGGAAACATACAGGAGCAGTACAAGCTGTCCACCGTATCGCCTGCCGACCTGTCAGATGCAGCACAGCTCGCGAGCACCGCCCGCTCATCGCTGATTTCGGCCCAGTACCAGTTCCTGGCAGGTCTCTCCACCCTCCGCTCGCTCGCCGGGATTGAAGCCGATGATTTGCTTGTGAGGCTTATCCCGTGATACCCTGCAAGGACGATGTACGCCGTGTCTGTTAAAACTCGGGTGCTTTCTATCCTGATCGCCGCGCTCGCGTTTGCCGTCTTCTCCGGGCTCACCGTGGTTATCTTCCGCGGAATGAACGCACGCAACCTGCTCGAGAGCCAGAACGACTGCGAGCGGACCATCAACGTGCTCTTTTCGAGCCTCCGAAACTACGACAATTTCGGTTCGGCAGTAGAGGACATACCCGTGCTTCAGAGGAAGGTCGTCGGCATCAGCGTTTTTGACGCGTCCGGGAATCTGCTCTATACCTGGGGCACCGCGCCGGATACCCATCCGTCTGTTGAGTTTTCCGGTGGCGCAGCGACCGGTCATCTGGAAGAGATGTACATCGGGAACTCGAAAGACAATTCACAGATCGTGCTTGTGCGGCCTATTCGGCCGCCGCGCGAGACTCCGCCCCCGGGTGCGCGGCCGCCGCAGGA
>CAZKMA010000074.1:0-3036 GCA_964553615.1 uncultured Spirochaetales bacterium | reverse complement strand
CCGCAGGAGCGTCATGAGAACTCATTCACCTCCACCATTTTCAGACAGGCCGACCTCATGTACTTTGAAATCAAGCAGCCTCGATACTGGCAGCAGAAACGTCTCGAGACTCTGCTCTTCCCGATCTCTGAAATGCTTCTGTTGCTTCTGGTCGGGTCCGTGTGGCTCCTGGTCATGAGGAACGCCGAATACCGACAGGAAGCCGAAAGCCAGAAGAACCTCGTCATGCTGGGCACCGCTGCAAGCACCCTGGCACATGAGGTCAAGAATCCCCTTCTGGCAATACGGCTCCAGACCGGAATCCTCGAGCGGAGCCTCGCGGGGAAAGGCGCGCGCGAGCTTGCCATCATAGACGATGAAGTGGAGCGGCTGTCCCAGCTCAGCATGCGGGTCAACGATGTAATTCGCGATCCAAAGGGAAACCCGACGGATCTCAATCCCTTCGATATTGTTTCGGATACCGCAATGCGTCTGTGCGGGAGACAGATTGTCTCCTTAACCGACGCTCACACCACATCCCCCGGCACTGTCGGGATAGATCCGGAACGCCTTCGGTCCATAATGGAAAACCTTCTTCGCAACGCACTCGAGAGCGGAGGACCGCAGGAAGAGGTTGCAGTAGAGGTGACCTCTAACAACGGGCATGTCCTTATCGACGTTCTCGATCGCGGTCCGGGCATTCAGCCTCGCGACCGGGAGAAGGCGTTTGACCCGTTCTTCACGACGAAGAGCCGCGGAACCGGAATCGGCCTTGCTATCTGCCGCAGGTTCGCCCGAGCTGCAGGCGGAGACGTGACACTTGAGGATCGGCCCGGCGGCGGCATGCGGGCGCGCCTCGACATCCCTCGGACCGCATCATGAAAGTGCTGATTGTTGATGACGAAAAGAATATTCGGGAATCCATTCAGCGCCTCTTCGAGCTTGAAGGTATCAATTCCGTCCTCGCCGCAGACGGGAGGCAGGGCGCCGAGGCGCTCGGCGAAGAACCTTTCGATGCGGTCGTCCTTGATCTGAAGATGCCGGTTATGGACGGCCAGATGCTCCTCGAATGGATGCGATCCGAGGGCCTTCGCACGCCGGTTGTCATGATCTCGGCGCTCGGCGACGTGAACGACGCGGTGAAAGCACTCAAGTCCGGCGCGAACGACTATCTCATCAAACCGTTCGATCCGACCGAGTTGATCCTGAAAGTGCGCGCCGTGGTGGAACGACGAACGCTCGAGAACCTCGTGGAAGCAGGTTCCCGTACCGATACCACTGAAACCGGACTCATAGGCGATGGACCGGCAGCACGTGCGCTTCAGAAGCTCATCGACAAAGTTGCTCCGGGGGACGCTACCGTCCTCATTACCGGAGAAAGCGGAACCGGCAAGGAATTGGTAGCAAGGGAGATCCACCGTCGCTCCGCAAGCGCAGCTGAACCCTTCGTGGCCGTGAACATTGGCGCAATCCACGAGACTCTCGTGGAAAGCGAGCTCTTCGGTCACGAAAGGGGTGCGTTTACCGGCGCGGAGGCGCGCAAGCCCGGCCTCTTCGAGCTCGCCGAACGCGGCACCCTCTTTCTGGACGAGATCGGCGAAATGCCTCTGCCACTTCAGGTGAAGCTTCTGCGGGTGCTCCAGGAGCGGAAGGTGCGCCGCGTTGGTGGAGTCCGCGATATTCCCATAGCCGCGAGAATCATCTCCGCTACCAACCGTGTCATCGAGACACTCGTTCGTGACGGGGCATTCCGCGAGGACCTGTACTATCGGCTCAACGTCATGCGAATCGACGTCCTGCCGCTGCGCGATCGGCGCGAAGATATCCCGCTCCTCGCCGGCCACTTCCTGAGGAAAATCCATAAGCGCACCGGCCGCCCCCTGAAAACTCTCGACCCCGACGCCCTTGAAGCCCTGGGCAACTACACTTTCCCCGGCAACATCCGCGAACTCGAAAACCTCCTCGAGCGCGCAACGGTTATCTCCGAGGACAGCCACATAATGGCGGCCGACCTCGATCTGAAAAGCACGAGCATGGGAGATCCACCGGGAGCGCCGGTATACCGCCCTGCCCCGCCGCTGCACACGCCTGCGGATTCTGCATCCAAATTGGGCACAGCCGACGCGGCACCGCTCACCTCCATGGCCGCGATCGAGCGTGACGCGCTCCTCCGGGCGCTCGAGAAGTGGAACGGAAACCGAACCAGGGCCGCCGCGGACCTCGGTATCAGCCGGCGCACTATCATCTACAAGATCAAACAGTTCGGGCTGTGACGGACGCGGTTTGCAAATGGACCATCCCGAGAGTGGCGGATCGACCCGGGCCCGGTGCATCATTTCGTGCCACCGATCGTGGTGACCTGTCCTGGGAATCCGTTCCCGGATACGGAATGTCCTACTTGATTTTGATCTCGAAGCCGCTCAGGAGGTTCAGCACTTCGGGTACTGAGAACATGGCCATTCGCACGTTGTTGACCCGCGGATCGATGTTGTACCCTTTTGCCTGCATGAAGTTCGCGCGCTGCAGATTGGTGTTGTGAAACGTCGTATTCTTGAACGTCGAGTGCGAGAAATCCGCATCCACAAGAAACGCATTCTGGAAATGGCACTCGTCAAGAGCGCAACTGGTAATCCTGCCCCGTTTCATCCTGACTTCGGAGAAGTTGCACAGCGACAAGGTACATCCATTCAAGTTGATTGCGAACGACATCTGACTGCACTTGTAGAACCGTATTCCGAGCAACTTGCACTTCTCGAAGTCGACGCCGGAGAGCTTTGCATCATCGACACACACGTTGCTCAGATTGCACTCTTCGAACGTACATGATTCCATAGACGTGCCGGTGAAGTCTGCTCCGGACAGGTTACAGTTGCGAAAGGTACACCGCCAGAGCTCCTTACCAGAGATATTCGAAGCTGCGAGGTCGATATCTTCGAAGTTTTCCTCAGAGTAGTATTGTTCGCCTAACTCCATGGTTGTCCCATTCCTTTCCTCAAGATGAACCAGTAGATTGTGCCGAAACAGGCCCTCCGCGTCGAGGCATCTTTTCAATTTATT
>CAZKMA010000073.1:10929-22675 GCA_964553615.1 uncultured Spirochaetales bacterium | reverse complement strand
GGAATGGCCGAACATTGTGAGCAGACAGGCGCCGACCGGATTCGAACCGGTGCATAAAGGTTTTGCAGACCTCTCCCTTACCACTTGGGTACGGCGCCATACTTGATCTTTCGTGTGGCCGCAACTCTACCAAAATAGCACGAAATTGTCCAGCCTCCTCGTCGGGTTCCGCTGCTTATCAACACGGTTGTTGATACTTCAGAAGGATTCGAACTCCTCCACCTTCTGTTCGATGAACCGGATACCTTCCCGCCAGAAACTCCGGCCCTCTATGTCAAAACCGGCCTCACGGGTAACATCACGCGCAGAAGCTTTTCCGGTCAGGATGAGCAGTTTCCGGTACCGTTGTGAGAATCCCTCGGGGCGTTGCCGGTACAATCCGTACAGACCCAGCCCGAACAGCTGTCCGAACGCATAGGGAAAGTTATAGAACGCGAGTCCCTGGCGGTAGTAGTGACCCTTCACCGCCCACATGTAGGGGTGAAGAAAGTCCTCATCCAACGCATCGCCATAGGTCTCTTTCTGAGCCTGGGTCATCAGTTCGGAAAACTCATCCGGTGCCAGCTCACGCTCCGCCCGCTTTTCGAATACGCGCTGTTCGAACTTGTAACGCGACAGGATGTCTACGATGACCTGTGTGACCTCCTGAAGCAGCGTTTCAAGGATGGTGATCTTCTCCGCGCCCGTCGAGGTTGCCAGTGCACCGTTGAATATGATGGTTTCGCAGAAGATCGATGCGGTCTCGGCCAGGGTCATCGGATAGCCGCGATGGATTGCCGACGCATTCTTCAGAACATCATGATGATACGCGTGGCCGAGCTCGTGCGCAATTGTGGAGACTGAAGAAAAGCTGCCGTCGAAGTTCGCCATGATGCGGCTGGCCTTTGCCAGCGGAAAGCTCTGGCAGTAGGCGCCTCCGGCTTTTCCCTTGCGGGGCTCTGCGTCAATCCAATTCTCGTCGAATGCCTTCCGGGCAAACTCGCCGAGCTCCGGCGCGAACTTCGAGAATTGATCTATGATGAACCCTCTGGCGTCGGTGAACGTCCATGTTCGTGTCGACCGGCCGACTGGCGCAAAGATGTCGAAAAACGCGATCTTCGGAACGCCTATCATCTTTGCCTTTGCCTTGAGGTAGCGGCGGAATACCGGCAGGCTCTCTTCCATGACGCCGATCATGGATGAGAGTATCCTGTTGTTGATCCGTGACTGCAGGATCGAGCGTTCGAGCGTTGACCGGTAGTTTCGCCGCGAGTTCAGGATGATAGAGAATCCCTTTACACCGTTCAATGCGGCTGCAAGGGGAATCTCCATCTGTTTCCAGGCCTGGAGCTCGAGGTCGTACGCCCGTTTTCGAGTCTTCCGGTTTGCGTCGTAGGCGAGTCCCCGAAGCTCGATGACGGTCTTCGTCTCTTTGGTCTTCTCATTCCAGGTTGCCGTCATGGTTGAGGAAATGGTCTCCTGTAATCGTGACCATGCATCGCCGCCCGGCCGGGAGAGGTCGGCCGCCAGATCTTCTTCCGCCTCCGTCATCTGCTTGTCCCGGAGGCTCAACTCCTCGTCAAGGAAAAACTGGTACTCGGACAACTTCGGATTACTCTTTACTATTCCAGGTAGTTTCTTGCGGATGGCCGCAAGCGCGTTTCGGAACGTTACCGCTGCGCTGCGCAGCGGAAGACCAATCTCCTCCAGGCTGTTGAGCTCGCCGATCGCCGTCTTGTCCTGGGTATTTACCGAATACTGGGTATATGCGTACGCTTCGAGATTCTCGGCAAGATCCGTTGTGGAATTGTGCAGCTTGATGCAGGACAGAAGCCACGCAGCGGCATCCTTCTTTCGAATTTCATTATCCTGAACGATTTTCTGCAACTTTGCGATCTCTCGTTTGAACTTCTTCTTCGCATTGCGGTAGCTGTCGCTTTCAAAGTCCGGGTAGATCGCGGAAAGATCCCATCGTGGCGCATCGGGACCGGACCGGCCGCCCGACGTGGCGGCCCGATTGCTTTGGAAATCAGTACGTCCAGCGGGCATTCGTATCCTCGTAGCTCAGGATTTCATTCTCCTTGAAGAACAGGCCAATTTCACGCGATGCGCTTTCCGGTGAATCGGATGCATGAATGATGTTCATTCCGGTGACCAGTGCGTAATCGCCCCGAATGGTGCCGGGTGCTGCCTGATCTGCCTTTGTTGCGCCGCAGAGCGTTCGAATCATCGATATCGCACTCTCTCCGCCAATCACCATCGCTACGACGGGCCCGGAAGTTATGTATGTGGTAAGCTCCCCGAAGAACGGCCGTTCCTTGTGCTCGGCATAGTGGGTCTCGGCGAGATTGCGGTCAATCTGCATGAGCTTGAGGCCGATTATCTGAAGCCCTTTCCGTTCTATGCGGGAGATGATTTCGCCCACGAGCCGTCTTTGAAGGACTCCGGGTTTCAGCATTGCAAAAGTTTTTTCGTAGGCCATTCGTAACTCCTCTGATTTGTTTGTGTTGAGAGACAGGTGATTGTTCCATAAAAACGCGTATTCCGACAACCGGAGTCGCAGAAAAGGTCATGGTCCGGGAAGACGATCGCAGATTTTCTGAAGGACGGCGTCGTTGTTGCTGATAATATCCATTGCCGCCGCGGTGAGACGAGAGATATTTTCTGAACTCGCGTCATCTATTGACTCGTTTGCTCCGCCCGACAGCGGTCCATTTACCCGGTAGAATTCAACGTCCGGGACCCTCGAAAGTTGATGGACCACCGCAACGCTCTGGCCCTCGCTTGCCAGGGAAAACAGCGGAACACCGTTTCGTGGCGATATCCAGTCCAGATAACCCCAGTCCCGGATCTTCTCGTACGTAAACCTGCGCTCGGCATAGCCGGTACCAATAGATACGATCATGTAATGGCGTGCATGGGGAAAGATTTTGCGTGCTTCTATGTATGCAGCGAGGGCCGGATTGTTCGCAAATACGCCTCCGTCCACCAGGCAGAAACTCGTCCCCGCCGGCGGAACTGTCTCAACGAGCGCAGGTTCAAAGAATGTCGGCGCCGCGGAGGTTGCCCGTGCTGCATCGCGCATGTAGAAATTGAGGTCGGTTTTGTGTTTCTGCTTCGGACGTTTCTTGAACATGTGCGGAGTACGGTTTTCAACGTCGAAACTCGTTACCAGAAGATTGGTGAGCGCGTCATGGACCGTTGCGTCCCCGAAGATGCGGCTGAGTATTGTTTCGAGAGAACCCGCGCTGTATTTCTCTCCGAACGCCTGCACAATTGAACGGAGATTCGCGAAGTGGCCGCGCGGAAATATCTCGAGGCCGCGCTCGGAGAAGAGTGCCGTAATCTGGCTTATGTCGAGTGCCGCACGATTGCGTGCAAATGTACCGTCTTTCTCAAGTGCCGGCAGGGAGAGTCCAAGGACGATGACGCCTCCGGCGGAAGTCCCGGCCATCAGGTCGAAGGACTGAAAGAACGGGCGACCTTTCCCCCGTTCCCGGAGTCTCCGTTGTATCTCCTCCAGCACAAGCGACGGGATCAGTCCTCGAACACCGCCACCATCTACGCTGAGAATGCGAACGGTACGTCCAGGGAAGAGTTTCATGAATGCGATTTCAGGTTTCTTGCGCTGACTTCAGATTTATCAGCGCTTCGTTGGTTTCTCGAAAGCGTCGCACAACAATCGGGAGTACATGCAATGCAACTTCGGGATGAGATTCCATGAATGAGTTGAATGCCCAGGAAGCAAGAACGAGGCAGGTCGTATCTTCCACAGCTATGACGTTCGCCGTACGCGGGGCACCGTCCAGAACCGCCATTTCGCCGATGACTTCGCCATGGCCGTGAGTGGCAATTTCCATTTCCCGACCGTGATCGAGCGTCTTTACGACCTTCACTTTGCCGGCCACAATGATGAAGAGCCCTATACCGGGATTCCCCTGTTTGACAATCACATCACCTTTTTTGAAAACCCGCTCGGAGCAGGATTTCGCTATTCCCTTTAGGTGCTGCGCACTGATGTCTGCAAAGAGTGGAACAGTACGCAGGATTTCATGATGTTCCATGGATCGTAGCTCCGGCTGACCTGACTTTGAGCTAGATGTAGCACGGATGGCTTCCTGCTGTCAACGGGCGCCCCCTTCGCTGGAACTATTCCCGTGTGCCACCGCAATGTCCTTCTGAATCTTCGAAAAGCACCGCATTGCAAGGAAGTTGCTCACGAGCCCCGGGTTACCCAGTTCCGCCTTTTCATGTTCGAACAGGCCGTAGGCCGTTTCGAGATAGTCCATCCGTTTTTCACCCGGTTCCGTGAGATACCTCAGATAGTGGTAGAGCATGATGTCCCGAGTCGGCAGGAGCGGGTTGAGCTCTATGGAGAACGCGGCCTCTTCGAGGAAGAATCGGCAGTTCTCCGTTTCTCCGCGATTGTAATGAATTTCGGCGAGGACCATCAGAAGGGAAAACGCCGGGTAGAAGGCCGAATGACGAAGTCCGATCGTAAGACCTTCCTGTGCAAGCGCAGCCGCTTTTTCGGTATCCCCGAGTGTCAGGAGCGCAACGGCGAGGGATCTGAGTGCGTCGATGAGGTCGAAATCGTTGCGGATCTGGTAGGCGTAGAATTCCGCCTGCTGGATGTTCTCTGCCACGCGTTCCGGTTCGTCGGTGAAATGGCAGGCAACCGCAAGATTCGCATGGAGCTGGGAAATGTTCGAATAGTGTCGTCCGCCGGCGGACAGAAGCCGCCTTGCCGTGGACTTGATCTTTTCGAAGTCACAGAGCTGCCAGTAAGCGAGGGAAAGCAGTGAGTGGACCGCGAACCAGTGGTCATCTCGACTCTCTCCGAGCTTCCCGAGGCTGTATTCCAGCAGGTCGGCCGCCTGCCGATATTCGCCTGTCAGCAGATATCTTTCCGCGCGCGCCTCTATTGCATCAATGTAGTGCGCAAACGGTTTCCCCGAAAGACGCTCAACGAGCCGGGAGGACTCCGCCACGTTGTTTCGCAATAGTTCAGTCAGGCTCATGATCTTGATTACATTCGCCTCAGATGTCTGACGGGTACCCATCCGTTCATAGTAGGAGACTGCCTTTCGACCGCAGAAGTATGCCTTCTGAAATCCGTAGGACTTCATGTTGTAGGCGGTAAGGAGGTGATACGCATTGGCCATGTACTGGAAATTCTTTTGCTGGACCGCGATGCGCAAGATCTGTTTCATTATGGCATCGGCTTCCTCGGTGTTTCCGTTGTTGAACAGAATTTCCGATTTCATGAACAGATACTGGATCCGTGCATCGTTGTCCTGTTCACCGGTGTGTGTCAGCAGCGTATCGATGTATGGCAGATACTCCATATTCACCGTCCGATCCGGAGCCGCCATGAGGACCGTGTGCGCATCCTCCACGTCTCCTGCGCGAGTCAGATGATACATGAGCCGAAGATTGTGCGGATTGCCGACCTCCCGCATCCGATTCGCAATGAGCCGGTGGACAATCTTCTTGTTGTAGTTCAGCAGCGTATCGTAGAGCGCCTTCTTGAACAGATCGTGCTTGAACAGGTATATGGCATTCTCGTGAATTATTATTCCCTGGTGCAGGAATAGACCGATAGCGTCTCGGACAATTGTTGGATCTGCGTCAGTGCGTTCCTGGATGTACGCAGCATCTTCAACGCTGAACGAGTGAGCGAAGACCGAAAGCTTCTTCAAAAGATCGGCGATCGCGGGCTCGAACGTGTCGATCGATGCAAGAAAGATCGTCTGGATTGTCGATGGGATGGCCGTGAGGTCCTTTGCGTCCCGTGCATAACGGATGTACTCTCGCAGAAACAGCGGATTTCCCGCCGCGTTGCCGAGAATGGTCTGGGCCAGTTCGGTGTCCGGACACTCCGGCCACAGCTCGTGCAGAAGATCGTTCGATTCTTCTTTGGAAAGCGGCAGCAGTGGGATAGTCCGTACGCCACGGAAGAGTTCCGACAGGGTTTGTGGTTCGTTCCGGTCGGAAAAGAAGAAGAAGGGCCTGCTCGTCGAGTTCTTCAGGAAGAACTGAAAGAAGTCTCTGCTCTGCACGTCCATCTGTTCCGCGTTATCGATAAACACCAGCGCGGGGTAGGGGCTCTTTTGACTGCCGGCAAGGATGCTCTGCAGGATAACGTAGAGGTGGACAAAGAACTGTGCGTCGAGTGAACCCGACTGGCTGCCGGTAAGCAGACCCGCAAACGCCCGCGCGCTCTTTTCCTCAACTGCGAGAGTATCCCGCAGCGTCCCTATAATGGCGTCTTCGTCCGTCCGACTGTCCAGTCCAAGGAGATTGCTGATGAGATCGGTGACAACGGCAAACGGCAGCGTTCGGTAGCGTTGTGCCCTGGCATAGAGAATGGGAGAAGAGAAATCCGGGAATCGGCGGATTCGATCGATGAACCGACTCACAAGAGAAGTCTTCCCCACTCCTGCCTCTCCGATGATGGAGAATCCGTCGGTCTTCGAGGGGTCGTGCTTCAGATACGCACGGGTAATCTGCGAAAGCTCCTGCTCTCGTCCGACGAAAACCGAAAAATCGTGGAGAGGGTGGGTGTTTCGTCCCAGAACCTGGTAGGCGATGACCGGTTCTTCTCTGCCGCGCAGCTCGAGCTCGATGGGTTCGGAGAAACGAAATTCGCTCCTGCATCGTTCCTTCGTGCCTCTCGAGATGTATATCGAATTCGGTGGCGCGGCACCCTCGAGTCGTGAGGCGACGCTCATTGCGTGACCGGTGACCACCTCGAATCGGCCTCTTTTCCCCGTTGCTATGAGACCCGTGTGGATTCCGGTTCTGAAGCTGATCGGGCGGGGGCGTGCCGACTGAGACCGATTGACCTTCTTCATTTCGTCGATGAAATCGAGCGCGGTGTTGACGGCCCTGATAGGATCGTCCTCGTGGATCCGGTGCGCACCAAAGACCGCGACGAGCGCGTCCCCGATGTACTTCTCAACAAAGCCGTCATGGCGTCGGACAATCGCCTCGAACCCGGAAAAGACCGTATTCATGAGGCTATCCATCTCTTCCGGGTCCATCGACTCGGAAAGAGCGGTGAAGTCCTTCATGTCCGAGAAGAGGATCGTCGCAATCCGTCGTTCTCCAGCCTTGAAATCCGCATCGGATGATTGGTTTGCCATGGTGAAGACATTGTAGATCAAATAGCCGGACTCTCTCAACGCCGGTATTCAAATGAATACATCTTCCGTGCTACCATCACCTCGATGAACGCGCCACAGGTTGTCCATGATCGCCTGATCCCACTGCTCCAGGAAATGATCCGGAATCGATGTGTGAACGATGGAACCGTCGAATCGGGTCATGAGACACGCTCTGCCGAGACGCTGCAGCGGTTCCTGTCGGAGTACGGCATTGAATCCGAGATGATGGGTCCTCTGCCGGACCGCAAGAGCCTGCTGGTTCGTATTCCCGGCACGGATCCAATGGCTCCTTCTCTCATGTTCATGGGTCACACGGATGTTGTTCCTGCGAAGGCCGACGATTGGTCGGTTGATCCGTTCCTGGCCGAAATAAAGGACGGCCACGTCTGGGGGCGTGGTGCAGTCGACATGCTGAATATGACATCCGCAATGGCTACCGCTCTGGCCGAACGCGTTTCCCGGGAGGGCCCGCTCTCCGGCGATCTGTTCTTTCTTGCCGTCGCTGACGAGGAGTCCTCGGGTCGCCTTGGCGCCCGGTGGCTCGTCGAGAATTTGTGGCCGAAAGTGAAAGCCGACTACATGGTATCCGAGCTCGGCGGTTTCCATCTTGCTACTGACGATGGACCTGCGGTAACCATTACCCTGGGCGAAAAAGGGGTCTGCTGGGTTCGGATCAGCACCCGAGGGGAAGCCGGGCACGGATCGACTCCCTATCGCGCGTCCAATGCAGTTGTCAAGATTGCGCAGGCCATTGAGCGGATTGCGTCTTTCAAACCGAAAATCATCATGACTCCGCTGTTCGGCCGGATGATTCGCGGTCTGGTTCGGGGGAAGGTCCATCGGCTGCTCGCCGGAAGTCGCTGGGGCCTGGATTCGGTGCTTCGCTCAATGTACCGGCAGAGCCCTGGCGAGGCGAAATTCCTTCACACGGCGAGCCGAATGACAATCAGTCCGGGAGTGGTTCAGGGCGGTTCGAAGATCAACATCATAGCCGACCGTGCCGAGGCACTGCTGGATATCAGGATAATGCCGGGTCAGACCGTGGAAATGGTGCAGGATGATCTGCGGACGGCTCTTGGTTCGTTGTCGGACGAGATCGTGATTGAGTTCATGGAGTTTTTTCCGTCCAACACAACCGAGATCGGTACCACGCTCGAGCAGGCCACGGCCAAGATCGTGGGTGATCTCTATCCGGGCAGCTCGCTGGTGCCGATGCTCGTGGGTGGTGTAACGGATGGAAGGTACTGGAGGCAGAGAGGTTCTCGGGTGTGCGGGTTCACTCTCTACGACAGCAAAATGACGACCAGCAGTTTTGCGTCCATGATTCACGGTAAAGACGAGCGGATTTCCATCGAGAGCCTGCAGAGGTCTTTCGAGTATTTCTACCGGTTGCCGGGTGAGTTCTACCGCATGGGACCTTCGGCCGTGTAGCCGAAGGCCATTCCGCGATTACCGTTCTATTTTGATTTCTTCCACATGTCGGTGAGTTCAGTGCGGACCTGCTCGAGGACCTCGCTGTACTGTGCCTGGAGATTGCCGAGGTTCTGCTTGAGAAACTGCGAGAACTCCGGATCGGCGGCAGGATCTATGCGGACTTTGCGGCCGGCCTGTCGGGAGAGTTCTTCTTCTTTCTGACGAAGTCGTCCCTCAAGCTGTTTGCGTACCGCCTCAATCAGCTGCGTCTTGTTTTCCAGGTACTGTCCATAGAATTTTTCGAGCTGATCGAAAATGGTGGCGGCTCGGCGGTCTTTGACGATGGACTCGACGCCCTTTCGAAGGGTTTTGAGTTTTCCGGTGTCATTTGCATCGTTCGGCAGATTCAAATTTGAAAGGATTGCCTCGAAGAATCCTGCTTTGACCCAATCCTTGTTCTTCTGTGGAACTTCCTGAAGTGCTTTACGTACATCGAAGTCGGGATCTGTGGTGAGTTGGGCGTAGATCTTCTTACCCCGTTGTCTTTCGTCGAACTCCTCCAGCTTGGATTTGTCCCCCTGAACATCCTGGGTACGCTCAAGCGCGACCTCTAACGCCGACTTAATTCTGGCCATCGATGCCCTTCCTCACCATTGTATGGGTTGCTCTATTACACCACAAATCTACTGACGTTCTCGGTTCGAATCAAGAGTGTCGTCGGGCCCGCAGTAGACGGCGCGTTCGGTTACGATCCAGTCCATTCGGACGTCGTGGGGCTCGACCGGAACGAACGGAAGAACTTGTGCATGGGTACAGACACCAATTATGCAGAGGCAGGCGCGATGTTCCCGGAGGAAGCGGTCGTAGAATCCCTTGCCGCGTCCGAGTCTGCCCCCTGAGGAGTCAAATGCCACGCCGGGTACAACGACAATAATCGGCGGTGACTCAGCTTTGGCCGGTATGAGGATTTGCCGGGACTGCGGGATTGGTTCATTCATTCCGTAGGGATGGCGGATGAGCCTCCGGTTCGCCGCTTCCGGATCAACACCCAAGCCTTCGGGTTGAGCATAGACGTGAAATGATAGCGTTGGTCCATCGATCCGCGGGATTCCGACGGTCTTTCCTGCGTCCCACGCTGCACGAATAATCGGCATGGTGGATACTTCATGCCGAAACGCCAGGTAGGTCAGCACCACTCGGGCTTCCGACCAGACCGGCAATTTGCGGACAGAGATCGAAATTGAATTGCTCGCCTCATTGAGGTCGGATTCCGACAGGCCCTTCAATCGGCGGTCGACCAGGCGTCTCAGTTCTGCCTTTTCCGGGTGTGCGTTCATCCGACTCGTTGCCGTCAGCTATCCTGCTCGAGCTCGGTAAGGATTTCTTCAACCCTCGGCCCGTCATAGATATTGTATTCCTTCAGCTCATAGGGAAAGACAGCCCTCGCTGCAAGGAGCCCCGCGTGTTCCACCGATTGTCCCGTCTTGCGATGCGAGCCGGTCAGCTGGGCCCACCGATCCACCTTGTGCCGTGTCGGCACATGGACCAGACAGTACTTCTCTTTCAGGAGCAATTTCGCCCGATCAAGCATATGCCGAATTGTATCCCAATTATCGCTGTTTTGAAATCTCCGGGTCCATTGCTTTTCCGACCGATTCTCTCAATGCAGCGGCAGCGAGCGACGTGCCAGCAGTGCCGCCCCGAGAGGCCCCGCCTCCGCTCCCAGGGTGGAGAGCCGTAACTCGCACTGCTTGCGGGTTGCCGGGAGCGAATATCGGGGAAGTTCGCTCGCTACCTGCTCGAGAATGGGAATGCCGGCCTGTACGACTCCTCCGCCGAACACTATGCGGTCAGGAGCAAAAGCGTTGAGTACGATTCCCGAAAGGCGCGCAAGCATGGTGCAGGAGATTGTGTGCGCTGCCTGCGCCGCTTTCTCGTATCCGAAACGAAGCGCATCGGAGAAATCAGAGAGGGTTGGGACGATCCCCTGGGCCTCAGGCAACTGCTCACGATAGGTCGTGAGCATGCCGGTCGCCGAGCCGTAGGCTTCTGCACATCCGTCCTGGCCGCAACGGCACATTCTCCCGCCTGGTTCCACCACCAGATGACCGATCTCCCCGCCGATACCGTTGTGACCACGAAATGGCTCGCCACCTATGAGGATGCCCCCACCAATTCCGGTGCCGAGCCAGATGCAGACCAGGACATCCGATCCCCGGCCCGCACCGAACTCATACTCTGCAATTGCGGCGAGTCCGACATCATTCCCGCCGCGGACCGGCACCCCAAGCCGATTCTCCAGGATTGACTTCAGTGAAAACCGTTCCCATGCAGGGAGGTTCACCGCGGCGCCACGGATAGTCAGCTCTTCATCGACCAGCCCGGGAGTTCCGATGCCGATTGCACGCAGAGGTCCCCGGCCTGATTCGTCGACCGCGCGTTCTACCGCCTCTACGATTCCGTCAATTACGCCTGCGCTTCCCGTAGCCGACGGAGTCGGAATGGAGAGCACCGATCCACGGTCGTCCTCATTCGACAGGGCGATAGCCTTTATGTTTGTTCCGCCGAGGTCGATTCCGACGGTCAGATTATCCTTCATGCGGATCCCACCGTAGTTCGATTACCGACAAGCGAGAAGATCTGTTCCCAGTCGAGCGTATTGGCCGAACGGAGCCGCGCCGGCACGGGTACCTGAAACAGGTTTTCCAGGAACATCCACGCCGCTCCGGTGGCGGTTTCCCATTCGCCCGCGGAGGAGAGACGGATTCTGCAGGTGCGCGTTTCGGCACCAATGTACGCGTCTTTCAGGTCGGTCGCCAGTATCTCTTCCACCATCGTGTGCCTTCGCCGAAACTCTCCGCCCAGGATAAGATCTGCAGGGTCGAGTACCGACACAAGCGGCGAGAGATCGCCGAGGACATCCGAGAAGAGTGTCCGCAGCTCATCCGCGTCATCCCTGATTCGACGGAGCCGCTCTTCGTTCATCCCCGTCTGACCCGGGTGAGTCCTTCGCCATGAGCTGCTGCGGAACTCACCGGCGGAACTGTGATCTCCGGTGTGGATTTTTCCGTCAATGACCACCGCAATGCCAATGCCCATTCCGCGTGCCTGGTGCTGGAAACTCCCGAGGAGGAAGAGAAACGACGAATGCGATGCGAAGGCAGTTGTGTCCCGTGCGCCGGCCA
>CAZKMA010000073.1:0-10829 GCA_964553615.1 uncultured Spirochaetales bacterium | reverse complement strand
GCGGGCGAGGGCTGCCTCGCCATAAGCACAGCACCGTGCATCGTTGTCAACCAGAAGCGGGAGGCTGAGCCAGCCCGCGGTATCCGCGAACAGATCGAAGTTGGAAAGCCCGAGCGAGTGTGACTCGATAATTGTTCCATTGTCCGGAGACACGCGTCCGGGAACTGCGACTCCGATGCCGAAGATTGGCAGGCCGGCATCCGCAGCAATACGGACGGCCTCTTCAATGGCGCCGCGAACGGTCGCTGACCCGTGGCCGGCGTTGGTGTCGACCTCGAGCGTGCCGCGCCACAGAGTTTCTCCATTGATGTTCACCACGGTCGCCCGGCAATCCCCGGGGGTCAGGTCTATCCCGATTGCGCAACCATACTGCGGATCAAGCGCGAGCATGGTCGGCCTTCGGCCGCCTCGACTGGTTGCATCGCCTTCGGAATGGACGCAAATGCACTTTTCATCCAGGAGTCGGGAGGTTATATGAGTAATCGTTGACCGGTCCAATCCAAGGCGCCGGGCTATTTCGGCCCGATTTATCGGTTGCAGACGTCGGATGACATCCATGACAAGCGCAATGTTGACTTGTCGCTGAAACTGTTTGCTCCCGTCCGGATATCCCGAGCTCATCCCTCCTCTCCAGAATCGTCCGTCTCCATCGGGCGCCCCACCTGTGCAACGTTCGTCTGTCCTGCCATTGGGTTGTGTTCAGATTCGGTGAGCCGTTTCAGCGCGAGCGATTCCGTATAGAACTCCTCGAGACCCATCGATTTGAGAAAGACAAACCCTCGGGTTGCGCGAATCAATGCGCTCGGATGTTCGTAGAAGTACTCTCTGCCGAGGCATGTCTGCAGAACCTCGTACTGCTGAACCTGGATTTTCTGCGCAAGCTGCGAGAACGGCCCGTCCATCTCGTAGCTGGGGAAGGACGCATCGCGCTGAGAAAGATACGTATTGACAAAAGACGAATGCTGGAGCGTGAGCATGTTCAGCGAAACCGGCACAAAGATGGTTGCCTCGGACGGATGAAATCGGAACCAGATGTTCCGGTAACCGATAACTTCGATGTCGTGGCTGTTCGTCTCCTGTTCGTACTGTTTCAGCGCTCCCGACACCGCCTGAAGAACCTTGTAGTGGGTATCCGGGCCGCTCGCTTCCGGGTCGAATGCCACGGTGACGACGTCCGGCGTAGTCGACTTGAGCAGGTTCAGGACCGGGACGACGTCCCGGGCAAAGGTCGGATCTTCCGTGAAGATTTCCCCTTTGTAGAACCCCAGACGCAGATGGTGGATGGCTGACCCGTCCCAGCCGAAATAGCCCCACAAACAGGCGGATTCCCATTCTCGCGTCATGCCCTTCAGCTGTTGAATGTAGGGAAGATCCTTTTTGCCCGGATACTGAGTCTCAAAGTAGTTGATGAGCTCATCGACCCGGTCGCCGAGATTATCGATGTCGGCCTCTTCGAACACCACGATGAGGTCGCGCAGGAGCCGACGGAGACTTCCCTCCTCCTTCATCTGTTCGGATTCCGAGGCAATACCGTCGAGGTACTTCCACACGTCATAATCCCGGAAATGATGGTTATCCGGGTCGAAGTAACCGGACTCCTGGAGCTTCCGAAACCCGTAGGAATCGTCCACGAGCGCGTCTTTCAGCTTCCGGCACAGCGTGAGCATGTATTTGTTTGTCACCGAAGTGAATCCGCTCGTCAGAGTAACAAAGTGGTGGGATGTGCTGTGTTCGCGAATGTGACGTACGACGAACGGCAGGTATCCCAGCATGATATCGTCGTGATGGGGCTCCGTGTGCAGAAACTTACGGTCATGCCGAATGTTCATTCCCGCTTCAATTCGTGATTTGAGCGCTTCGGATGCGAAACGGTTGAATTCGGTTACCCGTTCACTTTCGCCGCCCTTACCCGTCTTATCAAGGAGCAACTTGCCGAAGACGTCCGTTGAGTAATCTTCCACGGTGAGGTCGATGATGCGCTTCTCCTGCTTGACGGCGATGTCGACGATTATATGAATTGCCTCTTCATCGCTTAGGTCCTCGCTCTTCTCGAGCTGAACACGGCGCCGTTCGGTAAGGCCGGTTGCTGCGCCCTGGGTTAAATAGAACCGTGCATTCTTCAGCTCCTGGAGCGATGTGCCGGGGTCAAGAACATTTCTGTCGTTTTGAATCGCATCCGAGACAACGCGAGCCTTTGCGGCACCTGCAGCAATGATGATTGCCGTGCAGTTCTTGTTGTGCGTAATGGTCGAAAGGCCGATCGTAATGACAAGCCGCTTGCGGGCCGTTTCGATTCCGCCGAGATCGGTCGCCGCTGCTGCCTGTGTCTCGTAGTTGACCGGTGTAAGGCGGGTGGTCGAGAAGACGTCGGAACCGCGGACGTTGAATCCGATGTGACCGTCCGGGCCTATCCCGCCAAGAAAGAATCCTATCCCGCCGAGATCTCGGATTTGCTGTTCGTAGTGCACGCACCAGTCGTCCACGGCGCGGAGAACGCTCTGCTGGATTCGTTCACGCTCTGTCGTGGGATGACGGTAGCGCAGGGTAATATCCACCGCATCGTCTCCCCAGACATCGTCGAGACTTCGTCCCGCCGGAATACCGATGGTTTCCCCGTCGATCAGAAGGGCTCGTTCCGGATCTATTCCAAATCCCTCAATGTAGAATTTATTGACGTAGAAGTAGAAGCTGTTGTGGTGGCGAGGGTTGATCGGATAGAACTCGTCGATCTGCACAAACCGCAGGCCGTGCGTCGTGGGGCGCCGAGCAGTGTCTATCCCCCATTCTCCGAGCTCTCGCTGGACCTCGGGCCTGTCCCAGCCGTTCAGCACCCGCGTTACCTGCTTCACGAAGTATTCCGGTGTCTTTCCGGTTGGCAGAGAGACGACGCCTTCCGGGTTTGCCTGGACCCACTCGAGAAAGCGAAATGCGGTCAGAGTTCCGAGTGCGGGGAAGTGCGGGACAACGATCGTCCCGATCTTTTCCGACGGAGCGTACTGGAGCCGAAACGGAGAGTCTTCGAGTGCTCTTTTTTCAACGAGTGATTGCATGGATCCTCCCTGTCATTGTTCATCGTTCGTCCATATCGTATCAACTTTATTGGTTGTTTCAATCAATAAACCAATCTCACAATACTCCCACTCGGTTCGTCTGTCAATCGTCCATGTGTCGAATTCTCCCGAAACTCTTTTTGCAGGCGCTTGCACCTATTCGGATTCCGGTTCTTCCCACTTCAGGGCACGCTCCACTGCGCGTTTCCAGCCTCTGAAGAGCCGCGCGCGCTCCGTTTCGTCCATCTGCGGGGCAAACGTCCGGTCAACGGCAAAACGTTTCTGGATCTCGTTCTTGTCGGACCAGAATCCGGTGGCGAGTCCGGCGAGGAAGGCGGATCCGCGTGCCGTTGCCTCGATGATCTGTGGGCGCATGACCGGTATCCCAAGGATGTCCGCCTGGAACTGCATGAGGAAATTGTTGGCGCTCGCGCCGCCGTCTACCTTGAGCTCCCGCGTTACTATGCCGGAATCCGCTTCCATGCACTCGAGGACTTCCCGTGTCTGATAGGCGAGAGATTCGAGCGTTGCACGAACGAGGTGGCTCATGTTCACACCGCGGGTAATTCCGACGATGGTTCCGCGCGCGTACATGTCCCAGTACGGCGCCCCGAGTCCGGCAAAGGCCGGGACCATATAGATACCGTTTGTATCCGGAACCTTGGATGCGAAGTACTCCGTGTCGCGAGCGTCATTGATGATGTGCAGCTCGTCGCGCAGCCACTGGATTGCAGCTCCCGTAACGAAAATTGCGCCTTCCAGCGCGTAGTTGACCGTGTTGTCTATGCCCCATGCAATGGTCGTCAGCAGGCCGGATTTGGAGCGAATAGGCTTGGTGCCGGTGTTCATTAACACGAAACTGCCGGTTCCGTAGGTGTTCTTGGCCATTCCATGTTCGAAGCACGCCTGTCCGAAAAGAGCCGCCTGTTGATCGCCCGCTACGCCTGCTATCGGAATGTTCGCACCACCGAAGGTCTTCTGATCGGTGTGTCCGAACAGATGGCTGGAAGGGTGCACATCCGGGAGCATTGACCGGGGGATCCTGAGTGCATCCAGGAGTTTATCGTCCCATGCAAGGGTATTGATGTTGAACAGCATGGTGCGGCTTGCATTCGTATAATCCGTTACGTGAGCCTTTCCGCGGGTCAGGTTCCAGATCAGCCAGGAGTCCACCGTTCCGAAAGCGAGCTCACCTGCTTCGGCTCGTTCCCGGGCACCTTCGACGTTGTCAAGAATCCAGCGCACCTTCGTGCCGGAAAAATAGGCGTCGATGACCAGTCCGGTGGTTTCCCGCACATAGTCTTCCCACCCTTCCGCCTTCAGCGCATCGCACAATGGTGCAGTCCGACGGTCCTGCCAGACAATCGCGTTGCAGACAGGGTGACCGTCCTTTTTGTCCCAGACAACCACCGTCTCCCGTTGATTGGTAATGCCGATGGCGGCAATTTCGTCGGTCTGGACACCCATTCTCTCGATGACCTGCCGGGCCACACCACTCTGCGTGGCCCAGATTTCCATGGCATCGTGCTCGACCCACCCGGCGCGCGGGTAAATCTGAGTGAACTCCTGCTGCGCAACGCCGGCAATCAGTCCGTCTCGGTCAAACAGGACAGCGCGGGAACTCGTTGTCCCCGCATCGAACGCAAGCACATATTTCTTGTCCACTTGTTCCTCCCTCACTGAGACGCACGCCGCTCCGCGTCCATTCTTTCTATCAGAAGACGAGCTGTCGGTTCATCCACCACCAGATCATTGACGTATCCTGCCCGGAGCGCGGCGTGCAGGCCGAGAACTTTCGCTCGTCCGGAAACAACGCAGATTGTGCGTGGAGTCCGGCAATAGAATTCGAGCGGCGGACCACTTGCGCGTTCGTTGATCGATATGCCCTCAGAGCCGCCGTCTTCACGGAAGAAGACCGTAGCAAGGTCTCCGACAACCTTTTCCTGTTTCAGCACCGCCAGATCGCGCTCCTCGAGGTATCCTCCCGCGTACACGTGGCTCGGTACCCCCGAGGCCACCGACCCGATGCTGAACAGGAAGACATCCGCATTTTGCTGAAGTTCAACGATTCGACGTATGCTCCGCTCGCGCCACATTGCTGCGCGAGTTTCCGGGAAGTCAAAAAAAGTCGGGACCGGAAAGAGAAACATCCGTGCGTCGTAATTCTCGGCAAAACTGTGCAGGATCTTTGCAGCGTAGCTGTTGTCGTAAACGTAGGTGTTTCCCGATCCGTTCAGCTGTGCAATGGTCAGCGATTCGATCCTCTTTGGCGTCAGGTAGAGACTGATTTCGCTCAGCGTAGTCCCCCACGCGAGACCGAGAGTCTGTCCTTCGCTCAGGACATCGTTGAGATGGTTCGCCGCATACTGAGCAACCCGCTGCAGCCAGATGACCTCCCCAAGCTCGGCCGGAACCGGCACCACATGCACCTCACGAAGCTGAAACGCATCCCTGATCTTGTCGGATATCGGGGCGAGGTGGGTATTTTCATCGTGGACGCGGATCTCAACAAGGCCGGTCTCCCGCGCCATCCTGAGCAATCGGGAAACCTTCGGGCGGGAGAAGTTCAATTCGCGTGCTATCGCCTCTGTGGTCAGGTTGTTGTAGTAATAGAGTTTCGCGACCGCAAGCGCATCTCGAAGAACCTCGGGCGTGGTCCGCATACGCCATTTAACCGTGGAACAATCGTTTGTGCAAGCGTTATTCCCGGATTTGGCGGCCTCTCGGACGTAAGTGAGCAAATGTAACATGCGCAATTGACATTTGTTCAACTTTGCGGTACTATGAAATCATACAACAAGGAAAATCATGCAGCCGGTCCATAGTGCCGGCATGTTCCATTGCTCGACGCGAGGTGTCCATGTTCCGGAATAACAGCCTTTTTGACGTGGTGATAGTAGGCGCGGGAATCGTAGGATCCATGATAGCGCGGGAATTGTCGCGTTTTGAACTCAAGGTTGCACTGGTGGATCGCGCAGATGACATCGGCGCCGGCGCGAGTGCGGCGAACAGCGCAATTCTGCATTCCGGCCACGACCCGAAGCCCGGCTCGCTCAAGGCTCGTATGAATCGACGGGGAAACGAATTGTGGTGGCAAATTGCCGAGGAACTGGATGTTCCGCATCTGGCATGTGGGAGTCTCATTGTTGCACTCGGACCCGATCAGCTGCCGAAACTCGATGAGCTCTTGCGGCGAGGGGAAGCGAACGGCATATCCGGTCTTCGCGTACTCTCCCGGCAGGAGACTCTGGAGAAAGAGCCTCTCCTCAATCCGCAAACCTCCGGCGCCCTCTGGACTCCGACCGCCGGAGTCATTGATCCTTTTCGCGGCACAATTGCCGCGGCGGAGAATGCCGTTATGAACGGCGCCGAAATCCTCCTCGATACAGAAGTGTCCGGATTCCTGTCGGAACACGGTCGCGTTCTCGGGGTCATGACCTCCCGTGGAGAAATACGTGCGAACCTGGTAATAAACGCCGCAGGCATTCAGTCGGACAAATTGATGCACCTGGCCGGGGACCGGCCGGAGTTCTCGTTGGTAGCGAGAAAGGGCGAGTACTTCATCTTCGATCCGGCGAAGATCCAGGTGCAGAACGTGCTGTTTCCGTTGCCGACCGCGAAGGGGAAGGGGACACTCGTCACCACGACGACCCACGGAAATACCATGATCGGACCCAATGCACAGCTCATTGAGCAGAGGTCAGACACATCGAATACCGCTGCGGGGATGGATGAAATTCTTGCAAATGCGCGAACACTCGTTCCCAGCCTGGATGCACGGGACATTATTGCAAGTTTTGCGGGTATTCGGGCAACGGGCATCGGGGCGGACGGAGACTTCGTGATAGAGGCGTCCGGCTCGATTTCGGGACTGATCCACCTGTCGGGAATAGAGTCCCCCGGGTACGTTGCGGCCCCCGCCATAGCCGAAGAGGTCGTGAAGCTTGTTCTGGATTCCGGGCAGACTCTGAGGCCCAGGGCGAACTGGATACCGGGACGACCCAGGCGACCCAGATTCAAGGAGCTCAGTCATTCCGAGAGAAGCGACCTCATCGAGAAGGACAGCCGTTACGGTCGGATAGTCTGCCGGTGTGAGCTTGTAACCGAGGGGGAGGTTGTTGCCGAAATCCATGGTCCGATACCGGCTCGCACCTATGATGCACTCAAGCGCCGATGCTGGCTTGGCACCGGGCGGTGCCAGGGCGGGTTCGACTACAGTCGTGTCATTGATATCCTTTCACGTGAGGTCGGTGAACCGATGACCTCGGTAACAAAAAAGGGTGAATGCTCGCGGTTTCTCTATCGGGACACGAAGGAAGAGGACCCATCAACCGAGGACGCTGAAGGACCGGCTTCCGAACTCCCGGAGCGTGAACTCCCGGAGCCGGAGCTCCCGCAACTGTTCGCTGCGAGCGCGGAGCAAGGATCAAAGCGATGAAGACCAATATCGAGTACGACGTCATCGTCATAGGTGGCGGACCTGCGGGCCTCGCCGCCGCGATTGCTGCACGTGAGCATGGTTCAGAACGAGTCCTTATCATCGAACGAAACGAAGAGGCGGGCGGCATTCTGCCTCAGTGTATCCACAACGGCTTCGGTGCAGTCAACTTCGGCCAGGACCTTCCGGGCCCGCAATACGCGCTGCGATACGCGCGAAAAGCGCAGACCGCGGGCGTCAACATGCTGCTTGATACCTTTGTCATGGAGATAACCGCCGATCGGGACGTATACGCAATGAGCAGTAGCGGCGGCTATATGCATTTTCGCCCGCGCGCACTCGTTCTCGCAATGGGGTGCCGTGAGCGGACTCGCGCGCAGATACGCCTTCCTGGAACGCGGGCTGCCGGCATCTACTCGGCGGGAACTGTCCAGCGATTGGTCAACATAGAAGGTTACATGCCTGGACGCAAGTTCGTTATTCTCGGATCCGGCGACATCGGAATGATCATGGCCCGGCGATTGACAATCGAAGGAGCTCAAGTTCTCGGCGTCTACGAACTCATGCCTTATCTGACCGGACTGCGGAGAAACTTCGTGCAGTGCCTGCAAGACTA
The DNA here is from genome assembly GCA_964553615.1 of uncultured Spirochaetales bacterium. Classification (GTDB taxonomy): domain Bacteria; phylum Spirochaetota; class Spirochaetia; order DSM-27196; family DATKUC01; genus DATKUC01. The sequence goes on along the minus strand of CAZKMA010000073.1, from coordinate 2,725 downwards.
CGAGATTCCGCTTCACCTGAGCATGACCGTTACGAATATTCTCGGCAAGGATCGGGTCGAGGGGGTAGAGGTGTCGAGAGTCGACGAGAATCTGAAGCCCGTTCCCGGAACGGAGCAGGTTATTGCCTGTGACAGTCTACTGCTTTCGGTCGGGCTGATTCCGGAGAACGAACTCTCCCGACAGGCGGGAGTGCAGATAGAGTCGCGAACCGGCGGACCGAGAGTGGACGAGGGAATGCGGACGTCCGTTCCAGGAATATTCGCCGCAGGAAACGTAACCGGAATCTACGATCTGGTCGACTACGTGAGCAAGGCTGGAGAAGTTGCCGGACGAAGCGCCGCCCAATTTGCCGCGCAGAAAGGCGTCGACTCGCGTCCGGAATCGGCCGCGGTTGCATTGTCTGCCGGATTGAATGTCGGTAGCGTAATTCCGCAAACTCTGGACAGCGCCGCATCGCGGAGCGAAGAGACCTTCCTGACCATTCGTCCGCGAACCCTGATGGAGTGCAAGGTGCGTGTTTCGCTCATGGACGATGGACAGGAGGTCTTCGGATTCTGGGAGAAATATGCACGCCCGGCCGAGATGATAATACGGAAAGTAGACGACCGGATTGCCAAAGCGATCCATGGGAGCGCAGGCAGGGACCTTCAAGTAGTCATCCACGAGGAGTAGTCTATGAGTTCAAGCAAACATGGAAACAGAACGATCATCTGTTTGCGCTGCCCGCGTGGCTGCGAGGTTACTGCTGGCATTGATGAGCAGGGCGATATAACCGAAGTGACGGGTAACGTGTGCAAACTCGGAGTAGAGTACGTAACTCAGGAAATCAGGGATCCCCGCCGCATCCTTCCAACAACTGTCCGCGTGCGTGGCGGTATGCATCCTCTCGTGGCAGTCTGGACGCCGCAGCCAATTCCAAAGGGAAAACTGCTCGAGCTTGCGCGCGAGAGCAGACGGATCGTCCTGGACGCGCCGGTTTGCGACGGACAGGTAGTACTCCACGACTGGCAGCACCTCGGTATAGACCTCGTGACGAGCGGATCGGTGGACGAGGCGTCCTGACCCAGGATCGATCATTTGACCTCCTGCGCGGCAATAGCTACCATTTATCGTAAATGGCAACAGAGGTCTTTCACAACGCGAATATAATAACGGTGAACCCTGAGCTCCCCAGGGCCGAGGCAATGGTGGTCGAAGACGGCTCCATCGCCTGGGTCGGCTCGTCCCGGGAAGCACTGGCGCGGGCGGGCGCGGGAGCATCAAAGAGAGATCTGGGCGGCAGGACTGTCGTTCCCGGATTCAACGATAATCACGTCCATTCGGTCATCCTGGGCGATCATACACGTGCTCCAATCCTTGCAGGGTTGAGTGCGAAGAAGATTGTTCAGACGCTGCGGGACCACTATCCGAATCCGCGCCCCGGAGAGCTGCTTATTGGCTACGGGTGGGACTATCCGGCATGTCCTTCCCCGCATCGGACGCTCCTGGACGAGGCGTTTCCGAACAATCCAGTGGTCCTGCCGCAGTACGGAGGCCATGGCCAGTGGCTGAACACACCCGCACTCATAGACATCGGGATAGGCCGCGACACGCCCGATCCGGAACACGGAGTCATCCTGCGGGACGACAGCCGCGAACCAACCGGAATCCTGCGTGAGATGTCGTCGAACCCTCTGATGCTCCGGCATTTTCTCGACGTGCACGCCTCCCGCTCATTGCGCGATGACCGGATATCGACCGCGTTGGATCATTTTCGCCGGCTCGGCATTACCTCGGTGCAAGACAACACATGGTACGTTCCCACTGCATTCTCCCTCGCCCGACTCCGGGACAGTGGCGCTCTTACTGCACGATTCGGCTGTTGGTCCTACGGCGTCATCCCTGCGACCATTCCCTTCATGTCTTTGCCCTCCTACGACGACCAATGGGTCCGTCGCGGCCCGTGGAAGTACTTCCTGGACGGCACATTCACGACCGAGACGGCCTGGCTCTGGGATGACTACGCGGATGATCCCGGAAACAGGGGAAGCGGAATGTCCCGCGCAGAGATCGAATCGATCGTTACGAAGCTTGCGGAAAACGGGATTCAAGGCGCATTCCACGCAATTGGCGATCGGGCGATCACCGAGTTTCTGGACGCGGTGGAAGCCGTAAGTGGGCGTCATCCGGATCTTCCTGCGTTGCGCATGAGACTGGAGCACGCACAGCTCATTCGACGCTCGGATATTCAGCGGCTCAAGGATCTCGGCGTGGTCGTGTCCGCCCAACCCTCGGCGCTTGGCACCCCCGAAAAGGATGTTAGACTGTTGGGCGAAGAACGTGCCCGAAACGCATATCCGTATCGGTCACTGCTGGATGCGGGTGTGGCGCTCTCCTTCGGTTCCGATATTCCGGGAGAATCTACCTGCGATCCGTTACTCTCCATTCATCATGTGGTGAACCGGGACAGCCCGGAGCAAATATCGGTGGAGGAGGCGTTGCGCTGTTACACGCTCGGAAGCGCACATGCCGAGTTCATGGAGGAACGGAAAGGCTCTCTTGAGGCGGGTAAGCTCGCAGATTTTGTTGTGCTTTCGGAAGACCTTACCGTCGTTCCAAAATCGTCGATTTCCGACATCGTGGTTGAATTGACAGTGGTTGATGGAAAAATCGTATTTGATCGGTCAAGTCTGAAGTATCACGCAGCGTGTTGATATCCGTTGAGTAGATCCCGCAGGGCATAGG
>CAZKMA010000072.1:0-22848 GCA_964553615.1 uncultured Spirochaetales bacterium | reverse complement strand
GCCCCATATCAGTGAAGTCGCTGACATGAACGAGCAGGAAATTCCAGTGCGGGGTTCAAGGTGCCGCTGTTCTCAGGCCGCGACGTAGCTGAGCGGAGATCGTTTGTCTTGCAGCGATTTGGTCATCGGGACCAGTTGATCCGCAGTTCCTCTATCCGCGAGATTTTCCTGTTCCTCGAACTCCATCATCCGACCCTGCCACTGCATCGCACGCGAGCTACTTCGATGACGTAACGAAATGCGCCGTTGGCAATGCATTTGAATCTTGTAGGATCCGCATCCTGGCTTCCTCTGTGCACACCCGTTGGCCACAATATTCCTATTCGCGATTCAATCCCGCTCCATGATTCATGGGTGGCGAAAGGTCGATTTAAGAAGAATCACCGCAGGAACAGTCGAGGGGCCAAGCTGCCCTCGATTGTCAAGCGATACCGCGTCTCGGTTACACCTGTCCGCGGCTGCAACTCCATAACCGGTTCAGTGTGATGTTCCTGCCGGGTTCGGTGGATGCCGGAGCCGGGCGTCCTTACCGGTGAGACTCCGGTCTTTCTTCCACAATTTTCTTCATCCCCTCGAATACCATCTTCCAGTTGCTCGCGGAATGGTCACGTGATTCCTCAGAATCAGCTCCATCCTGTGTGACTGTGAGGGTAGTGAAACCGTTCGATTCGGCAAGTTCGTAGGTGATATTCGCATGGTTCTCGGGTATGTCTTCCTTGCCCGAAAGACTGCTCCAGTAGGAATATCGCAGGAGGCGCGGTGGTTCAACCCGAAGAATCGTACCTTTGTCCTCGTAGGACTTACCTTCCCAGGAGCCCCTGAAGTATATCTTTCCGCCCGTCTTCCAGTCGGCCTCGAGCTGGGTGCCGAAAAAGTACTCTTTGACGATCTGTGGATCGGTCAGAGCACGCCACACCGCCGAAGCGTCTGCGGAGATCTCGACCCTTGCTACTGCCTGGAGTTTACCGTTCATAATTGATCCTCCTTATGCATATACTATTGTTGTAGTCAGGTTAATATTGTCTGGCGAAGAGGTCTTGGAAAAACACGAACGGGGGATGCGGCTGTGGCTATTGAGAGAGTAGAAAACGCGCAGGGTATTCTCGATCCCGAGGAGTTTGCCAGGCACGTGACGTTGCGGCGATTTGTGCCGTCGGATGATCTTGCTGATTTCGTTGAGTTCTACTGGGTTGTAGCGTGGGATCTGCCGGCAGGTAAGAAGTTCATATCGGAGAATCTGCCTTATCCGAGTGTCCACATCGTATTCGAGCCCGATGGATCTTACGTACAAGGGGTGATGACCGGTCGGTTCGCACACACTGCGACCGGAAAAGCCGAAGTTTTCAGTGTCAAGTTTCTTCCCGGAATGGCGTTCCCGTTCATCGGCCGCCCGCTTTCCAGCTTCACCGACGAACGAATAGACGTCAACGATGCTTTCGGCGGGTCGGGACTCAGTCTCGCACGCGCGGTACACTGTGCAGTAGACGCTGACGCCCGGATCGCAGTGGTCAATGCGTTTCTTCGCGACCGCCTCTCGGCGACAGCACGCCCAACACCGCAAACCTGTATAGAATCCTGCACCGGTGCACACACCATTGTCGACTGGATCGCTTCACACCGCGAGGCAACGATGGTGCGGTATGTCGAGAGGAAATTTGGCAAGAGTGCTCGGTCACTTCAGGCGCTTTTCAGCAAGTATGTCGGTGTCGGACCAAAGTGGGTCATCCGCCGCTACCGCATGCTCGAGGCGGTGGAGTCGCTGCACGCGAATTTGCCGCCAGATCTTGTTACACTCGCGCTCGACCTCGGCTACACCGATCAGGCGCACTTCACGAACGATTTCAGGAATATGACCGGCCGCACCCCCGGGGAATATTCGAAAGTCAATCGAGAGCTACACGTTCGATCCCATGTCGGCATTGATACTGACACGTCCCCGCCGTAACACACGAAGTCGGAATCCGATGCAGCCCGCAACCTCGAGTTTGTCGATCGGTATCCGCACGTACGACGGGGCGACCCGGGCATCAAGCTCCTTTTCCCCGGCGTCCTCGCATCACACACAATCGCTGATGCCCGAGGGCCCGAGCCGCCATACTTCGAACATCCCGTTGGAATCAAATTCCCGTCCAGTCGCTCCACCACAGCAGGTTGTACTGTTGTCCCGAGTTAGCGGCTCCGGAGACTCGGACGTAGTACCATCCGGTCGGCAGCGTCGTTCCGGGTGAATAAGTGATCGATCTGTCCGTGGTCGTGCCCGATCCGTACGCGAGGTGGGTACCACTTGGGTTCAGGAGTTCGAGATAGATCGGCCCCGCGCCTCCGTTCGCGATCTTCGCTTCCACGAAAATCGTGTCGCTGCTCGAGCCGTTGACATACATCCAGTAGTCGTCCACATCATTCAGGACTGCATATCCCGGATAATTTTGAGTCCAGAACTGACCCGACAGTGCGCTCGGCGAACTCGAACTGTTGTAGTAGTACGTATTTGTCGGATCCGAAGTGTACAGCGTGTAAGGATCCTCCCCGTTGCTGTTTCCGTACTGCCCCTCATAGGCGTCATCTACGTAGACTGAGCCGGAAATAGGATTGGACTCATATCCGACTGCATCTCTGAACTTCACGTAGAAGGTCTTCTGACCATATCCGCTCGTGAGCGTGAAGCTCCTCGTGGTGCTGTAGGTGACCCAGGATGCGCCGGAGAAATCGCTTGCGTTCGAAATCATCATCTGCGCTACGCCGCTCGTCGCGTCCGTTGCCGAGAGCTGAAGGGTAACGGACGTTCCGGTAATGTAATCTGGATATGAATAGCTTCCGCTGGATCCGGTTACCACCCGCGCCGAATTGCCGACCGGTTTCGTGGTGTCGTACTTGATGCTTGCGCTGTAGGTTCCGGAGACGTTTCCCGCCACATCGCGGTATTTCACGTAGACGTACTTCGTGCCGTCGGCAGACGAAACGCCGCTCGTGATCGACCATCCGGACTTGGTGCTTGAGTAGGCTTCCCAGGATCCCTGCGAAAAATCGCTGACGTTGGAAATCCACATCTTTTCGACGCCGTTGTCGTCTGTCGCCGTGAGATTGAGAAGAACTATGGGATTGTTCGTTGCAGAAGAGATTCCTCCGTTGATTGCAATGTTGCCGGTCGGCGGATTTGAATCGGATGTGAAGCAGGAGGACGAAAGCGTAAACTGGAAGGTCTTGAGTCCCGAGACGTTCGTCTCGATTGTGACGATTGTGGAGTAGGATCCCACCGCGGTCGGGTGGAAGGTCACCGAAAACGACTCGCTCGCACCGGGCTGCAGGGGCGAACTCGGTTCGGCCGAAGAAAGTGCAAACTCCGGGTCGCCCGACAGGAGGACTTTCGGAGTCCCGGTGAGTTCAAGAGCGCCGGAACCTGAGTTTCTTACGGTGAGATTAACCTGACGTGAGTTTCCGACCAGAACCGGAAGCACTGAGACCGTACCGTCCGGGTTTGCAGTCGCTCCGTCCACGCTCAGGGTTATTGCCGCGATTTTCGGTGCTGTCGCCGCCCGCACATCAGTCTCGATGCTGCCGAGGATCTTGTTTTCACATCCGCTAAAGGCGATGAGTGCCGCTAAGCCGACCAACGGGAGAAGGTAACGCTGTTTCATCAATCACCCCACTGCACACGGTTGTTGGAAGTTGCGGAGGACGCACGTCCCACATCGTGGTTCTCGCTCACAATGTAGGAATACGGGGCTGCAACTTCGGGCGCCAGGGCCACCGCCTGGCGGTAACTGGACTGCGCGTCGGCATATGCTCCCATCTCGAACTCGGTTCGGGCAATGCCGACTGTTGCAAGCGGCTCGGTAGGATCGACCCGGCTGGCGCGCTTGTAGCCGGCGAGTGCACCGGCGTAATCCTTACGCACAAACATCACGTTCGCGATATTGATGAGGGCCGGCGCATAGTTCTTTGCGGCGGCCTTCCGGAATTCAACCAGAGCCCGATCGAGGAGCCCGTAGCGCGCGTAGACCGTGCCGAGTCTGTTGACGACGCGCGGATTGTTGCCGCTCTCCGTGATACGCGCTTTCAACTCGTTGACCTGGGGAGTGATCTGACGCTCGATGAACTGGGACAGACGGTCGGAGTAGGCGCTCGACACTCTGCTTTCAGCGGGCATCGGGATGGCGATCGAAGCGGAGGAAAATCCGGTGGGCTCGTAGGTCTGCCACGCTTCCCGCACCGGGTAGAACGCGGCCTTGCCTGCTCTCTGGGCATCGCGCCACTCTTTCGCTCCGACGGCCCATGCCTGCAGGAAGTCCTGCCGCACAAGGGTAACCTCGACAGGCATCCACATCGATCCACCGTGTTCGATAAGCTCGGCGGTATCTCCGAAGGTCCGCCGTGCTTCCTCGGCTGTCATTCCCAGGTTGTACGCCATGTAGATGTGGCCGGGAATGGTGATGAAGGCAGTCTCGACGCCGACCGCCTCGAGCAGGGCGTTGAAGAGTACGGACAGATCGTCGCAGTCGCCCGCCTTGAACTGCAGGGTCTGCACAGGGAACTGAACGTAGTCGACGGTTGAATCGCTCTGCGAAAGGTCTGCGTAGGAGGACTTCGGGTCTACCGCGTAGTCAATGCCGTAGAGCGTCAGTGCGGTGAACATGGCCATTGCGGTCCGGAGCTTTTCGTTCACCTCGGATGATCCGACTTCACGGGTGGCGGAGGTGACCTGCCGTGCGAACTGAAGTACCGTCGGATCGCGGGAGGTTACGAAGGAGACGACCTTGCGGTCGTCGTCCCAGGTGAGTGCGTTGCGGTCGAGGACACGAAGGGTATCGCTTCTCGAAACGGAAAGCTGTGCTCCGTTCAGCGTATAGTCGGTCGACACCTTGATGGACACCGATGTCGGTTCCGTAATATCAAGGACGGCGTTCGTGAACAGAGCGGTAAGTGGAACTTCGACGGTCTCGCCGCGGCCGATGCGTGGGAATGTCGCAGTGACCCGCGGTCCGGACATGTACTGATCCACAAGGACGCTCACCGTAACATTCGAGATCGCATCCTTTTCCTCATTGCGCAGCACGATCTTGCCGAACGCATTCCGGTCATAGTACTTGAAGAAGACCGGAAAGATCGGCCGATAGAAAGGGTTCTCTTCCTTCAGGTGCGGTGTCGCAGGCGCCTGTGAGGTCATGCCGGGCTGGAACTGCAGGCCCACAGTTGCGCGTATTCCGTTGTAGAGCGCCGCGAAAGTACCGTTTGAGCGAGTCAGGAAATAGTCGTAGCCCGCGCCGGCCGCAAAACTGAACGACGGCGAGAAGGCGAAACGCGCAGCGGCGTCCGCCGATGCATAGGGATTCGCCGCAAATTCCGGTCCATACACCGCGCCGTACACCCCGATGTTGAGCGCGGCGTCCAGGTTGAGGACAGGCAGTACTCTGAAAGAGGTCCCGATTCCGCCCCCGAGTCCGATCAGGGAAAGCGATGACTGCGCTTTTGTCGGGTGGATGGAGTAGCGAATCCCGCCTTCCAGTGAAAGTGCCGGGAGTATTGGAAAGTCAGCAGAAAGTGAGGCGCCATAACCGGTGCTGTACAGCTCCGCGCTTTGGCCGATTGGAAAGGATACAAGGGGCGTAACCACGATACCCGTTGGAGTGCCCGCGGCGAAGGCGGTGGAGGCTGCAGATATCAGGGCAAGCGAGAGCACCAATACGGAGACACGTAGACGCGGCCATTGCGGCAGGCGAGTCCGTGATGAAGGCAACTGGTCCTCCTTGATATAGCCCGAGTGGGTTAATCAAGTAAAGAATACCTCAACCATGGGAAAAATCAACTAATTTCGTAATGAACAGAAGTGACGCCGGATATGCCATGCGGGCGGAGACGCAGCTCGATGTCTATCTCCAGGCGCTGCCGACCAGACCTACCCGCTGGAGAGGCTGCTGAGTATATTAGTGACTTGAGTCTATTGTGAGGAATGCCTATGCCGAACTATATCTGTAGAACATGCGGCTCGCAGTTCACGGAGAGCGATGTCCCGCCGGAGCGTTGTCCGATTTGCGAAGACGAACGCCAGTATGTCGGCCATTCGGGGCAAGTGTGGACCACAATGGACCAGCTTGCTCAGGAGCACAAGAGCGTTCTCAAGACCGAGGAAGATAATCTGACCGGTATCGGCTGCGACCCGGCATTCGCCATCGGGCAGCGCGCTCTTCTCATTCAGCAGAAAGAGGGCAACATCCTGTGGGACTGTATACCGCTTGCAGATAAGGCTGCCATTGACGGCGTCAAAGCTCTTGGGGGAATCAGCGCAATTGCCATCTCGCATCCGCACTACTACTCGTCCATGGTTGAGTGGAGCCGGGCGTTTGGCGATATTCCGATCTATCTTCACGCCGATGACAGACAATGGGTAATGCGTCCGGATCCTGCAGTCCGGTTCTGGGAGACTGAAACCCACGCACTCCCCGGCGGGATAACGCTTGTTCGCTGCGGCGGACATTTCGAAGGTGGCACAGTGCTTCACTGGCCCGCCGGAGCGCAGGGGCGCGGTGCGCTTTTGAGCGGCGACATCATAAATGTGGTGAACGATCGCCGCTTCGTGAGCTTCATGCGCAGCTATCCCAACCAGATACCGCTCAATCGAACCGCAGTCTTACGAATCGGACAGGCTGTTCGCCCCTTCGCTTTCGACCGTATTTACGGGGCGTGGTTCGGCAAGGTGGTACAGTCCGGCGCAAAACGGAGCGTCGAGATGTCGATCGACAGATATCTGAAGGCGATTACCGGCTGAGCTCGCTGTAGCACGGCTGCTTGAATCCAACGGCACCAACAATACGAACGGGAGTCAGCGGACATTCGCACGTTAGCCTGAACAGGTTATGATCGGTTGTGTTTCCGGGCTAACCGGGTTATCATAGCACAGCGGGACTTGACCAGGTCATGCACAGTATTCGATCAAAGTTACTATTTTCCTTCCTCGCAATCATTCTGCTTCCGTTGCTCACGCTCGGAATTCTGACGCCGATTATCTATTCGCGAACCATCGAAAGCGAGACGACGAGCCACACGGTCCAGATGCTGCACCAGGTAACGCGGAATCTCGAGTTCTATATCCACGATATGGAAAACATCACCTTCTACCTGAGTAGAGACCCGAAGATTCACGCCTTTCTTGACGACACCGGCAGCTCACAGGGAGCGCTCGAGGTCCTTTCAACCTACACAAGCGCGCACCCGGAGATAGCCGGAATTCTCGTTGTTAACGGGAACGACCGGATATTGAGTAACGAGTTCCAGAGGATTGCGCGGGACCCGATGCGAGACGAGGCATGGTATCAGCAGGCGCTTCTGGATCCTGACACAATTCAGCTCTACCCACGGCCGATCGGCCGGAACCTCAGAAATAACCTCGAGTACAGCGCCGAGGAGGTTGTTTCGGTGGTGAAAGCGGTGACCGATCGTCCGTCCGGCGACTTCCGCGGGGTCATCCTGATAGATATGAAACTGAAGGTTGTGGAGGACATATTTACCAACACGACTCTCGGCGATACCGGTTTTATCTTCATATCGGATGAACAGGGCAATACCGTCTATGCGCCTACGAACAATGTGGTATACCGCGTGCGTTTCGACTGGCTCACCGGGAAGAAACCAAGTGTCGTAAAGTGGATCAAGGGAGCGCAGTACCAGCTGATCTATGAAGACTCACCGTATACCCGCTGGAAGACGGTCGGTGTTTTTTCCTTGAATGATATCCTGAAGCAGGTAAACACCATCCGCTACTACTCGATGATAATTGCCGGATTGACGGTCCTCATGGCGGTCATAGCCTCGTTGTTTTTCACCACCTCGATTGCGCGCCCCGTGATTCAGCTCAAGGAGCTCATGAAGAAGGTGGAAGGGGGAGACCTTGCCATCCGTTTCCAGGGAAGGGTGCATGACGAGATCGGGCAGCTTGGCAACAGTTTCAATACAATGGTAGGAGAGATTCGGAAGTTGATTGACATGGTGTATCACGAACAACAGAGCAAGCGCGAGTCGGAGCTGAAGATACTCCAGCAGCAGATCAAACCTCACTTTCTCTACAACACCCTGGATACCATTCAGTGGATGGCGCAGGACCACGGCGCGCACGACATCGTTGATCTCGTTGGTGCGCTGACGAACCTGTTCAGAATAGGATTGAGTCGGGGAAAGGAGATGATTCCCCTCCACGAGGAGGTTGATCACGTACGCAGCTATCTCGTCATTCAGAAGGCGCGCTACGAGGACAAGTTTGATTACTTCATAGACCCCGATCCGGACCTTGCCGAATGTCTCGTTTTGAAATTGACCCTGCAACCGCTCGTCGAGAACGCCATCTACCACGGTATCAAGGAACGGCGCGGCCACGGAACCATCAGGACAGACGTGTTCAAGCGTAATGACATGCTCGTCCTGAGAGTTACCGATGATGGTGTCGGGATGACCGAAGAGAAGCTTGGATTCATTCAGCGAATGCTGAACCGTCACGAAGAATCATTCCGCGGCCCGAACCTGCGCGCAGAGAATCTGGCCGCGTCCGTGCAACCCGACACGGCTGGAGAGGATGCACGGCAGCAGGCGGGAGGTTACGCGATATTCAATGTGAACGAACGGATCCATCTCTCGTTCGGTACTCGCTTTGGGCTGCGCATTTCAAGCGCGTACGGTTGTGGAACAACTGTCGAGGTGCTTCACCCGCTTATCTACGGGGAGGTGGTGGAACATGTGGAAAGTTCTGATAGCTGACGACGAGCCGAAGATCCGCCGGGGCTTGCGGGCTACGATAGAGAGCCGGTGCCCGGACACCACGATTGTAGGGGAGGCGGAGGACGGGGAAGCAGCGCTTACACTCGCGGCGCAGAAGACGCCGGATATCATCCTCGTGGATATCAATATGCCGATCCTGAACGGGCTTGATCTCATTGAGAAGATTCTCTCCGTGACCACCGATTGCATCATCATAGTGGTGACCGGGCACGACGAGTTCGATTATGCAAAAAAGGCCCTGCAGCTTCGGGTTTTCGACTACCTCTTGAAGCCAGTCGACCAGGAGCACCTCGGTGTGGTGGTGCGGAAGGCGCAGGCGGAGCTCACCGCGTCCCGCAGGCGTGACCGGTATCTCGAGTGGGCAAGGGATCAGCTCGAGCGCAATATGACCGGACTTCGCGAACAGTTCGTGCGTGAATGGATAGCCGGAGCTCTCGACCGTGCGGAGCTGCCGGACCAGTTCGTGTTCTTTGGCATTGATTTGGACGGAACGTCCGGAATAATCCTTGTCCACATCCTCGAGCGCTTTGCCGCCGCAGAGACGACCGGTACGCGCGACCGGCATCTCATGCACTTTGCGGTGAAGCACATTGTGGAAGAGTCGGTCGCGAAACTCGATCCGGTTATCGTCTTTCAGGACAAATACGAAAATGTTGTCGCTATAACGCGCAGGAACGCGGGAGAGGAGTGGTTGGGGGCGGCGGAACTGATCCGGTCCCGTGCAACCCGCTCCGTCGTTCAGGCCATACGGGTAGAGCAGGTGGCAGCTTCCGGGGGCGCCGAAACAATTCCCGAGGCATACGATATTCTCCTCGGGACCGTGAACGAACAGGGTAACTCGGCGAGTATTGTTCTCAAGGCGCAGCAGTTTCTCGACTCTGAGTACTGCCGCACCGACCTCGGGCTCGAAGAGGTGGCCGGAGATCTTCATCTGAGCCCGGGGTATCTCAGCAGGATTCTGAAACAGCAGACCGGCTTCTCGTTTATAGAGTATCTGACCCGGATCCGTGTGAACCGCGCAATGCAGCTTCTCAATGACCCGACTATAAAGCTGTACGAGGTATCCGAAATGGTGGGGTTCGCGAGCCAGCACTATTTCAGCCGTGCATTCAAACGGGTGCTCGGTATCCCGCCCATAGAGTACCGGAAAGGAGGAACGCCGTGATCCGATTGTCTCGACGTCTCTGGTCCGTCATTCCGTTGCTGGTTTCTCTTGCTCTGCTGCTCGTCTCCTGCGGCTCGCGACAGGCACATGACGATTCGGTCGAGTACCTCATCGGCATATCTCAGGCCAATCTCACCGAACCGTGGCGCATTACCATGAGCGAGGAGATCAGGGAGACGGCCAGGACCTATCCAAACGTCCGCATCATATTCACCGATGCCGCGGACAGCAACGAAAAGCAGATCAGGGACGTACACAAGCTGCTCGATCTCGGCATCGATCTCCTCATCATCTCGCCAAACGAGGCAGTAGCGCTCACGCCCGTTGTTACTGAAGCGTATGCACGCATTCCGGTCATACTCCTCGATCGCGCGGTAGAGGGTTATGAGTACACGCTGTTTATCGGTCCGGACAATCGACTCATCGGCAGTCAGGCCGGCAAAGAGGTCGTCGAAATGCTCGGCGATCGCGGAGGCAAGGTTGTCGAGATACTCGGCCGATCCGGATCTCCCCCCGTTACCGACAGGAGCCTGGGTTTCCACGAGGCGATTGCCCGTGCCGGGAACATACACATAGTGGATACGATTAGCGGCGACTGGCTGCGCGACCGGGCGGAAGACAACTTCGCCTCCAGGATGCCCGCCTACCGGGATGTCAACGTCGTATTTGCGCAGAACGATCCGATGGCCTACGGCGCCTACCGGGCAGCGGAGCGACTCGACGCACACGCAATTCGATTTGTCGGAATAGACGGTCTTCCCGGTCCGTCCGGTGGGATCGACCTGGTTCGCCGTGGAATTCTCGACGCGACATTCATCTGCCCCACCGGCGGGAAAGAGGCTGTGCGATATGCGATCGATATTCTGCACCACGCGGATGGCATACCGAAGAAGATTTTCCTGCGCACTCAGAAGGTTACGCGCAGCCTTATCGAGTCCGGAAGCCTTCAATCCCCGGCTCCCCGTACAGTGGCTGCGGGAAATCGTCGCATCGTGCTCGGTTTTGCTCAGGTCGGGAAGGAGAGCGAGTGGCGAATAGCGAACACTGCGTCCATACAGTCCGCCGCCCAGAAGGCGGGGATCGACCTGATCTTCGTTGACGGCCAGCAGCGCCAGGAGAATCAGATCACAGCCATCCGTTCATTCATAAAGCAGCGGGTGGATGTCATCGCATTTTCGCCAATCGTCGAGTCGGGCTGGGAGGATGTGTTGCAGGAGGCAAAGGCTGCGGGAATTCCGGTAATACTCAGCGATCGAGCCGTAGACGTGAAAGACGATTCGTTGTGGGTTACTTTCATGGGATCCGACTTTGTGGAAGAGGGCCGGCGTGCAGCGCGGTGGCTCATCGACAAGATGTACGGTCACGGCGCGGTCAATATCGTCGAATTGCAGGGAACCGTGGGTTCGGCGCCGGCGATCGACCGCAAGCACGGCTTCGAGGAAGTCATCAAGGATCATCCGCAGTTCAGGATCATAGAATCCCAAAGTGCCGACTTCACCAAGGAACTGGGGGAAAAGGTCATGCGGGAGTTCCTGAAGAAGGACGGCTCCCGAATAAATGTACTCTTTGCACACAACGACGATATGGCAATTGGCGCAATCAGGGCGATTGAGGACTACGGGCTGAAGCCGGGAACCGACATCATCATCGTTTCCGTGGATGCCGCCCGTGGGGCTTTCAACGCGATGATAGCCGGGAAGCTGAACTGTACCGTGGAATGTAATCCGCTTCTCGGCGACCAGCTCATGAAAGCGGTGAAAGACTACATGGAAGGGAAGGACCTGCCTACACGCATTATCACCTCCGAAAGCGTGTTTCCGGCTGAAGTCGCATCCAAGGTTCTGCCGGGACGGAAGTACTGAGCGTGTGTCGAATCGTGCACAAAATGACGCTTTCGTCCAAAGACGGTTTTCAATAACTCCCCCTACAATGATCTGTGGGTGTATCGCACGATACACAAACCTTCAGAGGGGGTACAGATTCATGAAAACAGCGTGGAAATTGCTCGCGCTTCTTTGCATTCTGCTCGCAGTGGGCGTTTCATCGGTATTTGCCGGTGGCAAGTCGGAAGCATCAGGTCAGGCCGCCTCCGGCCAGAAACTGGTTCTTGGTTTTTCACAGATCGGTGCCGAAAGTGAATGGCGGACAGCCAATACTGAATCCATCAAGCAATCGGCGAAAGACTTCGGCATAGATCTCAAGTTCTCAGATGCGCAGCAAAAGCAGGAAAACCAGATCAAGGCGATCCGGTCCTTCATTGCGCAAAAGGTAGACGTTATTGCGTTCTCGCCCGTCGTCGAGTCGGGATGGGAGACTGTGTTGCGCGAAGCCAAGGCCGCAGGTATTCCGGTTATCCTCAGTGACCGTGCGGTGGACGTGAAAGACGACTCGTTGTGGGTCACCTTCATGGGCTCCGACTTTGTCGAAGAAGGACGGCGGGCGGCGAATTGGCTCGTGGACTACATGAAGACCGACAAGCCCGTGAACATCGTCGAGCTTCAGGGGACCGTCGGATCCGCTCCGGCGATTGACCGGAAGGTCGGTTTCGAAGAGATCATGAAGTCGCATCCGAACTACAAGATCATTCGTTCACAGACCGGCAACTTCACTCGTGCCGAGGGCAAGCAGGTCATGGAAGCCTTCCTCAAGGCCGAAGGCAAGAACATCGACGTTCTCTATGCCCACAATGACGACATGGCGATTGGTGCCATCCAGGCCATCGAAGAGTACGGACTCGTTCCCGGAAAGGATATCGTTATCGTTTCCATCGACGGTGTGAAAGGCGCCTTCGAAGCAATGATCGCAGGCAAGCTCAACTGCTCGGTCGAGTGCAGTCCGCTCCTCGGGCCTCAACTCATGCAGGCCGCCCTGGATCTGAAGGCAGGCAAGTCCCTTCCGAAGCGAATCGTGACAAAGGAAGGCGTGTTCCCGGCCGAGATCGCAGCGAAAGAATTCCCGAACCGCAAATACTAGAGCGTTTCTGAAGCGAAGAGTTACAAAAAGGGTCCGGCGTTTCGCAACAGCTTCGTTGTGGGGCGCCGGTTCCGTGCATTTCCGGGAGGGACAATCATGCAAGACTCGACACGGCCTCTCCTTTCCATGAATAACATCTCGAAGACATTTCCCGGCGTCCGTGCGCTGTCGAACGTTTCGTTTCGACTATTCCCGGGCGAAGTCCACGCTCTCATGGGGGAGAATGGCGCAGGGAAGTCGACCCTGATCAAGGTGTTGACTGGCGTGTATCGTGCCGAGGACGGGCAGATAATCTACGACGATTCGGAAATCAGACCCGAATCTCCTCAACATGCCCAGAATATGGGGATAAGCACGGTCTACCAGGAGGTGAACCTCTGTCCCAATCTCACCGTAGCCGAGAACATACTGATCGGCCGTGAACCTTTCCGCCACGGGGCAATCGACTGGAAAGAAATGAAGGCACGGGCGGAGAAACTTCTGCTCGAAAAGTTGAATATCGAGCTGGACGCTTCAGTTCTGCTCTCTTCATACTCTATTGCTATCCAGCAGATGGTGGCCATTGCCCGAGCTCTCTACGGATCGTCTCGCATACTCATCCTGGACGAGCCGACATCGAGTCTCGACGAGACCGAAGTAGAGCAGCTTTTCAAGGCTATGCAGTTCCTTAAGGACGAGGGGCTCGCAATCCTGTTTGTTACGCACTTTCTTGACCAGACGTACCGTGTTTCCGACAGAATCACCGTCCTGCGAAACGGCGAGCTTGTCGGAGAGTACTCGACGGCGACCCTCCCGAAGCTCGAGCTCATCTCGAAGATGATCGGGAAGGAGTATATCGAGCTCGAACGCATTCCTCGCGGGATCGGTGAGGAAACGACATCTTCCCGTCCGGCCTACCTTCACGTTGAAGACTACGGCAGGAGTGGGTACCTCGCCCCGTTCGATCTCGGTATTCATGATCACGAAGTCATGGGCCTTGCGGGCCTTCTCGGTTCGGGCCGCACTGAGATGGCAAAGATGATCTTTGGCATAGAGAAACCTGATCACGGAAGCTGCATGATCGACGGAAAGCCCGTCCGTATTACCTCTCCGAAAGACGCAATCGATGCGGGTATCGGTTTCTGTCCGGAGGATCGGAAGGCGGAGGGAATCGTCGAAGAGCTTACCGTGCGGGAGAACATCATCCTTGCTCTCCAGGCCCAGAACGGTGTGTTCAAGTTTCTGTCCAGGAAGAAACAGTCGAAGATCGCGGATGATTACATCAAGCTCCTGAACATCAACACCCCGGACGCGGATCAACTGGTCAAGCATCTGAGCGGTGGAAACCAGCAGAAGGTCATCCTGGCACGATGGCTGGTCATGAACCCAAAGGTGTTGATCCTCGACGAGCCTACGCGCGGCATTGACGTGGGAGCGAAGGCGGAGATACAGAAACTGATTCTGAAACTCTGCGACGACGGCCTGGCAATCCTGTTTGTCTCCTCCGAGCTCGATGAGGTTCTGCGGGTAAGCAACCGGGTTGCCGTCCTTCGCGATCGAGTCAAGATTCGTGAGCTCGTCGGCGCGGATATGAATGAGCAGACAATACTGCGGGCCATAGCGCATGGAGAAGAGTATGCAAAACAGTAGAAACGATGGTCTGCGGCGGCTCACCTCCGCAAGGATCTTCTGGCCGCTGGCTGCCCTCGGGCTGATCCTGCTCTTCAACCTGTTCTTTACGAAGGGCTTCTTCAATCTTGAAATCCGGGACGGTCACCTTTTCGGGATAACAATAGATATCCTGAACCGATCCGCTCAAATCATGATCATTGCAATCGGACTCACCCTCGTCATTGCCACGCACGGAATTGACATTTCAGTGGGTTCGGTCGTGGCAATCAGTGCGGCCATGGCGGCGCTGCTGATAGGTGGAAAGCTCGTGCTGAAGGGGGACGTCCAGGAATACATAACGCTCGTTCCAATGCCGGTCGCAATAATTGCTGCAATTGCGGTGGCTGGGCTGGCAGGGAGTTGGAACGGCCTTCTCGTTACGCGGTTCAAGATTCAACCCATCGTAGCAACGCTCATTCTGATGGTAGCCGGACGGGGAGTCGCCCAGCTCATAACGAACGGCCAGATCATCACTATCTACTATAAACCGTTCTTCTTTCTCGGCAACGGATTTCTTCTGGGGCTGCCATTTACCGTATACATCGTTGCCATCGTTCTGCTCTTCACCGTGTTCATAACGCGCAGAACTGCTCTTGGCCTCTACATTGAGTCCATTGGTGTAAACCCGACCGCGAGCCGCTACTCCGGCATCAAGCCCGAAACCATAATCTTCTGGGTTTACGTTTTCGGTGCCGTGTGTGCCGGCATTTCCGGGTTGGTCGTCGCATCCAACGTGAAGAGCGCAGACGGCAACAACGCGGGCGACCTCTTCGAGCTCGACGCAATCCTCGCTGTCGTTCTGGGCGGTACATCGCTGAGCGGCGGAAAGTTCTATCTCGGCGGAAGCGTAATCGGCGCGTTGATTATCCAGAGCCTGACTACGACAATCTACGCCCAGGGAGTGCCACCGGAGATCACGCTCGTCGTCAAGGCGGTCGTGGTCTTTGCGGTAACAACGCTGCAGTCGGAGTCTTTCCGCCGGATGGTCTTCGGCCGCTTCGTCCGTGCACGGCAGGTAGCGCCAAAGGAGGCGGCATGAAACTCCCGGTCAAGTTGAACAGGAAATATCTTCCACTGACAATTACGATCGTCCTCTTTCTCATAATGTATGGAGCGGGTTCTGTTCTCTATACGGGATTCTTCTCGTTGCAGGTGTTTCTCTACCTGCTTATCGACAACGCCTTCCTCGGGATTACCGCCATTGGAATGACCTTCGTCATCATATCCGGCGGGATCGATCTGTCGGTCGGATCGGTAATGGCCCTGACGACAATGATTTCCGCTGCGCTGCTCGAGAAGGCGCACATGAGTCCCTTGCTCGTCATTCCCATAGCCCTGCTCTCCGGATCCACTCTCGGATTTCTCATGGGTTCGATGATTCACTTCTTCAAGGCGCAGCCGTTCATAGTGACTCTTGGTGGGATGTTCCTCGCCAGGGGACTGTGCTACGTGATAAGCATCGATTCGATTTCGATCAAGAACACTAC
Organism: uncultured Spirochaetales bacterium; assembly: GCA_964553615.1. Lineage (GTDB taxonomy): Bacteria > Spirochaetota > Spirochaetia > DSM-27196 > DATKUC01 > DATKUC01. The sequence continues at coordinate 6,810 of CAZKMA010000072.1, read as the reverse complement.
CTACGAGGCGATAGCGCAGGCGCGTCTGCGTCTGCCGACCGGTGAGTTCATCTCGGTGAACGTCGTTATCTTTCTGGTGGTCATCGCGGCGGCGATCTATCTTGCCCACTACACGCGATTCGGACGGACAATCTACGCAATTGGCGGGAACGAACAGTCCGCGGTGCTCATGGGACTTCCGGTCGGGCGGACCAAGGTGCTGATCTATACGATGAGCGGGTTCTGTTCCTCACTCGCAGGAATTGTCATGACCTTCTATATGCTCTCAGGCTACGGACTTCATGCGAAGGGCATGGAACTCGATGCAATCTTTGCCGCAGTGGTCGGAGGTACGCTCCTGACCGGTGGAGTGGGGTATATTGCCGGGACGGTGTTCGGAACCCTCATATACGGAACAATCCAGTCAATCATAACCTTCCAGGGCACCCTGAGCTCATGGTGGACGCGAATCGTCATTGGGCTTCTCATCTTCGTTTTCATCCTCCTCCAGTCGCTGTTCAACTCGCGCGAACGGAAACTCCACGGAAGCACGCCAACGACGGGAGGTCGAAAGACCATTCGCGCGGCACTTGCCGGCAGCCATCTGTTCGGGCTGTTCGGAACCTGGCCCGGCCGTAAGTCGCCCGACGGGAAGTAAGCGTCCTGTCGTCGCGACACTGATAGAGGCACGTGAACGGACCGGCACTCAGTACATCTTTAGTCCTCGGCGAACCGCTCTTCCCGGCTGACCAAATGGAACCAACCGGTGTATTCTGCAACGGCGGAGTCTTGAGCACAGAGCCTCAAGACTCTTGTTGGCGGAATACTCGATAAGGAGCGGGCCGTGACCGAGAATGATGTTGGGTTGTTGAAATTGGCCATTCAATGGGCGCGCGACGCACGAGCAGCCGGGAATCATCCTTTCGGCGCGGTGCTTGCGGATGCCCACGGTCGCAAACTTATAGAGGCCGGAAATACTGTAACGGTTGATAGCGATTGCACGGCACATGCGGAAACGAATCTCGTGCGACTGGCTTCGAAAAAGTATGACAGCGAGTTCCTGCGATCATGCACCCTCTACTCGAGTACCGAACCGTGTGCCATGTGCGCGGGCGCCATCTACTGGTCGGGCATTGGCCGCGTGGTCTATGCGCTTTCCGAAGAAGGACTCAAGGAACTTACCGGTAGCGATCCGGAAAATCCGACACTCGATCTTCCGTGCCGGGAGGTCTTTGCGCGAGGCCAGCGAACGATCGGCGTTGAAGGGCCATTCGAGGTAGAGGGCGCGACTGATGTGCATGAAGGATTCTGGAACCGGTAACGCTCCACGATGCGTCCACTGCCACGGTTGTAACGAAGGGTCCTGTCGCAACTCTTCACGTCACCTGGAACTTCACGTACGCTCTATCGTCGAATGAGATATTTCCTGTCTGCAGTCCCTTTGTTGACTTGTACCGGCGGAAACAGAGGGGGTCCTCCGTCAGCACCTGCTGCAATCTCGCCTCCGATTCTGCAAGGCTGGGCATTAGCTCCGGATATCCGTCCGAAGCAAGGATTACGGTCGATGGGCCTTCAGGGACGGTTTCAACGGTAATCTGGGCCAAGGGAACATCAAACCCGTCAATTACCGGGTATGAGTAGACACTATCCGGGTGGTTCTGCAGGAGAGATTGTCTTTTGAGCAGGGGTAGAATGTAATTTCTTCCAGGATCATCTGTCATGAGATTATCGATTGTCTTCCCGGAAAGGATTTCGAGCTCCAGAAATGCCGACCGAGTCTCAGACAGGATCTGATCAATCTTCTTGATCCTCTGAAACAGGTTACCGTCGATCATGAATTGGCAGTCTCCAATGCTCCAGACTTCGGAGCGTTCCCTGCTGTAGATCACGACCGCTGCCATGATCCTCTCATGCGGCCGGTTCTGGACGTACTGAAGTCGTCCGGCAGACTCATAAAACCCTTTTATTGCGGCCGTTACCGCTTCAATGGCTCGGGACGCAGTAATGTTTGCCGGGAAAGCTTCGATTGCACGACAGATCTGGTCACGAGCGGCTTGACCTCCTGTCAGACCTTTCCAACGCAGCTCGCCTTTCGCAGTCACTCCGTCCACAACCGCTACGAAATCGTCGCTGACACAAATGGCGTCTTCGCATTCTTCTGCCCGGCCCGTTTTAGAGGCGAGCTTGCTTTCGACGATTTCAACGTTGCGCTTCTTCATAGTCAGACTACCTCGGTGCGCCCGTAATCCTTCGTGAGGATGCACGGTCTATCAGAATGATAACATCAAACTCAGGGCGAAGCCACGCAAGCTGTCAGCGACCGTGTTGATATGACTCGTGGAATTCCAGGGATATGATCGGTCTTGTGGATGGGATAGAAAAAGGACCTCCCTTTCCGGTAAGGCTTTTTCGGCAACCACGGTGGTACGGCTGAAAGAAGTCCGGAGCGAAGAATACGAGCAGTGGTTGAACCGTGACCTTCGCGGGAAGCGATACGTGCGGGCCGATGGGGTAGTGCAACGCGCGGCTTGTGAAGTATCAACAACCGTGTTGATGAAACGGCTGCCGGAACGGAAAGAAGTTCACAATCTCAATTCACAACTGTTGATCATGTCTCGTCCGAGCACGAGAGACAACTTTTTCTTGACAGCTCTCAAATTTGGGTAATATAATAATTTTTGTCGTGAAATAATTGGCTGAAGTTTGAGCACAATTATCGGCTTGCAAAGTAAATATCTGGTTCACAAGGAGAATTTATTGGTAACGAGGTCCGCTCATCCGTTCGTACCTGGCTTCAGCCAGACGGCAGATTTGAAGTCGAACAATACCGCGCTTGTGATGTACATTCTCCTTACCCACCCCCATATCGCCCGGAATGAGATCATCAATCTGACCCGATTGGCCCCTTCGACGGTTTCCAACATTACGGCGAGCCTCATGGACCGCGGAGTAATCAAACGGGTAGGAAATCTGGGGCAGGGCGGTGCGGGCCGAAAGTCGGACCTCCTGGCGCGCAATCCTCAGGCAAGAAGCGTGGCGGCAATCCACATCACCCCCGAACGATCGACCCTCGGCATTGTCGATCTCGGCTACGAAACGACCGATGAGCGAGAGGTCATCTTCGAGCGGGGATTTGCGGAGGCCGATACCGAAACCATTATGGACGAGCTCGAAAGGCTTATCGAATCCTCCGGGGCGAAGAGACGGCTTGGGGCGATCGGACTTGCTATACCGAACCATCCCTACAATGTCGACGAGATCGAGCGACGGTTTCGCGAGCGCTATCAGGTCCTTCCGGTCTATCGGATCAACAACACCGAGGCAATGGCTGTCTACGAGTACTACTCGAGACTTCGTCGGGACTATCACACAATCGCATACGTCTATGTGGGAACGGGTATCGGCTCAGGTCTCGTTATCAATGGAGACCTCTACCAGGGAGTCAACGGAAACGCATGTGATTTGGGTCACATGTACATGACCGATCGCCCGCTTCTCTGCAGGTGCGGACGCGAGGGCTGCGTCGAAACGGTTGCATCTGAGCGAGCAGTCGGCGAGCGATTGCGGGAGCACTACGACCTTCCGAAATCGCCCGTGCGTGAAGAGCTTGTAGAGTTCCTGAATGCTCGAATTCGCGAGAAGGATCCCTTCGCCGTCGAGCTCCTGGGTGAGGCGGCGGACTACCTGGGCAAGGCGATCTTCAACCTCGTGGCAATTGCCGACCCGCAGCTGCTCGTTGTCGCGGGTCGATTCAACGCGCTCAATCCGCTCTACTCGAGTCTGGTGGAGGAAGCCTACATGGCGCGCGCGCGACGCGTCCCGGAGAGGATCGTTCCGTTGTCATTCCGTCCCGTTCCCGATAACGCGGGACTCGTAGGGGCGGCGATGTTTTCCTTTGTTTCTCTTTTTTGCAGTGTCGATCAGGTGGCCGCAGCAGCGGCTGAATAGAAAGTCTTATTTCGGAGGTAACTCATGAGACGAAGAAGTGAGCTCTTGGTGCTCGGGTTGGTGTTCGTCGCCGGATCGCTTGCGTTCGCAGGCGGAACACAGGAGGGCGGTTCGCAGAAAGGCGCCGCGCCGCAGAGCGTCTCCATCCAGTTCGCCATTTCGCCGCGCGAGATCGGCAAAGTTGTTCCTGGCTTTATCAACGGATTCGAGCAGGAGAATCCGAACATCAAGGTCGACTGGCTCCAGGTTCCCGGGGTGCCGAACGACCAGCACACCCTCTACGTCACCGACCTCGCGTCAAAGTCCCCGCAGCCTGATGTGATCGCAGTCGACGTTGTGTGGCCCGGTGAATTCATCGCCAACGGATGGGCGGCGCCGCTCAACGACTACTTCACGAAGGATGAAATTTCCAAGTATCTGCCGGGGATGATGAACTCGGTTTCGATTGACGGCAAAATCTACGGGGTTCCGCTGTACACGAATGCGATCCATCTCTTCTACCGCAAAGACCTGCTCGAGAAGTACGGTCTTCCCGTACCGAAGACCTGGGAAGAGCTTCAGTCAGAGGCAAAAGAGATCGTGACAAAAGAAGGCAACCCCGACATGGTGGGCTACATCAGTATGTGGGCTCAGATCGAAGGGTTGTTCATGAACTACCTGCAGTTCATGTGGGGCGACGGCGGATCGTTCTTCGATTCCAAAGGCAATGTTACCATCGACACGCCGGCGGCGCAAAAGGCGCTCACGACGATGGTGAACATGGTCAAGGACAAGACCGCTCCGGCGAGCATCACCACCTACAAGCCCAACGATGCCATGGCGCTCTTCCGACAGGGCCGCGCGGTATTTATGGTAGTGCAGGACTTCGTCTGGCCGATGCTGAACGCTTCCGACTCCCCCGTAGCAGGGAAAGTTGGTATGACGCGAGTCCCCTATTTCGCGGGACACTCGGACACGAATACCGTCTGCATGGGCGGATGGATTCTGGTCGTCAATCCCTACTCGCAGCACAAGGCCGCTGCCGCGAAGTTCATGAAGTACATCACCAGCGAGCAGTCCGGTCTGAAGCTTGCCGAGGAGACTGGAAGCATGCCGGCGCTCAACGGGATGCAGAACAACCAGGAGCTGTTGAAGGCCTATCCGATCGCAAAACAGCTTTATGCGGATTTTGCAGTCGGCAATGTCCGACCGTCGGCGCGCGCCGGTGCGAAGTATCCGGAGCTCTCTCACGAAATGCAGCTCGAGATCCACTCGGCGCTCGTCGGAGAAAAGACCCCGGCGAAAGCTCTTGCTGATGCGCAGGCAAACATCACGAAGCTGCTCAAGCAGTAGGCACATTGAAATGGTTTGGCTGGGGTCAGCTCACGCGGCGAGCGTGAGCTGACGAAACTCTGCCGCGGCCCCGAGAGAGGCCGCGGCTATCTCTGGAGAATGTATGCATCGAGCCAAGTTGAGTGATTCCGCCTACGGCCTGATTCTCGTCCTGCCCATGTTTCTCATTGTCGTAGGGATACTCTTTCTGCCTACACTCTATACGATTGGGTTGAGCCTCTCGAATTTTTCGTTCATCAAGGGATCGGCCCAGAAATTCGTCGGACTCGCAAACTACGTGGCGATCTTCACCGACGGAGAATTCCTGAGCTCGCTTGGCAACACTGCACTCTTTACCGGGGTAACCGTCGCGCTCGAATTGCTCTTCGGTCTGGTGCTTGCGCTTATTCTCAATCGGCGATTCGTCGTGCCGGGCCTGCTCCGTGCCACGGTGCTCTTCCCCTGGGCGCTGCCAACGGCCCTCAACGCAATTATCTGGCGGTGGCTTTTCAATCCGGACTTCGGGCTGTTCAACAGCCTGCTCGTTACCTTCGGGTTTTCATCGACCAAGATCAACTGGCTCGGGCAGATTCCCTTGAGCATGCACAGCATGATGGCGGTAGCAATCTGGAAGACGAGCTCCTTTATGGCGCTGATCCTCCTGACCGGGCTGCAGACGATACCAGACACCCTCTATGAGGCGGCCGACATCGACGGCGCCGGTTTCTGGTATAAGCTTCGCCGCATTACACTTCCGCTCCTCATGCCGTCAATTCTGCTCGCGCTCCTTTTCCGCTCGATGGATGCGTTCCGCGCATTCGAGCTGCCATTCGCGCTCACCCAGGGGGGACCGGCCGGATCGACTCAGACCCTGAGTCTCTTCGGATACCGGCAGTTCTTCCAGTTTCTGAAGTTCGACACCGGGTCCGCGGTATCGGTCGTCCAGTTCATCCTGATCATGATACTCGGAGCGCTCTATATGCGAATATTCCGCACGGAGGAAGACTGATGATCGGCAACACTGTACAGCCCGCAGTCCGGACGACGTTGAAATACCTGTTCGTCATCTTTCTGGTGGTGCTTTTTTTCTTCCCCGTTGCATGGATTTTCCTGACCTCAATCAAGACGACCGGAGACATCTACGCCTGGCCCCCGACCTATCTCCCGCACCACCCGACGCTGAACAACTATCGCGCGGTTCTCTTTGACTCGAAGCTCGGACGTTACATAATCAACTCGATCATCGTCTCGTCGCTTTCGACCATATCGGTACTCTTCTTCTCCTCGATTGCCGGCTACAGCATTGCCCGGATCAAGTTTCCCGGTCGGCGGATCCTGCTCATCTTCTTTCTGGCGATGTCGATGTTTCCACAACTTTCGATCGTACCGTCCCTGTTTATCTGGTTCCGGAAGCTCGGGCTCATCAACAACTACCTCGGAATCGTCATCGCCTACACGGGTCTCTTCTCGCCAATCTCGCTCTGGATACTTGCGACCTACTTCCGATCGGTCCCGGTCGAGATCGAAGAGTCCGCGAAGCTGGACGGGTGCAGCCGACTCCGTACCCTGTGG
>CAZKMA010000071.1:0-22941 GCA_964553615.1 uncultured Spirochaetales bacterium | reverse complement strand
AAACTCCGTATCGATTCAGCGTCCGTTGTTTTTCAACAATCTCCGTGGCAGTTCTTACCAAGTCTGGAAGATCGGCGAGAAATAGTGCATGATATAAGCATGCACGTTCCTGATCAGCTGCAGGTTCATCAGCAGGTTGCTTTTTTCTACGGGACAGAAATCGAGCAGTGGCGTATGTTGTGCGATTTTCTGCTGGCCGGAGCGATGGCGGGGCAGCCGTTGATTCTATGCGTGCGCGCCGACATCGCCGCAAGAAGCGTAAAGATGCTCGAACTGGCAGGAGTTCCAACGACTCCTGAAACGGTTGAATTGTTGACTGCCGAAAGCTACATCCAGGATGATGCGAGGTTTGTGGAAGCGCTGACTGAGTCCCTCGCGTCCGCGGTGGGGCGTTTGAATGGAAGAAAGTCCCGGCCTGTCCGCATAATTCTGGATGCCGACGTTCTGCCCGGGTGGTTGAAAGACGATCATGAAATGACCAAGCTCCATGTGTCGCTGAAGAATATTGCAAGCTCCCTGCCGGTCATTCTGCTCCAGTCCTATCCAGTAAATATCCTCCCGACTTCATTCGCCGTGTCGTTGTTCTCCCCCTATGTGCTCATCTTCCTCTCGGAAACTGTGCGGAGAAAGGTGTTTCGCAGCCTCGACACGGTCGCAGACGAATCCTTGGTTCTCGATCTTGCAATCGAACAGATTGTGCTGAAGGGCCAGCGGAACTTGTGGACTCTTTTCCGGTCGCCCGCAAATGAACAGCTCCACTCATTTTCACCTCGTTTTTTCGGCCACTATGCGGATGCTCTTCTCATGCTCGATATTTCCCTGTCGGTTGTCTACGCCAGTCCGCGAATGGGAGACCTCGTCGGTGTTCCCATTTCGAGCCTGAACGGGAGAAGACTGGAGGAGTTTCTTCCTGCAGACACCGTGCGTGTCTTTCGCACTCGTGTTTCCCTTCTCGTCATGCAATCAATTGAGCCGAACCTTTCCGGGAATCAATCCATGATTCAGGAGGTTCGGTTCGAGATACCCTGGGAGGTCTCTCCGGCCGCCCACGGCCGCAAAACGATCCCGTCGGTTCGTCAATGCACAGTGAGCGCGCTTGCGGGAAATGGCGCGATCTACGGGTATCTGTGCACCATCTCCGAATCGCGTTCCGTCTCCATACCCATCACCATTGGGGATCCGACCCGAGGTGTGCCTGCTTCAAGTGGTGCGTCGGACGACGAATCGCGACCGTCGAGCGGGCTCACTCGGCGCGAATACGAGATCATCGGTCTGATAGTGGCGGGAATGCCGAACAAGGTTATCGCCGATCGTCTTGATCTGGCCGAAATTACCGTCAAGAAACATCTGACGAACATCTATCGGAAACTGAATGTCAAGAACCGGTTCGATCTCCTGCGGATGGCGCGCTGGTCCTGACCCGGAGCACGCGGTCAGTCGTGCCTCCGCTGCCGGTAACCGCGAGGCTGGGTCGGGCCGGTTTCTCCCTCCTCAGCAGTCGCCGCGTTGTGGGTCCCCCGTGCGATCCCCCGGTCCGCCCTGTTCTGGCCGCCCTTTCTGCGTGCCAGGTAGGTAAGCTCTCCCGCGATTTTGCGATAGTTGTCTATTCGTCGGGTGTCTAACCTCCCGGAGGCTACCGCGAGAAGAACAGCGCAATCAGGTTCGTGTTCGTGGGTGCAGTCGGAGAATCTGCAGGATGCCGCAAGTTCTTCTATGTCGGCAAAATTGTCATGTTCAGATTCCGACGCGTCATCCTCATCCTGCCAGAGCTGAAGCTCGCGCATGCCCGGCGTGTCGACGATCATGCCGCCTCCCGGAAGAAGGACGAGCTCTCGGTGCGTGGTCGTGTGTCGTCCCTTGTCATCCGCGTCCCGCACATCGGCCGTGCGGAGCCTGTCAGACCCGAGCAGCCGGTTCACGAAGCTGGATTTACCCACACCCGAAGGGCCAATGACGGCGGTGGTCGAACCCCGGCGGAACAGGTCCGAAACCGGGCGCATCCCGGTGCCGTTTCGTGCGCTGAGGGCAAAGACGGGTGTTGATGGATTGCGGGCACTCACTTCGTCGATCCATGTATTCGAATCCTCGACGAGGTCACACTTGTTGAGGACCACGACCGCCTGAATTCCGCTGTCGGCAACCATCTTGAGATAACGTTCTATGCGGTTAGGGCTGTAGGTCAGATCGGTGCTGGACATGACCACAACAAGATCGATGTTCGCCGCCAGTACCTGCGGTTCTGCGGCGTTCCCGGCGATCTTACGGGCAAGCACCGAAGTCCTTGGCAGAACAGCGGTGATGAGCGCGCCCCTGCTGCGTTCGAGCACCACCCAGTCGCCGACTGCCGGAAGTTCGAGTGACGATTGTGCCGAATGTCGCAATCGCCCCGACAGGTGCGCGTGGAAATCCCCGCGGCCGTCGCTGACGGTGTAGATTGAATTGTGTCGGATTACCACCCGTACTGGTCTGCGATTCCGGTCCACCGGAGTGCCGTCTGTGCAGAAGTGGTCGTATGCGCGATCCTGCCGATCGCCCCATCCCAGATATACGAGTTCAGGAAATCTCAAGAGCTGCCTCTGTGAACACTGGTAGAAGGATAGCGGTTTCCGTCTATCGAAGTAAAGTGCCGCTGGAGGTGCGCTTCCAGGTATCCGATTCAACGTAGTCCCGGAAACTCTCTGCTGAAATTGCCGGGCTGTACCAGTATCCCTGGGCGATGGCACATCCACGATCACGGAGAAAATCTGCCTGCCACTCGGTCTCGACTCCTTCCGCAACGACTTCCAGCGACATGCCCCGGGCAAGCGAGATGATCGCATCGATTATCGAGTTGTTTGCCGGATCCTTTCCGATGTCCATGATGAATGACCGGTCGATTTTCAGCCGGTCGATCGGGAACTTGCGCAGATAACTGAGCGATGAATAGCCGGTACCGAAGTCGTCGACCGCTATCGATATCCCGAGGTTCTTCAGTTCCTTCAATACCAGGATCGACTCATCGATGTTCAGCATTACTGCGGTTTCGGTTAGCTCGAGCTCGAGGCGATCGGGGCGGATTCCGGTTTCCCGGATGATCGATTCAATTGAATGGACGAGTCCGGAGCGGGAGAACTGCAGTGCCGATATGTTTACCGCAATGCGGGCGTCCCGGAGTGCAGGAAGGTCCTGCCACTGTGCAAACTGGGTGCTCGCGCTCCTCAGAACCCAATCTCCGATCGGTATTATCATTCCGGTGTCTTCCGCAATTGGAATGAACTCCCCGGGCGGGATGAGGCCACGCCGGGGGCTGTTCCAGCGGATCAATGCTTCGGCACCGACAACTGCACCGGAAATCATGTCCACCTGGGGTTGATAGTGAAGGAACAGCTCGTTGCGGGCCACGACTTCGCGAAGTCCATTTTCGATCTTCATCCGCTCGATGGCTCGAGTGTTGAGACCTCGGGAGTAAAACGCCAGTCGTGGCCCCGATCCCTTTACCACTTCGTTGAGCGCGGCCTCCGCGTTCCTGAGCAGCATCTCAGCGGTCTTGCCGTGTTCAGGATAGACGCTGATTCCTATACGGGCGGTAGCATGGATTTCAAAATCGTGCAGCCTGTAAGGCTTGTTCAGATAGACGAGCGCAGTTTCCGCAACAATGCGAATCTGGTTCTCCACCTGAAACGACTCCGACATTACAACGAACTCGTCACCGCCAAAATGGCAGACGATGTCCGGGTGAGAGAATATCTCCTTGAATCTGTCGGCCACGCTTCTGAGAAAGTTGTTGCCGGCGATTTGCCCGAACGTCTTGTTGATGTTCTTGAAGCGATCGATGTTTACGACCATTATTGCAACGCGTCTTCCGTCCTGCCCGGCACGACTAACCGCATCGGCAAGCTTTTCGTTGAAGTGCACACGGTTGGGCAGATCGGTGAGAGGATCATGGTAGGCCAGGTGTTGCATCCGTTCCTGGACGTGTTTCTCTTCGGTAATATCCACGATGCTGAAGATATAGTTGCTCATCCGCCCGCGGGAGTCCGTAACGTGATAGACCTTGAGCCGTTGGGCATACGAGAGGCCATCTTTCCGCACGCCCCAGATTTCGTCCTGCCATGCGCCGTTCTCCCGGATGTCGAGCCACATCTGTGCAAAGTAGTCCGGAGCGTTGAAGTCGTTTCGGAGGAACGAGGTGTCGCCGCCTATCAGGTCGTTTTCGGTGTAACCGGTTATCTGAGCAAAGCCCCGATTCACGAAGATGACGACTCCTTCGGCATCGGTAACGAGAATTCCTTCGCGAGTGTTGTTGAACACCTGGGCCGAAAGACGTGCGAACGCTTCTGCGGAACGACGTTCGGAGATATCGGTGCTTACCGCGACGAAGAGGCCGGGATTCTCGTTTGCCAGATACTGAAGGCGTACTTCCACAGCGTACTCCGTGCCATCTTTCCTGCGGAAATCGGTTTCATACTCGAGCACCTGTTTTTCGCCGGTCAGCAGCGGTTCCACGATCGCCGTGAACTGTTCGGTCGAAAGGAGAGGAGCGACGTCGAAAACGGACCGCGAAGCGAGCTCGGTGAGGGTGTATCCGAGGTTCTCCCGGGCGCTTCTGTTCGCTCCGGAAAACTGCAGCGTGTCGGCGGAAAACATGAGAACTTCATCGTTGCTCTGATCGAAAATCCGTCCGAATCGCTTGACCATCTCGTTGTTTTTTTTTGAGTCGCTGATATCGAAGAGAATGGTGACCTGGACCGGGTTTCCGTCCGGTCGATGGATTCGAGTTCCTGAAACGAACAGATTGATTTCAGTTCCATCTTTCCGGAGGACGGTTGCCTCATGAGGAACCACGACATCGACGTTTCCGAGCGAATGGTAGTCTCCCATCTGCCGGTCACGCTCCTGTTCCGGAAGGATCAGCGTCATGCATTGGCCGACGAGTTCGGACCTCTCGTACCCGTACAGCCTGCAGATCGCATCGTTCACGTGTGTGAAGTTGCCGTCGGAGTCGGTAACGCACATTGGCACATCAAGCATCTTGAAAAGCGAGGATGCTGCGTCCGGAGCTCTGTTTTTCGAAAGGTCGTGCTGGTAGTCCATGCCGGTTCGATAGTATAATATACGGGAATCATGAGGAAAACTACCCCAAAACTCCAAAATATAAAAAAGAGTGTTTTCGTGTTCATCCGGAGATCGGTGCGATGACGACAATTCTGCTCCCTCTTCCGAGCAAAGAACGTCTGCGGGTCCAGTATGCAGAGCAGGTAGATGTATACGAAAAGGCTCTGTACGAAGTTCAGCGGCGTCTCAAGCAGCTTTTTCTGCGTGCCGGAGTTCCTGCCACCATCAAGTACCGGGTTAAGAGTTTTGACAGTGTGTACGAGAAGTTGCTCCGTAAACTGAAACTGACCGGGCAGCGCAGCGGGTCCATACAGGTCACCGATCTGCTCGGCCTGAGGATCGTGTGTGCGTTCATCGAAGACTTGAACAAGGCGGAAGATCAGATCCGGCAGACTCTGAATGTGATTGAGGTGGAACGAAAGGGTTCGAATTTCTCGGTCAAGGAGTTCGGATACGAATCTACGCACTACCTGATCCGTATTCCCGACGACATAGCGGACGGATTTCACCTCGGTTCCGATGTGGCGTGTGAAATTCAATTGCGCACAATCCTGCAGGATGCGTGGGCGGAAGTGGAGCACGAACTGGTCTACAAAGCCGAGTTTACGCCGTTCGATGAACCGCTCAGACGAAAGCTTGCCGCCCTGAATGCCAACCTGTCACTTTCCGATATCATCTTCCAGGAGATCCGGGATTACCAGCGGCAACTTCACGTTGAACTCAAACGGCGCCGCGAACTGTTCTGGCAGAAGATGGTCGATGTTACCGAGGACCCCGGCCAGGTTTCGGACGCAGGCGAACGTGATCAGCCGGACGACGATCATCCGGGTGACGATCACCCATCGAACTTGAGCGTTGCGGACCCCGACGAAACATCAATCGATGAGGTTGAAGACGGCAATTTTGTCAGATCGCTCGTAATGGGCTCTGAAACAATAGACAATATGCTTCTGCGTGCCCTTGCTGCACACAACCAGAGCCGGCTGGACTCGGCAATCAGGATCTATACGGAGATTCTCGCGTATAACCCGAAAGAGTACATTCAGGCCGTAATCCATGTGCACCGTGGCATGGCCTACTTCACCCAGAGTCAGTACGCGCTTGCAATCGACGATTTCAGTCATGCCATGGAGCTGGATGCACGGAGTCCCAGGGCATACTACTACCGGGGTGTCGTACAACGAGTACTTGGGCACTACGCGCAAGCGCTGGAAGACCTCAACGCATGTCTCGAGCTCGATCCCTACCAGTTTGACTCACTCTACGCTCGGGCGCAGGTCTACTACCAGCTGGGCGACTTCGGTGGCTCTCTACAGGATATTGACCGTGCGCTCAACATCCAGCCCGAAGCAGCGCATTGCAGAAAATTCCGCGATGTCGTCACGCAGAAGATAGACCACAAATAGAGAGAGGAACTACCATGGACGTACACCGCTTTTTTGCAAGTGATAATTCGGCATCCGTACACCCGAAGGTGCTCGAGGCCCTTGCCAATGCCAACGGCGGACACGCAATTTCCTACGGAGATGATCCCGTTACGCGCCGGGCCGAAGATGTTTTCCGAGCCCAGCTCGGAGACGATGCGGAAGTTTTTTTCGTTTACAACGGAACCGCCGCCAACGTCCTCGGCCTCCAGTCGGCAATCCGATCATACAACGGGATAGTCTGTACGACAGTATCCCACATCAACGAGGACGAATGTGGTGCTCCGGAAAAATTCACCGGGAGCAAGCTTCTGGCAGTTCCGACGACCGATGGACGGCTATCTGAAGGCGATCTCGTTCATTTTCTTGCCGACCACGGGAACGAACACCGATCGCAGCCGGGTATTGTGTCCATAACCCAGGCTACCGAGGTTGGTACTGTCTACTCCCCGCAGCAGATCAGCAACCTTGCGAAGTTTGCGCACGACAACGGGATGTTCCTGCACATGGACGGAGCCCGCCTTGCGAATGCGGCGGTTTTCCTGGGTGCTGATATCCGCAGCTTCACCGCGGATGCGGGAGTTGATGTCCTCTCCTTCGGTGGTACGAAGAACGGTCTCATGTTTGGCGAGGCCGTGGTGTTTTTTCGTCCGGAACTCGCGGCAAAATTCAAGTATATCCGGAAACAGGGAATGCAGCTGGCAAGCAAAATGCGCTATGTGGCGGCCCAGTTCGAGGTATACCTTGGCGACGGACTGTGGAAGTCAAACGCCGAGCACGCAAACAGGATGGCGAACCGACTGGCTTCCGGTGCGGTCGAGATCCCGGGCGTTTCACTTGCCTATCCGGTGGAAGCCAACGGAGTATTCGCCCGGATTCCAACGGCAGTTGCGGAGCCACTGCGGGCTATCCATCCATTCTATGACTGGGAACACCCTTATCCGGATCAGACTGTTGCCCGGTGGATGGCTTCTTTCGACACAACCGAAGAGGACGTTGACCGGTTTGTGACGGATCTGAAGTCTCTGGTGATGGAGACCGTGGCCGGATGAGTGAATCAGTCGAACCGTTTCGCTTCTCGCTGCAGCCGTTCATCGATGCATTTGTGGGACCTGACGAAGTCTGTGTTCAGATTCTCGACATATTCATGAAAGAGGCACCGGAACGAATCTCCGGGATTGAGGCAGCACGAGAAACCTCCGACTGGGAGACGGTTGAGCGACTGAGTCACTCACTGGCGAATATTACCGGAACGCTCAAGTGCCCGACGGCTCTGGAATCTGCCCGCGCCGTTGAACGGCAGGTGAGAGCGGGAGAAACGGCGAACATTGGCCGGGATCTGGATAGTCTGATTTCCGAGGTCGAGGAAATGCTGCGCGTGACGAAAGAGTATCGTTCCGGGTTTTAGAAGCTAATCGGGAAAGTTCTCCGGCGGGCGACGCTCGGGTATCTGCTGAGGGAAGGCACCGGACTTCGCAAACTGCTGACTCAGGAACAGGCCGCAGAAACAGTGACCGTGCTCATTCTGGTCTGCAAGGTTGTAGACACACGGACAGGTAATATCCCGATCCTTCTCCGCATCTCCCCATGAATCTCTGCATGGACACAGGTAGAAACCGTACCGTTTGTGGTTCTCGGTGAGCCCTTCAATGAGGTATCCCAGGAATTCCGGATCAGGATTGAGTCCCCAGCCATTGTGGTCGGCTACCATACGGACGAATTTTTCGGTCTCTGCAACGGTCTTGTTTTTCTTACCGGCCATTCATGCTCCTTCCGGCGCCGACAATCCGAGAGCCGCACGATATTCGGCTTCACGGAAGCCCGAGATTGCTCGTTCATCCTTGATTGTCAACACCGGAAACACCGGGAGGTTCTTGTACTTTTCTTTCAAGCCGGACTTGATCTCACGCTTGCTTTCGATATTGATCTTGTCCAGATAGATGTATTCGAACTCGAAATCCTGTGCCTTGAGAAACTCGATCGCACGCTTGCAGAAGGCACACGTCGAGAGTGCATAGAGTTTCAGGTTGAACTCTGATCGCGATCCGGCTTCCCTGATGAATTCTACCGCGTCTTGCATGCGTAAAAGATACCATCAGAGCGGGGGGAATGTCTGCCGGCTGCGTTTACAATTCCCGCAGTCTGTCAATTCGGTCGTCCACCGTCTTGAGCTTTTCCCGGAGACTGTCGATTGTCCGTTCGATGCGCTGCTTTTCGGCAAACAGCATCTCTATGGGTTCTCTTTCCGTTTTTCGGGCCTGCTGCACTTCGGCCTTGACCATGTCCGGACTCTTTCCATTGGAGAAACTCTCCATGGCCATCTGACGCTGATCCTTGTTGCGGATATTTGCAACAGTGCGCATGTTTTCGTAACCGATGGCCGGAGAAATATCGAGCCCGTGGATACGCATGAGTGTGGATGCGGAGCGTCGATCTATCAGAAGAGCCCGCTCGACGTAGTCCTCGAATCGTGCATGATGTTCCTGGCAGAGTGCCTCGGCCTTCACGAGCAGTGCGCCAAGGTCTTTCATCAGTTGACCGTTCGTGACAAGAAACTCATCTCTTATCTTGTGAGTCAAGCGGACGAAATCCGGATGTTCCGAAAAGATGTTCGTGTAGGTCCCCGCCTGTTCCGCCCGTTCAAGGAGTTCGTGGAGGATATTCCGATACTCGGTTGTATGCGAGCGCGAGGAGATGGGAACCGGAGACCGGGTGAAGTGTATATGATGCGCATATTCATGGATGGCCGTGTACATGAGTCCGCTGTCGTTGGTGAAGTTCTTGTTGTGAATGATGATTTCTCGGCGTTCCGGATAGTAGAGGCCATTCACCTTCTTGCTCTGCTTGCCGGAAAAGATGACCGAAAACTCTTCGGTGTCCGGCTCCAGGGCGAGGAGACGGCTTTTTACCTGATCCTGATTCATGAGAATACCTCGGGATGGATATCGGGGTCTGTTCGGCTATTATATGCGTTCCGTCGTGTTAATCAAGGTTGAGGTGGTGTCAATCGTCCCCGCCTCCGGAATATCCGGCTCATCCACCTCTTACTTGACCGGGTAAGTCCCCGTCAGTAGGTTCTCTTCCAGACATCATCCCACGGAGGCAACAGTTGGCCGAAAGAGGCTACGCGCTGGTCACCGGTGCGTCCAGCGGAATAGGCTGGGAAATTGCACACATACTTGCTCGCGAAGGTTTTGATCTGGTGCTCGTTGCCCGCAGGGTCGACCGCCTCGGCCTCCTGAAAGAGCAGATCCTTGCCCGGACCTCAGATCCCCGAATTGTCCATGTCCTGGACATAGACCTCGCTCTGGAAGATAGTGCCGACCGGGTCTGGGAACGGCTGAGCGCGCTGGGTACGCCGATATCGGTGCTTGTCAACAACGCAGGATTCGGCTCCTTCGGTCCGTTCTTGGAGGCAGATCCGGACGAGAACAGCCGGATGATCAACGTCAACATCGCTGCCCTTACGCGCCTTACTCGTCTGGTCCTTCCGGCCATGTTGGAGCGGGGGAGCGGGCGGATTCTCAACGTTGCATCTGTTGCATCGTTTCAACCGGGACCGCTTATGGCAGTCTACTATGCAACGAAAGCATACGTCTTGAGCCTGTCGGAGGCGCTATCCGAGGAGCTCTCCGGCAGTGGAGTTACGGTCACCGCCCTCTGTCCCGGGCCTACACGCAGTGAATTTCACGACCGGGCAGGGATCGAGCACAACGGAATGGTACGGCCGCTGAAGATGCCGGACGCCGCTGAGGTAGCTCTGGCGGGCTATCGAGCAATGATGCGGGGCAGAAGAGTGCATATTCACGGTCTTCTGTATCGGATTCTCGTATTCGTGGTTCGTCTCGTGCCTCGTCGGCTTGCTGCCGCATCCGTTCGCCGCATGCAGGAGTCGCGGAATTAGCGCGGCAGGAGAAATCGCGCCGCAATTCCGTCCCAGACAATGGCGTACGATGGAGCTTCGTTGAGCACGGGAAGGGGAGTCGGTGAGCCGGCCGGTAAGCCAGCCGGTAAGCCGGCAGCCCCGCCGGCCAGTGCGTCCCGGGCCCGCTCGAGATCTGCCGGCGTTCGAAACACCAGATAGAGTGCGCCTCCTCCTCCTGCTCCGCTCAACTTGCCGCCGAGTGCGCCGTGCCGGACTCCTGCGTCCAGGACCCGCTCGATGTCAGGAGATGAGAGCCCGAGATCCGCGAGAATCTTCTGCGCCCGCACGGTGAGCGCGGCGAATCGGTCGACATCAATTTCTCCGTTTCCATCGTCCAGAAGCCGCGCAGCTTCTTCTGCCGCCGAACCGAGTTGCTTGACGGCGTGCCTGGCCCCGGGATCTCCGGTCCGTATCCGTTCCCGGAGCGATCCGACAATAGCCCCGGTTGTTCCGGTCCGGGGAACAGCCACCGCGAGCAGGGCGAGTGGCCCGCCTCTGAGTACGCGTGTGCCGGGAAGCTCGGGCGGTTTCGGACGGAAGAGGATGAGCCCGTCTCCAAGTGCGAGCCCGGTGTCTATTCCGGACGGCGTGCCGTGGAACGCATGCTCCATCGCGTGTGCGAGTTTCCAGGCGCGCTGCGGATCCCCGTTCTCTACGGGCGCCTTTGCCAGCAGGAGAATTGCGCGGGCCAGTGCGCCGCAGAGCGCCCCCGAGGAACCGAAACCGCGACCCTGCGGAATTGTCGAGTCTATGCGGATGGTGAGCCCGGAGGGGATCGAGACGGAATTCGGCCCCGAGGCGGCGAGTGAAAGCGCGTGACCGATGGCGGCGGACGCCTCTGCACCCAGGCCCGGCGTGTGGATTCCCGGGATGCTGCCAATTTCCACGGTAACGGAAAGTGGAAGCGGCAGGGTCATTCCGACCGCAGGATAGCCATACACGGCAGCGTGTTCGCCAAAAAGCAGCAGTTTCCCGTGCGCGGTTGCGCGCGCCGAGGAGGCAATCACGTTCCCATCGTTCAATTTTCTTCCTCTACGACGATTCCCTGCATGGTGATAACGAGCGGCTCGCCTGGCGCCGAGACCGGATGGGTTCCCCTTGAAACAAGAACCGTCATCTCGTTTCCTGCACCGACCGACTTGCACGCCCATCCGGGATAATCCACCGAGGCCGCGGGAATGCCGATTTGCCCGCCGAGCCGCACACCGAGATCCCGCGCTCGATCGAGGCTCTCGGGAGCGGAATCCGCATCCGTTGCCGCCGCGAGTGAGGAAACCGTTTCGTTTGATTTCAGCAAGAACTCGGCAAACTCGGCGGGAGAATGTTTCTTCCAACCTTCGTAGTTTTGCAATGCGGAGGTTGTTCGAACCTGTGCAGGACCACTCTCCCATCGGATGGTTCCGGATTGCAGCCATGGCAGGTTGATTGCTTTCCACTGCGGTCTTTGTCCGCCTCTGAAGAGACCCGTTCCGCCGAAGAGGCTTGCTGCAATATCGTAGCCGCTCCCTCTGCCGTTCTGGAACTCGCGATGGATCCGTACGCATTCCGGAAAGATGCGTTTGCACTCATCCCGGACGGTTTCACTTCCGGTGAACACGCCGTCCTTCGGCTCTGACCGCGCAAGCATTGAAAGAGCAAACACGAGCCCGACAACCGTCGCCGCGCTCGAGCCGAAACCTCGTTTCTGTTCATTGGCCGAAAAGAAGGTGGATGAGTCTACGACTATGTGCGTGCCATGCATCCTTTCGTCAAACTCCGGACGGGACCGGCGCATGTGGTCGACGATTATCTGGAAAAGTCGCGCGCGCTCGCCGTCTGAGGGCCAGAGGATATGGTCGGAACCGAGAATGCCTTCTATCTGGAATCCGGCCCCGGGAAAGGACTCAAGCACAAGCCGCGGTTCCACGGCGAAAGCCAGGCCAAGGCCGCTCTCTTCGGTGACCGCGTATTCGCCGGCGAGAAGCACATTGCCCGGGACCGTGATCCTCAATGTGCGCTCTCCTCATCCTGCTTGTCCGGCGAAAGGAGGCGAAGGCCGTCTCCGACTTCGGACAGGAGGATGCCCGCATCCGGCACGACGGTTCTGACCGCATCCCGTACCGCCTGCTCGTCGTTCGCGGTTGTAACAATCTTGACCTGAGGTCCAGCGTCCATGGTCTCCCATGCGGCAATTCCCTGGGCGCGCAGCTCCATGCAGGCGCGAATTACGGCGAGTGATTCCGGAAGCCAGTAGACGATCGGCGGGCTCGCTGCGAACATTGATGCAAACATTCGGAGATAGCTCCGCCGCGCGGACTCGCCGAGCAGCTGCACGTCCTTTCGCTCCAATGCATCGCATCCCTGGTCGTATTCCTGGGTCGAGGAGGATATCCACGCATCGTAGAACGGACTGGTTTCCCGGCACGCCTCCATTGCGTCACGCGAACTGTGATCCTTCCGTTCGTTCCGGATAACGACTACGATAATGCGCAGATCGGGCCACCAGGACGCCGGGTGAACCTGTCGTGCATGCAGTGCACCGGCCGGAAACGACACAAAACCGCCGAACACCGAGCGCGCAGCCGAACCCGAACCGATTCGTGCAAGGGCGGACAACTCCTCTCTTGATGGATCCATGCCGACCGCTGCGGTGCACGCTCCCGCAAGAGCTGCGAAACCGGAGGAAGAGCTCGCAATGCCGGCGGCCGTCGGGAAGGAGTTCCGGCTTCGGACGCTGAACCGCAGCGAAGAAGGGTCTTTCGTCCGACTGAGTGTCTGGCTGCGCTCGAGCGTTCTGCACAGGAAGGTCCGCAGACTTTCGAAGAATGGAGCGAAACGTTCTGCAGGCTGTGCAGTTCCGTCGATCTCGACGCGGTCACTGCCATCTTCTGTAACTTCGCAGGATGACACGGTTTCAAGCCCCGACAGCGTCACCGCCAGACTTGAAGTTGCAGGAATATTGACACCGACGGGCTGCTTCCCCCAGTATTTTATAAGTGCAAGACTCGGCGATGCGGCGCAGGTAGCAACCCTAAGCATTCCGCACCTCCTGCAGTATCCGCTCTGCGTATGCCTGTTGATAGTTCTTGTCCGCCTGGAGTCTGCGGGCGACGACGGCTACCTCTTCGTTGCGTGCTCCCGCTTCGAACGCTATTCTGCGTGCGTGCAGCCGCATATGCCCCTGCTGTATGCCCTCCGAAACCAGCGCGCTGAGCGCGGCGAGATTTTGCGCAAGGCCGAGTGATGCAGCGATCCGCGAAAGGGTTTGCGCGTCGGGGTTGCCCAGAACCTTGAGTGCCGCCCGGGCTCCCGGGTGAAAATTGACTGCCCCGCCGACTGTGCCGAACGGAAGCGGTGCCAGAATGCTTCCCGCCAGCATGTCCCCGGCAAGCGTGAACTGCGAAAGGGAACGATACCGACCCGTGCGTGCCGCAAACGCATGTGCCGCAGCTTCGATGCCGCGCGTATCGTTTGCCGTGGCTAGTGCAAGAGCGGAAATGCCGTTCATGATGCCTTTGTTGTGGGTAACTGCACGCGCAGGATCCTCGTCCGCAATGGCCCACGCCTCCGTAATTCCCGCTGCAACCTCTTCGCCTGTGAACCGTCCACGGGCAAGAAGCCGCACGGGGATTCTGAACCGCGCTTCGGTCGTTCGTTCCTCCGCACCGTTTGAGAGGATGGCCATGATTACTCGTCCACCGCTGATCTGTTCCAATGTCGTTCGTGCGGCCTCCGCCGCGCTATTCAGGACGTTTGCACCCATCGCGTCCCGAACATCGATGTGCAGATGAACTCGGACGAATCCACTTTCCGGGAGCCTGATTACGCTTATGCCACGGAGGCCTCCGCCGCGCGCCTCCATCCGGGCGAGTACCGGTTTCACGGCACGTGATATGGCGTCTTCCTGCCTGCTGATCTCCACTTCACGACCGGCCGGCACGGCGCGCAGGTAGATCTGGGCCGTCATGACCGGATCCGATGCGCGAGTTTCGAATCCACCGCCCATTGCCACGATGCCCGCTGCGAATGCTGCCGCGGCAATGACCGACGGCTCCTCGGTAGCGAGCGGTACATTTCGTACGGCTCCGTCAATAAGGAATCCCGGCGCTATGCCGAGCGGGACCGCAAGATACCCGACCGAGTATTCAACCATGACGTTCGAGCGTTGAATTGTCTCCTCGTCGGTGCCGAACCCTCTGATTTCTTCGCTGCTCAAACTGCAGGATTCGGCAAGAACGGCACGGCGTTCGGCCACGGTGAGTTTGCGGAATCGTGATCCCAGCCCGACCTTCCCCTCAAGTCCCGGTTCTTTCACGGCTTTACTCTCCCAGGGTGGATCTCATGGATTCAACGTCTTGCCTGAATCCGGAATCGAGCACAATTGGCGCGGTGCTCAGCGCGGAAGGCGTTCTGCTGCCGGTCAGAACCATGGCCGTACGAAGCACACGTTCAAACCGTTCGATGAGTCGCATGACACCGTCGACACCGTTTTCGGACACTGCCCGGATGAAGGGGAGTGCGTACCCTCCCATAGTCGCGCCCAGGGCAAGCGCTTTGACCAGGTCCATGCCGGTTCGCAAGCCTCCGGACGCGAGTATCCGACCCACCGCTGCACCCGCTTCGGCCGAGCGGAGGTTCAACGCAGCAAGGCCCATCGCCGTAGGTGTTCCCCAGTTGTCGAACTCCCGCGCTGCTTCGTACAGGGCGGGATCGAGTCGGTAGGCCTCGACGGTAATCCAGTTAGTCCCTCCGGCGCCGGCAATGTTCACGTAGGCTGCCCCGGCATCTATGAGTCGTTTTGCCTCGTCCGGCCGGATACCGAAACCGGTCTCTTTGACAATGACCGGAACCGGGCTGCGTTCGCAGAACCGCGCAATTGCGGAGAGAATGCCTCTGAAGTCCCGATCTCCCTCAGGCTGAATAAGCTCCTGACCGGGATTCAGGTGAACGGCAAGCGCCTGCACTTCGAGTCGCTTTACCATTTCCACGATTGGAGAAGAGTCCATGTCCCGCACCTGTGCGGCGCCGATATTGGCGAAGACCGGTACGTCCGGTGCGAGTTTTTTGAGCTGGAAATGCGGCAGGACATCCGTGTTCCGGAACAGTATCCTGATCGAACCCATACCGACCGGAACTCCGGCAGTCTGTGCAGCGCGTGCCAGATTCTTATTCAGCTCGTATGCGCCCGCGGAACCTCCGGTCATTGAAGAGATGAACAGTGGGAGTTTTAGCCGGTGGCCGAGGAACTGAACGGAAGTATCTATTTCCTGCTCGGATATTTCCGGAAGAGATTGATGCAGGATGCGAACGTGCTCGAATCCGGCGGAGCCGAACTCGACCTCGTACCGGTCCCGGTCGACACATATCTCCAGGTGGCGCGCCTTGCGCGCGCCGATGTCTTCATTCTGCGTTTCGGTACTCATGGTATCCATCTTCTCGTATCCCTGCCAGGTAGTACTGCCCGGGGGGAATCCGCCGTCCCTCCAGCCGTTTCTCGTATGTCGACCGAGCATACGGTGCGCCAATCCACTCTTCATACTCGGCGAACTCCACTTCGCGAGCACTCGTGTCAATCTCAGCGAGGTCCCATCCGGAAATGATTCCCGGTGCCTCCGACGCCACTCGACCGGAGACGACCGCCATGGTATTTCCCGAACCATACGAAGCGATAAGGATATTTCGGCCGATGATTCCGTCTCCGAGGGCGCGATGCCGTTCGGCAAGCTGGTACGCAAGCGACAGATAGGCGGAGCCTGAGTAGATGTTGCCGATGCGAGTTATCGGCTCACTGCCGCGTCTGAACCCCCGTTCATCCAGGAAATCCGCCAGTGAAGATCCGGAAAGTCGGAGATGCGATGTGATCAGCCGGTGCGCGGCGAGGGAAGCCATCTCATAGAAGGGCGCATGGAACGCGAAAATGTCGGTGGACCGCAGCACTTCCTGTGGATCCTCTCCCCGGCGACGGCAGTGATCCTGAAACGCGATCTCAAGTGCCTCGTTGTAGCACTGGATGGAGTAGCCGCCCTTTACACGTGCTGTTACAGATCCGTTCGGCCGGAAGAAGTCATCAACATCTTTCGATGCGTAGCCCTGCGTCTCGATATCGATGTCGAGGAGCCTCGGATTCTGTTCGACCAACAGTGCCACCGCTCCGGCTCCTTGAGTTATCTCGGCGGTAGTGAATGTCTCGTAACGTGCGACGTCCGAGCAGATTACCACGCCGTTCTCCTCGACGTGTCCGCTTGAACGAAGGAGAGCGCCGATTCCCAGAAGCGCGATCGTTCCGCCGGCGCATGCATGCTGCACCTGATAGTTGGAGATCGTCTCCGGGATCGAATGCCCTGCTCGCTGAACCATTCCGTGGACGTAGCTCGAAATGGGCTTGGATTGATCAACTGAAGTCTCGCTTCCCACCGCCAGATACCGGAGATACGACGATTCCCATGCAGAGCTTCGACCCATGAGCAGAGAGAGGGATTCGGCGGCAAGAGTCGCGCTGTCCTGCCAGAGTTCAGGAAACCGAATGGCCATCTGACCGGTGGAGGAAACTGCCCGGTTGAGTCTCCGCTCGAGGGCGGGTTTTTTTCGGATTCGGTTTCTGATGAGCGCTTCGGTCGTAATTCGCGGGCGAGGTATGTAGATCGCGATGTCGCTGAGTCCAACGGCATATTCCGACATTGTTGACCTGCCTCTGTCATGTAAAGTATCCTAGACGCGGTTCATGAACAATTCTAACAGTTTTCCGGTAACTGCGCCACCGCAGCGGTTTTTGCGGACACAATGAAGATATCACTCCTGCTTTCCGGCGGTGTCGACAGCTCTACAGCGCTCTGGCAGCTGAAAAGCAGCGGTTACACCGACCTCACCGCCTACTATCTCAAGATCTGGCTCGAAGACGAACTCTCCTACATGGGGAACTGTCCCTGGGAAGAGGATCTTGCGTATGCGAAGTCGGTGTGCGACCAGGCCCGGGTTCCGCTGAAAGTCGTATCGCTGCAGCTGGAATACTATGAGCGGGTAGTCGAATACGCGATCCAGGAATTGAAGCAGGGCAGGACGCCGAGTCCGGACATCTTCTGCAATCAGCGGATCAAATTCGGCGCGTTTTTCGACCATGTCGACGATTCCTTCGACAAGGTTGCCTCGGGGCACTACGCACAGGTCGAGCACAGAGACGGCAAATATCTGCTCCGTCGCGCGCCGGATCCGGTGAAGGATCAGACCTATTTCCTCTCGCACCTGAATCAGAGCCAGATGGCCAGAGTGCTTTTTCCGATCGGCGCCATGCAGAAGCGGGAGGTGCGAGCGCTCGCGAAGGAGCTTGAGCTGCCGAATCGGGACCGAAGAGACAGTCAGGGGATCTGCTTCCTCGGGAAGATCCGCTACCCGGAATTCGTTCGTCATTATCTGGGCGTCCGGCAGGGCGACATAGTGGATCGGGAAACCGGCAGAAAACTTGGAACGCACGAGGGATACTGGTTCCACACAATCGGTCAACGCCAGGGTCTCGGACTCGGTAACGGACCGTGGTATGTGGTAAAGAAGGACACGGATGAGAACATCATCTACGTTTCCCACATCAACAATGCGAATGAGCGTGCACGCGCGAACTTCCGGGTAGCCAACCTTACGTGGATAGCCGGTGCACCGTCCCGAACCGACAACTTACTTGCGAAGATTCGACACGGTCCCGAACTTACCTCCTGCAGAGTTGTCGCCCTGGACCAGGAGGGGAACAGCGCCGACCTTGCAAACGCCGTGATGCTCGATGTAGCCATGGACCATCCTGATCGGGGTGTGGCGCCCGGACAGTTCGCCGTATTCTATGACGGTGATATCTGTCTCGGGAGCGGCATGATTCTGGAGGAGAAATGAGAATACTCATCGTGGAAGATGATCCGGTGATATCGGACTTCATCGAGGCCGGGTTGAAGCAGGCAGGGTTCGCAGTCGACCGGGTTGAATCCGCAGAGGAAGGTTTTTCATTCCTGAGGAATACTGAATATGATGCTGCCGTTGTGGACATAATGCTCCCGGGGATGGACGGACTCACCATGATTTCCCGCCTTCGCCGCGAAGGTGTTACCACACCAATTCTCATACTCAGCGCGAAACGATCGGTGGACGACCGAGTGCTTGGATTCCAGAAGGGCGGGGACGATTATCTGGTTAAACCCTTCTCGTTCTCGGAGCTCCTCGTTCGCGTGCAGGCCCTCATTCGTCGGGCGTCAATTGCCAATCAGCCGACACGACTGATCGTGTCCGACCTTTCGATGGATCTCCTGGCCCACCAGGTGACGCGCGGCGCCGACGAAGTTGATCTGCAGCCGAAAGAGTTTTCTTTGCTCGAATACTTCATGCGCAACCCCGGAGTGGTTCTCTCAAAAACCATGATCATGAGCCACGTCTGGAACTATGATTTCGACCCCCAAACAAACGTTGTCGATGTGCTTGTCAGCCGCCTGCGAAACAAGATCGACAAGGGGCACGAAGACAAGCTCATACATACAATCCGCGGAGTCGGTTATGTCCTCAAATCAAGCTGAAATGTCCAACGAAGCAACGACGATAACGCCGTCGCGCCACAGGATCCGGATTCGCAGCAGCCTCAATATGCGTCTGGCGCTGATCTTTTCCGGTGTCTTCCTTATCGGATCCGGGCTCCTTTTTGCCGCGACGTTCTACACTCTGTATTCGAATCTCCGGGATGACGATCTGAGCCACATTAACGCCCGGCTCCTTGGATTCTGGGCCCAGTATCAGGCGGGTGGAATCGATCGCATCATTCAACAGATCCAGAACGAAAATCTGCTCATGGGGGAGCGACCCTATTTCGTACGGATTTCCGATGCGAACAACAACACGCTCGTGCAGCGGTATCCGCTTGTCTGGGAGAGCTTTGATTTCTCACGGCTCGAGCGGGTGCGGCCAACCGCCCAGAACCAGCTCGTTACGCTTGCATCTCCGCAGTCAGACTACCAGCTTGAAGTCGGCGGAATCGAACTCTCGAAATCCTACTATCTCCAGGTCGGGATGAGCACACAGAGCAGGAATCTGATATTGGGGATTTTCCAGCGCAACTTCATCGGGATCAGCCTTCTGCTCATACTCTTCAGCTTCCTTGCGGGGCTCTTCATATCATCCCGGACATTCAAACCGATCGGCCAGCTGAACCGCATGATCAAGTCAATCATCAGCACCGGTCGGACGGACGCCCGTATTCCGGTCCACGGAGTCAGAGATGAGCTTGGAGAGCTCATTGTCTATTTCAATGAGATGCTCGATCGGATCGATCTGCTGATTCGCGAGATGAGAAACTCTCTCGACACCGTTGCCCACGACCTGCGGACTCCCCTGACACGGTTGCGCGGGCTTTCCGAACTTGCGCTCAAAGGACCCGAAGACGTCGCCGCGTATCGCAAGGCCCTTGAGGACGCGTTGGAGGAAGCCGAGATAATACTTCACATGCTCAACACACTGATGGACATCTCCGAAGCCGAATCCGGCGCAATGAGATTGAAGATTCAACCTGTCCCCCTGAATGCGCTTCTTGAGGAGCTGGCAGAGCTCTATCGTTTCACTGCGGACGAGAAAGGCGTTACCATAGAAACCGAAATACCGGTTCCAGTCTCAATTCCGGGAGATCCGGTCCGGCTCAGGCAGGTAATCGGCAACCTGCTGGATAATGCGGTGAAATACACTCCGGAAGGCGGATTGGTGACAATAGGCGTTCGGGTCTTGCAGAATACTGTCGAGCTGTGGGTCCAGGATACCGGGATTGGAATCCCGGCCGATGAGATCCCGCGCATCTGGAACCGACTCTATCGGTCGCGGTCGGTACCAATGGTGCCCGGTCTCGGTCTCGGGTTGAGCCTTGTGAAAGCAATCGTAGAGGCCCATCGTGGCCGTGTCAGCGTCCAGAGTGCGCCCGGGGCGGGCACAACATTCACCGTGTCGGTGCCGCTCATATCCCGCGCCGCCTCCTCGACCTGAAGCAGCAGACGACATTCTCAGCGTCCGAATCGGAGTCGAATGAGGGATCGCCAACCCTCATATCCGTGCCGGCGTATTATGCATGCCCAGTCCGCGCCCGACCCGTGTTCACCCGAGTCCCGCGGGACTGCCCGCACAACGATCGTCTTCAGAACGGGCCGCACAGACCGACGAATCTGTGCCGCAGTCCATCGCGGACCGCCACCGGGGAGATCGTGTGTTTCCTTGCGGGCAACGCGGGTGTAGTAGATACCCTGCGGGGAGAGCAGCCGTTCGATCAGTCTGAGAAAACGCCGCTGCTGTGCCGGCGCCGTTACCTGGTCGAAAACACCCCTGTCAAAAATAAACTCGAAGCCGTCGCGGGGAAGTGGGCCATCCCAGAAATCATCCGGGAACGATCCACGAAGCCAGGAGCAGGAGACCGCGGCCGTTCTCTCTCTGTCCCGCGCAAGGCGCAGTGCGGCAGAAGCCACGTCTATTCCAGTACATTCGAAACCCAGCGTGGAAAGCCACACGAGGTTGGAACCAGACCCGCAGCCTATCTCAAGCACCCTGCACGGTTGAACCTTGAACTCTTTGAGTAGCGCCGGGAGATGTGCATCCGAGGGCATTATCTCCCCATCTTTGTTGCTAGTACTCATTCCCTATTATGACAAATCTGTAACGTTCCTGACACATTCCTGAAAGGTTCCTGAGTTATTATTATGACAGAAAAACAAGGCAGTGGAAAGGAGAGTTGCATGACGGTGTTTGCTGAACACACCACGAGACTACAGCGACAGACAACAGCAGCCACATTGATTGCAGCCCTCATTGTCATCACAAGTGTAACATCAGAGAGAGTATTTGCTGAGTCCATCCCGTCAGGCATCTCTACGCTCGAAGCGGCTCAGTCGACTTTCCGGCAGATTGCAAAAGCTATACTTCCCACCGTCGTCGAAGTAAATGTCGTTGATACCGTCAATGCACCATCTCAGAGTCCCTACCGCTTCAACGGCAATCCCTTCGGGTTTTTCTTCGGTATCCCCTCGCCAAAGGACCAGGCGCCCAATAAGCAACCTTGGCAGGAGTTCCAGCAACGTGGCCTCGGCTCCGGCATCATGGTACGTCAGGACGGCGACAAAGTCTACGTTCTGACCAACAACCATGTGGCTGGTAACGCATCTCAGATCAGCATCCGCCTCCCCGACGGCCGATCGTTCAAGGCCACACTTGTCGGCAAGGATCCTCAGCGTGATCTCGCATTGGTGAGCTTCCAGTCAAAGGATCAAATGCCTCTTGCACCCTTAGGGAACTCCGATACTCTCGAACCGGGCGACTGGGTCCTTGCGGTGGGGAACCCCCTTGGATTCGAATCATCCATAACCTTCGGCATTGTCAGTGCCGTCGGGAGGCGGGCTGAACCGAACAGCGGCCTCGGCCAGTTTACCGACTACATCCAGACCGATGCGGCGATAAATCGCGGCAACTCGGGTGGACCACTCGTGAACATCTACGGGAAAGTTGTCGGGCTGAATACCTGGATTGCGTCCCAGAATGGCGGCAGTATCGGCCTGGGTTTCGCAATCCCGATAAACAACGCAAAAAAAGCCGTTGGCGAGTTCATATCGAAAGGACGCGTAGACTACGGCTGGCTCGGCGTGAACGTCGGGCGCGTTATTCCAAGTGTACAGGAACATCTGCCAGACGGCATCAGCGGCGCCTTCGTGTATGACATCTTCCGTGATTCAGCCGCCGACCGCTCTGGCATTCTTCCCGGAGACATCATTACTGAGGTCAACGGGAAGAAACTCGCAACCAGCGACGATCTCGTCACACAGATCGGCAGTCTCGACCCGGGCAAGGCAGTAGTGCTCAGCGTCTATCGAAATGGGCGCACGTTGAAATACTCCGTGACCCTGGGCGTGCGTTCCACCGACTTGAACAAGCAGGCGAATCAGCTTTGGCCCGGACTTTCGGTGGTTAACCTCTCGCCGGAGATTCGCAACAGGTTGAATCTTCCCGCCGGCCGCGGAGATGTAGTGATTGGCAATGTGGAAAGCGGAAGTCCCGCCGATTCGACGGGCCTGCGCTCCGGTGATATCATCCGGGACGTGAACGGTAATCGTATAAACAGTGTGATGGACTTCTACAAAGTCTTGAACAACACCAGGTCGCACGAGGTCAAGTTTCGCATCTATCGTCAAAACACCGAGCTCCTCGTCGGTCTGGTTCGTTGATATTTCTCCGTCGGCACGGTGTCCCCCACACCGCCGGCGGGGTTGGTTCCTCCTTGTGGATTGGGCTTCGGCCCGGTTCAGTGGCTGTTTCCGGTTAACAACCTCCAACCGGGGCGGCCATCGCCGAGACCCCCTGCAATTTTCAAGGCCAGCGCAGGGCAATCGGCAGTTCCCCTTCCGGAGCTAGTTATCTCCAGCTCCGGTCACACCCTCCCGCCCGGGGGCCGCGTCGCGGTTCCCGGGTTTTCTTTTCAACTGCTTCGAAGCTTGTAAAAAAATCAATACGGGAAAACTGGGGTAGGAGAAC
>CAZKMA010000070.1:0-23008 GCA_964553615.1 uncultured Spirochaetales bacterium | reverse complement strand
CGCCGAGACCGCGGCGTAACCGCCGAGACCGCGGCGCCGGAGAAGAAATGCGTTCCATATCTATTCTTGTTCTTGTGCTGATAACCAGTGCAGTTTCAGTTTTCGGCGAACAGATCACCGTAGATACATCCTCGCTATCGGGCTGGAAGCCACTCATCTTTCCATTCGTGCGGCACCATTCCGTGTACACGGCGGTGCAGGAAGACGGTCGAGCCGCCATCCGCATAGATTCCAACGACTCGGTATCTGCGCTTCAGTACCAGACGGTATTCAAGACGAAGGAGACACCCTTCCTTCACTGGAGCTGGAAGGCAATGAATGTGCTGCCGTCGGGAAATGCGGAGACGAAAGAGGGGGATGACTACGCGGTCAGGATCTACGTTATGTTTCCCTACGTGGGGAGTCATCTGTCGTTTTTCAACCGGCTCCGGTATGAGGTTGCCAGGCAATACCTTGGATACTATCCGCCCACAGAGGTGCTGAATTACGTGTGGGCAAACCGACCGCACGCAATGAATCCCATTGTAAATGCGTTCAGCGACCGCGGGTACATGTTCATTCTGGATGCCGGGAGCGAATATCTTGGGCGGTGGCGCTCCCATACCATAAATGTGGCGGATGACTACCGAAGGGTGTTTGGTCGTGAGCCTCAGGATACATTCACCATTGCCATCATGGGCGACAGTGACAACACCCACGGAAGCACGACGGGGTACATAACGGACATCAGTGTAGGCTCGAATCCGGTATTCGGAGACCGGGCGCCTTGAGTGGAACGGTGTTCCGGCGGAACGGAGTTCCGGCGCCCGATTCTGTGCGATGCTACTGACGAACGTCCAGCTCTATCCGCGGAGAGAGCCGATAGGTCTCTCCTGCCTGCAGCACGTAGCGTTCTTCAATGGAGAGCCCTCCGGAGACAATCCGTATTGTGTGCGTACCGGGCGATACTTCTATTGACCGGTCATTCTTGCCATGCTGGCGCTTTCCGTCAACATACCATTCAATCTGATTGAAAGGATTATTCACGAACGGGTTCCTGTATCGCTCGGGCAGGACGAGCTCTACCGTTGCCCAACCGCCGCGAAGCACCGCCCGGATGGTCTGATCGCTGTCCATGGTTACCGTCGTTGTGAATGCAAGGTATCCCGGCGCGGTAACCGTTATGGTATAGTACCCACCCGGAACCTGGGTCTGGTACGGCGCGTTGCCGTTCTGCGCGTTACTCACAATGACGCGGGCTCCTGCGACGTTGGAAAGCACCCGCAGCGTATAGCTCCTCGGCTGCAGATACGCCTGGAGCGATTCATTGCGATTCAGGTCTATCGTTCGCGTCCACTCACCATAGCCGTTCGCGCTTACCCGTATCCGGTGATTTCCGGGTGCAAGGGTTACCCGCACCGGCGTGCCACCCCGAAGCTGAGCTCCATCCACCTCCACCGCTGCACCGTTGATATTCGCGGTAATGGTCAGCGTGTAGGAACGTGCGGGAGGTTGCTGATTTGAGCCGGTGGGTACGAGCTGTGCCCGCACCTTCATCTCTCCGTTCACGAAGATGGTTCGGTTCCAGTCGGCGTATCCGTCGGCACTTATGCGAATGCCGTGATTGCCCGCCTGAACCGGCCGGGTAATGTCCGTGGTTCCCATGTAATTGCCGTCCACATAGACCCGTGCACCGTTGACGTTCGAGAGAAACTGTACCGGGTAGGGGCCCCCGGAGTTGAACGGTGCACGGCCCGGCGCCACGGCCCCTGCCTGAGCGAAGGCACCGGCACCTGCCAGTATAAAAAGAATCCCCGTAAAAGCAGCAAACCCAAGTTTTTTCATGTCAATGCTCCCAAGCTCTCGGCCGTCACTTTGCCACAGCGCCGAAGATTGGCTGCGAGCTCCCGGCAATTGACCGGAAGGTGCCGGTGCTGTCAGGCCCCTCCGGAATGACCCGCTGATCCGGGACTATCTGGTATGCGATTCCTCCG
The DNA here is from genome assembly GCA_964553615.1 of uncultured Spirochaetales bacterium. Taxonomy (GTDB): domain Bacteria; phylum Spirochaetota; class Spirochaetia; order DSM-27196; family DATKUC01; genus DATKUC01. The sequence continues at coordinate 21,035 of CAZKMA010000070.1, read as the reverse complement.
GTCACTCCGGTGTCTGTGAGGAACATGTTGACCCGTGCAATGCTCGCACTGTTGATGGATATCTCCTGAGGTAGCGTGAACTTAGCTATGAGCGAACCTTTCGCTCCTCCGTATCCGTCCGGCAGCGTCTGGATGCAGTAAACCGAGATATCCGGATTGCTGCTGCTTCCGGCGGAGTTTGTAAGGGTTCCATTCGGCGAATAGAGATAGACCTCCGCCGCTCCCATGTACCGGAAGGTTGTGCCGGACGGCAGGATTGAGCCGAACGCGCGGTAGAGGCCGTTCACGTCATTCGAGGGCTGCATGCTGTGGCTGTACGTATACGAGCCCGTATTGTACGTATATGGAATTGTCCGGAGGGTGGTCGTCTGTACTCCCGTAGATACCTGCCCGTACCTCTGATTGAGGTATACAGTTGCGCTCGAGTACGAACCGGACGTCGGGAAATACGGTGCGTTCCAGTATACATCGGTCCTTGTGCCGTCGAGGGGATCCGAGGTCGGCGTCTGGAACTTCGTATCGAGGGTGCCTGACTGGTCCGAACTTGGAAACGTCATGTGAAGATCAAGATAGCTACCGTTCGAGTTCCAGACCGTAATGAACGAGAGCCCGTACCAATCGGATGTGCTGAGCCTCAACGCCGGAATGTTTCCAATGTCCAGCGAAAAGCCGTTCTGGTTCACCCGGACCGGCGGAATGAAGTAGTTCGGGTAGCTTGCCGTGACAACGAACGGGGCCTCGCCGGTCGCAAGGCCTGAAAAATAGAATTCGCCGCTGCTGTCGGTAGTATCCACTTTCTGATAGCTGGAATCCGAAACCGATGTCAGCGTCACGGTTGCGCCGGGCAATGGGGTAACGCTGTAGGAGCGTGCATCGAGTATTGTGCCGCGCACCGAGCTCAGCGAGTCCGCAATCAAGCCGCAACCGCCGAACGACAGAGCCGCCGCCGAAATCAACATTGAAAATAGTATGTTTCTCATGGTTCTTTTACGCATAAAAATCCTCCCGACAAACCTGCCATCTCTTAAACACCATTTGCGCCGGATTGTGTCACCGGAATACAACTCCGGTTCGCAAGAGAGTATACAGCTCGGTTCCCGTGTTTTCTCGAAATGTAACAACATGTTATTTTACGTTTATCCTAAAAATAATTAAATAGAGCTAATAGATGTATTCAATCAGGAATTTGGTAAGTGAACGCCGAAGAAGACCGAATGAAACCGGAGGACCTGCTCGACCGGTCGATCCGGGTCGACTTCGGCCTAACCCCTTGACATATGCATGAATGCGCGATAAGATAAATACACAGTTGCGGAAGGACGCAATTGTGTATTTATAGCTGAGGTCGGGAAAGGGAAAACCCTCCGGCCCCTGAAATCCGAAATCGGACAGAGGAGGTATGATATGTTCGATAACGGAATGTTTCTCGAGAGTTATGCGCGGTCCCGGCATCAGGAGTTAGTCTCGATTGCAGAAGGAATTCGGCGTGGGAGCGAACGGAGGAATGACTCGGACGGGATGCTCCGGGTTCGGTTTGGCCTCTGGCTTGCAGAGAAGGGTGTACGACTTGCCGGCATTCGGGAACAGTTTCCCCGCAACACGACTGCGGTTCGCCGCGCGTTGTGCACCGGGTGTTCCGCGGATGCGTAATTTACTGATATAGTGGAGCGGGGGTAGAGGATGCCATTGCAGGGAGAACTGAGCCACGACGTACTCACGCCTATGATGCGTCTGGAGTCGTCCGCCGTGTTCGAGATGCTCGTAAGTCTTGAATCGGTGCTCGACAGTTTCTGGCATCCTCAGTGGACGGAAACGGTTCGCCGGAAGCTTGGCGACTCGTTCATTGATGAGCTTTCGGCGCTTTACAGCGAGTTTCACGAAGGTTCAATGCTTTCGGAACTCGGAGTGGACGCGCCGGATCTGAACGATATTCCTGGTTTCATGAACCATGTTGATAATATGGACGAGCGGCGGCTTGTTTTTTTTCTCCTGGGTCGGCTTTATCCGGAGGAAGATATTCCCCGACCGTGCACAAAGAAGGCGGTTCTGGAGCTGGTTTCACGGCCTCCCGATGATGTTTGTACCGAGATTGTCGGTGCCACGTTTGACTGGGCGGATAATCCGCTTGCCTTCCGGGATCGGCTTGTCGCCCTCTGGCGACGGTACTGGAATGAGTTGTTCTCGGATCATGCAGCGGAGACCGTGGAGTGCGCACACGCCAGCATCCGGGAAAAACAGACAGTTCTCCAGGAACTGGGTGGAACGGTCCTGTACGAGCAGATTACCGGAAACAGAGAACTCCCCGATGAGCTGCCTCCGGGAAATCCGTTTCGCGAGATACGGGCTATTCCAGTTCTTCGGATCAACCGCCGGCGAAAGATCTATTTCGGGTATGGTCAGATAACGATTCTCTTTGACTGTGCGCGGACCGAGCAGCGGGAGAACGATATTGCAAGTGCCAAGACCCGGGCGGTCGAGACAATGCGCGCACTTGCAGATGAGACACGGATTTCCATCCTCAAGTTCCTTGGCCAGCATGAGAACAGCGCGAATGGACGAATGATAGCGCAAAGTCTTGGGCTCTCGGCTTCAGTTGTCTCGCGCCACCTTCGTCAGATGAAGGACGCCGGGCTGGTGGAGGAGAACTCCCCCGACAATCGAAACATCACCTACCGACTTCTTTTCGACCGCCTGTATGAAATACCCGCCGCACTTGCCCGTTACATAAAAGACTGACAGCACAGGCCCTGAAATTGTGGATGCCGGGAACACTTTTCCCCGTTCACGGTGTTCAAGAAGACAAGGAGATAACGATGAAAAAGCGCGTCCTTGTTCTTTTCCTGGCAATTGCGCTCCCCGGGTTCCTGTTTGCAGAAACCGTGAGAATTGGAATAACCGGAATAAACGAAGTTACCTATCATCCTTCCCTCTCCACGGCATTCTCGCCTCTGGACAGCACGACAAACGCAATGCGCGGGCTGTACTGGGAAGTCCTCCTCGGGCGGTTTGGGCTCGGCATGACCTATCTTGCCGACACGACGCAGATTGATGCGAATAACTGGTCTGTCGACTGGAACGGTAGCGTAGATTTTCGCTACCACGCCTTCAAGAGATTTGTCCTGGATCCGTTTGTCGAGGCGAGCTTCGGCAGCGCCGGGCGAGTGGACGGCGTGACTCACGAGGTTTCAGGAGTCGACCATGAGGTCACATCCACCGGGCAGGTGCGGGCACTGACCATCTATGGCCAGATTGGCGCGGGAGTCGCGGTGCGGCTTAAACCATTCCACTTCGGCATCAAAGCCGACTACCGCTTTTCCAACGAACCGGTTGTTGGGTCCGGGTATCCGGTCTACCCCATGAAGGACTTTTCCGCGGGCATCTTCGGCGGGTTGAGCTTCTGATCCGGGGTCCGTTGGACGTGGCCATCCGGCCCGCGTGCCGCCTGCTTCGGGTGGTGCACACGGGCCGTTTTTTGCTTTTCAGTCTGAAGCCATTTCGGTATACTGGGCGCCATGAACGAGACCGATCCTGCAACGGCGATACTTCTTCTTTCCTGCCCGGACACCCGCGGGATCGTCGCGGAAGTGTCCCACTTCGTATTCACCTACGACGGAAATATTCTCCAGTCGGACCAGTACAGTGATCCTGAAACGCAGACATTCTTCATGCGGGTCGTCTGGGACCTGAGCGGGTTCAGGATTCCGCAGGAGAAGCTCAACTCCGCGTTCGAGCCAATTGCAATCAAGTTCAATATGAACTACCGAATCGAGTTCTCAATGCGCAGAACCCGCATGGCCATCTTTGTCTCCAGGTACGACCATTGTCTGTACGATCTCCTGCTTCGCAACAGAGAAGGAGAAACCCATGCAGATATTGCGCTTGTCGTGGCAAATCACCGCGAGACTGAGCCTATTGCGAAGTATTTCGATATCCCCTTTCATTACGTACCAATCACCTCAAAGACAAAGGAAAAGGGAGAGGCGGAGGAAATTGCGCTGCTCAAGGAGCAGAACATAGATCTCATTGTCCTTGCACGGTACATGCAGATCCTGAGCGACAGCTTTGTCGAACAGTTCCGGCATCGGATTATCAATATTCACCACAGTTTTCTTCCCGCCTTCGTCGGTGCAAAGCCGTATCATCAGGCGTATTCACGCGGTGTGAAAATCATTGGCGCATCAAGCCACTACGTAACTGCAGAACTGGATCAGGGCCCCATCATCGAACAGGATGTTATCCGGATAACACACAAGGACAGCGTCCACGATCTTGTCATGAAAGGCCGGGCCCTGGAGAAGGCGGTCCTGACTCGTGCGGTGAGATTGCATCTCGAGCACCGTATTCTGGTGTTCCGTAACAAGACTGTTGTCTTCGAGTAGCCATGGCAACTGAAATTGAGATAAAGGCGTGGGTAGACGACAAGGCTGCACTTCTGGGTACGCTCGAGCGTGTCTGTGTCTTTGAGCGCGAATATGTGAAGAAAGACATCTACCTTCACGGTCCGGGCGGGAAACCACAGGACTCGTGGGCGCACTGGGGGAATGGCGACGCCGAAGGTCTACGGCCGCAGGATTTCCGGCTGCGGATTGAGAGCGAGGCGGACGAAGATCATACAACGGCGGTCTGTACCTTCAAGGATCGTCTCCTGGTGGACGCAGTGGAGGTGAACCGTGAGGAGGAGTTTGCGGTTTCGAGTGCACGAACCTTTCTCGAGCTTTCTGCGCGCCTGGGCTGTCGCGTTTTCTCCTGCAAGGTGAAGCGGGGATCCCGCTATACCTACCGGACCGGCACGGCCGCTCTGCCGGATCTCGTGGTTGAGCTGAGCGTCATAGAGGGACTCGGGACGTTTATCGAGGTGGAGTGCGTTCTTTCGTCGGACAGCGCAGAACGCGCGGAAGCAGAAAAGGCAATTCGCTCTTTTTTCGAAGGTATCGGGATTCCAGGTGAACGGTTTGAATCCCGGCCCTACGCAAAACTCCTTGCCGACGGGGGCGTCAACCAGTGCGCTCAGATTTCCGAGCTTCAGGGAATAGATTTCGCATCCGGACCGGACTGACTGATTCCCGCAGAACGAGACGCTGCCGGTGCAGCGACGCACCGCCCTGTTATTTCTGCGCTCTGCTGTCTCAGGGCCCCGCTGCTTCAGCGCCCCGCTGTGTCAGCGGGAGAGTAGCTCGCCGAGAATGGCGACGGCGGCGGCACGCTGCGCAATTGCCGCTTCGTTCCAATTGTAGAGGTGGCTCCGGTAGAAATCGTTTTGCGCCCGAACCGGCCGTTTTTCAACGAGCTTCGTTTCGTGCAGCACTTCGTTCCGCAGCCAGAGAAACTTGTCATACGTTGATCCGATGTCCTCATCTCCGGTCGCATCATTGAGGAAGAAAGCCTGACCTTTCCATTCGTTTCGCCGGTATTCCGGTATGTCCTGATCGATAATGAAGTCGAGCACCCGTTCCTTTCCTGTCTTTCCTGAGCCGGGACGGCCAACGAGTTCCTCGAGTTTTCCGAGGACCAGCTCCCAGTCTTCAAAGGAGCGGCGGTTGAAGGTGCAGAGGTACGCGTATATCTTGCGGGCGGCTGAAAAGAAGCGGTCCCGATTACTGATCCTTCGGTGAGGTTTCAGCAGTCGGATGTCCTCCCAGACGGCATCGATATTGTCCGGCGATGCGAGCGCCTGCGCATGGCCGATCGGAGGAATGAGCGAGCTCTCCTCTATACGATTCCACTCTTCGTTCCGACCGGAGAAGTTCTGATGCGCCCAACTGTCGGCATACGTGTGGAGCGCAATCCCGATCCGATACAGGTTGCGGGTTCGCAGCGCATCCACCAGGTACTGTTTTACGCGGCGGGAGTTGGGGGTCACATTGTACGGGTTCGTCCGACCATCGGCTCTCCTGGCTGGTTCCCACGTTTCGTCTCCGGGAAAGAAATGAAAGGGTATCCACACATCCTCCTCCTGGCGCTTGTTCCAGAAGCCGAAGTGGTGTGTCACCAGAGTGTTGTAATAGCCGCGCTCAGTCTGCACGGAATAGGATACCAGCGAATTGTCGAGATATTGCGATGAATATGCGAGAACGTAGGCGTCGTCGCGCGAGAATCCCGCCTGTGTAGCCAGAAAATGGATGGTGTAGTAGTGAAACTCCTGATTCATCCGTACCTCACCCAATAGAAAGTACCGATTCCGAGGCCAAGTTGGAAGACCTTCCGCGCTGCTTGTCCCGGTTGTCACGGTGAGGTATGGTTTCACCATGAAGGTATTCAACCTCCCGAAACTGGTCAGAGGTCTTGTTTTTGACATAGACAACACGCTGTATCGGGATCCCCGCTATGTGAAGGCACAGACCGATCTGCTCGTTGCACGTCTTGCACGTGAGCGCGGAGACACGTTTGACCGCGTATGGGACAATCTCGAGCAGTACCGGGAGGACGAGGCAAAGGTGAGGGGAGGCAGACGGCCCTCCCTTGGTAACTCCTTCCTCCATTTCGGAATTCCCATTGAGCAAAGCGTCCGCTGGCGGGAAGAAGAGCTTGATCCGGAGCGCTATCTTTCTGAAGATCCCGAACTCGACCGTCTGCTCGGCGATCTCGGACGGGCCTACCGGCTTGTTTGTGTCACAAACAACCCGTCCTCAATTGGCCGGCGTACGCTTGCCGCACTGGGGGTTTCCGAACGCATCGAAACCATCATTGGCCTCGACTCCACGCTTGTCTCAAAGCCGAACATTCTCCCCTTCAGAATGGCGGCTGAAGCTGTCGATTGTCTTCCGCGGGAGATGATCAGCATAGGCGACCGGTACGAGGTTGATCTGGAGCCGGCAATCGAGATTGGCATGGGCGGAATTCTGGTGGAGGATCGGCAGGATCTGTTTCGTCTGCCTCTGCCGGGTCCGGATATTGACAGGAAGGCGAATCGCTCCTAATTTGGGTAGGGCAGGTGACGCATGAGCGTGAAGCACATCCGCGAGCTTTTCGATGGAATCCTCAGCATCCTCTCGTTTTCAGACCGGTTTCGGGCAACTCCGTACGAAGTGGATGTCATAGTGAATCCGTCGGCAGGGAAGGTTGCACATCAGCACACTCTTCATCGTGAAATGGATGTTGTCCGGGAGTTTATTTCGAAGCTGAAGGGCATTCATCCGAGGCAGGCCGGCCACGAGATATTCTCTGCTTTGAATGCACGCCTCCACATCTCAGAACACCCGGGATACGTTGGACGTATAGTGCGGGAGGTCATCTCGACCATGCGCGGACAACGATCCGGAGATGGATTGAAGGTCGCCGCGAGACGTCTTCTGGTCTCCGTCGGAGGAGACGGAACGCACGAAGAACTGCTCAGCGTTCTGTACGAAGCGGACGCGGAGGTTCTGGACCGACTGGAAATATTCCGTTTGCCAATGGGGACCGGGAATGATGCGGCGGACGCGGCGGAGGTTGCGGATGCGTGCGAGCTTCTGTACCGTGGGGAAAACGGTACGAAACTCGGTGCTATCCGGGTCAAGCCTGTGGGAATGGAGCCATTCTATTCTTTCAACATTGCCTCGTTCGGGATCGATGCATACGTTACCGATATGACAAACCGGCTCAAGAACGTCATTCCTGGAGATGTGTACAAGGTGATTGCGGACGTGGCCACGCTGTTCTACGAGCCACGGTACCGGCATTCGCTCATGACCATAACCGGTGAGCTTCCGGACGGCACACGGGAGACCTTTGCCGGGAAGTTCCTGCTGGTGGCGATAGGTCTCAGCGGGCATCGGGTGTACGGTGGGGCAAAGCCGGTTCTGCCCGGAGACGAGAACCTCTGCATGATGACCAAGGTGGGTATTGCACGGAAGGTTTTCCTGAAGAAGATGCTCTACACAGGTACCCACGTATTTCAGCCGGAAACCACCATGCGCAGCGTACGCAGGATATGGGTCCAGTATGACGGTACCATCCCCGTCCAAGTTGACGGCGAGTCTCGATGGCTCCGTGCTGAAAATTTTCCCGTAGAAGTGGAGATTCTAGAACCGCGTATCCGCGTGCTCACTCTTCCCGCTGTCACGGAAAGTCGTAGAAGCAGCCCTGCCGGACAAATCCGGCAAACCCCATTGACTTAACGTCCTGCCCGTACTGCTCATAGTTGTCCGCGTAGTGCATGAGGTAGGTTTTCTTCTTTGTTGCGTTCGGCAGCGTTGCCAGATCGTTCAGAAACGCATGAATGCCCTTCGGAAAGAACTGGACATCGTGGAAAATCGTTTCGATTTTGAACTTCTTCTGAAACTCCGCAAGCAGCAATGGGTCGAACTTTGTGTCCCCGGTGAACAGGACCCGGTTGTCGATCAGGAGGCCAACGCTGTAGTAGCTCTCCTGCCATGACGCAGCCTGCTCGGGATAGTGATTGGTTCGAAAGATCTTCAGGTTGATGGAACCGACCTGTGTCTCATAGGTTTCTCGTGGGTAGCCGGGAAGCCAGGTGGGGCGGATGATTGACCAGAGGTCGGCAAATTCGAGCTCCTTTCCGTCGTGGATCTCGTTAAAGCTCGCCCCGCCCTTGAGAGAAAAATCCCACAGGAGCTTCTGGTAGTGGCTTGTTATGATAATTTTGGGGCGCTTGCGTGAAACATAGCGGCCCATGAGCATTGCCTCTTCGAGTCCGCCAATGTGATCCGCATGGGAATGCGTTACCAGAAATGTATCTATGTCGGTAACCGACCGGCCGAGCTGAAACAGTGCCTGCGGCGACTTGGTCCCGCAGTCCACCATGATGTGATCCGAGCCTTTCACGATGATAATGTTGTTCTGGTTGAGTTTCTTGGAGAATGCACTCCCGCATCCCAGAGCAAAGATGCTTAAAGTGCCGTCGTTTGTAAGTGGAAGAGGGGACTGTTGGAGCTCACGGACTTTCATCGGCATTCCCTTTTTACCTCAGACTACGGCTGCTGTGCAAGCTTAACCCATGCGGGTACCGACTAAATTTACTCCTGTTCCCGCTGGAAATCTCGCGACTTTTGAAATTTTGAGTCTATCCCAGTTTTTTCGTCAAATTTGTACCAGAACTGTAACGATTTTGTAGGATTCAAACGAAATAAACACTCCACCTTCTGAATCCTTGACGACCTCGGCTCCCTTTCGTTCGAGTAGATCGCCATAGTACGCTGCCCGGATTGGCTGCAGGAAGCTAATCCGTGCGGTTCCACTTCGGCCTGCGGTCTCGTGGAACCGCAGAACAAACGAGAACTCGCCCGTTTCTGAAGCCTTGATTCCGCAGGGGACCAGACTGCCTGCTTCATCTATACGAATTGTCTGTTGTACCAGTCCACCCCAGTCCGGGAACACATGTATGTGCCCGTAGCGGCTCTCTGTTTCGGCGGGCGTTGATAGCACGGAGGGAATTGATATAGGGATGTATTCTCCGAGCGAGAAGCGAATCAGGTGGTGCCGTCGGTCAGCTGTAGGATCGGGGTGTGACGGTGCGCGAAGGAGGGATACGCCGATGTCGCCGTCCTGTACGGAAAACCCGTACTTGCTCTCGGTAATGATAGCGAACCCTTCCATTACCGCGTCGTCCATGATCGCGGCCCACCTCTGGCCGGGAACCTCCCACTGGGCTTCTTCGTGCGGGAGACCGGGCACCTGCGAACGGAGAACGCTTCCGTACGGGCCGCCGAAGCGCGCGAATCTGCCCGTGTACCCCGTGACAGCATGATACTTCAGAAGCGCGTGATCCTCCTTCCAGTCTATGGCACAGCTGAGGTCCAGATAGCGGGAACCGGCGGCAAGCGAGTATGTTACCGTCAGGGTGGAGCGAAGGCCGATCCGGCAGCTCCCTTCGAGGGATGCACGAAGTGGGCCGGATTCGGATACCTGAAGCGGTATTTTTTCTGCAACCTGAGTGCCGAGGGAGAGCGCTGCGCGATCGATGTCCCATGCATCGAAATTGGCGGGGTTGTCCGGATAAAGAACGAAGCGTCCACCGACGAACCGAAGTGGCCGGTTGTGGATACTCATTGTCTTCGGAGCCCCGTCCGCGTCGAACTCTACGCGGAGAAGTCCGTTATCCAGCACCGCAGGTCCAATCTCCCAGTCCGGCACCTGGGTCGTGGGCGCAGCACCTCCTTCGGCCGCGGCAGCGCCTATTGGAAAGACACCGTATCCCGGCACGGTGAGCTGGACGAGCTGCAGGCCGGACGCGGACCCGTCCGAATCGGTTGCCTGCTGGGAGATTGCGCCCGCCGCCTTGCACTCGGCAAGGAGCGGATCATCGGTCGCCAGCGCAACCAGCATGGTCCGCTCGAGCATGATGGGGTTGAAGACTGCGCCCCCGGATGATGCGTCCACGGACGGTGCCGCGCCGGTTACCTCGGCATGCATTGCCTCCCTGTTTGTACGAATGACATCGGTCAGTTGTGTTTCGAGCTCTGTGTACACCTCGGATATCGAGCTACCGGGAATCGCGTCATGAAACTGCGAGAGCAATACGCGGTCCCAGTCTTCACGCGTCAGAGGGGGGAGCTTGATCAGCGGTCGAAGTGCCTCGTGTTCGAGAAGAGCCTTCTCCGCGGTACGGTACAGACGCTTGAACTCGGACTGAGTGGTGTAGGTGCCGCGGTGATATTCCAGGTAGAGTTCTCCTTCGTACGATGGCAACTCAGGTCCGGACGCGTGCAGGCGTTCGAAGAACTCCCGACCTGTCGTCCATTGTACGCGGGGAGATCCGGAGAGATTCCGCAACCGGCGGGCGCGCTCGAGCATTTCCTCGGTTGTTCCTCCGCCACCGTCTCCGTACCCCATGGGCAGGAGCACCTCCGGAAACACGCCGGTCTGGAAGTTCTTGTCCACGGCCGCGCGGAGGACGCCGGGTTCGGTGAGCTCGTTATAGCCGAGAGCCGAAAGATGAGTCAGAACCGATGTGCCGTCCGGGCTCCGCCAGTGGAACGATGAATGGGGGAACCGGGTTATAGCCGACCAGGTAAGCTTGGTCGTGAAGAAGTACTGGATTCCCGAGAGCTTGAGAATTTGGGGAAGACAATTCGGATACCCGAATACATCGGGCAGCCAGAGCGACTCGCTCGGTTTTCCACAGAGTTCAACCACCGACTGCTGTCCGAAAAGCAGGCCGCGCGCGAGCGCTTCGCCCGAGGGAAGATTCACGTCCGGCTCGAGCTCGCTGTCGCCCATTACCTCCCATCGTCCGTTCCGGATCTGCTCTCTGACCCCGTCCATGAGCTGCGGGGCAAGGCGTTCGACGTTGCGATAGAGCATGGGACTCGATTGGCTGAATCGGTATTCCGGATACCCCTCGAGGAGTCTCAGTGCGGTGGCAAAGGTATGTACTCCCTTCCGGTAGGTTACCCGTTCCGGCCACAGCCAGACCATGTCGATGTGCGCGTGTCCCATGAGCGAGACTACTCCCGGATACGCATCCGCCGGAAGGGCGGAATAAACTTCGGATAGTATGCTTGAAGCGTCGGAAAGCAGGTCGCGGTCGAAGGCGTCACAGACACGGTCAAGCCGGTGAAGAAGCATCCTCACCGCAGGGGAAACCCGCTCCAACGGCGGTGCGTAACCGAATCTGGTTGTCGGTTCATACCCGTACTCACGCAGGCGTTCCATCAGAACAAGGAAGAGCACTTCCAGGTCGTAGAACAATTTCCAGCGTAACTCGTCGCGGACCGCGAGGTATGCCTCGTCGAACCGTACGCCGGTCAGCGGGTTGAGGGGACTGCCGATTCTCCAGATACCGGTTTGATAGGTGCCGCAATCCACGTACAGGGTGGCCGCATGATCCGGCAGGACGCAGTATGGATGTGCAATGTCGATACCTGCCCATGGCACGCCGTCCAGATAAACGGTATTTTCCCCCTGACATTGGAAAAAGAGCGCCCGCCTGCCGGTCTCGACGTCCGAGGCCTCGGGAATCGAAAGTCGAAACCAGCGCTGAGACCAGCCGCCGCCGGTCGGCCCAAAGGTTTCCCCGGTTGCGACTGGAGCGAACGAGAGCTTTACGGCGGTCTGGAAGTCCGTGAAGGTGTCGAAAACCTCACTTCCTTCGACTGCCAGGGACCCCGTACGGAGCCATAACTGGTCCCGTAACTTCTCAAGTCGGCTGTTGACACGTTGAGGAACTATCTGAAAAAGCGTATGTGGTGACATCGGCATATGACTCTCCCGGTACCCTGCACTTTTTTGGAGTATACAGAACCGCTCCGATCTGCGGTAGATGGTGCCACGTTTTGCACGAATTACACGGAATCATCCGGAGGGTGTCAGCTTGACTGGATGGAAATCTGTCCGTATTCTATTTCTACTCCTCTTTCATGGAGATTCCTTTGCCTACAAGCACTGTTGAACAATACATCAAGACAATATATGAACATCAGCGAGAGGGTGGCGAAAACTCGGTCCGAATGAAGGAACTCGCGTTGGCGATGAAGGTGACACCGGGAACTGCGACGGCAATGTTGAAGTCGCTCTCGTCCCAGGGTCTGGTGAACTATAAGCCCCGAAAGGGGTTCCATCTGACCGAAAGCGGCGAGCATCTGGCATTGAAAGTCCTGCGCAGGCACCGGCTCATCGAGACGTTTCTCGAACGCTTTGTGGGGTACGACTGGTCGGACATTCACGAAGAGGCCGAGCGTCTCGAGCATGCGGTATCTGACCGGTTCATTGGCCGAATAGATGCGCTCATGGGCTATCCAGCCACCGATCCTCACGGAGATCCAATTCCGACGGAAGGTGGGACCGTTGAGCGCCAGCGGACCAGGAGTCTTTCAGCGTTTGCCGCTGCAAGCATCGTCCGAATTGTGCGCATTACCGACGACGGACGGGATTTTCTCGCACTCTTGAAAAGTCATCACCTCATGCCGGGGGAACGTGTCCGCGTTGAGAGTCTGGATAATGCGGCAGGCACGGTAACGCTTCGCCATCTGGAAGCCGATGTACAGGCAACGCTCGGAATAGACGTTGCGGCAAAGATCCAGGCGGTTGCCGACACCTAGTCGAGCGGCTGGTCGGTGAGCACGAGAAGATCCTTGCAGAATACGGTCATCCGTGCCGGACACACGGCAGCAGATACAGACGGATCGAGGAATTGCTGAAGGGCATCCCGTTTCCCTTTCCCAAAAAAAAGCAGAACAATTGCGCCACTACGCTGAACCTGAGAGACTGATGCGCTTATCCGCCGCGGCGGCGGTTTCGGCGAGTCATCCACGTCAATAAAAAACTCGTCGGTGGACGTTAGCCCGGAATGTCCGGGAAAGAGCGATGCGATGTGGCCATCCTCTCCTGCGCCCAGAACGAGAAGATCGAATCGCTCACCGACCGAGCGGAACTCCTTCGAGTAATCTGCTGCTCCCGTGGTTGCGGGATGAACGGTGCTGCGCTTCAGGGTGCCTGCGGTTTGCAGCGGGCGGAACAGGTGGTCGTTCAGTTCGCGGAAATTGCTGTCCGGACTGTCAATCGGAACGCGCCGCTCGTCGGCGAGGAAGATGTGCACTCCTGTCCAGTCGACCGCGGACCTTGCAAGACCGTCGAGAATGCCCGTGACCGAACGTCCGCCTGGAAGTCCGAGAATTGCGGTGCCGGATGTTCGAACCGCGCTGTTCAGCCGTGTCTGGATGAAGCGGGTCGCCTCTGCTTCGAGTGCCTGCGGGTTGTCGGTTACTATTCGCATAGGTTTCTCCATGAGTTTCTGGGCAAAGAGTAAGATTGTGTTTCTGCGGAGTCAAGCGCGACCGATTGATTGGCTGGAAAGTGCATGAAAGAATGAATATCTTCAGTGTAACACAAGAAACGTCGGGGGAATTGCATGGATTACGTTCGACTGGGTTCCACAGGAGTCAAGGTGTCTCGGATCTGTCTCGGGACAATGACCTATGGTACGCCAAAATGGCGCGACTGGGTCCTTTCGGAAGAGGATTCGCTTCCGTTCTACAAGAAGGCCATTGAGGCAGGTATCAATTTCTTTGATACCGCGGACATGTATTCGGCGGGAGTAAGCGAGGAGGTTACCGGCAAGGCACTGAAGAAATTTGCCAGGCGCGATCAGGTGGTCCTCGCAACCAAGGTTTACCACCCTATGGGAGATGGGCCGAACGACCGTGGACTTTCGCGCAAGCACATCATGGACTCGATTGATGCTTCTCTCAAGAGGCTTGGAACTGACTATGTGGATCTCTACCAGATCCATAGATGGGATGCGGAGACACCGATAGAGGAGACTCTGGAAGCCCTCACTGATGTTGTTCGAAGCGGAAAGGCCCGATACATCGGAGCGTCCAGTATGTACGCATGGCAGTTCGCCCAGGCGCTCTACACCGCGGACCTGAACGGATACGCCCGGTTCGCAACCATGCAGAATCATTACAATCTGGTTTATCGGGAAGAAGAGCGGGAAATGATCCCTCTGTGCCTGGACCAGGGTATCGGGGTAATTCCGTGGTCACCGCTTGCTCGCGGCTTTCTTGCAGGAAACCGAACCCGCAACAAATCCGGTGAAACAACCCGAAGCAGGAGCGACGATTTTGCGCACCGGCTCTACTATTCGGAGTCTGACTTCGAGGTGCTTGATCGCGTGGTGGAAATAGCCGAACGTCGGAAAAAGACTCCGGCGCAGATAGCGCTTGCATGGATGCTCGGCAAGACCGGCATAACTTCCCCAATTGTCGGCGCGAGCAAGATGCCGCATCTGGATCAGGCAATCGATGCGTTGGAGATAGAGCTCAGCGATGAGGAAATGGCTGCGCTCGAGGCGCCCTACGTACCCCATGGAGTGCTCGGACATTGAGCCCGGCTCCGCTCAGGTTTCCTGTGGAATGACCAACCCCGGCCTGCACACGCCGCGATAGCAGGTCGACAGCGGCTTTCCCGGGTACTGAAAGGAGTTGATCGGAAGAGAGGACCAGGGTATTGCCTGCGGCGATTCGATAACGTGAAACTCGCCGTTTTGAAGGAGAGCCGAGAGACTTGCAAAATCTTCTGCATGCGCGGCGCCAAAGGAACGCTCGCTGTAGGCATCCCCTGCAATGATCATTGACTCCAGGATGGCGCGCTCGGCGAGTGCGCTGCTCGAAGGCGTTGGATGATCGTACCGTTCGGCATCAACCGGCGTGAAATCGACGTGCTCCGACTCGATCCACTTCCCGTCGTGTTTGAAGGATTCGACTCGTTGTCTGAACAGCGTTATCTGCTCACCGGTCTCACCGGTCTCCTGGTACAGGGTAGTCAGAAGGAGAAGCACGGCGGCGTTGTCCTCCAGATATTCCTCTTTCTGAAGTTTTCCATCGAGTGAGCTATGGTGCAGTACTTCGTTTGTGAGATGTTTTACAAGAAGCGTTTCCGTGAGCTTCCGCGCACGCTTGAGGCAATCGTGATCACCGAGATACCGGTGCGCCATGACGAGAGCAATGCCTGCGAGCGCATTCCACGAAGTCACAATCTTCCGATCAGTCTGCGGTTGAGCGCGCCGTTTACGTGCATCCAGGAGTTTGTCCCGGATCTCCCCAATTGACGCGCCTGGCGTTTCCGACACGTCGGTTGCGGTGGCATCTTCGGCTATCCGCGCAAGATGGTTCTTTCCTTCGAAGTTTCCGGCATCCGTTACACGGTAGGTTTTTCGAAAGAGGGCAAGCTCTGAAGGTGTAAGAATCTCCGCGAGCTCTGCTGCCGACCACAGGTACGTCTCGCCTTCCTTGTGGTTGGTGTCCGCGTCGTGTGCGGAAATGAATAGTTCGCCTGAGCTGAATGTTTCTTCCAGACAGCGGACAATGCCGCGGGCAGTCCGGGCATAGCGGTCATTCCGATACCGGGCCGCCGCCAGAGAGTAGACCCACAGGAGCATCGCCTGATCGTAGAGCATCTTCTCAAAATGGGGGATGGACCACTCCCGGTCAACGCAATAGCGAAAGAACCCTCCCTGCAGGTGATCGTGAAGGCCGCGGTTCATCATTGCATCAAGGGTAGTCGTGACCATCTCGTCCAGAGCAACCCGCTGTACCGGATCCGGAAGTTCGGTCGCACTGAGGTTGATCAGAAAGAGCAGAGTGGAGTGCGGCGGAAACTTCTGCCCGCCGCCGAATCCTCCATATTCGGAATCGAACGATCTCCGGAATGAATCAATGTGGAGACCAACATCGCCGCTGGCGAAAGGCTGTGCTGCCGTGCTTTCGGTTGCTGAAGTGCGCGGATCGAAGGACACAAGCTCAGCGCGGTTTTCCCGGTAAAACTCATCCACACGGTTGAGAATTTCGAGGAACCCGGGCATGCCATACCGGCGGGTAACCGCTGCGTAGGTCATTGCGAAAAACGGCTTTGGATTTCCGCCCTCGCCAATACCTTCCGGTGAAAGAAAGGCGTTCAGCGGCCATCCTCCCTGTCCCGTAGTTGCTGTCAGGAAGGCCATGAGATACCGGTCAATGTCGGGACGCTGTTCCCGGTCTATTTTTATGCACACAAAACGGGAGTTGAGATATTCGGCAATCCCGGGATCGGAGAATGCCTCGGATGCCATGACGTGGCACCAATGGCAGGTTGCGTAGCCTACTGAGGCAAGGATAATCCGGTCCGTCCTCCGGGCATACTCGAGCGTCTCGGAACTCCACTCCTGCCAGTGAACGGGATTCTGCACATGCTGCTGCAAATAGGGTGAGGTTGCGCGGTCCAGGTTGTTCCGTTCGAAATCGAGATTCATTCTGGCTACAGGCCGTAGAACATGCTCACAAATTTGAGGTAGAGCCGGTCGGGGATAATGCGGCGAACGTACGGCGATATTCTCTGGATAAACGGGGCAGGCTTGTATCTGAATCTCGGTACGCGGGATCGAACTATACGTCCGATCGTCCGGGCAACCCTCTGAGCCGCCCAGCCCTTCTGCTCCGAGTCCGACTGTGTTGTGATAGCGGTACGGAAACGCGCGGCGTACGGTGATGAGTCCGAAGTTCCCGTGCTGTCTTTGCGGTTCGCGGTAAACCCGGTGCGGGTATCGCCCGGCTCCACAACCACAACGCGGATCCCGAAGGGGCGCACTTCCATCTGCAATGACTCGGAATAGCCTTCCACGGCATATTTTGTTGCCGAATATACAGACTGGAATGGAATTCCCATGAGGCCGCCGAGTGACCCAACGTTGATAATAAGACCGCCGTTGCGAGCTCTCATCAGCGGAATCACGGCCCGGCAGACCCGGTGTATGCCGAAAAAATTGGTTTCGAACTGGTCCCGCACTTCTTCGGGCGTAAGCTCCTCGGCCGGACCTCCAACTGCCATGCCTGCGTTGTTAATGACAACATCGATCTGGCCGGCCTGCTCGGCAAGAAAGGCAATTCCTTCTTCCACGGACCCGTCGTCTCGGACATCCATTGAAAACAGGGTGTAGGGACGGGCAACAGCATCCACCGCGCGCTCGCTCTTGACGGCGGAAGCAGCGCGATCTTTTGTCCCGGAAGACAGGGCGTCCGACCGCAGAATTCCCCGTAGCTCCGAAATAGGTGCAGCAGACCGTGCCGCGCCAAAAACACGATATCCGAGCTCGGAAAGGTGAATTGCACACGCCTCACCGATACCAGAAGTCGCGCCTGTGATAAAGACATTCCCGGGTTGTTTCACGTTGGGCCTCCTGCAAAGGTGACTTACTAAGTTATATAAGACACGGAATCAATACGCAAGATGCGTGCCGCTGCTCAAGCGTTCGTGGTGAATCCGCGGAGTTCCGTGACCCCTGTGGAAAGACCATAGCACGACGGAGGCGGGATATGGAAGGTTTGTGAATGAAGGATTCTTTCGCAGGTTCGGGGAGAAAGAAACCCCGAACCTGCGGAACGGACAAAGGCTATGACCTTCTGCCAGTTCAGGACTCAGAGGAATCCGAAATGGTGAGGCAGCCAGGTTACGATCTGCGGGAACATCACCATCAACAACAGGGAAACCACGAGCGCAAGGATGAAGGGCCAGATATTACGCATTATCTCCCCTAACGGCGTCTCGGTCAGACTGTTCATTATGAAGAGCACAATTCCGTATGGAGGCGTAATGCTTCCCAACTGCACGTTTACGCAGGCGAGCACGCCGAAGTAGACCAGATTGATACCGTGTGCCTCGATCGTCGGAAGGATAAGCGGAAAGGCGACCAGGATCAGGGTGTTCCCGTCGAGGAAGGCGCCGAGGATCAGGAAGGCCGCCATTATGATCAGGAGAAAGGCCTGGCTGGAAACGTGAAATGTGTTCAGCCAGAGTCCGATTGCATTCGGTACCTGCTCAATGTTGATAACAAAATTGAAGGCGAGCGCACCGGCATAGAGAATCATGACCGCCGCGGTTTCTTTGGCAGTCTCTACGACGATTTTCCAGACCCCCGAAAACTTCTGGTCTCTGTAGACGAGGACGGTAAGCACTATTGCATATGCCGCGGCAACGGCTGCGGCCTCCGTCGGAGTGAAGATCCCTGAATAAATTCCGCCAAGCAGGATGACCGGTGTCAGAAGCGGGAGGATCGCACCCAGGAAGTACCGAAATATGAGTGCGAGCGCAACCGGCTTTTCCGTCGGAAATCCCCGGCGGCGAGCCGCGATATAGACAAGCACCATCAGAGAGATACCCATGAGGATTCCGGGGATAATACCGGCCATGAAAAGAGCCCCGACCGACTGTCCGGAAACCAGTGCGTACAGGATCATGATGATTGAAGGCGGGATGATTGCACCGATCGTGGACGCCGCCGACGACAGCGATGCGGCGAATCCCGGCGGATATACCCCACCTTTCGTCATCATGCGAAACAGAACCACCCCGATCCCGGCAGCGTCGGCCACGCCGCTTCCGCTCATTCCCGCAAAGAAGATGTTCGTTACGACATTGACATGTCCCATTCCACCGCGAAAGCGTCCAACAATGGATTGAATGAAGCGAAGCATCCGATCCGTTACAGTCCCCGAGTTCATCACCTTTGCCGAGAAGATGAAGAGCGGAACTGCGAGTCCAAGGAAGTTGGCATACAAACCGGTCATGATCTGTTGCGTCACAAAACCTATGTCCATGTGTGCAAGCAGAACGTAGATAAATGCGCCCGTCATCATGGCTATGCCCACTGGATAGCTGAGAACGGTAAGACCAACGAGCACCAGGATCATTATAAGGAATGGAAAATGCATATCGGCTCTCCCCTCCGGTATCGTGTATCTAGACTCGTTCGCGCCAACCAGGACGGAAGAGCTGAATGGTCCCAAGAATCAGGCGCAAGGCAAAGGAAACTATGAATAGAAAGAAGGTGAAGTAGAATACGCTGAACGGAAAATGAAGGATTGGCGTGGACTCTCTGCCTTCGAAGACTGAAATCTCGAAGACGCCGGGGATCGACACAACCAGAATAACAGCTCCGACGATATTGCCAATCAGCCTGAAGATCCTTCTCCCCAGCGGAGGAAGCGCTGCGTAGACGATGTTGAAGGAGATGTGGCGGGAGATGGGGAGTCCAACTGCCGCGGTGAAAAAGAGCAGAACGAGAAAACACACCATGATAAACTCGATCGACCAGGAGATCGGGTCGTTGAGTATGTAGCGGAAAACAACCTCAACGATAAACATGGAAAACATAATAATGAAAAGTGTTGCCGAAACCGTATCAACTATCTTCCGGATGCTTCCGCCGAGATTTCGCAATTCCATTCGCCTGCTCCTGTCGAAGAATGAAGAAACGGGCACCTCCGTAGAGGTGCCCGAGGGAAAGCCGTGGATCGGGGACCGAAGTCACGTCACGGTGCGGTCGGGATCGCGTCCAGTTCCTGAATGATGTTCGGCGGCCAGTCCTTCGATTCGGGGCTGTTCATATATGCATCGAGAACATGCTTCCGGAAGGCGGCAACATCTGGACTGTAGACATCGAGTCCCTTCGACTTGAAGAAGGCAATCAGATCTGCCTCGTCCTTTATGCGGTTTTCGTTGTTATACTTGATCGCGGCCGCCGCTGCCCCGTCCATTACCTTTTTCTGCTCGGGATTCAGGCTGTTCCAGGTCGCATCGTTGGTCATGAGGATGATTCCATCCACGAGGTGATTCGTCAGCACGATCTGTTTCGTTACCTCGTAGAATTTCGCCGCCTTGTCAGTTGGAAGAGGATTGTCCTGTCCGTCTACGGTTCCAGTCTGGAGACCGAGGTAGAGTTCACTGAAGGCCAACGGAGTCGGGTTTGCGCCAAGAGCCTTCCCAAGGAATATCCACGCAGGGGCAGGCGGCATGCGGAGCTTGACACCGGCCAGATCCGCCGGAGTCATGATCTTGCGCGCAAAGCGCAGGTTCAGCTCGCGTGTTCCAAGATAGGCCTCACCGAGGGTATGGAATCCGAACTTCTTGCTGATTTCACCTGACCATTTCTCGCCAAGAGGACTGTGCCACAGCGCACGCAGCTCGCCGGGGCTTTTTACGACGTAGCCGGCGGTAAGCGGCAGAATCTGCTTGAAACCGTTCTGCGCGAGCGTCTGGGCGGAGACGTATGCAAACTGGATATTGTTCCGCTGGAGCGCCCCGAACTCCGCGTCTGCGGGGATCAGGCTGCTGCTCGGAAAAATCTGGACATCAAACTGTCCGGGGGCGTTCTTGTCCAGGTAGTCCTTGAAGACATAGAGAGCCTTCGTGTGCCAATCGGCAGGGACGGAGGTTGTCGAGATGCGGAAGGTGATCGGCTTGGCGGGAGTCTTTGCCTGCGACGACGAAGATCCTGGTGTCGATGATGACTTCTCGGTCGCGCCATTCGCAAATACGCCCTGGGCCGCAAATACGAGGGCAATTCCGAGAAGAACTGCAATTACTGATCGGTTCAGATTCATATTCAACTCCTTGTTCCTCCTGCATAACAGAACTGTTCGAAAAATTCAACGTTGTCCCCCGATCACTACACGACCACCATGTCTATTACCTCCATTAACCTCTTCTCGCGCAGTTGTCCATCGGACAATGGGGCAAATCACCCGGGAGGAACTTTTGATTATTCGTCCCCTTGTCCGCGGAGGCCGAAAACGAAAGGAGCATCTGCCATGGGTAGAACCGTTCGCCATAGGCGCAGCCGTTCG
>CAZKMA010000069.1:19857-23999 GCA_964553615.1 uncultured Spirochaetales bacterium | reverse complement strand
GGAAGGCTTGCCAATTCGCTATGTCCTGGGACGTCACGAAAAGCGTGACTTTTCAGATGCCGATTTCGTGGTAAAGAATCCGGCAGTACCGCGGAACGCCCCCCTCCTCTCCCTTGCCCGGGCAATAGAGACCGACATTTCGCTGTTCTTGCGCTCGTCCCGAAATCCTCTCATAGCGGTAACCGGGACGAAAGGAAAGAGCACAACCGTGTCCGCGATTCACCAGGTACTTGCGCTGCAGAATCCCGGAGCGCGCTTGGGCGGAAATATCACGGTATCTCCGCTCACCTTCGTCGACGAGATCACCCCGGATGTTCCGGTGGTGCTCGAGCTCTCCTCATTCCAGCTTGGAGACCTCACGGTAGTTTCACGAGAACCGGGAGTACGACTCTTGAGTGCGGATGTCGCGGCAATAACGAACATCATGCCGGACCACCAGAACTACTACCATTCAATGGATCTTTACATTCGGGACAAAGAGGTCATCTACCGCCACCAGAAGAGCGAAGGTGCTACGCTGTGCAACTACGACCAGGACTCCGGCCACACCTTTGCCGACGAGACTCCCGCGAGACCATGGTTCTTCTCCCGAAACCGGCTGCCCGCACACGTTCCCGGCGCCTACCTGCACGACGGCAAGGGAATTTTCAGGACCGACGGCGGGGAGGCGGTGGTTATTCCGCGTGCTGCACCGTTGAATGGCGAGCATGAACGAATCAACCTTCTCATCGCGGCGCTCGCACTTTCAGTGTTCGGTGTTCCTGCATCTTCCATACGAAAAGGGCTCAGTTCGTTCCGAGGCGTGGAACACCGAATGGAAGCGTTCCTGGAACGGAATGGAATATCGTTCATCAACGACTCCGCCGCAACAATTCCCGAAGCAACTCTCGCCGCGGCGTCGAGTCTGAACGGTCGGGTAATCCTCGTTGCGGGAGGGACCGACAAGGCGCTGACCTTCGACCTGTTTCCTCAGATTGCGCGCTCGGTTGACGAACTCCACCTCCTTTCCGGAAGTGCAACCGAAAAGATAATTCCCATACTCGAAGACGAGGGGCTCTTATGGTACGGACCGCACAATTCCCTGGAAGCTTGCCTCGATTCTGTGATTCGCGGATGTGTACCCGGAACTACTGTCCTTTTCTCCCCAGGATGCGCCTCATTCGGAATGTTCCTGAATGAGTTCGATCGCGGACGGCGATTCAAGGAAATGGTCTACTCCCGCTTCGAGGTCGATCCGGAATAGGCCGCGTACCTGTCCATTTCGTCGAGAAAATTCGGCGTGAATATGCCCTGGGCCGCAGATTCACCTATCTCGCCCAGTTCCCAGAACCGCCCTTCGTCAATTTCTTTGGGATCCAACTGTATTGACCCGTCGAACGAAACGAGGTACGTAGCGACGTATTCGGACTCATATGGGTTACTGTGCAGATACTTGTACAGAAAGCGCGGAGTCGTCCCGGTTATGCCGAGTTCCTCCGCCATTTCCCTCGTGGCTGCCGCTTCGTACGTCTCTCCGGAATCTACATGCCCACCGACGGAGGTGTCCCACTTTCCGGGCTGCACGTCTTTCCTCGTACTCCGTTTCTGCAGGAACAACTTCCCCGCGCGGTTGAACACAAGGACGTGCGCAACACGATGAATCAACCGCGGGTTGCCGTGAACCTCAGACCGCGAGACACGTCCAATTACGCGATCATGCGCATCGACCAGATCAAATATCTCTTCTTCTTGATCGTTCATTGGCATCTCCGTCCGGGTTGTGCTATTTGCCAGAAAGGCAATCGGACGGTATTATAGTGAAAACATCGGAGGTTGTCATAATGAATTATTCGCGCGAGTTCCTGCAGGCAATTCCCAAGACGGATTTGCATGTCCATCTGGACGGGAGTCTTCGCCTTTCCACCCTCATTGAGCTTGCCCGCGAGCGGAACGTCACTCTTCCGTCGTATACGGAAGAAGGTCTCATCGATCTGGTCTTCAAACCGAAATACGGTGATCTCGATGAATATCTGACAGGTTTCGCGCTGACCACCAAGGTGATGCAGGACGTCGAAGGGCTCGAGCGTGTGGCGTACGAGCTTGCAATGGACAATTTTGCCGAGGGAGTACGGTACGTCGAGATCCGGTTTGCGCCGCAACTTCACATGAATGCCAACATGAGCATGGAAGACGTCATCCGCGCCGTCGACAACGGACTTCGCCGCGCACGGGAGGAAATAAACGGGAAACTCCCGTCGCAGCAGCCTCCGTTTGAATACGGGATTATCCTCTGCGCAATGCGTTTCTTCAACGATGCGTTCTCCGACTATTTCGCAGATCTGTACAGGATTCATCAGTACTCGGGCGAACAGGATATTATCCGGCTTGCATCAATGGACCTGGCGCGTGCGGCGGTCGAACTGCGGCTGTCCACCGACATGCAGATTGTGGCCTTTGACCTTGCCGGAAGCGAGTTCGGATATCCGGCAAGCGAGCATCAGGATTCCTATGACTTCGTCCATAAGAACTTCCTGAAGAAGACCGTGCACGCCGGCGAGGCGTACGGACCGGAATCAATCTTCCAGGCAATAACCAAACTGCATGCCGAACGTATCGGCCACGGGCTGCACCTCTTCGATTCGGAAATGATCTACTCTCCGGACATCAAGGACAAAAAAGAGTATATCGAACAACTCGTGAACTACATCGCAGACCGCCGACTCACGGTTGAAGTGTGCCTCACGAGCAACCTGCAGACATCGCCGAACATACAGACCGTCAAGGATCACAGTCTCGGTAAGATGCTCGAGCACAATCTTTCTGTCACCTTCTGCACGGACAACCGGCTCGTCTCCCACACTACGGTGACAAACGAAATCGAGCTGGCGGTCAACAACTTCGATATCTCGCCGAAACAGCTGAAGGACCTCATCATATACGGCTTCAAGCGCTCATTCTTCTATCGGAAGTACCCTGAGAAACGGCGCTACGTACGATCGGTCATCGACTACTACGAATCTGTCGAAAGAGACTTCAATCTCCGACTCCAGGGAGAACAGCACTAAGGCGCGCCTCCGAGGGTTCGGACGAGTCTCAGTCCCGTACTATAGCTCAGTCCGTCCACCGGATAGTGACCGCGTCTGGTACCGCGAACATAGGGTGCCCCGACATTCCATGCGCCGCCGCGGGTAACTCGTTCCCGGCCCGTGGCGGGCCCCGTGGGGTTCTGTGCGCCGCCGGCCTCGGAAGTGTAGGTCCCGGGGGAATAGCGGTCCCAACACCATTCCCACACGTTTCCAACCAGTCCGAATATGCCAAAGGGCGATGCATTGCTCAACGTACGAAACCCGGCATGAGTCGCGCCATCATAAAACCCGACCGGCGTCAGCGGTCCTCCGTTGCGGGTATACGGCGGATACGAGGACTCGTACGGATTGCCGCTTCCCGAGTAGTTCGCGGCGGCTGGAGTCAACGTATTCCCCCACGGAAAGACCCTGCCGTCCGTACCCCGCATTGCGTATTCCCACTCGGCTTCGGTCGGCAGACGGGCCGAGCCCGTATGCTGTACCCACGTCTCGCTTCCGGGTACATACGCGGGAGGCTCTCCCGTCAGGATCGAAACTGCATTCGCAAACAGTATTGCTCCATTCCAGCTGACTCCGACCACCGGTTGATTCTCGCGTCCACGAATTGCCTCAACCCGATTCTGACGCACCTCCAGGCCAAACTGCTCCCCGTAATTCAGCTTCCCGAAGCCTGCAATAACAATTGGCCCACCATTTCCGGTGGCAGGCTCAGTGGAAACCAGTTCAGCATCCCGAACTGCAGCCATTTTGTGTGCAATCATCCAGTTTGCAACGGTGGCGAATTGCGCGTTCGTAACCGGATAGATCTCCATTTCAAACGGAACCGTGAGTTTCACCGTGTGCACAGGAACCGCATCGTATCCGGAATCCGTAGCGCCCATTGCAAAGGTCGCCTCCTTCCCCGGTGAAATGACCGGTGCGAATCGCAATCCGATGTCGCCAACGGTAAAACGGGTTGTCGGGGACCACGGAAGTTGAACGCCGTCATCGGTGAGCGCACGAACCCGATAGAAGTAACTGTTTCCGACGGGGAAAGGATTTTCGGCCCGAAAAACCGTACGGTTTCCATCCGTACGG
>CAZKMA010000069.1:0-19757 GCA_964553615.1 uncultured Spirochaetales bacterium | reverse complement strand
TTCCATCCGTACGGTTTCCAACGGTCCGGTTGACTATGAGATTTCCGGAAAACGTCCCGGAAGCACTGATCTGAATCTCAAAGGACGAGGCACCATAAACCTGCTTCCAGCCCACGACGAAGCGCGGATCAATACTCGACTCACCATCATTGAGAACCGTGGGTGTGAGCGGTTCGTCCGGATTCAGCGAAAACTCCGCAAGAGGAGTCCAATCGGTCCACAGACCCGAACTGTCTTCGGCTTGCACCCGGTACGAATACGTCCCCGGGGCAAGCGCCTGCGTTACCGTGTATTCCGGCGTCGTGATATCCCCGGCGGAAGCAATGAGGGAGGCCCCCGCCGCAGGAACCTTGCCTCCGGCGGGACCACCGTACAGTTCTACCCGGTACTTGACCGCACGTCCGTCGTATTTCCAGCGGATGGTCGGCGAGGTGTCCACTTCCACTCCACCGGAGGGCGGGTCATCGAGAACGATCCCCTGCAGCTGCACCGCAAGAACCAGCTTCACCGGATTGCTCCAGCGGCTGTAGGTCGTTTCACCCGAGGCCTGGTTCCGGCTGACGATTCGTGCTCGCAACTCGTATGTCCCGCCGTTATCCAGCCCGGAGAGCGAGATGGAAACTGAGGTGCCCTGCGCGCTGCCTTCCGCAGCAGGAGGTTTGTCGGATGATGAACCGGCAGGCCAGAGGGCGGCCTGACTCGAAAGCAGCTGGCCGGATGCCGTTTCGGAAGGAAAGCCGAGCCGCACGACGAGGTCAGGAGAGCTTACCGACGAGTCGCTGCCGGGAGAGAGAATTTCCGGCGTTCCGAGAGCAGCATCCACGCTCGCGTTCCCCGGCGCCGCCACGGCAGAACCGGCACGGACAGACGCCCCGCCTGAACATGAGACACAGAATAGAAGAACCACCGTCGCGAGGACGCCGGTTGTCGTGGTGATGGCTGCTGACGGCCTCCAGGATATCGAGGCGACTTCCATGGCTTCCATGTTACCACAATCCGTTGCCAAAACGGAACGTGCCCGGAAGGACTACAATTCGGTTATGTGATCTACGACCCACTCTTCGTATGCCGAGCGCAATGTGAGGGTAAGCGGCCCCGGATTGCCTGAGCCAATGCAGATACCATCCATTTCGACAATCGGTACGATTCCGCGGCTGGATGATGTGAGAAAACACTCTGCAAATAACGGAATATCGGAACCGAAGGTCGGATGAAAGTCGATAGAGCACAGATCTGCAGAAGCTTCACCGAGTATTCTCTGCGCTATACCGGGCAGTACGCGATCGCCGGCGGTGCGCACCACGTTTGGCGCCGCTGCGGAAACTGCATAGAAGTTGCTGCTCGTCCCTTCGAGCAACGCATCATCGGACCCGCGGAGTACCGCCTCGTAGATTCCCTCCGGCAGGGAGGAGCTGATTGACTTTCGCGCGTGCATCCACGCCGTGGTCTTGCTCTCCGCATTGGAGCGGATTGCCCCTTGAACGGTTACGCAGCGGACACCCCGGGTAAAAACCGATACCGGCAGGCCTGCGAACGGTTCTATGGAGATGATAAGCGGATACCCCGACCGCGGTACCGTTATGCGAAAACGCACGTCGTCAAAACCACTCTCTTCGATAATCCGGCGCACAGCTGCACGCACGCTTTCCCGGTCCAGGCGGAGCGGTATGCCCTCTCTCATGGCCGAGTCTTCGAGTCGGTCGAAATGCCAGTCGATCGCTACCACGCCGAACCGATTACGCGTGTTCGTGAGCGTGTACACTCCGTCGACAGGCTCGTGCAGCGACGCTTCTGAAAGACTCTCAGCCGAATAATCAACCGGCTCGAGACCCGCGGAGGTCAGACGACGGACAATGCAACTCATGGGCCACCGCCGGTTACGCTCTTCAACCAGGATGCGGTAACGACACCCGGATGGTAAACAGTGATCCGACCGTCCCGGACAATTACGGTGGTTGGCACCGAAGAGACCGCATATTCACGTGCCGCTGTCCCTTGCTCATCGAGGAGAACGTGCGAAGCAACGTCGGATGCCGAAACGCCCGCGAGAAATCGGGATACTCCGGCCAGAGCCGCCGCGGCAGTATCCGCGTGTTCGGTCGATGTCAGATTAACCGCATAGAGTCGGATCGCGCTTCCTGAAATTGATCGCGTGAAGTGTACAATCTCTGGAAACTCCCCCCGGCAGGGAGGACACCATGTTGCCCAGAAGTTCAACACCACGGTGCCCTGACTGCGTCCGGGCACGGTGACTCGACCTCCATCGAGCGCCGAGAGAGTAAACGAGGGTGCCTTCTCGCCGGGCCGGATACCCACCGAAGAGGTGATTCCGACCGAGCTCGGGACCGCGGGAATAACCAGCCACGTCCCGCCGGCTGCGAGAAGCGCCAGCGCCCAGACTGACAGGCCGCGGGCCGCCGCCGTTCGCGCCGGGATCTGCGTTCTCCAGAGCCCGATGACTGCGGCAATCAGTGCGGCAGCCGAGCCGGCGATTATACCCGGTGTTCCTCCGGGCAGATAGAGAAGAGAAAGCGGCGAACTCACGATCAGGCCCGGCGCGAGAAGAAGCGGAGAGAGTTTCCAGGCGAGGAAATAGAACAGGAGAGAATTGAAACCGATGTCGGCTATGCGACGGCGCGCATCCCGGTTTCGACGGTACACGACCATGGCCGCAAGGTATCCCGCCGCGGCAAATACCAGGAAGACCAGCCACGGAAGCGGAATCGTCAGGGGACCCAGGCGAAAAACATCAGATCTACTCATCGACTACCTTCCGGTGCGCTTCCTGATGGTATGGAAATAGTAGGATCGGACCGACTCGGCCGCACGATATGCCCGGTACAATACCGGTCGGACCGGGATGTCCCAGCATCCGGGGCGATGGACGATCCTTCCGCCAAATCCGGTCTTGAACTGGTACAGACCCGCCATCGCATGGTTCTGATCCTTCTCCGGTGGAATCCCGAATAGATCATACTCGGTGCAGCCCGCATCTCTGGCTGCGCGCATTGCGGTCCACTGCAGGAGGTACGCAGGCATGAGGTTCCGCTTCTGATTCGACGAGGCTCCGTAGAGATAGGTGGCGCGTCCCCCGTGAAATGCCGTGATAATTCCGGCAAGGTCGTCCCCCTCGTGCCGCGCCATGTAGAGTCTGACATCCGGAACGGTTCCCGGGAAGGATATGGCAAGCTCGAATAGCGCTTCGTAATACTCCATCGAATGGATTGCAATTCGATCCCGTTCGGCCGTCTTCCGGTACAGCTCATACCAGGAAGGCAGCCCGTCGGCATCGAGTCTGACGACCTCCACGCCCTTCTTCGCAGCAAGTCTGACATTGTAGCGCGTCTTTGACTTCATCTGTGCAAGGATTACATCGTCGTCCCGATCCACGTCCACGATGACCGTGCTCGGAGGCTGAACATCTACGGATGCCGCCCGCAGGCGACTCCGTCTGCCGCCCTCCACGGTACCTGCAAGTGCAGGACCGAAGGCGGCCTTTTCCGGAGCACTCTCGCCACCGAATACGGGAGCCGGCAGATCATACCGAATGAACAGCACCCCTCGCCCCGTGGACCGTCCAATCGCATCGGCAAGCGATTCAAGAAACCGCGGTCTCGACGTGAACGCGTTGCCCGGAAGCACCTCAGGACCGTGCGGGACGTAGGCAATCAGTTTTCCGGCCACCAGCGGGCGAGTGAGAACGAGCAGATCAAAGAGGACGGCCGGGACTTCTTCCGTTCGTGCGTGGAAACCGTGTGCAGTCCAACCGAACCGCTCCTTGTGTGCGCCCCAGAATCCGCTCTGCAGCAGATTGTTCCCGCCCGAAATCTCACTCAGCTCGACCGGGTCAATCAGAATGCGGACCTTCGGCCTGTTCGAATCGCTATCCAACCTTTCCGTCCAGGACCCGGGAAGTCTTCAGTGCGACTCCCGATACCTCGAGCGCCGCGTCCCCGACCAGCACGCGGCCACCTTCTGCGTGTATCGGCATTGAAAAAAACGTGTCAATGTCGATTTCGGGCAGATGAGTGTCTTCCGAATCGCTTGTGCCAACCATTGACTCGGCTGCAGCAGGCGCAGGAACAACGCGCGAGCCGGGCGGAACCGAGTCGGCAAAGATAACGTCAACAACGCTGTCGTCCGAAGCGGCAAGCAACATGCCCTGGCTGACAACGCCGCGCAGCTTTGCCGGCTTGAGATTTGCCACCACGATAATGTGATGACCAAGCAGCTCTTCCTCGGTGTAGTGAGGCACCAGTCCCGACACTATGGTGCGCTGTTCCGAACCAAGATCTATGGTTTCAATGTAAAGTTTGTCGGCCTTCGGATGGCGTTCGATCGCGGTAATCTTTGCTACCCGAAGCTCAATCTGCGCCGAAAAACGCTCCGGAAGGCGCGTCAACCGATCGTGCTCCTCCTGTTCACGGCGTTCTTCCTCCTCGCGCCGCTCGGCCTGAGTGCCGGAAAATCGCGCCCGCAGGCCTTCGATCTGATCGCCCTCCAGCTGCTTGAAAAGAATCTCCGGTTTACCGATCGTCCGAATATCATCAGAATCCGTTCCGAGCACCGACCAGTCCATCGGCGGGTTTCCCAGGAAGGCGGCGATACGCTCGGAGGTCTCGGGGATATAGGGGGCCATGAGGACCGCCAGATCTCTGATGAGATAGACAAGATCATGCAGGAGTGCCGCCGCCGATTCCGGATTCTCGTTTCTCGTCCTCCACGGCTCGGCTGCCTGAAAGATACGATTTCCGTATGAAGACAGCAAGAAGACCTTTCGGAACGCATCCCGAATACCGGCCCAATCCAATAGATCCGTGATCTCCTTCTCCGCCCGCCGGACGTCGGACCAGAAGCTCGAAGCACCGGGATAGATCTCCGCACTGCGTTGTTCCTCCGACGGCGCCCCGGGCAGTGTGCCGTCGAAATAGCGGCTCACAAACGTGAGAGTACGGTTCACGAGATTCGAAAGATTGCCAATGAGCTCTCCGTTCGTCTTTTCCTGAAAATCCGCCCATGTGAAGATGGCATCCGAGGTTTCCGGCCGATTGTAGAAAATGAAAAACCGCCAGACATCCGCGGGAATCCCCGTTTCCATTGCGTCGTTTCCGAACACGCCCACACCCTTGCTCTTCGAGAACTTACCGCTCTCGTAGTTCAGGTATTCGGTCGAGCTCATGTGGTGAAGCATGGTCCAGTCTTTCCCGCTGCCAAGTTGCGAGCAGGGAAACACCACGGTATGAAACGGGATATTGTCCTTCCCGATAAACTGAAACAGCTCAACCTCCGAAGGATTCTTCCACCAGCTCTCCCATTCGGACGTCAGACTCGCGGTAATCGAAATGTACCCGATCGGGGCATCGAACCAGACATAGAAGACCTTGTTCCGGTAGCCTTCAAGCGGGACAGGAATGCCCCACTTCAGATCGCGCGTAATCGATCGTTCCTTCAGTCCGTCCCGTATCCACGCCTGGGTCATCTGTATTGCGTTCCGTGCCCAGTTCCCCCGTACCGAGGCCTCCTGCATCCACTCCTGAAGCTTCGGAAGAATTGCCGGCAGGTTGATGTACAGGTGGCTGGTCTCGCGCATGACCGGACGGGAATCGTCGATAAGGCTCCGCGGCTCTATGAGGTCGGCCGGATCCAGCAGCTTCCCGCAGTTTTCGCACTGATCGCCACGCGCGTCCGTGTACCCGCAGTTCGGGCAGGTGCCGCGAACATAGCGATCCGCAAGAAACATGCTCGATTTTTCCGAGTACAGCTGCTGGATTGTTCGCTCCGCTATGTAGCCGTTGTTGTACAGATCCAGAAAGATACTCTGTGTAATCTCAATGTGTTCCGGTGTCGATGTACGGCCAAACTTGTCAAAGGATATGTTGAACCACCGGTAGATGTCCGTGTGAATCTTATAATACCGATCGCACAGCTCTTTCGGGGTAATGCCTTCTTCGAGTGCCCGGGTTTCCGTTGCGGTTCCATACTCATCGGTACCGCAGACATACAGCGTTTCGTAGCCGCGAAGTCGACAGAATCGCGCAAAAACGTCGGCAGACAGGACCTGAATCAGGTTGCCGAGATGCGGGATATTATTCACGTACGGAAGCGCAGATGTGATAAGACGTTTCTTGGTGTCGCTCATGAGAGACTTACTATAGGAGGACGCCCGTGGCATGTCAAGGTAAACCGAAGCTTGACCCCGGGCGCATAAACTATTAGGGTTATAGTAAGTCTAACATACCCGAGCTTTTCATCCTGCAGCAATCCCACTGTAAGTCTGTGCTCCGCAAGGGTACCCAACGCAAAAAGGAGGCCGTATGTCGGAAGGTGATGTCCGTTTTCCCAATATTCCCTTCAAACTCAGGCCAAAACTCATCGTACTCGCTATTGTCGCACTCGCCGTCATTATCATTGCAGGAGGAAGCTTCTTCGTGGTCGATCAAAGCGAGGCTGCCGTTGTCCTGCGGCTGGGCAAGTACAACCGTACTACCGGTCCGGGACTCCACTGGAAGATGCCGCTCGGTTTCGAAAAGAACTTCAATGTTCCCACACAGGTAATTCAGACTATGTCCTTCGGCTTCCGAACGGAACGTGCCGGGGTTACTACCGTCTACTCAAAGGTGGATTACCCGGAAGAATCAATAATGCTCACCGGAGACTTGAACATCGTGGACGTCGAATGGACGGTCCAGTACCGGATTACCGACGCCCGGGCATGGCTCTTTCATGTAGACAATCAGCAGAAGACGCTCCGGGACATCTCTCAATCGGTAATCAACATGCTTGTGGGCGACCGGGCAATTCTCGACGTCATGGGGGAGCAGCGGGCAAGTATCGAGTTCCAGGGTCAGGAGGAGATGAACAAGATCTTCAGTTCCTACGGCCTGGGACTCACAATTACCACCGTGAAGCTCCGAAACATCATCCCTCCCTCCGGACCGGTGAAAGATGCATTTGAGGACGTCAACCGCGCAGTGCAGGACATGAACCGGTTGATCAATGAAGGGAAAGAAGCGTTCAACACGCAGATTCCCAAGGCACGCGGGGAAGCGGAGCAGGTTATTCAGCAGGCTCGTGGCTACGCCTCCGAGCGCGTTAACCGGTCGGACGGCGATGTTGCCCGATTCTCGGACGTGCTCAAACAGTACAACGCCGAACCAGGAACAACCCGGACCCGACTCTACTACGAGATGGTCGAGGCGGTCTTCCAGGACAATAAAGGCGAGGATCTCATTGATCGAACACTGGGCAACTTCATTCCCCTGCTGAATATGCAGGGCGGTAAAAGGGGCACGGCCGCTCCAGTGCAGGGAGGCAACCCGTGAAAAAGTTTATTGTTGTCATCGGTATAGTCGGTGCGGTTCTCATAGCATTCCTCGCGCTCGGCCCGTTCTACATAGTAAACGAGGGCGAACAGGCGGTTGTTGTGCGGTTCGGCCAGATCGTAGCATCCACCGAACGGTCGGGGCTTCACCTGAAGAGCCCTATGATCGACAGCGTAGAGAAGTATTCGACGAAGATTCTCTCCTGGGACGGAGACCCGAGTCTCATTCCAACTGCTGAAAATCAGTTCATCTGGGTAGATGCAACCGCCCGCTGGAAGATCTCCGATCCGGTGCAATTCTACGGTCGTCTGAAGACAATGACCCAGGCGTACTCCCGACTGGATGACATCATAGAAAGCACCATAAAGACGGTCATCTCCCGCAGCCCGCTTCGGGAAGCGGTGCGTAACACCAATATTATCAACTCGATCGACCGCTCGATCCTTCCGACAGGCACTTCAGGTCAGGATCTGGAAGGAATTGAGGAGCTCGCGAATCTCACGACGACGGACCAGAAACAACCGGAAATACTGAAAGGAAGGCGAGCACTCTCGAATGAGATGCTCGCCGCTGCGAAACAGCTCACTCCGGAGTTCGGAATAGAGTTGATCGACATCGTAATTCGCCAAATTCGCTACAGTGATGAGTTGACCGAAAGCGTCTACAATCGCATGGTCGCTGAACGAAAACAGATTGCCGAGGCGTATCGGTCGTACGGCGAGGGTCGGAAACGGCGCTGGCTCGGGCAGATGGAAAACGAAAAACGCTCAATACTGTCGCAGGCGTATTCAACTTCTGAAGAGATCCGCGGACTCGCGGATGCGAAAGCGGCTCAGATATATTCGAACGCATACAGCAAGTCGCCGCGCTTCTTCGAGTTCTGGCGAGCAATGGAATCCTACCGGAAGACTCTTCCGCAGTTCAACAAGACAATGTCGACCGATATGGATTACTTCCGGTATCTGTACAGTCCTTCCGGCGGATGAGTCGCGAAGATTCCAGTCCTGACACCAATAACCGGATGCAGCCGACCCTACCCCTGCATCCGGGTCTCGAAGAGACGCATCAGCTCTTCAATACCGACCGATAATCCGGGGAAGCGGTCGGGATTTCGGGCCGCAATCATCGCGGCCTCCTCGCAAAATTCGAGAAACTGAGCACGATACTTCCGGTTCGCGAACTTGCGCATGAGCACGAGCAATCTGCGAACCAGGGGACGGCGACCGGAAAGCGGGTCGGTTCCCACGGAGGATTCACCGGCACCGTCGAGCAGCGAGAGAACCACTCGCGCTTCATCGAGATGATCTGCGCACACGCACTGCAGGAGCCGGTCGCGAAGCGTCTCGAGTGCATCGAGCGAAAGCGTCGCCATTGCCGAAGAGAGCGCCATGGCACTCTCTGCCTTGTCCGTAACCACGCGGTAGCCGTATTCGAGCGGAAAATCCACCTGCACCCCGGATTCACGATCCGCAATGAGCCGGAAGGAACCGTCGGCAACCGGAAAGGCCTCCCGAAGGCGGTCCGGGTCGAACGGGCGCCTGAGCAGGTGCCGTATCTCCGTCCCGGTGCGAAACCTGCGCAGCTGCAGAAGGTCGCCCTCGGTGTTCCTGCCGACCGGGCCGGCCCGCTCGACGACGATGACGAACTCGATATTGTCAATCTTTCGTGCGAGGCTCTGTCTGCCGCCGCGATACACGGTGTAGTCGGTACCATAGAGGTGGATTCGGCCGTGTTGAGATAGGATTTCCGCGAGCTGTTCGAACGGTATGATTCCTTCCGTGCTGTAACTGAGGGCGATGTAGCGGGCATCCGTCGCATCGAGAAGCCGGGAGAACTCACCCGCTGCACTCTTGCGGGAACAGTAGGCAGATCGCGTCTCCACCCAGTCGTTCCGTATTCCCGCCTTTTGCAGGAACCGTCCGTCCGGACCGCGCTCCGCAGAGACCGGAGGCAGATCCCACCGCGCAATGGTATTCAACATGAAATAGTTGGAGCCATACTGATGACTGTTGTATGGCGGGTCCAGATACACAAGGTCTGCAGGACGTCCCGATACAAAGCTGCGGGCGTCTTCACGACAGGAAACCGCCTCGTAGCGTCCATCGAACAGCACGGGATATTCGAGGTGCATGGAAGCGAGAATTCGCGATAGTGAGTCTCCACTGTGACCGCCGAAACCCTTGTGATACGCCTTGAAAACCCCCGAAGTGTTCGCGTGAGTCGCCGCTTCGTACAGAAGAAGAGAGACAAGAATTGCCTTTTCGGCAAGCAGATCTGGGGCAAGATCCCATCCGGGATAGCGATCTTCGATCTCGCTCCTTACGCCGTCAATAAAGAGTGCATTTTCGCGAGTGTAGAACAGCCGCTCTTCTCGATAATCGGCGCTTGCAGTGTCTGCCGGCGCGTAGTGGAGACTGATGTATGGGGTTCCGGGATCGCGGCATGCGTTCAGATGTTCAAGCACAGGAATCAGACCGCCCGATGAGGAAAAGAGAGACGACACTCGGGATTCGTCGCACTGAAGGTGGCAGAGGTTTCCAACCCAGGAGTAGAATTCCCAGTCGTTCGCCGCCACGGCGAAACCCATGAGCTTTGCCAGGCGGGAAACCGAGCCGGACCCGGCGAATGGATCAAGAAAATCGCGGATTGGGTGACGTTCATCCAGATCAGAAAACACCTTTCCGAGAAACGGAAGCAGCGCTCGCTTGTTGCCGATATACGCAATGAGCTGCCGTTGCAGAAACGGATGGCGAGGGACCGCATCGAGATCTATCTTGCGGAAGGCTGGGACTGCTGGTACCATACGCGAATGACCGGCAAGAGCTTAGCAGCTATGCTTGCGAGCATCAATATCGATACAGTAAGAGGTTCGGAATCCGCATCCATCCGCGGGATCACCTATGATTCCCGGCGGGTGAAGGATCACTGGATCTTCTGCGCACTTCCGGGAGTCCATGTTGATGGGCAAAAATACATTCCACAGGCAATAGAGAAAGGTGCGGCAGCGATTCTTCATCAGGGGAATGCCGAACCGAAAATGATCGAGAACTTCGGTTCCCGAGCTCTCTTTGTTCAGGTGGACGATGTCCGGCGCGCCATGTCCGCCCTTGCGGCAGAACTCTGGGAACACCCTTCCGAGCGTATTCGCACAATCGGCGTAACCGGAACCGACGGGAAGAGCAGCACCGTGTTCTTTCTCCACCAGCTGCTCGGCTTCGCGGGTGTCCAAAGCGGCTTCCTTTCCACTGTTGCCATGAAGGCCGGGGACTCCATAGAGGTAAATCCCTTCCGTCAGTCCACGCCGGAAGCTCCGGAAATCCATGAAATCCTCCGGCGCATGGTAGATTCCGGGAAGGAGGCCGCCGCGCTCGAGGCAACCTCACACGGGCTCTCGAAACGCACCGCCCGCCTGGCCGACGTACACTTTTCGGCCGCCGTGCTGACCAACATCACCCATGAACATCTCGAGTTCCATGGCACCTTCGAACAGTACCGCGACGACAAGGCAAATCTCTTCCGGGCCATAGACGCCGTTCCGGACGGCTTTGGCGTGGTAAACTCCGGAGATCCGAACGCGACATATTTCTCTTCCGTTACATCGAAACCGGTCTATCGATACACCATTACACCAGGCGATGCGGACGCAACAGGCAGGAATCTGAGACAGGACAGTGACGGAATAAGCTTCGATGTCGATATCAACGGCCGGACATTTCGCGATATCCGGCTCAATACGCCCGGAGGCTTCAATGTCGAAAACGTTCTGGGCACCGTGCTTGCCGCCGCAGGCTATCTTGCACGGAGAGAAGGGAAGACAGACACGCGAGCAACGCTCTCTCGTGTTCCCGAGCTCCTCGAATTCGTCCCGCGTATTGTGCCGGTCCAGGGTCGGCTCAGCCCCGTTCGCTGCGGACAGCCGTTCGGTGTAATGGTGGACTACGCCCACACACCCGGTGCATTTGCCAAGGTGCTTCCGATGATGCGCGAAGGGCTCACCGGCCGGCTCATCGTTGTCTTTGGTTCAGGCGGGGAGAGGGACAGGGAGAAACGCCCCCTCCAGGGGCGGGCAGCTGCCGATAACGCCGAGATCGTAATCCTTGCCGATGAAGACCCGCGCGGTGAGGACCGGATGAGCATCCTCGAAGCGATAGCATCCGGATGTCCCGAACGCCGTCGGGGCGAAGACCTCTATCTCATACCCGACAGGCGGAGTGCAATCCGAAAGGCAGTGGCCCTCGCACAGCCGGGCGATCTGGTGTTGCTTCTCGGAAAGGGGCACGAATATTCGATTATTCATGCAGACGGCAGCATCCCGTGGGACGAAGACCGGGAGGCGCGCGACGCCCTTGCCGCAATCGGATACTCTCGATAGGAGGTGAATTGTTCCGCTAGAACTGGAACGAAAGACTTACCACGGTGGTTCCGGCGGTCCGGGAGTCATGCACGGCGCTCTCGAATCGGATCCCTCGCGTCCGGCACGCTTCTGTAAGATAGGAATAGTAGTACAAGGCAAGCTCGGTATTCGTTACCGACTCCGGGATCTCCGCGTAGTATTCGCGCAGACTCTTGCGCCGGTCATAGATCGTCCGATCATGGTCCGGGCTCGGTATGTCGAGACTTTCCGGCTGTTCGTTCTGGACAATTATCCGCAGATTATTCAATCCAGGCGTCTCGCTGTTCCTGCTCGACAGCGTCCAGGACACCCGCACGAGTTTCTCCTTCAATTCCATTTCGCTCAGCATCCTGTCCCGGACAATTCGATCACTCAGTACGCGTGAGGGTTCCCACGTATTCGGGTAATTCTCAGTTACATAGTTCTGCATGTTGATGTTTTGGGCATTCGCGACAATTTCTCTCGTAACAAGAGCTGTGTATTCAGCAATCCCGGTCTGTCGCCGGAATTGCTGGAGGATCTGACGGATCGACCCGGCCAGAGCCAGATACTCCGAGCTTCCGCGGAACTGTGCAAGGAGGAACCAGATAAACGGCCGAAGATTCTTCACGAATTTTTCCGCAGTATATACATGGATCTGCCGTTCTTCCGGTCTCAGGTCCGGGTCCATCCGTATCTGCTCGGCAATCGGGTTCAGAATTTCATTCCAGATGTCAGCGGTTACTTTTTCATTCTGTGAAATCAGCTGTTTCAAACGCTCGTCGTACACCGGCGTGTCTCTGCTTATCGGGTTGCGCAGGTGTTTCCGGTTCCATCGGACAATCAGGTCGGACTCGAAGACCTCGTCATTCACTCGAGAATCGAACTGGAAATACAGCATTGCGTACACCAGAAGCTTGCTCAGGTCAATGAGATCTTCCTGTCCGGATACATGTCCGGTTGGTGCAACCTCAATCCGATACACGAATCCGAGCTGGATCATTCGCTGTACCGATGCCGCGGTGAAACTGTTCAGGGCGATTCCATACTCTGCCTCGCTCCCGGGCGCGTGAAACCGATTAACCGTCTTGTTGTTTCGGGTAAAAAACTGCAGCCCGCTGCGGCTCAGGACGATCCGGGTCGATAATTGCAGCACGGATGATCGACGCGGCGTGGACCGGGGTGTTGTGTCTACCGTCTGGGGGGGACGGTTACCAGTGCTCATACGACGCGATTCTCTTCAGCGGCAGCTTCTGCGCCCGTTCATGAATCGCGGCAGGGTGTCCTACAAGAAGCAGCAATACGACACGCATTGAATAGGGAACAGAAAGAGCCACACGCACCTCCTGTTCATCGTACGTCGTAATCATGCATGTGCCGAGATCTTCCCGCACCCCTTGAAGCATCATGAAGGATGCGGCAATCGAGATATCTATCGGGTAGGAAAGTTGGCCATTTGGCATCTTGTAATCGATGTTTGTCGTGCAGCAGGCAATAATGACCGGAGCCTTGCTCACATATTCCTGGCCGAAGCATGCGGCCTCCAGACGCCGCTTGAGTTCATGGGTCTGCACAACTATGAAACGCCACGCCTGCCGATTCTTTGCGGAAGGAGCAATCCGTGCAGCTTCGAGGATTCGTTCGATCTGCGCTTTCGGGACCGGTTCATCGGTAAAGTCCCTGACGCTTGCCCGTTTCGCTATTTCCGGAAGCAGATCCATTGGCTTCTCCCAACTCTGATGTCAATACAGTCTCTATTTTCTGCTCGTCTTGACTAATGATCTTCCTTTTCCCTATGCTCAGCGATATAATGAAAAGGTTTCTCCTGCCTTTAGTTCTCCTTATTGTAACAGCTTCCACCCTTTTTTCAAGCTCTTTTGACCAGGGCGAATCGGCGAAGGCGGTTACCTTTCAGAAGATGATTGAATCCTTCTACCCACGGCTCGAAGGATCCGCCGGCGGCAAGAAAACCTTCGCCTACATCGAGTCGGAACTTGCATCTGCACACATCCCCTACACAGCACAGAATTTCTCATTGCTCGAGAATGCCCATTCATTCTCCAGGATACTATCGGTCGTTGTCAGGGGAAGGAGCCCGGATACACTCATAATCGCGGTATCCGTGAACAATGCCCCTGGCACGCCGGGGAAAGACGCGGGCGCGGTGAATATTGCCGCAGCTATCGCACTCGCCCGTCACTACTCCGGAGATGAACCGCCGTTGACACTGCGATTTCTGTTCCTCGGTGCCGAGTCTCCCTTTGAACCGCCGGCGACCTCCGGCGTTCGATCAGTCGCACCAACGCCGCAGAACTCCTACCCGCTCGGAAGTCGCCTCTTTCTCCAGGACTATTTCCCTGAAAGTCCTGTTGCGGTCTTCTACCTCGACTTTCAGCACGCGGGCGGAGGAATCCGGATCCTGCCAGGAGGCGGGAATGTCGTTGCACCGCTCTGGCTGGTACGCGGAACCATGGACGCTGCAGAGCAGGCCGCAGTCCCCTTCGCAATTGCTCAAAGACGCATCCTTGCGTTCCGTCTCGGCAGGGCGGAGCGGGATACCCCGATTGCTCCCTATCTGGCTCAGGACATACCGGCAATAGAACTCGCGAACGAGCAAGGTGCAGCAACCGAAGCCGCTTCGGACGCATCAACACAGCGCGTCTGGTACGGCGATTTTTCCCGGTTCTTCGACACCTTTCTCCGCGCCCATGCCGATGGATTTTCCTCTGCCTGGGACCGGCATTACCTCCTGGCACAGATCGGAACCCGATATGTCTTTCTCAGCGAACGAGCAAGCCTCCTCATGCTCCTGGTTACGGTTGTGCTGACTCTTGTCTACACGATATTTCGCAGGCACAGGCTGCGCAGGTATATCCGTACAGTCCTCAGAAACTCATGGAATCTTCCCCTGCTGCTCCTGGTAACTTTTCTCTTTCTGTTCGGAGCAACACTTCTCGTTGAGGCGTTCCTTGCCGGGACCAACTTCCCAACGCTCTGGATGCATGCGCCGCTTCTCTTCTTCGGGTTAAAACCCGCTTTGACCCTCTTTCTCTCAACGCTTGCCTTCCGAATAATACGTCGCCTGCCGATATCCCGAAATGGCAGCTTCTATTCCGCGGCGGCTATTGCATTTCTGCTCGTGGACGTGCTCATTGCCGCGCTCATCAATCTCGCGTTCATCGTCTACTTTCTGTTTGCATTTCTCGCTTCATTCCTGTTCTCCGTTAGCCGCTACCGCTGGCTGAAGATCGTTCTCATGTTCGTCGCGCCGCTTCTTCTGTTGAAAGCCGCGTGGGACGTACTGACGATTCCGGAACTCCACCTGGTGCAGGCACTGCTCCTGTCCCCGGTGAATGGGAACCTGCTGCTCGCATTCGTCACACTTCCTTTCCTTCTCATGGTCATGAGAGTCGATTTCCTGATCCGCCATCCGGTGCGGGGACGGGCGAGTTTTGCAAGCCTCCTTGCGATGATATTGACAGGATTCATCGCGGTGATTATCGGGATCCGTCTTCTTACGTTCCAGCCCTACAGCACCGAGAATCCACAGCCGGTCACCGCGCACGAGTCGGTAAATGCGAACAACAACACGAGTGTGCTGTCGCTCGACAGTCCCGCACCGCTTGGAAATCTCCGATTTCGCTTTGACGGGAGGACCTATACACTGAAAAAGGCCGGCCGACATTTCACGGTCGATGTTCCAGGCCAGACGAATTTCCTCTCGATAGACAGAAGCTCGCGACGTTTTCTGGACCGCGAACAGATGCGTCTCGTTGTATCGGCAAAAGGAAGTGACAAGACACCGCTGCGACTCTACCGCGTATCTGTGTCGCTCTCTTCTCTTCGACCCATTATCGTGTATGACCTCAACTATCCTTTCACCTACTCCGCAGACAACAGGCGTGTGACTGTCCACATCGGCGTGAATCCTCCGGACCCGCTGAACATCGATTACACCATTCCGTCCGGAGATACGCCGATCGAATCAATCGACGCGAGTTTCCTCAATTTGCCATCACAATGTATTCCGCTTTCTCCCGGGTATCGCTTCCAGGAGAGCACCGACGTACACACAATTGTGGACGTGAAGTCCGGGCAATCGAAATGACCGTTATCTTCCACGTCGACCTGGATGCCTTCTTCGCCTCGGTGGAGCAACTCGACGCCCCGGAGTATCGCGGATTGCCGGTCATTGTGGGAGCAACACCCGGGCATCGAGGTGTCGTCTCGGCGTGCTCCTATGAGGCACGGAAATATGGAGTCCATTCGGCTATGCCAATCTCGGACGCGTACCGACGATGCCCGAACGGCATCTACCTTCCGGTAAGGATGCACCGCTATCACGAGATATCTCAGCGAGTAATGAAGATCTTCGAAGAGTTTTCTCCAGTCGTCCAGCAGATATCAGTCGACGAGGCGTTTCTCGATATGAGCGGAACCAGCCGCCTTTTCGGACCTCCGCACGAAGCAGCGGACCGATTGAAGCAGGCGGTGAAGGAACGGGAAGGACTCACAATTTCAGTCGGGATTGCCCCTGGACGGTACCTGGCAAAACTTGCCTCGGCCTACGGCAAGCCCGATGGCCTGTACGAAATACGCCGCGGGGAGGAAGAATCGTTCGTGTTATCGCTGCCGCTGGAAGACCTTTGGGGAGTAGGAAAGAGGACGCTCGAGCATCTGCGGGCCGAGGGAATCCACTCAGTCTCCGAGCTGCGGGAGTACGAACAGCACGAGCTTGCCTCGATTTTCGGTGAGGCGGCCTCCACCTACCTGTATCGTGTCTGCCGTGGAATAGACCCCGGCATGTTCACCGGTACGACAAAAAGCAGATCGATCAGCGCCGAGACAACATTCGAGAACGACGTAGAAAAAGCCGACGTACTCTCTCGCGCCCTGCTCGAACTCAGTCACACAGTCATGTTTCGTCTGTTGGGCGAAGGCCTTCGATCGCGGACCATCGGCATCAAACTCAGGCTCTGGGACTTCACCACCACCAGCGCTCAGAAAACACTGACCCGACCACTCAGTTCGGTGGAACACGCACATCGGGCCGCCCTCGACCTCCTTGGACAGCGCTGGGACGGAAACACACCCGTGCGACTCATTGGAATAAGCTGCTCCGGTCTTGAAAGCGAAGGCAAAGAGGAGCAACCGGAACTTTTTCCTGAAGAAGGGGAGAAATCCCGCAAGGTGGAGCAGGCAGTACTCGGACTGAAGAGACGATACGGAGACCTGCCCGTACGGAAAGCAAGCCTCATCGAGACTCCGAAGGACCCCGGGAAGGGGCAGTAGGCAGCGATATGCGCTACTGCCAAGCGGAAACCAGCTGCTTTGCCTCGGAAAGTTCTCTCCGGTCCCTGTCGGTGAGCGGTGACTGCTTCTGTCCGATCAACTGGACCACCTTTCGGGCAAGCTGGACGGCCTCGTCACGATCGCTCATATTCGGTATTGAAGCGATCCCCTCGTAGTACAGATTTTTCTCCACCACATTTGAAGTTGACTCGTACTTCGAGCGTTTGGATGAATGCTCACGGATTCGACGCGCGGCGTCCCAGTTGCGCTGATGCAGATCCCGTGCGAGCTCGAGGTAGAATCCGAAGTCCACATTCTCCGCGGTTCCGGCCGCAATCCGTGCATTCAACATGTCTACCGACTTTCGGGCAAGGGAGACTCCCTGATCAATATTGCCGAACGACAGAGGCCAACCCGGAACCTTGGCATACAACTGCCCCAGAGCATAGAACGCTTTCTCCTCCGCTGGGTCGAGCTCAATCGTTTTCGACAAAAGGGCCTTCAACTCCGGCACCATCGACAGACTGTTCAGGGGTCCGCGAATCAGCCCGATCTTCCCCAGGTTTCCCGACTTCCAAAAATAACCCTGCGCGTTTGCAGGGTCTGCCTGGATCGCCTTCTCGGCATATCTTTCACCGTCCTGATACGTCGCGATCACGGCATCGTTGCTCTGTCCAGCACCGTGCTCGTTGTCTCCCATTCCAAGGAACTCTCGTGAGAGGCGCCAATAGACCGACGCCTTGTCCGAAGCCGTGGCCATTCCGGGCAAGGCCTCGAGCAGAAGATCGCGGGCCTCGCCGAACTTCCCCTGGGTATCAAGACCATCCGCACGAGCCAGGATCGGGTCCAGGCCGAAAGCAGCTCCGGACACGGAAAGCCCGAGAATTAACGCCAATGCTGGAATTCCCTGATATCCCTTCACAATGCTACTCCGGGAAATTCTCGGGAATGAGCGATTCGACCCTTCGCGCAAGCTCTTCGAGAAACATCGTGTCCTCATGTGTAAACGGCTCCTTTGTATGACTGTCGATATCGATCTCTCCAACTACGCGCTCTTTCCGAAAAATCGGAACCACGATCTCCGATCGAACCCTCAGGCTGCAAGAAAGATAATTTTCCTCCCGGCTCACGTCCTGAACAACGAAAGTCTCTCTGCGTTCGGCCGCCTGGCCACATATACCCGTACCGAAGCCGATACGTGTGTGCTCTGTCGGCTCCCCGGAAAAAGGACCGAGAACGAGCGTGCGGTCGTCGGGAAGCGTGAGATAAAAGCCGACCCAGCTGTAATGCGGGATAATCTCCCGAAGCATGTCGCACAACTCCTGCATCTTCCCAAACCCATCGTTGCTCCCGGCCAAAATCCCGTCCACCTTGCGGTTCGCCGTCGAAAACCATATTGCCGAACGCTCGGACATCACCAAATCTCCTTCATCGTCTTGCAGAATTATATCGATCTTCTTAGGATAGACCAACCATAGAGCGGCACAAGGAGATTTACCGATGATCCGCATGAACGAGAATTACTCTCAGCTGCAGTCGAGCTATCTGTTTTCGACAATCGCCCGGAAGATTCAGGAATACCAGAAGTCGCATCCCGGAGAGGAACTGATACGTCTTGGGATCGGCGACGTTACCCGGGCACTCCCGAAATCCATTGTGGATGCGTTCCGTGCCGGCGTGGAAGAAATGGGCAGTGATAAGACCTTCCGCGGCTACGGACCCGAACAGGGATACGAGTTCCTTCGGGAAGCAATTGCGACCGGGGACTACCACTCACGCGGAATTCCCGTGAATGCCCAGGAGATCTTCATAAGCGACGGAGCAAAATGTGATACCGGAAACATTCAGGAACTCTTTGCTCCGGACATCCGTGTGGCCGTTCCCGACCCCGTCTACCCTGTCTATGTGGACACAAACGTCATGGCCGGCCGCGCAGGCTCATTTGCCGATGGCAGGTACGACAGGCTCA
The DNA here is from genome assembly GCA_964553615.1 of uncultured Spirochaetales bacterium. Classification (GTDB taxonomy): domain Bacteria; phylum Spirochaetota; class Spirochaetia; order DSM-27196; family DATKUC01; genus DATKUC01. The sequence continues at coordinate 802 of CAZKMA010000069.1, read as the reverse complement.
TCTATCTGGATTCGACCTCCAGGAACGGCTATATTCCTGCGCCACCCTCCGAACCCGTTGACCTGGTCTATCTCTGCTTCCCAAACAACCCGACCGGCGCGACCGCATCCCGTTCGCAACTTACGGACTGGGTTGAATATGCGCGCCGGAACAACGCTCTGATCCTCTTCGATGCAGCCTACGAGACATTCATCCGTGACCCGGATATCCCTCACTCCATCTACGAGATCCCCGGCGCTCGAGAGGTAGCCGTCGAGTTCAGGAGCTTCTCGAAAACCGCAGGATTCACCGGCACCCGCTGTGCCTTCACTGTTGTGCCGGAAGAGTGCATGGTGTCGGACAGCATCGGCGGGAAACGCTCGCTCCGGGAACTATGGAACCGCCGTCAGACGACGAAATTCAACGGAGTCTCCTACCCCGTCCAGCGTGCCGCAGCGGCAGCCTACACCCCAACCGGCACCGAAGAAGTTCGACAGATTGTTGATTACTATCTGGAAAACGCCCGGCTCATCCGCGAAGCAATTGAGCAGTCCGGTTACCGTTGTGTCGGTGGACGCAATTCGCCCTATATCTGGGTTGAGACGGGAACGGACTCATGGGAGTTTTTCGATCGGCTTCTGAACGAAGCGCGAGTGGTGTGTACGCCAGGCGCCGGCTTCGGTACCTGTGGGGAGGGCCACATCCGGATCAGTGCCTTCAACCACCGCGAGAAGGTCCTTGAAGCCCTGGAGCGAGTTGTGCCCGTCTTGAAGTATCAACAAGCGTGTTGATGAAACCACCTCTTTGAAGCAGGAGCTCCCCT
>CAZKMA010000068.1:7949-24302 GCA_964553615.1 uncultured Spirochaetales bacterium | reverse complement strand
TGAGCATTGCGGAGCTATTGTACCACACCGCTTTAAATCGCTACCATCATGCGCAAGGATGTGAAAGATGCTCTTGCCCTCGTTCTCACACCTGCATCCGTCCACGAGACGACTCCTGCTTGCACGCGCGCTCCGGAGCGTTGGCCAGGGTGCGCTGGTGGTCGACTTTACGCTCTACCTGAATGCTCTTCACTGGACCGGAGTCGCAATTGGCCTTCTGTTGACAGCATCCGGGATATTCGGTGCCCTCCTCAGTCTCCTCATAGGAGCCGCAAGCGACAGAATCAGGAGAAAGCCATTTCTCCTTGTATATGAATCGGTTGCACTCCTCGCGTCCCTGGTTGCCCTCTCCACTGCAAGTCCGGTTCCGCTATCCATTGTCGCCATCCTCGGCAGCTTCGGCCGAGGTGCAAACGGAGCTGCAGGTCCGTTCTCGCCTGCCGAGCAGGCGTGGCTTGCAGAGCACGTGGAACCGCGGCAGCGCGGCAGCGTGTACAGCCTCAACAGCGCCCTCGGCTTTTTCGGAATGGCGGCAGGCGCTTCAATGGCGATCCTGCCTCCGCTGTGGGCACCGCTGTTCCCCGGACCCGGGAGCTACCGGCCGCTCTTCCTGGTCGTGACCCTCGCTTCATGCGCCAACCTCTGGTACCTGAGCCGGGCCGAGGAGACTCACCGTGGTACCGAGCGTGTTGATTCCGCTTCTCTATCCGGGCGGGAGGAGCGGTTGGTGAGAACGGCCGAGAACCGTGTCCTTGGGAAACTGGTATTCGTTAATGCGTTCAACGGAGTGGCGGTCGGATTGACCGGGCCGCTCCTCTCCTACTGGTTCGCGCGGCGCTTTGGAGTCGGACCGTCGTCCATAGCTCCGGTTATGGCGGCGACCTTCATCCTTACCGGTCTGTCATCACTTCTTACCGGCCGACTCAGCCTCAAGGTAGGGGTCGTGCAATCGGTCGTCTGGGGCAGGCTTGGAGGGCTCGTGCTGCTGATTCTGCTGCCCATCGTGCCGTGGTTCTGGGCGGCAGCACTCATCTACCTCTTTCGATCGGCACTGAACCGGGGAACCGCCGGTGCGCGGCAGGCCCTCACCATGGGACTCGTGAGAGATGAGCGACGCGGGGTAGCAAGCAGCCTGAACGCCGTTTCCTTCCAACTCCCTCAATCGATAGGTCCGACGGTCGCGGGTGAGCTTCTGAGCCTCGGATTTCTCGCAGTACCGTTCTACGCGGCGGCAATATTACAGGGAATCTACCTGGTACTGTACTCTCGTATATTCAAAAAGTTCGAACCCAGATCCTGAGCTTACATTCAACCGAAAAGAAACTTCCCCATATGTGTGGTACCGAACAGAAACTATCCGGTTCTATGCCTATTCTTACATGAGAAGGAGGAAGGAGCCGTATGTCAGTTCTATTGGTAGTCGGAATTGTGCTGCTGGTTCTCTGGATGGTTGGACTCGGGACGAGGAATACCATGGGAGGACTCGTTCATGTCGCGCTGGTAATTGCGCTCATTCTGATCCTGATCTATCTCTTGCGTGCGGTATTCGGCGTTTTCTAGGTCCAACATGCGGTTTGAATGGCACTTTCCACGAAAAAGAAGTGTATATGTTCGTTGCCGCACGGACCACGTCGGTTTGCGGATCTATAATTTCAATTGAGATTCGCTTCGAGAACCCAGGAAGGAGGTTTCCATGAGCTTACTCACTATTCTCCTCGTCGTACTGCTCGTAGTGGTCATTATTGTCATTATCTAGCGCGCATTGAAAGGAGATTCCTGGTGGTGATCGGGGCGTGAACCCGCGCTCTGGCTCGCCGGCATCGATGACGGAAGTTCACAGTCGGCGGCAGTTGCAGAGCGGCCGGCCCCCTTGTGTGCACACTGCAACAGCAGATGAACTTCCGGCCAGCGCATCAACAAGGTGAGTAATACCCATGAATAAGCTCGCACGAATCATCCGTATGGAGTTTCGACTGACGGTCGCGAACCGGGTTTTCGTAGTTCTTACGATACTCGGCCCATTTCTCATTGCCGCAATTGCAATCTTGCCCGGTCTGCTTTCCAGGTCCGACGCGACGATGGGAAGTCCCGTCACGGAAATTGCCCTGGTGGGCGCTGATCCGGCCTTTGTTCAGGCAATTTCGCCCTCGTTTGTCCAGGCACGTATCGTTGTACGGGCGGTTCAGGGCGGGGTCGAGAAGATGGACGCACTGGTCCGAAACGGGACATACGACGGGTATCTTATGCTGCCTTCCGATCTGGCAACCGTAACCCGGCTCCAATATGTGTCCAGGAATGCGGTTGATTTTCGGGTCACAACTCTACTCCAGGCCGTGATCGGACAGGCTATTGTGGCGCAGAAGCTGACCGAGGCAGGAGTTTCCACCTCGCAGATTGCTTCTGTGATCCGTCTGCCGGTCCTGGACGCCCGACAACTCACGCAGAGTGGAGAAAAGAAGAAGAGCTCGGACTTCGCCACAGTGCTCATTACCGGCCTCACGTTCGCAATGCTTCTCTACATGACCCTGGTTCTCTACGGGCAGGTTATTGGCCGGTCCGTTCTGACCGAAAAGACAAGCAAGACGGTAGAGATCATGCTGTCTTCGGTACGACCTATCGAGCTTTTGTTCGGGAAGATCCTTGGGAAAGCATTTGCGAGTCTGCTTCAGTATGGCATTTGGGTAGGAATCAGTGCGTTAATCCTCAGACTCGTCGGCCCGCGACTGGGCATTTCCATCGGCGCCGGATTGACAGTGGGTACGTTCGCCTACCTCGTCCTGTTCTTTACTCTTGCGTTCTTTCTGTATAGCTCGCTCTACGCAGCCCTCGGTGCAGTTTCCCAGGATGAGCAGCATCTGGGCCAGCTTGCCTGGCCAATGGTCATCTTTCTCATGATTCCGGTAATGATGATCTCGCCAATCATTACTTCGCCGCATGCACCGCTTATCGTGGGCTTGTCTCTCTTTCCGCTCACTGCACCCATCGTCATGTTTCTCCGAATTCTTGTCGACGCAGCGGCGGGTTGGGAGATATTCCTTTCAGTTACGCTGATTATTATGGCAACTGCCGGAGTAATCTGGCTTTCCGCGCGGATCTTCGAAGCGGGGATACTGATGACCGGAAAACGCTTCACGCTTCGAGAGGTCCTTCTGCTTTCCCGCAATAGATAACCGCACGCCGACGGAAATTGCCCCGCCGACGTATCCCTGCAATTGCAGATCATGAGAAACAGGAAGGAGATCAAAGGAAATGAGTAGCTCACGTGTTTTCGGATTCGTTCTACTGGTGCTTGGGGGAGTTCTGATAATCGCGGGTATCGTTGCCTCGCGGTCGGTTGCCGACCACCTGAGCAACGCGTTTCTCGGACACCTGACCCGGAACACCACGTGGTATTTCGTCGGCGGTATCGTTTCGGCCATCATCGGTCTCGTTCTCTCGCTTGGCCTGATCGGCAGACGCCGATAGGAAACCAATTTTCGGACACGCAGGATATCGCTTCGGGATAGCGCCAAAGAATGCCCGCTATGTACGCCACCGTACAGATAAGCCCGGGGTCTTCTTCCTATATTGTAAGTATGCATCGTACTGGTCGATATGGCCCCAAATGCGCATACCGAAAAACACGGCCGGCACCGCTACCTGGTCCCAGCATCGACCAAGCTCGCTGATACGGGCAAGGAGTCTTCTCATGTATTATATCATCGTCGCTGCTGTTGTTCTTTTCGTAGTGGTCCTGAGCGGAATTCGCGTTGTGCGCCCAACCATGCGGGGTCTTGTCGAACGCATGGGGAAATACCATCGCTACGCAAGCCCGGGATTCAACTGGATCATTCCGATCATGGACCGGATGTTCAAAATCAATATCACGGAGGTAATGATCAATGCTGAACCGCAGCAGATCATTACCAGCGACAAGTTGAACGCGAGCGTCGACGCGCAGGTCTATTTCAAGGTCAAGAGCGACGAGGAGAACGTCAAGAACTCCCAGTATAGTGTTGCCAACTATCAGTATCAGATTGTCAATCTCGCCCGCACTACACTCCGCAACATCATCGGTACCATGACGTTGATGTCGGCGAACAGCGAGCGTGGAAAGATCAACCATGAGCTCCACCAGACTCTGCGCCAGGAGACGGCCCACTGGGGAATCGATATTGTCAGAACCGAACTCAAGGAGATAGAGCCGCCGGAAGACGTTCAGGCAACTATGAACAGGGTCGTGCAGGCGGAGAACGAGAAGGTAGCGGCGATTGATTTCGCGACTGCCACCGAGACTATGGCAGATGGAGCACGAAGGGCGGAAATCAAGAAGGCCGAGGGCGTTCGGCAGGCGAAGATTCTGGAAGCCGAAGGCGAAGCTCAGGCTATAAAGCTCGTAAACGAAGCCGCGGATCGCTATTTCATTGGAAACGCACAACTGCTCCGCAGGCTGATGGCGGTCGAAACCTCCCTTTCGGCGAATGCGAAAATTGTCATTCCGGCGAACACCGAGCTCGTGAACGTAATTGGAGAGATGGCGGGAATTCTACCGTTCAAGTCCGGTGGGCACAATGGCAATGGAACGATGAAGGTGAAAGAGTGAGTCCCTGCTCCTGGCAACCAGAGGCATGAATGTCGAATGAACGAAGGGTCAGGTCTTTTCGTAGGCTGCTGCCTCACCGGTGGAACCGCCCGCGCCTGGTGGTGCCGAAGGTCCCAGTCGGTGAGCAACCGCTGCGCGCCGAGCTATTCAGCGTCGAGCAGATGGAACACTACGGAAAAACCCTCGCGGAATCGCATGGCTTGACCACCGCCCGGGCTCATGGCGCCAGGCTCCTCTCACGGCTGGTCGACAATGAGACGGTGCTGAACGACGTCAGAACTCTCCTTACCGAAGCATCCGCGGCCAACAGAAGGATCGGACCTGCCGGTGATTGGTTGCTGGACAATTTCTATCTGATTGAAGAGCAGATTCGCGCCACGAAGCACGATCTTCCTGTCGGCTACAGCCGCGAACTGATCGGCCTCGGCAGCGGCAGTTCCACCGGGCTTCCACGCGTCTACTCAATCGCGCTCGGACGAATATCGCACGGCGACGGGCTTGTGGATCCCGAAACGCTCGCCGGCTTTTTCAAGGCATATCAGTCGGTTTCCGTGTTGACACTCGGCGAGCTGTGGGCGTTTCCCATCATGCTTCGCCTTGCGGTTATCGAGAATCTTCGACGGGTTGCCACGCGAATCTCGACCGAAATGCAGGCTCAACGTGAGGCCGACTCCTGGGCAGACCAGATGACCGAAATTGCAGAATCGGACCCGAAGAGCCTCATCCTGCTTGTCGCCGACATGGCGCGTTCCGATCCTGAAATGAATAGTTCGTTTGTTGCCGAGCTTTCGCGAAAGCTGCAGGGAAAAGGCTCGGCCCTGGCACTCCCTCTCACATGGATAGAACAGCGGCTTTCCGAAACGGGACTCACTATTGACCGACTCGTACAGTCGGCAATGCAGCAACAGGCAGCGGACCAGGTGTCGATCAGCAATAGCATCCGAAGCCTGCGCCTGCTCGGCGCCACCGATTGGAAGACCTTCGTCGAGCGCACAAGCGCCGTTGAGGAAGTCCTCGGGAAAGATCCCACCGGAGACTATGGCCAGATGGACTTTGCTACCCGGGATCAATACCGCCATGTCGTTGAAGAAACCGCACGGAAATACAGAATTTCAGAACGCAGGGTTGCTGAGCGCGCACTTGAACTGGCGAATGCACGGTTTCCGGAATCGGGAGCGGACGAACGCGCTGCTCACGTGGGTTACTATCTCCTGGATCGGGGCCTGACGCTGCTCCGGAGATCGCTTGCCGGGAAAAAGAACGTACCGGCCCGGTCGACGGCAGGCTCGCGCCCGAGTGCCGGCAGGAGGGTCCCCCTCGCGCTCTATATCGGATCAATTCTTGCCGTAGCAGCCCTCGCCGCGGCCGGCCTGACCGCGGTAGCATATGTTGGAGGTCTTCAGAACTGGCAACTGTGGACCGCCGCGGTGCTGGCGTTCGCGTGCACGACCGGAATGTCTATAACTCTGGTCAACTGGCTCGCCACGCTGATTGTACCTCCGCGGCGTCTGCCGCGAATGGACTTTTCTCAAGGCATCCCGCCGGCGTCACGCACTCTCGTGGTTGTACCGGCAATGCTTTCGAACACACTGCATGTCGATCACCTTGTCGAGGCCCTCGAGGTTCGATTTCTCGCGAACCGGGATGACAATCTGTTCTTCGGCCTGCTCACGGATCTTCCGGACGCCGACAGTGAGATTCTCCCCGGCGATGCGGACCTGATTCAACTGGCGAAGCAGAGGATTGCAGGACTCAATGACCTCTATCGGCGCGAGTCCTGCGACCCGTTTTTCCTGTTCCACAGACCGCGGCTCTGGAATGCCGGGGAGCGGACATGGATGGGATATGAACGCAAGAGAGGCAAACTCGCAGACCTCAACACCCTCCTGCGTGGAAGAGAAACCGACCGGTTTGATGTGATCGAAGGATGTGTCGACCAGCTGGACACAGTGAAGTATGTCATAACCCTGGATACAGACACGCAGCTCCCGCGTGAATCGGCCCGGACCCTTGCGGGAACGATGGCCCATCCTCTCAACCGCCCGGTGCACGACGAACGGACGGGCCGGGTTGATGAAGGTTATGGCATCCTGCAACCTCGTGTCTCCACGATTCTCCCTGACGCCGTTCGCTCTCCATATGCCCTTCTCGGTGGCGCCGAGCCGGGCATCGATCCGTATACGCGCGCGGTGTCCGATGTCTACCAGGATCTTTTTGGAGAAGGTTCCTTCATCGGCAAGGGAATCTATGATGTAGACGCATTTGAACGTGCACTGAAGGGGCGTTTTCCGGAGAACCGAATACTCAGCCATGATCTCCTCGAGGGTTGCTATGCGAGATCCGGCCTGGTGAGCGACGTGCTGCTGTTCGAGGGATCCCCCTCCACGTTCCGGTCGGATGTGGACCGGAGGCGCCGCTGGATTCGCGGCGACTGGCAGCTTGTGAAATGGCTTCTTCCGGTCCGAAACGCTCTTTCGCCTCTGTCCAGGTGGAAGATATTCGACAACCTTCGACGGAGTGTTGCACCGACGGCCCTTACACTTCTGCTGCTAATCGGATGGACCTTCCTCCCGGACTCACTGTTGTGGACATTCTCCGCAATCGGTATTCTCCTTGTTCCACCGCTTCTTACGGGCCTTGTCGGCTTGTTTCGCAACTCGCGAGGTACCGGTCTGGGCAAGCATCTGGAAAATGCGATTACGAGCTCCGCGCAGCGTATTGCGCAGGGGCTGCTGACGCTCCTGTACCTGCCGTACGAGGCATACTACAGCTCCCACGCGATTGTTCGCACCGGATGGCGAATGCTCGTCACCCATCGGCATCTTCTGGAATGGCAACCGTCGGATGAACACGATCGATACGCCCGCACGAGCCTCGCAGCATCGTTTCAGTCAATGTACTTCGCGCCGGTCCTTGCAGTAATCGTCTGGGTATTTCTCCGACTTGCAACGCCTGCTGCAGATTCCGTTGCCGCTCCCGTGCTGCTGTTGTGGCTGATATCTCCCGCCGTCATGTGGTGGATCAGCCGCCCAATTGCACCGAGGAATGTACGGCTCTCTGCCGAGCAGGATAGTTTCCTGTGCAGGCTCTCTCGCAAGACGTGGAGGTTCTTCGAGACCTTTGTCACCGAGGAGGAGCACTGGCTCCCTCCGGACAACTATCAGGAATTTCCTGTCGCAAAGATCGCGCATCGCACCTCGCCCACCAACATGGGACTATCCTTGCTGGCGGACCTCGCCGCTCACGACTTCGGTTATCTTTCAGCCGACAAAATGGTGGTGCGGATTGCGCGTACGCTTAACACCATGACCGGGCTTTCGCGGTACAGGAATCACTTCTACAACTGGTACGATACACAGACTCTGGAACCGCTACAGCCGCGCTATATTTCAACTGTTGACAGCGGCAACCTCGCCGCTCACCTGATAACTCTCCGGGCCGGTCTCGATGAACTACCCCGCGAAAGGATTCTCGGCAAAAGGCTGTGGGCGGGAATTGCCGACACAGCACGAGTTCTCGATGACATTCCCGAGTTCGCCGGGCGATCGGTCCTCTCCCGTTTTCGGAAGGACCTTGAAGCGGCTGAAAACATGGAGCCAACCGTGTCGCTCTCGAGCTCGCGATTGTGGTTGGCCCGGCTGGTTGCCTCGGCCGAAGACATTGTCGAATCAGCTGGAGGCGAAGACAGCACCGAGATTGGTTGGTGGACTACGGCTCTCGAACGGCAGTGTAGAGACGCCATCCACGAGCTGGATTTTCTTTTGCCCTGGTTGGCTCACTCGTCGCAGTTCGCCGATCTTCCCGGGTTCCCGGACGTCAGGGCCGATTCGAGCCTTAGTGATCTGATTGCCCTGGAGAGCGAGGCGTCGCGAGCCATAGATCTTCGAATCCCGGAAGCACATGAGACAGGCGAATATGATCGACTCACCGCCCTCAACCAACTTCTGTTGGCGGGCCGTTCCCGCTCAGAAAAACGAATTGCGGAGATCGAGCAACTCTCGACGCGGATCGAGGAGCTGAGCCAGATGGACTTCGAGTTCCTGTACGACAATCGGCGCCGTCTGTTTGCAATCGGTTACGAAGTCGACGGACGCCGTCGTGACATCGGGTATTACGATCTCCTCGCCTCGGAGGCGAGGCTCGCGAGTTTCATTGCAATTGCACAAGGCCAGGTTCCGCAGGAACACTGGTTCGCGCTCGGACGTCTGCTCGCCAAGGCGGGCGGTAAATCGATCCTGTTTGCGTGGAGCGGTTCGATGTTCGAGTACCTGATGCCCCTCCTTGTGATGCCTTCATACGACAATACTCTTCTGGATCAAAGCTACAAGGGCGCGGTCTCGCGTCAGATCGACTACGGCAGGCATCGGAACGTGCCCTGGGGGGTGTCGGAGTCAGGCTACAACTCTTTCGATGTGGCCCTCAACTATCAGTATCGCGCCTTCGGAGTTCCGGGTCTTGGATTCAAGCGCGGTCTGGTGGATGACCTCGTAGTAGCCCCGTACGCCTCGGCTCTTGCGCTCATGGTGGCTCCCGAGAAGGCGTGTATCAACCTGCAACGGCTTTCCAGAGAGGGGTTCGAAGGAGATTACGGCCTCTACGAAGCCATAGATTACACCATGTCGCGGGTACCGACGGGAGATTCGAGCGCCGTCGTCCGGTCATTCATGGTGCACCACCAGGGAATGAGTCTCCTCTCCTTCGCCTCGCGGCTTCTCGACCGCCCGATGCAGAAGAGGTTTGAATCTATCCCGCTCATTCGTGCAACAGTCCTGCTTCTGGAAGAGAAGATTCCGCGCACATCCACATTTCACTCGCAGGCAGCCGAGATGCCTGAGTTTCGGGTGGTTTCGGAAGCAGGGCGCGTATGTGCACGGGTTTTCACGACTCCCGACACACCGGTCCCTGAGGTGCACCTGCTGTCAAACGGCCGGTACAACGTAATGGTGACAAATGCCGGAGGCGGCTACAGCCGCTGGAAGGGGCTGGCCGTTACGCGATGGAGAGAGGACGTAACCCGCGACAACTGGGGCACGTTTCTCTATATAAGAGACGCTTCGACCGGAGATCTGTGGTCGAACACATTCCAGCCGACGCTCAAGCGTCCCGACTCCTACGAGGTGACCTTCTCTGAGGGACGGGCCGAGTTTCGTCGACGTGATCATGATATTCAGACATACACCGAAATTGCAGTCTCTCCTGAAGACGACATCGAATTGCGTCGGGTGCGCATCTCGAATCGATCCCGCGTTCAACGCACGATAGACCTTACCAGCTACAGCGAGGTGGTACTGGCTGCCGCCGCAAGTGATGATACGCATTCGGCGTTCAGCAACCTCTTTGTCCAGACGGAGATTATTCCGGAAAGGCACGCAATTCTCTGTACGCGTCGGCCGCGTTCTTCGGATGAGAAGACCCCCTGGATGGTACATCTCATGACTCTTCGAGGTGTTACGGCAAGTGACGTTTCCTACGAGACGGACCGAATGCGCTTCACGGGACGAGGCAGGAGCACAGTGGCTCCACAGGCAGCAAGCGAAACAGCCCCGCTTTCGGGAGGACAGGGGTCGGTTCTCGATCCTATTGCCGCAATCCGACGCCGGATAGTTCTTGATCCGGATTCTACCGTGACAATAGACATGGTAACCGGCGTAGGTGACACACGGGATTCCGTCCTCCACCTTGCACAGAAATACCAGGGCAAACAGTTCGCAAACCGCGCATTCGAACTCGCGCGGACTCACGGCATGGTGGTGCTTCAGCAGATTAACGGTTCCGAAGCAGACGCGCAGCTTTACGGTCATCTGGCAGGTTTTATCCTCTATGCGCATTCCGCGCTGCGGGCGGACGCAGGCACGCTTTTCGCAAATCGCCGCGGGCAATCGGAATTGTGGGGATATTCCATTTCAGGCGACCTCCCTATCGTGCTATTGAAGATTGAGAACCCTTCAAATGTTGACCTCGTACGTCGGCTTGTGCAGGCACACGCATACTGGCGGCAGAACGGTCTCGCCGTGGATCTGGTAATCTGGAACGAAGAGCATGGCGGGTACCGGCAGCAGCTGCAGGAACAGATACAGGGTCTTGTTGCCGCGGGAGTCGGCGCCAGCGTTGTGGACCGACCCGGTGGAATCTTTGTACGGTCCGCGGACCAGATATCGAATGAGGACCGAATCCTCTTCCAGTCCGTAGCCCGAATTGTGGTCAGTGACCAGTCCGGAACTCTCGAAGAACAGTTGGACGGACGAGCCACGCCGAAAAACAGCGTGCAGCTCCTTCAGCCCGGAAAGACCCCGAAAAATGCCACAGGGGCCACGCTGGTCCCAAGGCGAGATTTGCTCTTCTTCAACACGCTGGGCGGATTTTCTCCGGACGGGCGGGAGTATGTAATTGCCACTGCACGCGGTCAATCGACTCCCGCTCCGTGGGTCAACATTATGGCGAACCCGCATTTCGGGACCGTTGTCTCGGAAGCGGGCACGGCATACACCTGGAGCGAGAATGCCCACGAGTTCCGGCTCACCCCCTGGAACAATGAACCGGTCGGTGACTCAAGCGGCGAGGCAACGTACATTCGGGACGACGAAAGCGGACAATTCTGGTCTCCCAGTTCTTTGCCGGCCCGGGGAGAGACTCCATACGTCACCAGACACGGATTTGGCTACAGCGTCTTCGAGCATACCGAGCACGGCGTAAGCTCGGAGCTCTGGGTGTTTGTGGCCGCCGACGCGCCGGTCAAATTCACGCTGCTCAAGGTGCGAAATGTCTCTGGACGTACACGACGACTTTCTGCAACTTCCTACGCAGAGCTGGTCCTTGGCGAGTTGCGGGCAAAATCCGCGATGCACATCACTTCCGAAATTGACCGGGCGTCCGGTGCGATATTTGCTCAGAACTGGTACAACGGAGAGTTCGCTGGAAGGACGGTATTCTTTGACTCGGAGGGCGGGACCCGGACATTCACCTGCGATCGCCTCGAATTCCTGGGACGTAACCGCAACCCGCGTAATCCGGAAGCAATGAGCCGTACTTGCCTTGCAGGAAAGGTCGGTGCCGGTCTGGACCCCTGTGTTGCAATTCAGATTCCCTTCGAGCTGGCAGACGGCGAGGAATGCGAAATCGCCTTTCGTCTTGGCGCAGGACGGGACGCGCAGGACGCCCGAGAACTCGTCCGACGGTTTCAAATCAGCGGCTCAACGCAGAAGGCACTCGATGATGTCCGGCAACAGTGGATACAGAAGCTGACTGCCGTCCGGGTCGAGACTCCGGACGCGGCGATCAATGTGCTGGCAAATGGATGGCTTCTGTACCAGGTAATTTCCGCCCGGCTATGGGGCAGAAGCGGATACTACCAGTCAGGTGGCGCATTCGGGTTCCGTGATCAACTTCAGGATTCCATGGCACTCATCCACACGGAACCGGGGCTTCTGCGCGCACAACTGCTCCTCTGTGCCGCCCATCAGTTTCCTCAGGGCGATGTCCAGCACTGGTGGCATCCACCGGGTGGGCGGGGATCGCGATCCCGATGCTCAGACGACTTCCTCTGGCTCCCGCTGGCAACGGTGCGCTATGTGTCCGGCACCTCCGACAGCGACGTCCTCAATGAAGTCGTTCATTTTATCGAAGGACGCGAGCTCAATCCGGACGAGGAATCCTACTATGATCTTCCTGTTCGCTCGGAGGAATCGGCCAATCTGTACGACCACTGCGTCCGGGCCATTCTTCACGGTTTGACTTACGGTACGCATGGTCTTCCGCTCATTGGTTCGGGAGATTGGAACGACGGCATGAACCTGGTCGGCCGGGAGGGACGCGGCGAGAGCGTCTGGCTCGGCTTCTTCCTGTATGAAGTGCTCGCGGGATTCGTCGAGATAGCGCGTACGCGTGGCGACCTGAATTTTGCCGAGCGCTGCGAGAAAGAAGCCGGGAACCTCCGCAAAGCGCTCGAAGAACATGGCTGGGACGGTGCGTGGTATCGCCGCGCCTATTTTGACGATGGCACACCGCTCGGCTCGGCCACGAACACCGATTGCCAGATCGATTCTATTGCACAAAGCTGGTCGGTCCTTTCCGGTGCGGGCGGCACCGAGCGGTCCCGCATCGCCATGGATTCACTCGAAGATCGTCTGGTCCGTCGTGACATCTCGCTTATACAGCTGCTGGACCCTCCCTTCGACGCCGCGGAAACGAGTCCCGGCTACATAAAAGGATACGTTCCCGGAGTACGCGAGAATGGCGGCCAGTATACCCACGCAGCCATCTGGGCCGCAATGGCGTTCGCCCGTCTGGGGGACAATCGACGCGCCTGGGACCTTACCCGCATCATCAACCCCGTGAATCACGGTAGCACGCAGGATAAAATCAGCACCTACAAAGTGGAGCCCTACGTGATAGCGGCGGATGTCTATTCGGTCTCTCCGCACACGGGCCGCGGTGGCTGGACATGGTATACCGGGTCTGCAGCGTGGATGTACCGGCTCATCGTAGAATCGATCCTGGGACTCAGGCTTGAAGGCCGAACATTGCACGTGTCTCCATGTTTGCCGCCCGAGTGGGGAGAATTCAAGATCCACTATCGCTTTCGGGAGACACAGTATCAGATCGAGGTTACGCGAGACACCACCGGGGAGGTCGACACAATGCGGCTGAGCGTGGATGGGATTGGACAACAGACAGCAGCGGTCGAGCTCGTCGATGATCACCGGATGCACGTGGTCTTGCTCGAGCTATCCGATCCAGCTGCTGCATCCCCCGGCGGAAAATCGATGAAGACAACGCCTGGAGCCGTGCAACCGAGCGGTTCGGTGTAGAGTGATACTATTGCGCAATGACGTCCGGAAGCAGGCGGAGAAACTCGTCCCTCACAACTCCGTAGCACTCGCAGACCCGGGCCTCCAGCCCCGGTCTATCCAGCACCTTTATGTGCCCCCGGCTGTAGTGAATTAACCCGGCTGCCTGGAGTCTGCCGGCGGCCTCCGTAACACCTTCACGCCGCACACCGAGCATGTTGGCAATGAGTTCCTGGGTCATGATAAGCTCGTTTGCCGGTAATCGGTCAAGGCTGAGCAGAAGCCACCGGCAAAGCTGCTGATCAATGGTGTGATGCCTGTTGCAGACGGCAGTCTGAGCCATTTGTGCAAACATGGCGAGCGTGTATCGCAGCAACAGGTGCTGAAACGCTCCCGTGCGGTTGAACTCCTCTTTGAGCACCCGCCCGTCGAGCCGGTAGGCCTGCCCCTCGCTTTGAACGACCGCGCGATTTGGCATGGTTTCACCACCCATAAACAGTGCGACTCCCACAATTCCCTCGTTACCGACCACGCCAATCTCGGCGGATGCCCCGTCTTCCATGACGTAGAGCAGCGATACGATTCCGGTCGTCGGGAAAAAAACGCTTCGCAGTGGGTCGCCGGACTCATATACCACTTTTCCGAGCGGCATCGGGACCAGTTCAAGATGAGGAAGCAGACGATGGCGATCTTCGACTGGGAGCACACCAAGAAGGCGGTTCCCACCGCGGGTCGTATGAGGATCTGAATTGTACAAGTCGGGCATAGCTCTCTCCGATAACTTGTAAGCTGATTATACCCGGTATAGTTCAATGCGTAAAGATCTGCGCGGTTTCGGACCTTCATGGAAGGTCTTTATGAGCTCTCTATGTGCGGAAGCGAACAGACTACACTCCGGGAAAGTGCGTAACTTGAATGCAGGACTATGTCGTCCACAAGATAGTGACGAACAGGGAGAGCTATATGAGCAGCGTAAACGAAGTGTCCCGCTCCTTCCGGGGCAGGCTTGGTTCACTCTTGACGGGCAAGCCGGTGTGGGTCTTCTGGGCGGTCTATACCGTGTTGAGCGGGTTGCTCCTGGGGATTTCCTATGCCGCAGTGTATTTCCTGGTGCAACGGTGGTGGGGAGCGGCAATTGCAGTGGTTGCGGCCGGAATGATCTGGGGCTCACTCGCACACAAGCCAACGAAGCCTGACCCGAAAGGAACACCGGAAATCTGATCTACAGCGGACAGGAGGGGAAAACATGCCCAGGCTTATTGTTGGGGCCATCATGCTCGTCGCATTCACGATTCTCGTTATTCTGAATGTGAACTACAAGAGCACGATAAACCTCTTCGGCGTTCGACTGGAAAACGTTTCGGTCGTCGTCATCGCGATTGTGGCTTTCGCTATCGGGATCGTCTATTCTTTTTTCCTCGCTTTCATCAACATGATCAATCGGCTGAGGAGAAAGCGCCGTCAGAAGATCGATGATCGCCTCGAGACGAAGGCGGCAGAAGCCGCCGCGCGGGCCGAAACCGTGGCGGCCTCCGCAGGCCAATCTGAATCGGCTAGGGGGGCAAAGTAGCACCCTGGGCGACGACTCAGAGGATTGTTGGGAGGCTTATGATACCTGGCTCCGCTCAACTATGGCACCGGTTGACGCATTCTCCGCAGACCATTGCCGGTCCGCAGCGTCACCGCATTCATCTCCTGCTTTCGCTCCTCGTTATAGTATGGGCAATCCTTGCACTGTACCTGTTGACCATCCCGTTTCAGCTTGTATCCGCGCCCGACAAACAACACAATGATCGGATAACGATTTTTCTGGTCTTTCACCTGGTGGTCTTGATTCCCCTTGCACTTTCATACCTCCTTGCACGCCGAGGCCATTACCTCGCCTCAGCGCACGTTCTTGTCGCGACGGTATCGTCGATTGCATTCATGGAAATATTGAGCACCCGGACCACCGTGATGATCGATATGCCGGTTGTGGCCATTGTACTGTGCGGCATCATGCTTTCGCCCATCGAAACCCTCGGGGCATACGTCGTTACTGTCGCGGGATATGGAATTCTCGGTGCAACAATATTTTCAGCAGCGTCCTGGAACCCTGTCGACAGCATCGCACTGTCAACCGTAGTTGGCGGCATGAGCTACGCAATTTCCTTTCTTCACGCTCGGAACATCGACGAGATCAACGAACAGGCGACAGAACTGGCCAGCTATGAAGTGAGTCTTGTCGTTGCCAGAAAAAAGGAGACGATTGCACGATTGTCTGCCGGAATAGCCCACGAGTTCAACAACATACTCATGATCGTGAGCGGCAATGCCGAGATCCTGGAAAGCACGACTAACGTGATTGCAGTTGAATGTGCACAACGCATCCGACGGTCGACCGGCCACGCAGCGCACCTCGTTGAGACAGTGTTATCGCTCAGCGAGCAGCAGATGTTGCGGCTGACAACGTTTGATCTTGACGAGGCAATGGCCCATCAGCAGGAACTACTCCAGGCCGCCATGGGAGGTAATATTGCAATCCTCCTTCGACGCTCTTCAGAATCCAAGATCGTTCAAATAGACGAGAAGCTTTTCTTCGACGCCGCTCGGATCCTTGCGCGAAAGGCCCAGGAGGGTCTGGAGGGCCACGGGGTGGTGACAATCAGGACCGGTGCGGTGAATCTTGGACCAGGCGATGCCGATCATCTCCCGGCCGGTCCATATGCCGTCGTTACCATCGGCAACGGCCGCCCGGCTGGTCCGGAAGACAGGGTGTTCGCACCGTTCGATCCGTTCTTCCTGACAGGATGTATTGGGAACCGTGAGCTCGATCTCCTGGCAGCGGACGGAATTGTCCGTCAATGCAAGGGCCGGATTGAACTTGGAAGGGATCCCGAGCTCGGAAATACTTTTGTAATCATGGTCCCCCGGCAACCATCGGTAACTGCTTAGGAGAAGCGTAATGTTCAGACCGTCACAGTTATGGCACTTCCTTACAGAGCC
>CAZKMA010000068.1:2307-7849 GCA_964553615.1 uncultured Spirochaetales bacterium | reverse complement strand
CGGCATGGCAATTGCGGCCCTCATGATGTGCGGCATACTACTCTCGACCCTGGATACCGCTATCTTGTACGCCTGCATCATTGCTGGTTACGTGATTCTGTCGGCCGTCATTCCCGGCGTTGCCCTGTCGGATATGGCCGGGAAGATGCTTGCAACAACCGTGGTGGGATGCGTAAGCCTTGCCGCGACGATCGTCCGCGGGCGTAATCACCGACAGATCATTGCACAGGCTGCGAAATTGACCAGATTTCGCGATCGTATCCTCGACGCAAGAAACATGGAGCCGGCGGCACGTTATTCCTCTGCGGTGGCTCAGGAGATCAATAAAATTGTAGCCTCGATCAGCAGCGACGCTCAAATCGCTCAACGGGAGGGCGGAGAGACTGCAATCGAGCCTGCGCGGCGGATCCGGCAGGCTACGGATCGGGCGGAGCGGCTCATCGCCGGATTGTTCTCCTTCGGCGAGCAGCGGCCCGTGCACCTGACAACGGTGGACATAGACGCGGTAATGAAGGAACGTGAACCCAGGCTCAGCTCCTCCATGCGGGAAGGAGTGGAACTCTTCCTGCGACTTTCTCCCGAAACCAAGGTCCTGCGCATCGATGTCGAGCGCTTCTATAATGCAATCTATACGCTCATACGAAAGGCCGAGAAGAGCATTCCAGGCCACGGGACAATAACAATCGAAACGACAGTCACAGACCTGCCGCTCGGCAACGATCTCGAGATGCCCGCGGGTGACTATTGCACAGTAATCATCGACAGTACCGGACCGGAGACAGGAGACGGAAGCCAGGTGTTCGAGCCGTTCTTTACGACCGGAGAATTTGGAACAGGCGATATGGACCTCGCGGCCGCCTACGGAACAGTCCGCCAGAGCGGTGGCCAGATCGAGGCGAAGTCCAACGGCCAACACGGCTCCATGTTTGTCGTCACTGTTCCTCGCCAGACATCCACCAATTGACGGATGCGCTAAAGATCGAATCCCAGAATGAATCGAGTGCCGTTTTCCCGCTCTATTTTGATTGTTCCTTTGAGCTGGTCAGTAAGTGCCGCTACAAGCACGATGCCAAAGCCCGTCGAGTGCTCGAGACTGACCGCCTCGGGAATTCCGATGCCATTGTCGCCAACAACAAGGGTCACATGGCCGTCATGCCGGGACGCCAGAACGGTGATGACTCCGCCCGGTCTCCCGATAAACGCGTACTTCACGATATTCGCCAACAGCTCGTTCACGAGAATTCCGATGGGAAACAGGTGCTTTGCGTCGAGCAGAATGTCGTCAACCTCCTGCTCCACCGTGACGTTCTTCTTGTCCGGAAGGCTTTGCAGCGCGTATTCAATGAGCGGTGCTATGTAGCTTTTCAGCGAAACTTCGAGGGTATTCTGAGACAGGTAAAGTCTCTCATACAGGGCCGCCATGGTGTTTATTCGATTTCTCGCGTCGCCCAATGCCTCAATCGCTTCGCTGTTTGTGAGCCGTTCGGACTGCAATGAAAGGAGGCTCATGATCGTACTCATGTTATTCTTGATACGATGATGGACCTCCTTCAAGAGAAGTTCCTGGGCACGGAGAAGCTCGTTAATCTTTGCATTTGCACGCTTCATCTCAGTGATTTGAATGAAGGTAATCACCGCTCCCTCTATCTTGTTCTCGACGGTCCGGTAGGGCATAATCCGCAGTACGTACCACTCACCCGACGATGCCTGCACCTCGGCTTCCACCGGAACGAGCGTGTCGAGGACTCCACGCACGTCTTCCACCAATCGATCGTATCCGATTAGATTCGACACGATCTGTCCAACCGGTCTCCCGACATCGTTCGGAATAAGACTTATGATCTGCGTAACCGCCGGGGTAAAACGGAGGATACGCATATCGTGATCCACAAATACGGTGCCGATACCGGTTCCGGCCAGAAGATTATTCATGTCGTTGTTCGCCCGCGACAGATCCGCGACCTTGGTCTGCAACTCCGCGTTCACGGTAGCGAGTTCCTCATTGACCGATTGCAGCTCTTCTTTCGAGGTTTCCAGTTCTTCGTTGGTGGATTGCAGTTCTTCGTTGACTGACTGCATCTCTTCGTTCGAGGACTTGAGCTCTTCGTTGGTGGTTTCCAGGTCTTCAACAGCGGTTTGCAGAAACCGTTCCTTCTGATCCAGTTCCTGTCGCAGTTCTGCCATGCGTGCGTCCACTGCAGACATCTCATCGTCTTTCGAGGCAGATGGTTCAGTCTTTTCGACATGCGACGACTCGGTCTCCCGAAGAATCACCAGATAGAGGACCGTGTCCGGAGCTTCGACGGTTGCTTCGGTCACCGGAATTACGACCAGATCGACATAGGCAAAGTCGCCGTTGGTTTTCACACGGAGACCCGGCCTGTGGACGGATTGCTGTGAAGATACCGCATTGTGAAGTGCGATGTTCAGATTCTGCTGCAATCCTTCCCGGGCCATCTTCAGGATGTTGCTGACTCCCGCTTCTCCGGGGGACGGTTCCAGGAAACTTCCGGTGCGACCGTGAATGTACAGGACATCGCCACGGCTGTTCACAAGGGCGGCGGATGGAGCCATTTCCTGAAGAAGTGCTTTTTCGGCAATTTCGCGGAGGGACCATTTTGCCGTCCGCTGCGATGTTCCGTCCCCCGGCAGCGGCGCGGCATTGGTCGCACTCCAGGATGCCATGAACCTTCCTCCGGTTGCCTGAGGCGATCCGATGGGCGGATCCCGCCGCTCATAGAGTCTCGCTTTTCGGTTCAGCGGTAAAAAGAAGTCGCCGAAGTCACCGATCGTCTCCGAGTTTCCAAGGAAAAGCAGTCCGCGAGGGTTCAGGGCGTAGTGGAAAAGTCGAAGCAGCTTACGCTGCAGATCACCGCCCAAGTAGATCAGTAGATTCCTGCAGCTTATCAGGTCGATCTTGGAAAATGGCGGGTCCTTGATCACGTCCTGCTCGGAGAACACGAGCATGTCCCGAACCTCCTTGCGGATCCGGTACGGGCCAATGTCAGAATCCGCGATAAAAAACTTCGATAGCCGTTCGGGAGTGATGTCGGCAACCGCACGGGCCGAATAGATTCCGGCCCTGGCGGCAACAATCGCATTGCTGTCGATATCAGTTGAAAATATCTGCACTTTCAGATTCCGGTTTGCCGCCTCAAGCTGCTCACGGAGAAGCATGGCAATTGAATACGCTTCTTCCCCGGTGGAACATCCCGGGGACCACACCCGGATCACACTGCCGTCGGGCTTACCCGCAATCAGCATCGGAACGCCCTTTTCTGCAAGAGCACTGAAACAGTCCTCGTCGCGAAAGAAGCTGGTCACGCCGATCATCAACTCGCGAAAGAGTTTGTCTATTTCCGAATCGGACTCTCGCATGTATTCGAGGTAGGCATCCAGTGTTTCGATCTGTTGAACTGCCATCCTTCGCGCAATGCGTCTGCGGATAGTATTCGACTTGTACTGGGAAAAATCGTGACCGGTTCGCGAATGCAGAAGCTCGAAGATGTTTTTCAGCGAGGGTTCAGTCGTGGCTACTCCGGCAGTTGCATCTGCGGAGTCTCCTCTGAAAATACGGGCCGAATAAGCGATGAGCTGCGCGGCCATCTGACCCGGCGCCAGCGTATAGTCGGATAGCCCCGTGGAAATGGCGCTTCGCGGCATGCCGTCATATTCCGTGGTGGCGGGGTCTTGAACCATGACCATGCCGCCTTCGGCCTTTATGGCGCGAACACCCTCGGTCCCGTCGCTGCCGGTCCCGGAGAGTACTACGCAAATTGCACGCTCACCCTGGCCCCGAGCAAGAGAGCCGAAAAAAATATCAATAGGATACCGGTGCCCTCTCGGCTCTGCCGGTTCGGTCAGCAGCAATGTGCCGCCCTTGAGTTCCATGTCCCGATTCGGCGGTATGATATAAGCACAGTTCTGCTCCACGACCATGCCGTTCTCTACTTCGAGAACCTTCATCCGCGTGTAGCGGCTGATGAGATCAGTGAGTATGCTTTTATGATCCGGCGCCAGGTGCTGAACGAGAACGAAGGACATCCCCGGATCCCTGTCTTCCGGCATTCCAGAAAAGAAGGCTTCGAATGCAGCCAGCCCCCCGGCGGAAGCGCCGATGCCCACAACGGGGAATGGATGTGCCTCGTTGTTCGTCTCTTTCGCGTTCGTCGGTGAATCCGGCGCGAATGGGACTTTCTCGGTTTTGTGTGAAACTCTGACTCCGGCGCCCGCTTTCCCTCTCTTCATCACGGTCCTCCCATCGCAGAGTCTATCCGATAGCTGCACCAGGGTAATACCAATGAGATCCTGAAGAACGCCGCCTACTGTATTGTACTTCAAAGACCGCCAGGGCACAACGGTAAGGACGGAGGAGCAACGGTGGACCTGGCCCTGCGCATCGCGGTTGAGCCAGGTGCAGTTGAGGCGCCTAAGGCCACCGCAGACCGGCCGACAGGTTCGGCCGGATCGATTTCGAACAATCACAACTACAGAGCATAGTTGAACTTCAGACCGTATACCGCAATCATTAGCCCGAAGGAGACAACAGTCTGAATGACTCGAAACCACGCTCGGTGCGCAGCCCCAAGCGGGGGCGTGAACCGGTAAATTGAGCCCTCTCCCGCCACGTCGAAAACGAGCACGTTCGTGAAATCGGTGACAAAGTGAACAGCTATTGCGACCCAGATTGACCCGCTTACCAGATAGACGGTCACCAGCAACAGGCCGCCCAGGATCCAACTCGCTACCTGCGAAATGCCAACTCGGTTCGTTGGCAAATGAATGAGCACAAAGATGGCGGTCGAGATAACGATGATCCAGAACGCGGTCGTCATGTTGAGGTTCGCGACCACATATCCTCGAAACAGCACCTCTTCCTGCGCGCTCACGGCAAGCAACAATCCCACGATAAGCAGCAGGACACGAGCTGAATCTTTCTGAGAAGACGGTATCTGCCGCTCGATTCGGTGTTGTTGCGCGCGGGAGACGGCGTACACATAGGCAACGGCGAGTATGACGGTGACTGCGGCAGCGGAAAGCGTGAATATCACGTCCTGAAGTCGGAATCCAATTCCGAGTTCGGTAGGCGTTCTCTTGTCCAGAACCATGAAGAGGAGAAGGACAACAGCGAGAATGACCAGGTTTGCGACAGTTCCAACAAGCGGAACGACACCTTTCCCGCGTTCTTCCATCTGCTTGATACTTCCGCCGAAACGCTTGATGACAAAGCTCGCCAGGAAAGCGAACAGAAAGTAGATCAGAACCGCCAGCACAATACGTCCGGCAGAAACAAGCGGGTTCAATTATGTCTTCTCCTTTATCAGCCGGTCCCCTGTCACGTAGACCAGGACATGATGCACAATCGAGATTCCGGCAAAAAGCCATCCCAGTACGGTCTGCCCGGTAACAACGAGGGCGGCTGTGACGAGCGCTGTGATGGCGAGCTCCTGGATGAGTCGAACCACTTCGGCCGGCTTTCCGAGCCACCGGAAATCAACAAATCCCCAAAAAGAGAATACCAGCACCGGGGCAGCTATGAGAA
>CAZKMA010000068.1:0-2207 GCA_964553615.1 uncultured Spirochaetales bacterium | reverse complement strand
ATCAGGGTCTTCATGACGGCATTGGTTCGGCGGATACACTGGATGCATTGCGCCAGCCGACGCGGGAGTCAAGCCACCCGGACAGCACTATGAGCAGGAGCATGATCAGCAGACTTATCATGATGGACAGCGAAAGGAAATCCGCAACGGCAAGCAGAACCAGGAGAACGGCGGTAACCATAGTTGCCACAACTCCCCGTGCTCGACGGCGAGAGCCATTTGCAGCGTCGGATTCCGTTTCGTACCGGCAGCTTCGGTGATACAGGTATACCCCGATTCCAACAAGTGCGAGTTCCACAACGCCGCTGATTACCGGATAGTTCCACAGACCAAACCCGAGCATTGGCAGATTTCCGACATTGCCGGGCAGCAGCGGAAGGTCCGCACGGTGAACAATGAGGTCCAGCACCCAGTGTGAGAACACTACCGCACCGATCGCAAGCGCGTTTCGTTTTCCCCAAGCGGGCAGCGTGATGAGCGTTGCGATGCCGGCTATCACGAGGGCGCCGAGAAGCGAGTGGCTATAGTATGCGTGAATGATTACCTGCCCATACGCCGGTTGACCAGGATTCATGGGGGAGAAACTCTCAATTCCCGCAGCCACGAGCCCAATGAAGATGAAGTCCAGGAGATAGCTCGCCACCAGGAGCGCCCACAGCGGCACCCTTGGAGCCACCGCTTTGCTCCCCGCGGCAAGCGCGAAATGTCCGGTAGTCATGATATACCCTCCAATGTACTATCTCGCGGTCGGCCGCCTGCCAACTCCTCAGCCTGTGTCAGCATGGCGAGTTTTGCACGGAAACCGCGGCGCAGAGACCCGCAACGCGTGAATGGCCTGTATTTTTGTTTCCTGACGTGGGTGAAGCGTGTCGGTGAGATCTGGTGCCAGGATGGCTGGACGAGCCTTCGGATTGTCGTACCGCCAACTTCACGTGGACCGACGACTGCGCTCTTTCATCGCGATATACCTTATCAGAAATATATGAGTTGTCAAGTTATATATTGGAACTTGGCCGGCCATTTCCCTTTGCGGGGAGTGTTGTCGGGCGGGACCGCCTGCCGGTAACGTTATTCTCCGCTTCGGATGTCCGCGAGCGTCGCCTGCACAAAGCGAATATCGGAGAACGAGGCAGTGCAACCTTCTCCAATCGGTGCCTGTGCCGAGAAGCCCGCCTTCACTGCAACAGCCTCATCGTTCCCCAGCGAGAAGTTGCGAACCAGGTGCCAGAGCCTTCCATCAAGGGAATAGTGGAACACGAACGCACGACCGCGTCTGCAGACACGCAGATACACCTGCGGGCCCTCAATGATGGCGGAATTGCAGTCATCCGACACCCCGCGGGTAACGACAGACACGACCATCGGTTGCCGCTGGGGAGAGTACTCGAGGCAGAGTTTACCCCACAGATCGTCGCGGATCCTCACGTGAAGAGATCCTGCATCGAAGGTTCCGGCAAACTCAACCTTCACCCGGGCGCTGAGCAGAAAGTCCGCGGTCCCCGGATCGAACAGCGCGAGCGGAGCATTTCCTTTCGCCTCACCACTCGAGGGGTCGATGAAGAAATCCGTCTTCTTCCCTGCGGCAATCGAAAGGGTTCCTGGAGACCCGGGATGAATGCCTTCGGGCTCATTGTGCCATGAGAAATCCATTGGAATTGAATTGATTCTGAACATGCTATCTCCCCCGCCGGACTATTGTACGGCTCGTCCCGGCCGTGAGCAAGGGCGGAACACCATAGCCGGTTGCGACCGGTCTCCTTCTGATTGTACACTCTCAACATAATGATACAGGAGCGCGTGCAATGAACGTCATACTGATTGTGGATGCTGTTATCAACTTCGTGCTGGGTGTCTTACTCCTGCTGTTTTCGCCAACCATCGTGGCCTGGCTGGGAGTTCCCCCGTCCTCTACGAGCTTCTATCCAAATATCCTCGGAGCCATCTTCATCGGCATAACAATTGCCCTGATAATCGGCGCCACCGGAAAAGATACGCGTAGAGCCGGTGGACTCGGTCTCATCGGGGCAATCAGCATCAATCTGTGCGGCGGCACCGCGCTCGCTCTCTGGTTGGTCTTTGGTCGCCTGCAGCTGCCCACAGGAGGCTTCATATTCCTGTGGGTGCTTGTCGTGATCCTCATCGTCGTCAGTCTGGCTGAGCTGCTCCGCTTTGGAGCGAAATCCCCGACCTCCCGGTAGGATCACCGT
>CAZKMA010000067.1:7588-25361 GCA_964553615.1 uncultured Spirochaetales bacterium | reverse complement strand
CGTGGCAGTTCTCGGGGCTTGCGAAGGCAGCCCGAAACGATATACGCTTCGAACATGCTGAGAAAGAGTCAGGGAGGGCCTTCACCGGAAGAGTTCTGGGCGGAGGTCGAACGAGAGCGTGGAGAACGTGTAATCAAGTATTCTCTTGGGCAGTATCTGGGCGGATGGGAAGATATGATGGCTCCGCGCTGGGGATTGGTGTATGTCACCGATTCGGCCATCTGTTTCCGGACGTTTCCCCAGCGAAACTGGTTCAGTGCCTTGATGGGGGCCGGCGGCGGGGCATCCGAAAAATCCCAGGAGATGGAGCTTTGTCTTCCCCGGGCCGATATTCATGGGGTTGAGCTCCGGAAAACCACTTCTCTTCTCAAGAAGATTTTTGCGCCCGATCCCCCAACAATCGAAATCTCCTGTCGAGACGAGTACCATCGCGAGGTTCTGGTCCGGTTTCAGATCGATCCTGCTGCGAAGGAATTCCTGACAATTCTATCACAGACGCTGTAACGGATTGCTGCACCCGCTGGACCGATCAGGGAGCACTGTTCCAGTGTACCTATGAGCGTTGCGCGGGGAATTCCGGTTTGACGAGCCGGACTCGCCGCGGTATGCTCTTCCGCATGCCACGTTCAACGCCCGCAGATCCCGCACCGGCATCGTTCTCGTTCAACTCACTTCTCTTTCCGTTCTATGTGCCCGCGTTCCTCTCCTCCGTCGGAACGGGTCTTGCAATTCCCCTGTTGCCCCTGTATGCGGAAACATTTGATCCGAGCGGATCTCTCGCCGGAATAATAGTCGGATTGTTCGGCCTTGGAAGTTTTCTCGCAAACGTACCCGCCGGAATTCTATCGGCCCGTCTGGGGGACCGGCGCACAATGATTCTTGCAGTCTTTATGCAGATTCTGGGCGCCGTCGCGGCCTTTCTTGCTCCCGGTGCGGTGGTTCTCGGATTCGGCGTCTTCGTTCTTGGCGGCGCCCAGTCACTTTTCTTCGTCTCCCGGCTCTCCTATTTTCGCACGCTTGTTCCCGGATCTCACCGCGGACGTGCTCTCGCCCTCATCGGCGGAGAGTACCGGCTGGGTTATGCCATTGGACCGGCAATCGGCGGTTTCCTTGCGGCCCACGTCGGGTATCCGGCGACATTTGCCGGATTTGGCCTCGTTTCCGGAGTGGTGGTGTTCATGGCAATTCGGTGGTTGCCTCAAGCCGGAAACACCCAGGCGGAAGTTCCGAGCCTTCGGTCTCTGTTAACCGGAGCGTTCAACGCATTCCGCGGAAACGGGCGAATCTTTGCAACCGCCGGACTCGCTATAATCATGCTCCAGCTTGTCCGGGCAGGCCGTGGTGTCATCCTGCCGCTCTGGGGAATCGGCATTGGCCTCTCGGTCGAACAGATTGGACTTACCGTTGGTGTCATGTACGCCGTGGAGATGGTCATGTTCGTTCCCGCCGGGTTTATCATGGACCGGTTCGGACGAAAGTGGAGTGCGGTGCCCTGTCTTGTTTTCCTCGCTGCCGCGCTCGCACTTCTGCCTCTGGTGCGGACCATGGGTGCGTATTTTGCGGTCGCGGCCCTTGCGGGAGTAGGCAACGGATTGGGGAGCGGAATAAATATGACACTAAGCACCGACTATGCGCCGCGGGAGAATCCGGGGAACTTCATTGGTGCGTGGCGCTTCATAGTGGATGGGGGAACCACCGGAGGACCTTTCATCGTAAGCGCTGTGCGCGCCATTGCCGGGATCGGATGGAGCGGTGTTATTATTGCCGGATTTGCGGCAATTGGCGCGGGTGTAATGGCGGTAGGGGTCAAGGAGCCGAACCGTTCGTCTCGAGCAGTCCGGAGCTGAACAGTTCTATAGGCCGATCCTGTTGAGCCGCTCGATATCTGATTCCTCCATAGAGAAATCGCATGCGCCGAGGTTCTCATCGATATGATCATTCCGGGTTGCCTTGGGAATTGCGACCACGCCGTCCTGCGAAAGCAGCCAGTTGAGCGCGATATGGGATGCGGGACGGCCGTACTTGCGAACAATTGCGGCGACCGTCTTATTCTCAACGGTTCCGGTCAGCATCGAACGGGCCACAGGTCGATATGCTACGATGGTCACTCCTTCGGAACGGCAGAACCGCAGGGTTTCTTCGGTTACGAGCCCGCGTTCGATCACGTTGTACAGGAGCTGATTTGCGACAATGGGATGGCGTGAAATCTTCATGGCCTGCATCAACTGTTCCAGGTTGAAGTTGCTGACGGCTATGGACCGTGCAAGCCCGTTGCCGACCGCGTCGTTCAGTCCGCCAATGTATTCGTGCATATCAATTGCGTCCCACGGCGCATGGACGTAGAGGAGATCGACGTATCCGGTGTCGAGCCTGCGCAGGCTGTCTTCCACTGAACGGGGAACCGCGTGGCGGAGGCTGTGACTTCGCCACACCTTTGTCGCGAGAAAGAGCGAACTACGGTCGAGACCGCGAATGGCCCTGCCTACGACTTCCTCCGTGTGCCCTGCACCGTAGAACTGAGCGGTATCGATGTGGTTCTGACCGCGGGATATCGAATAGCGAAGGGCCGAAGCCGCCTCTTCGTCCCGCCGATAGTCGGCAAATACGTTTCCGTCTTCGAGCCGGTCGCCGCCGATCCCCCATGTTCCGATGCCGAGCGGGTGAACCGCGCGACCACCAATTGTCTTTGGTTTCAGGTAGCTGGACATTGGATGTGTACCCCCGCTTAAGCTACCAAATGGAGCCGCCGGACGGCAAGCGGGAGAAGTCTGACGCCGTTCCGGTTCTGCACTAACGCCCGGCATGCGCCGCGGCACGCGCGGCTACCAGGTCTGCAGGTGTAACAATGCCCTTTATGACAATACCACGAAGAAAGGCGTCTACAATAATAGGTTCAAACTGGGTGGCCCGATGGGCAAGGAGCTCCGCTATTGCATCGCGATAGGAAAGTGCTCTTCGATAGGGCCTGTCACTCGTCATTGCATGAAACGCGTCGGCAACCGAGATAATGCCGGCGAACAGCGGTATTTCCTCGTGTTTGAGGCCCCGCGGATAGCCGCTTCCGTCGACATGCTCCTGGTGCGCAAGTACAATCTCACTTACTTCGCGAAAACTGTCAAATCGGGACAGGAGCTGGGCGCCGATCGCGGCGTGTTGACGCATGATCTCCCATTCCGCTGCGTCCAGAGGCGCCGGTTTCTTGAGAATTCCGTCGGGGATTGCAAGTTTGCCGATGTCGTGGAGCAGAAGTGAGTCTTTGAGCACCCGGTTCATGGGGAGTTTCAATTCCTCGGCGATAATGCTTCCGAGCATAAGAACGTCCCGTGAATGACCCGCGGTGTGCGAATCGCGCAGCTCGAGCGATTGAGAAAAGCTCATCGACAGCTCGTCCATTCGAGCTTCCAGCTCGTGAGTCCGCATTTCTGCTGCCTGGAGTTGCTTTCGATGAATGAGGTTGCGGATTCGCGCGTCCAGTTCTCGAAGGTTAACCGGTTTTGGCAGATAGTCATCGGCGCCCGATTCGAGTCCCTGGATTTTTGCATCGAGTTCGGGCTTCGCGGTTATCAACACCACGGGGATTGCACGAGTTGCATCGTCCTCTCTCATGTACTGTATGAGATCGTATCCGTCGAGACGCGGCATCATGATGTCCGAGACGACGATATCCGGAAGAGTGGATCTGACCTTGTGCCACCCATCAAGACCGTCGGTTGCGGTGTCAACGGAATGTCCCATTCTCCCCAGCATGCGGCTCACGTAGCTTCTGAGATCGGCATTATCTTCGACGTACAGGACCCGGATTGTTTCGTCTGCTGATGATTGGACAGCCACGTCAGTTTCTTCCGGTTCTTTTTCGCTTCCATCTCCGACCAGGGTGTTCATTTCGGCGAGTACCAGGTTTTCGATAGAGATTCCGGCAGCGTCCTGCCGGCGACGCGACTCCCGTCTTCTATCCGGTCCGGCAAAGGCTTTGTCGCCGCGGCGCCGTTCGATTTCCCGCCGTTCGACGAATGCGCCAGGCTCTCGTACTTCGAGATCTGTCGGAATCTCGACGGTAAAGCGCGTGCCCGAGTGAACTCTGCTCGATACGCTTATGCTGCCGTGATGGAGGTCAACCGCCTCCTTGACAATTGTGAGACCCAGTCCCGTGCCCTCATAGCGCCGCGTTGAAGATCCATCCACCTGTCTGAACCGTTCGAAGATGTGCGGCAGATGCTCATCAGGGATACCAATGCCGGTATCTTCAACGACGAAGATTACGTTCTCTTCGGTACTCGAAGTGGAGATACTGATTCTGCCTTCGTCAGTGAACTTGAGCGCGTTTCGAACCAGGTTGGTCAGGATCCGCTCGAGTTTTTCGACATCGAGATATGCCGTAGGTGACGGCTCTGACCGAACGTGCTCCAGAATAACACCTTTTCGTTCAGCGAGTTCTCGAAACACCGATACGATGTCGCTGCAGAACTGGTCGACGTCCACCATGCTCAATCTCAGCTGCATCTTTTTGGCCTCATACCGCGAGAAGTCGAGCATCTGGTTGATCATGTCCAGGAGTCTCAGAGAGTTGCGGTACACCTGCGCTATGAGCTCGTGCTGGGACTCCGAAAGGGATCCGGCGTCGCCGTGATACAGGCTTTGGATCGGAGAAACGATGGAGGTGAGGGGAGTCCGTACCTCGTGGCTGACATTTGCAAAGAATTGGGTCTTCAGTTCGTCGAGCGCCTTGAGATCTCTGTTTGCGCGCGCAAGGCGGTAGCGGGAAGAAAACTCGTGGCGCCGCATTTTCGATGCGAGATGCGAGCTGATAATAACCAACACCATGGTGGACAAGAGAAAAAAGTTGTTGTTCAGGAAGATCGACACGTTTTCGATCCTCTGCATCAACAGAATCGGAATGAGATATGCTGAGTAAATTGTCGCACAGATAATGCTTGTTCGCTTCACGTCCAGTGGGAGCATGAAGAGAAACACAATGAGAATGAGGTTGATTCCGGCGTAGTACGGGCTGGTGTATCCTCCGGTCTTGTGTACCATTACCACGATGGCAGCGGCACATACCAGGTATTCGACCATACCGAGGAGTTGTGCGTGGTGTTTTGTCACGATTGTACGGGTCAGGAGGTATACCAGCATGCTCGAAAAGACTACGGCAGCGCGGAGGAAGAGGAAGACAAGCCTGAACTCAGGATAGATAATATAATCCAGGACAAAGAAGAGAGGAAAGGCAACGCTTGCAGCTATTGCGGCGTTTCGTGTGTCGCGAATTGCCCGGGCAGTCGCCTCACTCTCGTATGCCTGGGTCAGTTCGGTGTCACTTGTCTCCATTCGTCCTCTCTTGCCTGCCTCTCCACGAGGTCCCGACATACCTCACGGAAGTATGCCGCTCGCCGCCGGTAGCTTTCCGGGCTGTAGATGCTCAGGTAGATGGACAACAGGCCCGACTCAAGTACATCCTGAGAAAGGTTCTTGTGCAGGATAACTGAGTTCCATCCAGTATACCACTTCCATTCGCTCGTTGTAATGCGTTTTTCTTTCTCCAGCCGCTCACGCAGACGGCTTCCGGGGAAGGGTGTCAGGATCGTAATCTGCGCGCCCATGATGTTGTTTTCATTTATGAATTCTATTGTGGAATCTACCGAAGTTCCGTTATCTTCTTCCAGACCGAGAATGAAGCTCCCGTAGATTCCTATCCCGTGCTTCTGGATTGCGTGGATATACTCGGGATAGTGGGCGAACATCTTTTCTTTCCAGTGATTCCTGTTCAATCCCTTCATATTGTCACGGTTCACGCTCTCGAAACCAATGAATACAATTCGGCAGCCTGCATCGTGCAATGAAGAGAGAAACTCTTCATCCCGTGCAATTGATATATCGCTCTGCGCAAGCCAGGAGAAGTTGAGCTTCTTGAACTCCGCAACAAGTTCCCGCGAGTAGCTGCGATTCACGAACATGTTGTCATCCGCAAAACCGATCTGCGCATACTTCCAGTATTTGCGGATCTCCCGGATTTCCTGCGCCACTTGCTCGACACTCTTGTGTTTGTACTGACGGCCGTAGATGATGGACGCGGCACAGAATTCGCAATCGTGAGGACATCCTCGGGTTGTCTGAACCCATATGACCGGGTATCGGTATTTCGCAACCAGATCGTAGCGTGGAAGTGGAATGGAAGTCATATCGACACAGACGTCGTCCGCCTGTCGATACAGCGGCTTTGGAGTTCCAGATGCATAATCTGTCAGGAACTGCGGCCAGGTGGTTTCCGCCTCCCCGGCAAAGACGGTGTCAGCGTGGTCTGCTGCCTCGTCTGGCATGACCGAAGCGTGTATGCCGCCCATGACCACGTACCTGCCGGAAGCGCGGAACCGGTCTGCAATCTCGTACGCGCGCTCTGCCTGCTGGGTCATTGCGGTAATGCCGACAATATCCCATTCGCGATCCCAATCGGGTTCTTCGTAGTTTTCGTCCACGATTGTCACATCGTGTATTCGCGGCGTCAGTCCCGCGATGGTCTGGAGCCCCACGCCGGTTCCGCTCCACCAGTGCAGGATTGTTTTCATTTCGCGAGAGGTTTCCACGTACTCGGCGAATGCGTTGCTCCGACAGAGGAAGTCGGCCCGGGGTGATATAAGGAGAATTGCGAGGCTACTGGGCATCTTGTTCATGCGTTCTTGAAAAGATGTCGGATACGTAGTCCACGAAATCACCGATCGTCTCAATGCAGCCCAATTCTGATTCGTCGAGCATGATTTCGAGTTCCTTTTCACACACGGCTATGATTTCCATCGCCATGAGACTGTCTACTCCCAGTTCTTCCCGAAATCGGATCTCCGACTCCAGATCTTGCATATCGATTCGAGATACACGGGACATGATGTTTTGAATTCGATTCTGTACAGCGTTTTCTGCTATCATTTCCTTACCTTTGTCATTTTCGGAATTTTATACGTTGCCATGAGGTTTCCAAGGTATTTTTGGATATCGGACATCTCGGTTTCTCCATTCAGGCAGACAACCGAGGCCAGAAGCTCGCGTCCTTCCTTGCGCACCATGCAGGTTTCGACGGCAGGATGCGAGCAGACCGCCCGTTCGACCTCGGCGAGGTCCACCATGTTGCCGTTGATCTTGCAGGTTCGCTTCTTCTCCGCCACAAAGAGAAGATGCCCATCTGCAAAGTCTGCAAAGTCTCCTGTTCTGAACCACCCGTTCTCCCATGCATCCTCAGATATCCCGCGCAGCCGGTAGTATCCTGAAGCTATGGAATCGGACCTGAGAAGAAGTTCTCTATCGTCGGCGATTCGCCATTCCAATTGCGCACCCGGCGGTCCAATGGTTCCCGGCCGGGACGCATTTCGGATGTTTCGGCTGACCGGGGCAAACTCGGTGAGCCCGTATCCATGCAGAATCTCGCATCCGAATCGGTCGGAGATCAGGGTGAACGATTCGGGAGTCAGCAGGCTGCCGCCGGAGACGAGCGCCCGGAGGCTCGAAAAATCCGCCGAGGTGCCTGCGACTCGGGCGATCAGTTCGTAGATCTCGGGTACTGCGGTGATGTAATTGATCCGGTGTTCCGCAATATAGTTGACGAGGTGGCGCGGATGCAGCGTACGGGAAATCACCGAGGTCAGGCCGTATATGAGTGGAACAATGATTGACGAGACGATTGTAAAGATGTGGGACATCGGCAGGATTGAAAGCGCGCGTTCCCCGCGCAGAGACTGAAGTCCCGCCTGGAGGATCTCGGCTCCGGTTTCATAGCCGGAGAAGTGAACCAGCGCACCCACCGGAAAACCATACCCCCGGTAGGTGTAGTTGATGGATGCCACATTGTCCGGAATGATCGTGAGGTCCCCTTCCGACGGCTCACTGCCATTCTTCCGGCGTAACAGTTGCAGCAGGCCGGGTCCGGAACGTGTCAGGACAGTTCGCGAGCCGAGATACGGTTCGAGTACGGCCATATGTTCGCCATCGCAGATTACGGTGCGGGGAGCCAGGTTTTCAAAGATGGCATCCAGCTCGAAGCTGCGGTATTCCAGCTTGATGGCGGCGGGAACCGCTCCTATGCGCAGGAGAGCGAGGAAGAGTGCCACAAAGTCTACTGAGTTGGCAATGAACAACGCCACAGGAATCCGGGGTTGGACACCTGCCTCTCGCAGGACGGTTTCGTAGTGCTCGCACAGCAGCACAAACTCCGCCGCTGAATAGTGAAGCGGCGAGGAATCGGGTGCAAGCTCAATGAACGCGGGGGTGTCGCCCCAGCGAGACAAGGATGAAAAGATCCTGTCGACAACACGCACGGTGCCCACCTGGGAATATCGCTGGAGTCCAGCGACACTTATATCTGAAACTATGTGTACAGACTACACTAATATCTCTATATTGTCAAACCTGTTTGTGGAGGAATCGATTATTCGGGCCGTCGCCCGCGCGCAATAACGGCCTGGGCCGGCGTTCCGAGTCCCTGTTCCACGGTGACATCCACGAACCCGGCGTCAAGCAGGAGGGTTTCGAGTTGCTCTGCGGTGAAGAACGCGAAGAATCCTTCCTCTTCGAGCTCGAAGAGCGCCGCAGCCTCATTGAGCATTGAACGCGCCCCACTGAGGCGCGACTCCGCACTGAGTCGGGACGCCTCAGTGCCGGGGGCATCCTGCGTCAGCGCGGCATCTTCGTTCCAGTGCACCTCTTTGACGAAGTCCGTGAAGATGACCGATATATCGCTGTCCGGCTTCATACTTGAGACCACGAGCGTGCCACCCGGGGTAAGGAGGCGGTAGAATTCCGGCAGAATCTCTTCTGGCATGAAAAGGTATGAGATGAAGAGGCTTGCCATGATCCGATCAAATGACTGATCGGGAAAGGAGCCGGTCGTCTCCGGATGCTCACCGGAATTCCCATTCGAGAAAAGCAGCGTATTGAAACGGAGGTCGTTCGTGCGAAGTGTCGCGTACCGTTCGGGAGGAAGTTGCGCTTCGTTTCCGCCGGGGAAATCCGGGGAGATCAGATCCGCGGAGACGATAGTCCGGCGAACAAATCGGGCCGCACGGTTGAACTCGAGGACAACATCGAGCAACGGTTGTCCAATTGCTGCTCGTGCAGCGTGGATCAGCGCGTGAGTCGGGCTGTCCCCTCGCATCAGGGCCGAAACTGCTTCCGTCGTGCATGCAGTCAACTGGTCAATCATCTCATGCTTGAGGCCTGCTATTCTGCCGCGCAACGTGTTCAGATCCGGGGATTTGCTTTCGAGAAACCGACGCACCGGAATGAGTCTATCCGGCTGCAAGTCTCTGCGTACATAAGTCATCCGAACGTCCGAGAGGGCAGGATGCTCCGCGACGGCGGTCTGCACTTTTTCCTTTGCCTTTTCGAGAGCCTCTTCCACCAGGTCAACGGCGGTAATCTCGATCTGCGCGCGCTCCGGACGGGTGGCCCATGATCGGCCCAGAAACTGGAGCAAAGCTTCGAGAAACAGTCCGGTTCCGCAGCCCATATCGGCGATCCGGTCTCCCGGTCGTGGACCGAGAAGCGCGGCCTCCCGGTACAGGAACGAGCGAAACTCCTTTATGTTTCGATAGAAATCGTAGCCCTCGCTATCGCTCCCCTGTCCAATAAGGTAGTCTCTCCAGTATCCGCCGATATCCGTCATCTCGGTGCTGTCCAGTCGTTCCCGTTCGTACGCAATCAACCTGAGCATCTCTTCGCGATTCGGATCGACGGGAGAACGATTGTCGGCGAACAGACGGCTGAAGACGGCCCGAGTAATGAGCTTGAAAGCAAGAATTGCATCGTCGCTGGTGTGAAGATTGTGGCCGGTTGGGATTTCCAGGAGCTCACGATCCCCGCCGGAGGCGATGCTCATGATGTCGTGGATCTCCTCGGCCGGTACCCATTTGTCGTACGTACCACATATCCACAACACGGGCAGCGCAATGCGCGCCATGTCGTATCTCGCATCGGTCAGGAAGGCGTAGTCATTCGTTACCAGGTCTTCGGCAAGTCTGTCCATATCCACCAGGTGCCCAAGAATTCCGGAAACACCGGTAGGAATTCCCATCTGAAAGTGAGCCAGAATATCCATTCCGCCCATGATGTTTGTGAGTGTATGCTGGGCTGACGGAACGCCCATTACACTTATCCAGAAGTGAATTCGGTCCCTGTTCTGTTCAGAGGATATGAGTTTTCGACCGTCAAGCGCAGACATACTGAACGTGACCAGAACTACCTTTTCGGCAATGAAGTGAGGGTTGTCGTACACGAAGTCAAGAACGGATTGCATGTCGTTCTGGCCCTGGCTTATGCGGTAGTCGAGCATTTCATAGCCGCGTGCCCGCCCGGCGACGGTCTGCGAGCTCTCACCCGGCCGGTCAATGCCATCGTATCGGATCACGACAAGATCCCGCTCGGCTGCCGAAAAGTTTGCGGCCAGGACCGAGAACAGCGGTGCAAGCGTCTCCTTCTTCTTTCCGAACGCCGGGGGGAGTATTATGACCGTGGCGCTGCAATGCCAGCGGTTGGCACCGATGATAGCGGCAATATACTTCCCTCCGGGCGCGGGGATACGCACGGATCGCAACCGGTAATCTGCGGGTAAGTTTTCCTGTTTTGCAGATACGATGGCCCGTTCACGTTCCCATCGATCGGCATCGTACACCGAATGCACGTGATTGCTGCGCGCAACTCCCGCTTCCACACCAATCCGGACAATGGCTGACCCGTTGGCGCCGGCAACCGGTACTGTGTGACGTATCTCACCCTGCGTTCCCAGAGCCAGACGTTCGTCCACCTGGTAACCGATCAGCGCGCCCGGGGCGAACAGCGCTCCAGCAGAATCCGCCACACGCACTTCGCACAGGAATCCGCGTCTGCTTATGTCCAGAATCCTGCCTGCTGCCGATACTCCAGGATCAGCCGCCGGCTTGAGAACTATCCGGTGATCCACCTTCTTTCGTCCGGAAGACCGCTTGTCTGATCGGAACAGTTCCGAAGGGAGGCGGAGCGTGAACTCGTTTTCGAATTCCTCTATTCGAGATCGAAAATAATAACTGTGCCCTTCGGACGAAAATGAGCAGCTCACTTCTCCCGCGGCAAGTTCAGCATCGTGAACAATTTCCAGCCGGTCTGTTCTGCTGTTCCGCCTCATTTTGAGATGGAGGTCGACAATGGTGTAGCTGTCACCGATTATTGCATGGAGCGGGATCCCGTCTTCGGATGCCCCGGAGAGCAGTGTCCGGATGGTATCTTCCTCGGATACCCTGAATTCTTTCGCCGTGCCGTTGCGGGCAAGCCACCGGTGAACCGATTGGACCGAAGATCGTGCGGCCGCAGATACCACGAAGTTCCTGATCCGCGCCTGAACCGGTTCCTTCAGGTTCTGAAACTGGAAACCGGCAATACGGACGTCTTCGAATCCGTCGTTGACGACATACATTACGCGTCCGGGGATCTCCAGGGGACGGTTATCTCCGGGGAAAAAAAACCGGACTATGGGCGTGTCGTCCACAGAAAGGGCGGAGCCGCGGAAGGAGAGGAGCATCCCTTCGGTTGAGATGTTGTCTATGGAGACTTCGGTTACCGAAGAACCTGAAATGGCAACATCGGTGATGTCGCAGTCGGTTCGTGGCACTCGTCGTGCATCCGCCGTGTCGACGGATTCCTTCAATACCAGAGCCTTCCGGTCCCGAATGTAGTTTTCGACCAGGAGCATCTGCGCCGCGGCCTCGTACTCGAACGCCAGGGCGAGTATGCGCGAGTCGGAATTGCTCTCGGCAGGATCCTCACGAACGACTCTGCACGGAACACTGAGACGCTCAGAGGTCCACGGAAGGGTAAATGTAATGCGTCGGACATCGTCGAAGCTCTCGGGAATGTTGACGACAATGCTCATCCCGGATCGACTCAAGTCTATTCCGGTAGCTGCGATTTTCCCGTTTGCCGCAATAATCTCGACCTGATCCCGGTGCTCGACCCGGATGTGCTTACGGCGGTCACTCATATTTACTTACAGAGTAGTCGGAATTCAGCCGATTCGCAAGTTGTTCGCTAACCGCGAGAATGCAGTTTGAGGCGAAGCTCCACCGCGTCGTGATCCGATGAGTGAAGCGGAGTTGTCCTGTCCTCAGAGAGGATCGCGGGATAGCCGGCGTTGAAGTGAAGGATCTCCACGCCTGACACGAGCGGGAGCATGCGAGGGCTTACCAGCACGTGGTCGAGCACCTGGCTGTTTCCGTCGTAGACATAGGTCCATCGCTCGGCCTCAGGAACCGTATTGATCAGGTTCACGAGCGGGACGCGCCGTCCTTTTCCTTCAAGGATGGCTAAGGGGTGATTCGGCCCTTCCCCCGGCTCACCGAACTGAAAATCGTTCAGGTCTCCCGTTACTACTACCAGCGCGCGTGGTTGTTCGGCGAACAGCCGGTCAACAAAATTGCGTACTACCCGGGCCTGTGCCTTCCGATGCTCCTCGGAGGGACGTGGCGGTGGCCAGATAGTGCCGAAAATCGGCCCATCCCCGCCCTTGCTTTTGAAATGATTACCGATGACGGTTATGTCTGCTCTGCCGATCCGAAACACCCCAACAATCGGTTCGCGTCCCGGGCTTCCGCTTGAAGGTCCAAAGGCTTTCTCCACATCCGGGCCGGACATCTGGTGTGCGGTGATGAGCGAAACACGGTTCTCGTCAAAGAGAAAGCCAACCTCTATTCCGCGCCTGTCGCTGCTTTCGAAGGAGACCGCCCGGTACCGTGTGTCCACTGTGCGGTTAACGCGGTCTCCGAGTTCCTGCAGAATCTGTTGGTTTTCCACTTCCTCAATGACCATGATCTGTGGGAGCTGCAACTCCTGAATGACCGCGAGTGTCAGCTTGTCGAGTTTCGTTTCAAGCTGCTGAGGAGTGGGCGTGCTGGCCGAATCGTTCTTCGTCGGGTCGTCCAGCAGGTCGAACAGATTCTCAACGTTGAAGTTGGTAATGGCAATCTCGCGGTGAGTTCTTCTCCGGCGCCTGATCGGTGGACCCGCATGGTGTTGCGGAAACAGCTCGACAGTTGCAGGCTGGATCTTGTAGTTGCCGAAGCTGTAATCCACTACCCCCGAAACACGGCGCACCCGGTCGCCGGGCGCAACGGTAATGGGCTCTGCAAGGGTGCCGTCATCGACGATGATCCGCTCAGGATTGTAGTCGACCTCTCCTTCCCGGGTCACGCGGAGAACGACATGCCGGCTCATAGGGAAGTATCCCTCACCCGGGCGCGCATTCCCGTGGGCAAGGATGACAAACTCTCCATACGCGGAGGTCGCACCGACAACCGGGGCTCCGGTTACCGTGACCAGCATTCCCTCCAGAGATTCCCATCTGAGTATTGCGTCCGGAACCGACAGACCGGGAAGGGAATTGATCTGCACCGCATCCGGTAACGGGTTTCCCGCGGACAGGGTTTTTACATCCCGCACTCCGGAAAGTTCTGTCAACGGGAGGTTGTGCGCCGCGGCGGTATATTCGTTCACGGAGCCGGTCAAAAGAATATGATCACCAGTCTGTATGCTCCGCCCCTCTGCCCCACGGTAGACATAGATGCCGTCGGATGTTGCAGGATTCCCGTCACCTTCCGGATCTTGCATCCAGAAACTCCGACCGTCCGCCGAGAGGAGAGTAACCACGCCGCTTGTCACTACGAGTTCTCCGTCCCGTGGCGACCGATGTCCGGATCCCTGGATCTGCGGAATGGTGAGCGCCCGCGGCTGTGCAGGATTGGCCAGGCGGTTCTCTGTTCCCGGCGTGTTGAGTGCTTCTCCCGCATCCGGTGTGCCGATGAACCCGGGTAGTCCCATCCCGTCAAAATCGTTTCGAATCCAGTCGTTGACGAGCCCGTCGTCCTGTATGCCCGGAATGCGCGATGCGCCGCCAACGGTGAAGGAGCCACCGCAGAAATTCGGACTCAGAACGAACGAGCAGTAGGTGTGGTCGCCCGCACCACCGTCGTTCACCGCTATTGCATCCGTTTCGCTGCTCCATGGGGTAAGATCGAGGATTCCGTCGTCATTCAGATCCAGGTCCATCCCGGTTGCTCCGGTGAAATTCTGAACGACCAGGATGGTCGTGGTGCCATTCTCAAACCTGTTCTCCGAAAATGGGGTTACGAAGAGTCCCTCTGCATTGGTTTCACCAACCGGCGTAACACTGTCTATCCGGCCCATCGTGGATCCGGAGTCCCCTTCGATCTGAAGGATCGAACAGTGGTGAAAATCCATTCCAGGGTTGCCGGTAAGTTCAACGTATTCGTGCGAGTCGGAGCCGGTATGATTGAAAACGAATTCATTGATCAGAAGGGTAACGGTGGTGGCTCCATTTGCCGCGTCCCGGTCGATGTGAACACCGTTGCCGGTTTCGCCGTTCACAGAACGCAGCGGGTTCCGGCAGGCGCCCGGCAGTATGAGAGCCGCCGGAAGAAGACATAACAGAAGAACGTGTTGCTTGCGTTTCATGGTTCACCTCTCTCTACAACAGACAGCGCTGCCCTGCTTCATCAAATGAACAAAAATCCGTCCATCGCTTGACACTTATACCCTATGGGGGTATGGTATTCAAAACAATGATAAATAGTCTGGAGGCAGATATATGGCAGTGACGAAAGAGAGCAACGTCAGAACAGAGACTCTCAGGATAGAAGGCATGCACTGCGCAAGCTGCGTTGCCGCCGTTGAGAAATCCCTCGCTCACCTTGACGGCGTGTCAGAGGCAAACGTAAACCTGGCTACCGAGTCGGCACGCATCACCTTCGATTCAATCTCGGTGGACGTTGCGCGGCTCCGCAAGGCGGTAGAGGATGCCGGATACGAAGTTGCGATTCCCGTTCAGAAGATGAACTTCAAGGTAGAAGGGATGCATTGCGCAAGCTGTGTCTCGGCCGTGGAAAAGGCGCTCAAGGGAGTCGCGGGTGTCTCGGATGCTTCGGTGAATCTTGCAACGGAAAGCACCATGGTAAGTTTCGACGTGTCGGCTGTAAGCCCCGACCAGCTCGCCCGTGCGGTGGATGAGAGCGGATACCGGTTGATTGTCGAACAGGAGTCGGATGGTCAGGAGATAGAGACCGAGCTCGAAAAGGACGAGCGAAAGATCAACAAGGCTTCGAGCAAGATGTGGCTATCCTGGGCAATAACGGTCCCCATTGTTCTCTGGATGATTCCGGAAATGATCTGGGGCTTCACATTCCTTGGCCCGATTGTCTACAACCTTGGCATGGTGCTGCTCGGCACCGCGGCGGTAATGATCCCGGGCTGGGAGACGATGCGGAGCGGGTTCAAGTCTTCCATGCACCGGTCGCCAAACATGGATGCGCTCATTGCAACCGGTACAATCGCAGCGCTTGCAAGTGGCGTGGTGGCCGCGCTCCACCAGTTCGGAGTGGGACCCGCGTTTGCGAATTTTGCGGGCGTTGGCGGCATGATCATGGCGTTCCATCTCACCGGCCGCTTCATCGAGACAAAAGCGAAGGGCCGCGCTTCCCAGGCAATCAAGAAGCTTCTTACTCTGGAAGCGAAGGAAGCAACCGTCGAACGCGACGGCCAGGAGCTTTCCATACCGGTCGCAAAGCTTACCGAAGGCGACATCATGCTGGTTCGCCCCGGGGAAAAGATCCCGACCGACGGAGAGGTGATTGAGGGTGAGAGCAGCGTGGATGAGTCCATAGCCACCGGCGAATCGATGCCCGTTGACAAGGCGGTCGGTTCAACGGTTATCGGCGCAACCATCAACAAGCAGGGTTTTCTGAAGATCCGCGCAACCCGCGTCGGAAAAGACACATTCCTGAGCCAGGTCATCCGTCTGGTTGAAGAAGCTCAAGGATCGAAGATTCCTATCCAGGTCCTTGCCGACAGGATTACCTCGGTGTTTGTGCCGGTGGTAATTGGTATTGCGGTTCTGACCTTTGCCGCATGGATGATCTTTCCTGCGTTCTTCGGCGGCATTGTTCTGTGGGCAAGTACCTTCCTGCCCTGGGTCAATCCGAACATGGGGCCGGTCGCTCTTGCGCTTTTTGCGGCAATTGCCACTCTGGTCATTGCCTGTCCCTGCGCACTCGGACTTGCAACGCCAACCGCCATTATGGTGGGAAGCGGCATGGGAGCGGAAAATGGCGTGCTGATCCGTAAGGGAGCGGCAATCCAGGTTCTCAAGGATGTTCGCACAATCGTTATGGACAAGACTGGAACCATTACCGCCGGGAAGCCTGGAATTACCAATGTCGTAACCTTTGGCAGCGCGACGGAAGAAGAGGTGATCCGGCTTGCCGCAGCTGCCGAGAAGGGATCCGAGCACCCGCTTGGCCGGGCAATCGTGGATCATGCTCTGCAGGCCGACGGAGCAGAGCTCCCTTCTGCCACTCAGTTTTCCGCGGTCAGTGGTCGGGGAATCCGTGCAACTATCGAGGGCAGGTCGGTGCTGGTCGGAACTTCAGCGCTTCTGGAGGATGCGGGGATAGTGCTCCTCCAGTCGGCGCAGGACACAAAGGTGAAACTCGAAAATGAAGCGAAGACCGCAATGTGGATTGCACTGGACGGGAAGGTTGCAGGACTCATCGCGGTGGCCGATCAGGTGAAACCGGACAGCGCCGCGGCGATCCGGGAGCTGACCGCTCTGGGGTACGAGGTTGCCATGCTCACCGGGGATAATGAGCACACTGCTCGCGCCATTGCACAGCAGGTGGGCGTAACGCGCATAATCGCAAATGTACTCCCGGAAGACAAGGCGGTCGAGATCCGGCGTCTGCAGTCCGAGGGGCAGAAGGTTGCGATGGTTGGAGACGGCATCAACGATGCACCGGCTCTGACGCAGGCGGATGTTGGAATCGCTATTGGGACGGGAACGGATGTGGCAATTGAAGCCGGTGACATCGTGCTTGTGCAGGGGGAACTATCGGCGGTGGTGAAGGCGGTCAAGCTGAGCCGTGCCACCTATCGCAAGATCATGCAGAACCTTTTCTGGGCCTTCTTCTACAACATCTTCATGGTGCCCCTCGCGATAATCGGAGTCATGCACCCCGTGCTCGCGGAGATTGCCATGGCGTTCAGTTCGA
The DNA here is from genome assembly GCA_964553615.1 of uncultured Spirochaetales bacterium. Taxonomy (GTDB): domain Bacteria; phylum Spirochaetota; class Spirochaetia; order DSM-27196; family DATKUC01; genus DATKUC01. The sequence continues at coordinate 8,298 of CAZKMA010000067.1, read as the reverse complement.
TCAATGTAGTGACAAACTCCCGCCGGTTGCAGAAGGCGAACATCCAGCCGGAAGGAGCTGCCGCCACGACAAAGTGATTCGACAGCTTATCCGAAACTGAACCTCGATTGGCGGCGCCGGGAACGGCGCCGCCCGTGTCAGTCGGTCTTCACCATGCCAATGAAGGCACCGTGCCAGTTGTGATACCAGACCTGGCCGGTGTAGCCGTTTACGCTCAGCATGCCGACCGTCTTTCCGTTGTCGATGACATGCAGCGTATAGTAGCCGGGAAAGGTGTCAGGTGTTCCCACCCGGGCGCTCTGTGAAATGCGTTCCACGTACGCGGTGGCAATCTTCGAAGCCTGGTCTGCCGTAACAGTCATTTTCTGAACGGTCTGAGTCCGGGTACCAGAGCGGCTCCAGTCACCGTGGCCGTAGAGGGTATTCCACATCATGTTCGGACCGGGCTCCGGACTCACGACACCGTTGAACGGATTCACAAGAACCTCGAAGAGGCGGTCATTGGTACCCTTGCGTGAGATCTGTGCGTAGTAGTTGTCCTGGAACTGCATGATCTCGGCGACCTTCAGGTCGTTGTCCGGCAGCGTTGCAAGATACCCGTTGATAATTGTCTCGATCCGTGAGGCAGCGATGCGCCTTGCTGATTGATCCGGCCCGTATCCCGGTCGAAATCCCTCTCCTCGGCCGAAGTCACCCATCATGCCATAGCC
>CAZKMA010000067.1:0-7488 GCA_964553615.1 uncultured Spirochaetales bacterium | reverse complement strand
CGTATCCCGGTCCCCGGTCGGGGCCTGTCCACGGCGAACCGGACTGCGGGGCCGGCTGATCGGTTGAGAAGCCGGTGCCTTGTGCGTAGGTCATTGCGGGCACTGCGGTGAAGAGCGCACCGGCAAGAACTATCCCGGTGATTGGAAGGAGAGTCGAGCGTAACCGTCTTGTTTTCATTTGTATCCTCCTGGCGATGTTTCGCCATGCAGTATGGTGTGTACATGGTACGCAGGTTGTGTGAACGCTTTGTGAATGCAGGAATTCTTTTGTTATTCTTCGCTGGAGTGGGACGCACGCCGGCAAGGTGCGGTATAATTCAGCGGAGGGTTTCCACTACGGCGAATAACAGGCGTGCAACAATTCTTGTCGTGGATGACGAGCCGAAGATCCTCCGGCTCGTGGAGTCATATCTCGTTCGCGATGGACACGGCGTTGTAACCGCGACCGACGGGTCCGAAGCGGTTCGGGCTTTTCGTGACCAGACACCCGACCTCATTGTACTGGACCTTCATCTTCCCGGCCTTGACGGGATGGACGTTGCACGTGCGGTTCGACGCGAATCCAGCGTCCCCATTATCATGCTGACTGCACGAAGCGATGAATCAGACAAGTTGAAAGGGCTGGACGAGGGAGCGGATGACTACATTACCAAACCGTTCAGTCCCCGGGAACTGGTTTCCCGTGTGCGTGCGGTCCTGCGGCGAACGCTACCGGTTGCGCGGGGTATAGAGGAGAATCTTCTCCAGGTGGCGGATCTGACGATAGATATTGGAGGCCGAAAGGTGAGTCGGCTCGAGGCTCCTGTTGCTCTGACATCCTATCAGTTCGATCTCCTCGTCCTTCTTGCAGCAAACGCGGGGCAGGTCATGAGCCGTGACCGGATTATTGAAACGGTGTCCGACCATGATGAGGCACCGTTTGATCGGACGATCGACGCGCACATGAAGAACTTACGCCGGGCACTCGGGGACAGCGCGGGGGAACCACGCTACATCGAGACTGTTCGTGGGGTTGGTTATCGTATGAAGCGGGATTTTTGAGTGATGAGTTTCTGGACGCTTCGCACGAAACTTGTAGGTCTGTTCGCGCTCCTTGTCATTGCCGGCGCAGCGGTTACCCTTGTTGCAACATCGGTCAGCACCCACGTCCAATTCGACCGTTACGTGCTCGCAAGCGATCAGCGACGCGCAGCAACACTTGCCGATATCCTTGCCGCCTACTACGAGACCACCGGAAGCTGGGCAGGCGTAGACCGGTTCCTCGCGCCGCGCCCTCATGCGATGGATCCCTCAGGAGGCATGATGTCTCAGATGATGGGGCCGGCACCGGGACGGATTGGTCCGCCACCTCCGGGAGGGACAGAGCGGATTGTTCTTGCCGCTCCGGACGGAACCCTTCTTGCTGACACCTCTCCGTTGGATTCACTCAATATCACCGCCGATGCAATTCGACACGGCGCCGCAGTTACTGTACAAGGTGCGATTGTCGGAAGAGTTCTTGTGGGGTCCATGGTAAACCGGGAACTGAGTCCCATGCAGCGCGACTTCCTTTCGGCGGCCCGCGTGAGCGTTATCCTTTCTTCTCTGACGGTCGCTCTTCTTGCCTCGATACTCGGCGCGCTCTTTCTTTCCGGAATAACGCGGCCACTGCTGGCTTTGACCCGGGCGGCAGACAGCCTTGCTTCCGGTGAGCGTGGAGTGGTAATTCCGGAGACCCGGAACGACGAGATCGGCCGCCTTGCGAGATCTTTCGCTCGGATGCAGAAGACCATTGATGCTGAAGAGCAGTCCCGGCGGCGGCTGTTTCGAGATGTTGCCCATGAACTGCGGACGCCGGTAACTCTCCTTCAGGGGGAGATCGAGGCGATGCTCGACGGCGTATACGACACGAATCCCGAAAGGCTTTCTTCGCTGCTCGAGGAGGTTGGTATCCTCTCACGCCTTATAACCGACGTGCAGCTTCTCGCCGCACTTGATGCCCAGGAACTTTCACTCAAGGTTGAAACGGTTGCAGCGGGAGAAATCCTCCGGCAGGCTGTGCGTCCATTCAGTGCCGAATGTGAGTCGCGGGGAATCCAGACTGAGATGCGGATTGCGGATGCGCTCCCGGATGTTCAGGCGGACCGCGTCCGGATGGTCCAGGTAATCGGGAATCTCCTGCGCAATGCGCTTGACCACGGAAAGGAACTTGACCGGATCGAACTCGAAGCGGAGTCGTGGAATGAATCCGGATCACCTGATGGAGCGGGGGAGGCCCGGACTGTGGCGCTCCGGGTTCGGGATAATGGCTGCGGGATCCACCCATCGGAGCTGGATCGCGTCTTCGACAGGCTGTACCGCGCCCATGGCTCCACCGATCGGAGCAGCGGGAGCGGCCTTGGCCTTTCTATCGCCCGGAAAATAGTTGAGGCCCACGGTGGGACGATAACCGTCCTGAGTCGACCGGGCGAGGGAACCACGTTCACAATCCTGCTTCCGGTCTGAGAAAAGTTCAATTCCCGTTCTTCTGAGCGGTTTTCTCCAGATCTTTCATCATTTGCAGATACTGTTCCCGGGTAATTTCGCCCCGTGCGTACCGGCTCTTTACAATCTGCTCCGGAGACTGATACGGGTTTCCCGAGTACGACTCGTCCGGGTTCCCCATCATTCCGAACCCCCCGAATCCTCCGGACCCGCTCCCCATCATGCCGCCGCCCATCATGCCGTATCCGAAACCACCTCCCGAATATCCGCCGGTCAGATAGCGGTAGGCAATCCATCGGTGCATCGAATCAAGCGATTGCGAGCCCTCTCCGCCCATCATCTGATCCATGTACTCGTGCTGTTGCTGGTTCGGAATCATGATGTCCATGACCGCATCGCCAAGTTCTACCATGAGCGATTCCGGAACAGTGTTCGGGTTAATCTGCTCGCTTGGCCCAAGTTTCAGTTCCGAACGTATCTCTCCGAGGATCTGCTTGACGGAGTGCGATCCATGTTGCTCATCATTCGACTGAGCCCATACTGCTCCGGTGCTCACGACAAAGAGTATTGCTGCGGAAAGCAGCGCAAGGCGTATTTTCATCGATTTCCCTCCTTAGGGTGGTGATTCAATCTTGATGGTGCTCATGAAGAGCATACGGTACCAGGGTATTGTATGTCAAGCAGAATTGACGTGTGAAAGGATTCTCCCTATTTCAATAAAACCACGTTTGGATGAGTTCCTGCACCGTCAATCTTTTTTTCTTTCCGGCGTTGGTTCCGGTGCCGACGTTGCTACCGCAACCGCGGGCATCCTGCAGTCTCCGGTCATTGTCTCGATCAATGTGCGGCTTCTGCGGGTGAAGCGCGCAAAGGAAGAACGACCGAACACCGATATTTCTGAGCAGACGCTATAATCATTCTTGACCGTTGGAGCAATTCACTCCATAATCGTACCGTATAGTACGATTATGGAGAATCGAAACACGTGAATGATCCGAGCGCCGAATCGGAGCGAACTGCAAAAACCCGGAAGAAAATTCAGATTGCGGCGCGACGACTCTTCCTGCAAAACGGATTCCATGCAACCAGCACGGATGCTATTGTGGTTGCCGCAGGAATTGCTTCCAAGGAGACTCTCTATCGTTACTACCGGAAGAAGGACGAGCTCTTCATTGACGTCATCCGGTCGGTGACAATCGATCGCCCGTCGCTGAAACCGTTATTCGAGCCGCCGGCGCTTCCGGAGAGCCATAACGCACTTCGCGCCATCCTCGTCGCCCGGCTGAGCGGCGTTATTCAGACCATGATGCAGCCGGATTATCTTGCCCTCATGCGAATAACGCTTTCCGAGTTACCCAGATTCCCGCAGCTCGGCGGTCTCTTTCGCGAAGCAATTCCTGCGCAGGCCATGAAACAGCTCGAGCGTTTCCTTCGCGCCGGTCAGGCTGCTGGTCTGATACGCGCGGAAGCTGAACCTTCGCTGGTAGGTCGGATGCTTATTGGGACTCTGCTGACGTTCGCCATTTTCGACGGGATGCTTGTGACCGACCGGCGGGGTCACATTCGGAGCGCCCGCATTCCCGGACCGGACGTGATTGAATCCATTGCCGAAAGCATCCTGGACGGAGTTTCTGTCCGTCGCCCCGAAAAGGAAAAGGAGTAAAGCAAAATGAAAGTGCACGCTGCTGCTGTTCTGGTAACCGGCGCATCCTCAGGGATGGGAAGGGTGTGTTCCATGCGTCTGGCTCGCGAAGGCTTCACCGTTTTTGCCGCGGTGCGCAAGGAGAAGGACTTGCAGGCGCTTCAGGCAGAGCGGATGAGTGGTCTGGTTCCGGTCATTCTCGACGTAACGAAAGAAGAGACCATCTCTCATGCGTTCCGGACAGTATCGGAAGCGGTCGGGTCTGCCGGTCTCGCCGGGCTTGTGAATAACGCGGGCATAGGCGTGACTTCGCCCATGGAGGTCGTCCCGATTTCCGAATTGAGGCGTCAGTACGAAGTGAATGTCGTCGGGCAGGTGGCGGTCATCCAGGCCTTTCTCCCGCTGATTCGCACCGCCCGTGGGCGCATTATCAACATCGGCTCTGTCGGCGGGAAACTTGCAATACCGTTTGGCGGACCATTGTGCTCTTCCAAGTCCGCATTCGAGCTGATAAACGACGCACTGCGAATGGAGCTGCGCCCGTGGGGCATTCACGTTGTGCTGGTGGCCCCGGGAAGCATCCGCACTCCGGCGGTCAAGAAGCTTGTCGGGGATAGCGAGATCATGATCGAGACCTTTTCGACCGAGGGCAGGAGTCGGTACGTGGCGCAGTACCGCGCATTCGTTCAGGCGTTTCTGAAGATGGAAGAAGACGGTGTTGACGCGGAGGTCATGGCAGCGACCGTCTATCATGCGCTGACAGTCCCCACTCCGCGCACACGTTATCCGGTGGGGCCGAAGTCGAAGCTGCTGCCGTTTCTCGGCGCAGTTCTTCCTGCCCGTCTCATGGACACGATCCGTCTGCGCCTGTTTCACGTGCAGCAAACCACGGCGGGGTCAATCGGGGCGTAATCCGGATGGTATGGTGAATGCTGATTCGACTCAACACCACAGGATGCGTTTGCAGGAAACGGAAATGACAGACTCTCCGGATCACCACCGGTTTCTGTTGCCTGGTGGTTTTCGCTTCCTGTTCATCGACCAACCTGCAGTGTCGATGCCGATTCATTGGAGATTATCGAACTGAGATCAGTTCTGTGGGGGCACCCATCTGTCCAGGGTCGCTTTTCGGGCTTCATCTTTGCCCTTGGCGCTCAGACCCCAGTAACCTTTCGCGAGGACGCCTTCCCAATCACCGTAGACAGGATTTGGCAGCGCAATGAGTTTCGTGCCGAACTCGGCCTTGTGCTGGTCCACAAGTGCATTCCGCTCCGCCTGATCCTTATGATACGTACCGATCGGAAGATCGTTGGCGTTGTCGCCCAGATAGCAGACCACATTGAAATCTTTGGTGATTGCGTCAAACCTGATCTGCTTGTTGCTCGATGTCGTCTTTACCAGCACATGTGTTGTGTCCACGTACGGATAGCCGAGTTTTCGCAGATTCGTGATTGTCCCGTTCAGGCCGGCCTCGTCGCGATTCGTGACATAGAACACCTGTACGCCCTTCGCGGCAACGGCATTCAGGAAATCAGTGGCACCGGGCATGGCCTTCGCCCGTGCTGCGTTTTCCCACTCGGTCCACGTTTTGCCTGAATACGAAGCATCGCGTCCGATAAGTCCTGCGTCGTAGGCACTGTTATCAATGAGGGTCTCATCAACATCTGCCACTATTGCCAGTGGCTTGTCCCCGGCCTTGGCCGATGCGACCGCCTTGTCCACCATCATGCCTGCCAGGTTGTATGCCTGATAGCACAACTCCCTATACTCGGCAGAGTTCTGTACCCAGGCAAGAGCCATGACAGTCTGTTCATTGAGATTCTTGGCCGTATATGCGGACGATGAACCATTATCAGCGAATGTGAAGACCGGAGATACCAGTATCAACACAGCAGCAATTGTTGCAAGCACAATACCCTTTGTATGCTTCCCCATGTGAGTTCCTCCTCGGGTGGTGATCCATCTCTTATTCTATGCCCTGCCAAAGTGAGGCGTCAAGGATGAACTTACCCGAGAAAGAGCTCTGAAGCGATTCAATGGAAAAAGTCGAGGACCTGCTGGGTACCTGTTTGCCTTCCGGTGGATGGGTTCTTCAGTGGATCGAGGTAGTAATACTCGAGGTGCGTCCAGTCGGCGTGTTTGTTTTCCCGGAGCTGGGTCTGGGACTCAATCCGTGTTCCATCGGATCCCGTTCCCCCGATGTACAGCGACGTCTTGAAATGATAGGAGGGCGGCCAGACACGGTCCTCATAGAGCACGAAGTCTATCCATTGCTGCCTGCTGTTGGTGAACCTGCAGACAACCGTGGCATGATGGTTTGACAGAGCGCTGACCACATCGTCCGGTACGTCGGTATGTGCCGAAGTTCCCTGGGCCCATTTTGCGAGCGCCACGACGTCTGCGTGAATTGACGACACCGCAATTGCATAGTGAGATGACGCCGTTCCCGGAGCAAGAAGCCGCAGATTGTTGCTCGGGGCATCGAATCTTCCGAGCTCCGCCCGGACGATCATGCTATTGTAGGACGTCAGTTGAATAGTCACCTTTATGTGGTTTCCATTTCCGACAGACTCCGGCAGTGCGGCTGCGAGATTCCCTGCAGTATAGTAGCGCTGTATTGTGGCAGGTAATTCGTTCACGAGAGTAATCTTCCTGTTTGCGCTGCTGTCCGTTGTGACAACGGGAGAAGAGGCGGAATTGTCCTGCGCAAAGAGTGAAAATGGCAGAAGCAAAAAAAGAATGGAAAGCATGAAGAGAATTGTTTTCTTTTGATGAGAAGGGTGCTGACCAGCATTCTGGTATCCGGTGTTCGTCACGTCGATCTCCTGAAGTAAATATTCATTCTATTGGTTCCAACACTATCATTTCGAGGCATAACTTGCGAGGTCCACCGAGCGATTCGCTCGCGCCTGACGATCTTCATTGGGCCCATCGAGGATAATACGGTTCCCAATGGCCTACAGATGGGTTTGAGAGGGGAGTAGACCCGGATGCTTGCACCGAATGGCGCTTCGGCTCGTGCCTGATACTCCTTGCCATGGAGCTGTGTGTCCCCTGGATAACCCGGTTTCTGGCCTTTCATCAGGAGAGCGTTGCCGCCGACCTCGGCGAAGAGGGCATCAATACGTTCCTGACCCCGTTGGCTTTCACTGAGAAGGTGAGTTCATCTACCCGGAACCGGACTTCGATTGACGGAACGCCTCCAATTGTGAGTCCGGGGAGACTCTCAATTCCCGTTCCTCGTTCCGGTGGTGATACCGCCATCTTTGCGAGCTCGAAGCAGTGATCTGCATGCGGTGCGAGGGGGCAGGTTGCGACCGCCACTGCGTATTGGATTCGTTCTCGGCAAGCAGGCTGAAGTATATTTCGTAAAGAGTCTCGAG
>CAZKMA010000066.1:8609-26056 GCA_964553615.1 uncultured Spirochaetales bacterium | reverse complement strand
TCGCTCCGCGCATAATATCAATCTTTCTCCCGCTCTTTCTTGCGCCCATGGTATTCATTACCTTCGCGGCCACGTCCACCGCACGAGATGCCATTACCTCCGTTGCTACCAGTTTTCTCCGCTTCAAGGCCGAGGAGCTCATGCGTTTTACCGACAGTGAGAATCAGCTTCTGGTTACCAACAACCTTGCAGAGAACCAGGCGTTTGTTTCCGCGGTAGAGGAGTCGATAGCGAATTATGCCACCGGTCTTGTCCGAGGTTCCGCCGAGATAATTGCCGCATTCGGGAGTAACGGCAAGGTTCAGTTTTCCACCGCTCCGTTAGATGTTACACCGGAGGAGAAGACGCAGGTCCTGGCAATAGTCCATGATCAGAAGTTCGGCTGGCGCGAGATAGAGCTCGGGGGCGTAAAGCGAGTCGCCGTGGTCGGGGCATTCAAGCCGTTCGGCTGGACAGTCTTTGTCACCGATCGCGCCGATTCTTTCTTCAAGTTCATAGAGCGGATAACCACGGAGAGCATCCTGATCTCCGGAATTGCGCTTATTGCGGTAATTGTTCTGATCATCGTTTTCAGCCGCCTCCTGACTGCGCCGCTCAAGCAGGTCGTTCACGCAATGCAGGATATCGTACATACCGGCGATCTCAGCCGTCGAGTTACCATCGAGTACGCCGATGAGGTCGGGGACCTTGGCAATAGCTTCAATTCAATGACCGGAGCGTTGCAGCAGGCATACTCTGAGATAAAGAACTACGCGCTTCAGGCCGCAATTGCTCAGAAGCGGGAAATGAAGATCCGAAACATCTTTCAGAAATATGTGCCGAATCAGGTCATCGAACAGTTTTTCGCTTCTCCGGAGTCCATGCTTTTCGGACAGGACCGTGAGCTTGCCGTACTTTTCTCAGATATCCGGGGTTTCACCACGATGTCTGAACGGATGTCGTCGAGCGACATTGTTGAATCACTCAACCAGTATTTCGGCCGCATGGTCGAGGTTGTCATGCGAAACAATGGTCTTGTGGACAAGTACATTGGAGATGCAGTCATGGCATTTTTCGGCGCGCCGGCGGATGATGAAGACAGCTGCTACCATTCGGTTCTGGCGGGCCTGGAGATGCTCGGGCAGCTCGATGAGTTCAACGGATGGCAACATGAGCGCGGACGTGAGTCCATCCACATCGGAGTAGGTATCAACTACGGATCCGTGACCATAGGGAATATCGGGAGCGAGCACAAGATGGACTATACCGTGGTCGGGGACATGGTGAACGTAGCCTCCCGTCTGGAAGGATTGACGCGTTTCTACGACGAGCCGCTGCTCATCTCGGAGTCCATCTATCGGCGCGTGAATACGCGAATAGCCTGCAGACTTGTGGACCGGGTACAGGTAAAGGGCAGATCCCGAGGATTCGCTGTCTATTCGGTACGGAAGTCGCTTACGCAGTCCGAAGAACAGGCATGGAAGCTTCACGATCGTGGTGTCCAGCACTATTACAGCCGGGAGTTTGTCGAGGCTGCACGATACTTTCAGGGGGTGCTGCGTCTCCTTCCTGAGGACCCGATTTCCCCCATCTTCATCCAGCGCTGCAGAATCTACGAGGAACGTCCGCCGGCTGCCGACTGGACTGGTATTGTCGCGTACTCCGAAAAATAGCCGGTTTCCAGCGGCTCATCTGACCCGGGAGGGTCATTTACACCGGAGCAGCCAATCCTCTATACTGCCGTCATGCCGAACGATAAGCGCCTCAGCCCCCGCGTCACACTGGACGTCCAGGTGAATTACGCGTCACGAGCCATTGCACACGCGAAGGATATCAGCCAAGGCGGAATATGCCTCGTAACCGAAGAACCGTTGACAAAGGGAAAGATTTTTTCGCTTTCATTCAACCTTCCGGGTCAGGACCGTTCACTGAACTGCTTTGGAAAAGTCATGTGGAGCCGACCGGCAAGCAGCAATCTTCACGAAAACGGAATAAGCTTCTGGGACATCGACTCAAAGATTCAGAAGCTCATTACCGAGTACCTCTCCCGCGATGGGATTTAGCCCTATACGGACAGAGACGCCGGGCGCGAACAGGATGTGGAAAGCGAATATCGAACTCCCGATTCCGCAGCCGAGTGAATGCCCTGCATTATCTCGAGAACATGGAGCGTGAGCGGTCCCCCAGCGCGCGGTGGGCGGTTGTCTTCAATTGCTCGAACCATGTCCGAGACACCGAGTCCGCGGCTGTTTTCCCGGTGTTCGAACAGGAGCGGCACCTGCTGCCATTCGGTTGCTCCCTTTCTCCACACGCGGACCGGTCCACCGAAGGTGTTCGGGTCCGGAACGCTGAGGCTTCCATCGCTCCCGTAGATTTCTATGAACGGCAGAGATGCCTGCCAGACGTCGAAGCTGGTAATGATGGTGCCGATTGCGCCTGAAGCAAATTCGAGGGTTCCCGTTACGTGGGTCGGGACCTCGACGTGTATCTTTTCGCCGTTTTTCGGTTTGCTGGTAATTGTACGTTCGGGAAAGGTAATGCGTGCTGAACCGCTGACTCCGCTTACCGGCCCGATGAGGTTTATCAGCGCAGTGAGGTAGTACGGGCCCATGTCGAACATCGGCCCTGCACCCGGCTGGTAATAGAAGGCCGGATCCGGGTGCCAGCTCTCGTGGCCATGATTGGTCATGAACGCCGTTGCGCCGATCGGAGTTCCTATCCATCCGTCGTCGATGAGTTTCCGGCACGTCTGTATTCCCGCGCCCAGAAAGGTATCCGGTGCACCTCCCACGAGCAGCTTCCTTGCGGCGGCCAGCTCCAGGATCTTCCGGCCATCCTCGAACCGGGTTGCAAGTGGTTTCTCCTGATACACGTGTTTTCCTGCTTCGAGGGCACGTGTGGTTACCTCTGCATGTGCGGCAGGAATTGTAAGATTCAGGACAATTTCGATTTCCGGGTCCGCAAGGATCTCCTCCACCGTTCCGGATTTCGGTATTCCGTACTCTGCAGCAGCTGCCCGCGCACGCTCCGGGACAATGTCCGCGCAGGCAATGACTTCCGTGTTGTCGAACATGCCGGTCAGGTTCTTCAGGTAGATACCACTGATCTTTCCGCAGCCCACTATTCCAATATTCCGTTTCTTACTCATTGTTCCTTTTTCCCGGCCGTTCTCTAGAACATCTTCCCGCTGTTCTGATACACATCGGCGTTGAGTCCCTGCTGCTGTGCATCTCGCTTTCCGTCGCCGGCCCACCGGAACCCGCGCGTCATGATCTCAGTAACCTCCGGCATTTGTACAATGTCAGCGTGATGGCCGAGCGAACAATAGAAGACCCGTCCGAGTCCCCAGCGTTTCGTCCACAGAACCGGCATGTCTACCGGACGGTTTGCCGAATGGTACCAGGTAACCGTTGGGAACCGTGTCGTGGCAAGCACTTCGACGGCCGGGTCAACATGGAGATAGTACTGTTCCGAATGAACAACAAAGTCGTTGATACCTGCAACCAGCGGGCTCGACGAGTTCTTGATGTTCACGGTGTATTCGACTCCGTCGCCGCCCGGGTGCGCCACCCAGTTGCCACCGGTCATGAACTGCCACAGGACGTTTGTTCTGAATGAATCGCACATTCCGCCGTGAAGCCCCGCAAGACCGGTTCCCGCTCCCACGGCCGCACTGACTGCTTCCGCACGTTCTTTCGTGAGTTCTCCCATCGTCCATTGCGGGACTATCAGATCGAGCGTCTGAAGCTTCTCGGTGTCGTCGAACGCCGCTAGCGAATCGGCGATCTCTACCTCATACGCTTCGGCGGTCAGGATCTGCGTGAACCACTCCGCAACCTGCCGCGGTTCGTGACCATCCCATCCGCCCCATACAATGAGTGCTCTCTTCATCCTCGTCGCTCCTGCAGTCAACAATATTGCCGTCCGAGCGTTTTACTCTCGACGGATTCACTGCTATCTCCCAATTATATAAGGTTTTGAAGAGGCCGCAAGAAAGAGTATTGCTTTTTACTGAACAATATTATCTGATAGCTGCCATGGACGATCTTGCTGCATGCGCGCTGAATCCGTACGTTCTGACCGTCGGCCGCATCCATGACGGCAACTGTCTCCCCGCGGACGGGAGTTTTGGCAGACGGTTGTGCTCCTGGTACGAAGTTGAGCTCATCACCGGCGGAGAGGGAGAGATACGGATAAACGGGGTTGGCATTTCTGCTTCCCGCGGCGACATATTTGTCCGCAAGCCCGGAATGCAGAATGAAGGTGTCGGATCGTACCGGTGCTTCATTGCGGCATTCGATCCGTTGTTCAGCGAAGGGCGGACATCCGGTGCGGGCGGGGTGTACGGGGAGAAATCGCCTCTTGATGCGTGGAAATGGAGGACTGCGCCTGAACCGGAGTTGGGCGTCGACCTGGGGCTTCCACTCAGCTTCAGGACAACGCGCTTCGACGAACTTTCGACGCACTTCACCTCGCTTCACCGCGAATTCTATGAAAGCCGCAGTCGGCTGAAACTGAAGCTGTATCTGCTTCAGATCATCGCAATCCTCCAGTCTGACTGGGAAAGCGTGAATCATGCGTACAGAGACAGTCGATCGGTGCGGAACAATTACCGGGCTGTTCGGGAAGTCTGTCGTTACGTAGACGAGAATCCTGAAGATTCGTTTTCGCTTGCCGGGCTGGCCGAAAGGGCGGGTTTGAGTCGGACTTTTTTCTGCCGGGTGTTCAAGCAGATCTCCGGCCGCACGCCGTTCGCCTACATTCAGGAACGCAGAATAGCGCGAGCGAAGCGTTTGCTCGTTGAAACATCGGACAGCGTGAAACAGATTGCATATGCCTGTGGCTTCCGCAGCGAAACGTACTTCTACGTCTCCTTTCGCCGAATGACCTCCCAGAGTCCGCTCGGCTTTCGCGACTCGGCGAACGCGCTGCACGCGGCCGAGCGTCTATCTGCCGACTACCGGCTAACTGCCGACTACCGGCTAACTGCCGACTGAAGAGTCGAAAGCCCGATCAAGCCCCTTCGTCGATCGCGGTTCGTACCACATGCGTGCAAACAGCCGGTCTCTGAGAATGAACTGGTGAAAAAGTGCTGCAGCTACGTGCAGCGCAATGATAAGCCCGAACAGGACGAAGATCGCCGCGTGAAGGAATGGCGCGAACTGCATGGGAAGCTGAACTGACCCGCCAACGACGAGTTGCAGGACGTGCGAATGATTGGCAAGCAGGATTCCCGTTGCTGCAACGAGAAAAGTCATGACGTACAACATGATATGATTCGCCGCGCCGATGACGTCGAGTATCGGAGTTCCGGTCTTTGCTCGATGCGGCTTCGGGGACACGACTCGGATGACCAGGCGGACTATCATAAGCGCAAGCAGCATGAGTCCCAGGATGAGATGGATCCCGAGTGGAGCAACTTTCGCAGCCGTATTCGGCATTTCGTGGAGGAATCCCACACCGATTATTGTCTCGGTCAGGATAAGTAGTGCAATAAGCCAGTGCAAAGTCACCAGCATCGGATTATGCCGTTTCTGTTCGTTCATCTCGTCTCCTAACATCCGAATAATGCGCCGGGAAAATGAATATTAGATGAAGTGAGGCAAAAAGGTGTATCATGGCGGGCGGAGGAACGAGATGAATCCGATCAACGAAGTGTACGCACGCATCCAGCAAATAACCAATCGGATACAGCAGATCAAGAGCCTCGGCCAACATCCGCCCGGCCAGATTACCCCCGGTACGCAGCATCCGGCTGCAGCGGGCACCGGGAGGAATGTGGCGTCCGTGAGTTCCGCCACCCCAATTTCGGGGGGAAAGGGTCCCGAGTTCCAGAAGCTATTGCAGGAAGCGCTTGCCATTGGTCAGGAAGGCGGAACATCCAGTGCTCTCGGGGGGACTGCGGGCACCAACCCTTCGCTTGACTCGCTGCTCGGTGCATCAAACTCGAGCTCGGCGCTTCCGGCGGCGAACAGTGCGCAGCTCAAGCAGTACCAGGATGCACTCCTTCAGGCAATTCGGGAACTGCAGGCCAGAAAGAATCAGTCGGAAACCAACGGATAGCAACTCTCTACGCGGGTCGGATTCGGGCAAGCAGGATTGTCATGACTGCTGCAGAAAGAAGACACAGCACGGCCGCGACCAGAAACGCCGCGTTAATCGAGTATGCCTGATAGATGGGGCCGCCGATCATCGATCCGGCAACCACACCGGCAGTGAGCGTGGACTCGTGGACGGCCATGCGAGATGCACGGGACTGTGAACCGGAAATGCCGTGGAAGACACTGTTGTTGTAGACAATTGCCATTCCCGCACCGAAGAGCGCAATGCCGACAGTCAAGGCGAGCGTCTCATGCAGCAGCGAGAAGAGAGCGGCAATCAGCAGAATCAGAATCTGACCGGAGATAATCCACCACTTCTTGAAATGCCAGAATGTTCTCCGTCCAAGCAGGATGAAGCCGAGTGTCGTAAACGCGGCGCGAATCAACAGGAACAGTCCCGCATCGCTCTCGGTCATTCCGAGGTGGTCGCGGAGGTAGAGCGGCAGAACGTTCACAATAATCCCGAATGCGAAGTAGGTGCCGAAGACTGCAAACCGGGCCGGAAAGCGGAGAGCTGTACTGGTGTCCTTTGCAGATCGTTCCCCGCGTTTCGGGCGCGATTCGCGGTGGCTGTCTCTCCTGATTCTCGGGAGTCCGATGGATGCCGCAGTAATCAGAAGTGCCGTTGTTCCGAGGAGTGCGACCGATGTGTACAGCGGCAGGAGTTTTCCCAGCTGGTAGAGCAATCCGCCAAGGAACGGGCTGATGATGGTTCCGATGCTCCAGGAGAGATTGTAGCGCCCTATGACGGATGAGAGAGCGCGCTCTTCCAATCCAGCCGATAACCACCCCATGAGCGGTGGCCAGAAGAATGAAAGTGCGGTGCCGAAGAGCGTGTAAAGCAGGAATGCCACGGCGAGCGAATTGAAGACCGGAATCAGCGCGAGAGACACGGTCATCGCCGAAGCGGCCAGGATGAGCGAATGGCGCGGCAGCATCCGTACTGAAAGTGGCCTGAGCGCGATGCATGAGAGCGCGTACGCTGCGGTCCACGTTGCCGCGAATATCGATACGAGAGCAGGCGATGCACCAAAAACGTCGCGTACGTAGAAGAGCAGTCCGATGGCGGCAACGCCGATTGCCGTGGAAACCGCAAGCGTCGATGGGAGGATAACCCACTGTTTCCCGATAGCCGACGTAAGGATGCGAAGGCGGGGACTCGCAGCCTCGGCCAGGTGTGCAGCATTGTCGCTCGGCGAACGATGTTTCACAGGCGGAATCCTTTGCGCTGAGGATCTCTCATGATATCCGCAAGAATACCCTCATGCAAGCGCGGTGAATTGCGTGGAACCGCAATATAATAGGGTAACGAAAGTAGGTGAAAAATGAAATTTCTCGTTCCGGCGATCGATTTTATTTGCATACTCATTCTCGGATTGGCCGTTTCCTGTTCTGGCCCACTCGTCCTGTCCGACACCGCGGTGCCGTCCGGGACTCCCGAAGCTGCAACAATTGACGGTCGAATCTTGTCCAAAGACGCGCCAAACACCGTCAATTCTCATGTCTATTTTCTCCCGCCGCTCGTCGCGATGAAAGATACGGCGCACGGTTCCGCCGATGTGTCGCTCTCGCCGGAGGTCCTCATTACCCGGGACGGTGCGGAAATTGCCCGGTTCCGGAGCGGACCGGACAGCGGACGGGACTTCGTGCGCCTCTCGGCTGATGATCAACAGTATATGGTGAACTGGCACGCCGGTCGATCGGATCTCGTTGCCGGATACCGTTACCGGATCAGCATCCTTGTCCACGGCTTCGAGATCGCTTCCCGGGATATTGTGGTCCGGGACCAGGGTGCAGGACGGATGAGTATCGGGGAATCCGGAAATGAGTTCAAACTCGCCGGGAACCGGACGGTGCCCATACGGTTTCGAATAGAGGCTGGTGCCTTTGTGCCGGTGACAGGTGTATCGCTGATCCGTGAAGGAACATCGGAACTCACGGCAATCATTACCCCCGCCGATGCGACCATTCAATCCGTGACCTGGAGCAGTTCAGACCCGGCTGTTGTCGCGCTTACCCCGGATGCGCAGAATCCATTGCGCTGTCATGTGGACGGCCTGGGCCTGGGCTCTTCCCGGATTGAGGTTGCCACCCTGGACGGCGGTTTCACCTCGATAGCTCAGGCGGAGAGCCTGCAACAGATTGTGCGCTGGGGAGCCGCAACAACAGCGTACCCGAATAATGGGAGAATCTCTGCAATATCCGTTGGGCACCGCCTGGACGCAGGCAGCGAGTATGGACTCGCCTTGACGGATTCAGGCCAGATTGCCGCGTGGGGCTCGGACCAGTACGGGCAGGTCTCTGGAGTGCCCGGTGGCATGGTCCGCAAGAGCGATGCCTTCTACAGCCTGCGGACGGATTTTACGCGGATTGCAGCCGGTGGTATGTTCGCCGCCGCAATTACGCGGGAAGGCGGAATAGTCCAGTGGGGCAAGGTTCCGGTCAACGCGCCGGGTGGAAACGACTTTGTCGATCTCGCCGGAGGCGATTCTCACATGCTGGCGCTGACTGAGTCCGGGCAGATAGTTGCGTGGGGCAACGACGCAAACGGCGAATGCAGTGAAATCCCCGGCGGCGCGCTCTCCGGCGATGGTCTGGTGTTCGCGAGCGTCAGCAGTGATTTTGTCTCGATTGCCGCCGGCGAAAAGTGGAGTCTGGCCGTACGAAGGGATGGTAGCATTGCAGTCTGGGGCGCCGGGACTCCTCCAGGCGAGCAGGGTTTTTCAACGGTGTCGACGGTGGTCAGCGGTGGAAACCTGGCGGTTGCGCTTCGCACGGATGGATCACTTTTCTCCTGGTACGTGAGCGGCGGGGCGGTTGTCTATTCCGCACCGGGATCAGACTACGCTTCTGTTGCCGCGGGTGTGTATCCGGTGCTGGCACTCACGAAGGACGGCCAGGTCGTTGCGTGGGGAACAGACATTGCCGGAGCCTGTAGCGGAATTCCCGGCGGCGCGGTGCCCCAGTCCGGTGCCTACTTCAGCGTTGAACGGAACTTTCTCGCCGTAGCGGCCGGAGTGGAGACCAGTTACGCAGTCAGAAAGTCTCTCGAGCTGATTGTGCAGTGACTGCCGGGGAGCGTTCCCTGACCGACTTCATCCAGCGGTGGATGCCGAGGTAAAGATTCTCCACGAGATGGGAAGCCAGCAGCGCAAACGCCGCGAGCATGACCCCGATCGGTTTCATGAGGACCGGGACGAGCATGACCACCGCCAGCAGTGTTACCGTGTAGAGGACGGTTCCCTGTGCAAGCACACGGGTCTTCGATTCTCTCACGTACGTTCCTCTGAGCCACGATTTTACTGCCAGCAGAAGCGGGATTACGGCAATGAAGAAGAGCGGGCCCCTGGTGTAGATGAGTAGATCGTTGCTCAGCCCGGAAACTCCCTGGAACCAGAGAACCCGTAAAGACGTCAACGCGGTAGTCAACAGCAAGAGGCTCAGAGTAGTGCCGATGAGGACGCTGAATCTGGCAAGCTGACGACCGCTGTCCGGGTATCTGTCGAGCAGCGCTATGACAGCCTCCTGATAGGACATTGCCATTGAATTGAACAGGAACATGAACCCGTTTATAACCGGCCAGACCGCAAGCGACTCGAACGGGAAGAGCGAGCGGGTCATTCCGAGGGTCAGCGCCGGGTTCGATGCCAGCAGGATGATCGAAGTGAGAGACAGCGGAACATAGAACTTCAGCAGTTCGCGCCATCCCGGCAGCCGGCTTCCTGAGTCTTCCTGGATGTCGTCCCGCACTGCGCGTTTTGCGTACACCCCCGCTGCTGCGGCGCCGGCAATGACGCCTGCACTCATGGAGAGTGCGGCAACTGCTGCACCGGGGGCCCGCAGCAGAAAGCCAACCGTCAGAAACGAGCCGGTCGCGCCGATCCGGATGAACATGGTAAGCGGTATGATCCGTGTTCTGCCGCACGCGATTAGAACACCCTGCCAAAGCCTCCGGTAACCGACTGCCGCGGCGAACGGCGTCATGAGCAAGAATGCCGTTCTGCTCGGAGCAATTATGGGCTCGGGCACGGCCATGAGCGTTGAGAGGATGAAGTGATACAGGGGGGTCGCACCGACCAGGAGGTGAAGAACGGTAAGGCCACCGGCGAGCAGGTGCATGAAGCGCATGAGGAGCCGGTAGTGGCGCCGGTCCCGCGTCAGCGCCGTCGCGGCGGCGAGCATCTGAATTATCGGGCTCTCTATGACAAGTGCAATGGCAAATGTGACACCGAAGGCGGCAAGATTGAGCGCAGCGTCGGGTAAACGGGCCGCAACTGCGGTCAGGGCAGGCTGCTCGAATCCCATCAGAATCCACATCACCGCAAGCGGGGTCCAGAATACAAGAATGTACCTATACGGGAGCTTGAGCGGGCCGGGTTGGTGCATGTCCGTTGACAATAACCGTTCGACTCGTTGGGGTCAATGAGAACCGGCCTACTGGCATAGCGGAGAAAATCTCGCTATCCTTGCACGGTATGACACTCCTTGCCGGCACACGAAATCAGTTTAACGGAATTGTTGTAGACAGCGCAGGACTTCCGGAAGTTCCCGCCGAGTTTCGTATCAGGCTTGCCGATTCTCTCGAGCAGTGGCGAGCGGATGGGATAAGTCTCGTCTGGCTCACCGTGCCAATAGAACTCTCACAGCTCATACCTGTTGCGGTTGAACTTGGATTCGTCTTCCACCACGCCGACGAGGACAATCTGCAGCTCACGTTGTCGATCGTTCCGGGAGCCTACGTGCCGCCCTACGCGACCCACTACATTGGTGCAGGCGGGGTGGTTCTGCGAGAAGACGGATATCTGCTGGTGGTGAGTGAGCGATTCCGCGGCTCATGGGGCCGCCACTACAAACTTCCCGGCGGAGCGCTCCATCCCCGGGAGCATATTTCGGACGCGGTCCGCCGGGAGGTGAAAGAGGAGACAGGAATAGACACCGAGTTCCAGTCGCTCGTCTGTTTCCGCCACTGGCATGGCTACCGCCACGGGAAATCCGACATTTACTTCATCTGCCGACTCAGACCGACATCCTTCGAAATCAAGCCGGATCCGACGGAAATCGACGAGTGCCTCTGGATGAAGGTCAGCGAATACCTCGACCATCCCAATGTCCATCAGTTCAATCGACGGATTGTCGAGGCCGCCATTGCGAACCCCGGTATTCCGCTCACGTCCATGGACGGATACGGCACACCGGAAACCCACGAGCTGTTCATTCCCTGACAAACAGCCCGCGGAGTAGCGCTCGTGTTTCCCGAGCTATATTTCCTGGTTCTGCGGAAGGATTACGATGTCTCGGATCGTCACATGGCGAGGCTCGGACATCATGTACAGGACGGCGCGCGCAACGTCTTCCGATCGGATTCCACTGTGGTCGGCAACCCTGCGCTCCACTTCCCGCTCATCGGTTATTCCCCAGATTTCGTTCAATACAATTCCCGGCGAAACCGCACCCACCCGGATACCTGTGCGCGCCACCTGATTGCGAAGTGTATGCACGAAACTCTGAATTGCATGTTTCGATGCGCTATAGACCGGCTCCGAGGCGATATCGACGCAGCCGGATATGGAGCTGGTCACAATAATGTCGCCGGTTCCTCGAGCTATCATGTGGGGAAGAACCGCATGAATGCAGCTGAATACCGCATCGACGTTCACGCTGAGCGTTCGCGACCAGTCATCCGGGCTGCCGTCTGAAAAGTCGCCCGGAATGAATATACCCGCATTTGCAAAGAGTACATCGATCTGTCCGAAACGCTCTTCGGCCCGTGCGACAAGCCGTGCCACCTGCGCGGGATCGGTAACGTCGGTGGGTACCGAACAGGTCTCGGGCCCCAGTTCCGTCTCGAGATCCTTCAGTTTGTCCGCAGAGCGGGCTGCAAGAACCACCCTGGCCCCTTCCCGGGCCAGTGCACGCGCTGTTGCTCGTCCAATTCCCGAGCTCGCCCCGGTCACGATGACGCATTTTCCCCTCAGATTTCCGTCCATAGGTTCTCCTTGGAACCATCTTATCATCGTACCCGTATGCTTGACACCGGTTTCTGTGCCGCCGTACGTTTACTGGAAGGAGTGTGCATGAAAACACGGCGGCTTGGCGGTACCGGCTTCACGGTATCCGAGATTGGTTTTGGCGCATGGGCAATTGGCGGAAGCTGGGGAACGCAGGATGAAACGGAATCCGTCCGTGCCCTCCACGCAGCGCTCGACAACGGACTGACATTCATCGACACTGCGGCGGGTTATGGCGACGGCCGGAGCGAGCGAATAATTGGGAAGGTGCTCAAGGAACGTGGCAGGACACGGGAGAATATTGTTGTTGCTACAAAGACTCCTCCGCTTCCCGGACCGTGGCCTCCATCTCCCTACTGCCGAGCGGAAGAGCGATTTCCGGAGAAGTACATCCGTGAGAGTGTCGATGAGCGTCTTCGAAATCTTGGAACCGATGCCGTGGATGTGCTCCAGCTGCACACCTGGACCCGAGCGTGGAACCGCCAGCCGGAGCCGCTCAATGTGCTTGCACGGCTCAAGAAGGAGGGGAAAGTCCGGAGCTACGGGATCTCCACACCGGAACAGGACCAGAACTGTGTCGTCGATCTCATGCGTCGGGGTCTGATCGACACCGTTCAGGTGATCTACAACATCTTCGAACAGGAGCCCGCTGCCGAGCTGCTCCCCGTTGCTCTGGAGCAGAATGTTGGAATCATCGTCCGTGTTGCCTTTGACGAGGGATCTCTCACCGGGAAGTTCACGAAAGAGACGACGTTCGAGACGGATGACTTTCGAAACCGCTATTTTGCAGGCGATCGTCTTGCACGAACTGTTGAACGTGTAGCGCGGATCGAGGAAGATGTGAAGGGCAGCGGTATGACGATGCCGCAGATTGCGCTCAAGTTCGTCCTTGCTCATCCAGCAGTGAGCACCGTTATTCCCGGTATCCGGAACGTACGACAGGCCGAACTGAACACCGCCGTTTCAGATCTTCCGGATCTTAGCGGAGAGACCCTTGAACGGCTTCACAAGCATCTGTGGCAGAGAGGTCACTGGTACGGCGGAAAATGACGATATGAGGAACCCGACAGGGGACGCCGCGACAAAGGAGCCTGAAAACCGATGAGCGACAAACGGCATTCAATAAAGATTGCGTATATAGGCGGCGGGAGCCGCGCATGGGCGCCAAAGCTGATGTCGGATCTGGCACTATCTCCCTTCCTCGAAGGCGAGCTCGTGCTGTACGATCTGGACATTGAGGCTGCCCGGGCAAATGTCGAAGTAGGGAAGGCGATCTTTGATCACCCGGATGCGGGTTCGCATTTCTCCGTGCGTGCCGTTGAGCGGCTCGAAGAGGCACTTTCCGGCGCCAGCTTTGTGGTCCTTTCAATTGAGCCGGGTCCGACCACGCTTCGGTATGCAGATCTCGAAATTCCGCGGAAGTACGGTATCCTGCAACCGGTCGGAGACACGACCGGACCGGGAGGCATCCTCCGCGCGTTGCGTACTGTTCCGGTGTACGAGGAGTATGCGCATCGAATCATGATTTCGTGTCCGGATGCCTGGGTCATCAACTATACCAACCCCATGACAATCTGTACCCGTGCCCTCTATGCGTCCGAACCTTCCATTAAGGCATTCGGATGCTGTCATGAGGTGTTTGGAACCCAGGAAAAGATTTCGGAGATGGTTGCAGAGTGGTTCGATGTGCCGGTTCCCGAACGCAGCGAAATCCGGCTGGATATCGCCGGCATAAATCACTTTACGTTTGCCTCGAGCGCTCACTGGAACGGGCATGACCTGATGCCGAAGATTATCGACCTGATGTCACGGAGAGATTTTTTCTCAGATCATACCGCCGTCGCGTTGAAACGGAAGGCTTCCGAAGAGTGGTTCTCCCACGACGCGCTTATTGCGCTCGACTACCTTCGACGTTTCGGCGTCCTCGGTGCAGCCGGAGACCGGCATCTTGCAGAGTTCGTTCCCTGGTATCTCGGGACGGAGGCGGAGCTTCATCGCTGGGGCGTTGTTCTGACTCCGTACGAATGGCGGGTACGACGAATGCAGTCGTTTTCTCAACGAGAACCGGATGCGTCGCTCGAACCATCCGGGGAGGAAGGTGTCGAGCAGATGCATGCACTCCTCGGGTTGAAGCCGCTGGTTACGAATGTGAACATGCCAAATCGCGGTCAGGTACCCGGCCTCCCCGACGGTGCTGTCGTTGAGTCCTATGCGTATATAGAGAGAGATAGTGTGCGCCCGATCACCGGTTCGCCGCTGCCGGTCCCGCTGGGCAGCCATGTCCGGCATATCGTTACGGTTCAGGAGACCACGCTCGAGGCGGCCCGCTCGCAGGATGCCGACCTTGCATTTCAGGCGCTTCTGCTGGATCCGCTGGTACGGATCCCGACGGACCGCGCCCGGCGTATGTTCGACGAGATGCTGCAACACGTGAAAGACTATCTTCCGGACTGGGTATAATAGCCGCCGGCTGTCTGGTAGCCGCCGGCAGCCTGGTAGCCGCCGGCAGCCTGGTAGCCGCCGGCAGCTTCGAACCGGACACCACTACTCGTTATTCCATTCGCTCTGACGCGCGGCTATGAAGTCGACTATCTTCTGGTGGACTTCCTTTCCTCTTCCGCTCACTTCCATGGGCGTGCCGAACTCAATGTGGATGGTGCGGGATGGGCGTACCGGTCCGAAACCGCGGAAGAGTCCACGTTCTCCCCAGAAATCCGTCTTCACCGCAATGGGAAACACACGCACTCCGGCTTTCGAGGCGAGTTTCACGCCGAGGGAATTAAAATCCTCCGGACGGAATATCGGACGGCGGGTGCTCTGCGGAAAGACGATGATGGACTTTCCCCGCTGAAGCAGGTCTCGTCCCTGGGAGAGGACGGCCTCGAGATCTTCTCTCGCATTCTTCCGTTTCACCGCTATGGGCTCGCGGGATCTCATGACCGGCCCAAAGATCGGACTCTTCACAAGACGTTCTTTGACCACGAATGTAACCGGCATGTGCGCAACAATGAGGGTTGGAAGAACCTGGGTTTCGAGCGCGCTCATATGATTCGAGATGAACACGTACGGTGCCTCCGAAGCGGCTTTCCGGACATTCTCGAGTCCGACAATGTGGAACCGGCCGCGGTTCCGCTCAAGGGTACGAAGTACCCGGTAGGAACTCTCCGCCCACTCCACATCATCATAGATGCCGCGTACAGCCCGGGAGCGCGCACGGAGCACCTCGATAAAATAGTCGAAATACATTGCCCATCTCCATCCGAACAAGATCCGGTTGAAGAAAGAAATATGCGTATCCGGCGGAGTCACATATTGATCGTCTGGAAAATGACTCTTCATGCCATCGACTATCGCACAGGATTGCCGAAATTGAAAGCACACCAGGACGTTTCACCGTCTACCGGAGCCGGTGCGCTCCGGTGGCCACTGGTTCGGCTTCTTCGAAATTTATGATCTGGCTAATAAACTATAATCGTAAATAAAGTTTTTGTTCATCACTGCTTGACGGCGCTTCCAAACGGTGCGACCATGAATTATTCAATACAGAGGAGAAGCATGTCATGAAAGCCAAACCCGCTCTATTTCTTGTCTTTGCTTTGCTGTCGTTCGCAGGAATGTCCACGGTCGCGGTCGCGCAATCGGCCGATCAACCACAGGTAAGGAACGTGATCTTTCTGCTGACGGATGGAACAGGACCGGAAGCGTGGCCGCTTGCACGCTGGGTGAAGGGAAGCCCACTCGCGGTGGACGCCATCCTGGCCGGAGCTGTGCAAACCTATGGCGCAGACTCCATCATTACCGACTCCGCACCCGGAGGATCGGCATATGCGACTGGTTTCAAAGGCACGGACAAAGGGCTTTCGGTGGGCGCCTGGAGCGTCACAATTGACGCGGCGGCGTCAATGACTGCTCCAAAGTACGTTCCTGTCGCGACGCTTGTCGAGGGTGCCCGGATCTCCGGACGTGCGGTAGGGATCATTGCGACTTCCAACGTCCAGCATGCAACTCCTGCGGCGTTCTCCTCTCACTGGCACGATCGCAGCAACTATAATGAACTTGCCGAACAGCAGGTGTACCAGAACATGGACGTGGTTCTTTCCGGAGGAGGTCAGTATCTCGTTCCCAAAGGTACAGACCGCGGCACGCGCACAGATAACGAAAACCTGGTGAATGTGCTCAAGGCTGCCGGGTACGCCTACGTTACTACATCCAGCGAGCTTCAGTCGATACAGAGCGGTAAGGTGTGGGGTGCGTTCGCACCGGATGCCATGGCGTATGACATAGATCGAAGCATGACTGCGTCGACCGAACCGTCGCTTGCCGAAATGACTGCGAAGGCCGTACAGCTGCTTTCGACGAACCCGAAAGGACGGTCGAACGGATTTTTTCTCTTCGTCGAAGGCTCGAAAGTGGACTGGGCCGCTCACGCCAACGATCCGAGCGGTCTTGTGTACGATCTGCTCGCATTCGACGACGCGGTCCGTGTTGCCCTGGATTTTGCCCGCCGGGATGGCAACACGCTGGTTCTGGCGGTCGCCGATCACGGCACCGGCGGAATTACCGTGGGCGCAGCTTCCGACCATAATTACTCCAAGACCGACGATGACAGCGTTGTTGGTCCCATGCGGAAGGTTCGGCTCACCGGCGAGGGTATTGAAAAAGTGCTTGCCGGCAATTCTGCCGAGCAGCGGATTCGAACCGTGCTCGCAGAGCAGTGGGGAATCACCGATCTTTCGGCCGCCGAAATAAGCACCGTCCAGAAGGCCATGGCGCAAAAGAAATCGTTGAACGGTGTCCTCGGGCCAATTCTTTCCGTTCGCGCGCGGCTCGGATGGACCACCGGCGGACACACCGGTGCGGATGTATTCCTGTATTCCTACGGTCCTGGCCGACCGACCGGACTGTGGCAGAATACTGATATCGGGAAGCTTGCAGCAAGAGGAATGGGTTTCGATTTCGCCACGTTGAACAGCAGGCTCTTCGTGGAAGCTTCTTCCGCGCTCGCGGGGTATCGGACATATATCGATCGGACGGAAGCTGACAATCCAGTGCTGGTGGTATCGAAGGGCAGTGCGCGTGCAACCATGCCGCTCTCCAAAAACCTGCTGCACATAAACGGCCGCACCGTTGCGCTCGAGGGCATTGTTGTCCTTGCCGAAAAGCTGGATCAGGTATTCATTCCCCGCCAGGCAGTGGATCTCATCCGCAGCGAGCTTTGACAGATGTCAGAGACGCCGGAACGCTTGCGCTCCGGCGTCCTGCGTCTACCGGACCTATCTCTTGTCTTCGAGCAGTTTCGACATAAACCGCTGGTCTTCATTGAGCCGGTCGATTTCTCCGCCCATGGCGTGCAGACCGG
>CAZKMA010000066.1:0-8509 GCA_964553615.1 uncultured Spirochaetales bacterium | reverse complement strand
GACCGGCGAACGCACAATTGCAGATCGTTGAGATAAGCCGCGCGAACGGGTATAGTCCTGTGCATGAACATCCTGTCGTTCACCGCGGTGAGCAAGACACTCAATGATCGCCCCCTTTTCGAAGATGTGTCGCTTGGAATTGATGAAGGGGAAAAAGTTGGATTCGTCGGCAGCAACGGAGCCGGAAAGTCCACATTTCTTCGCCTCGTTTACGGAGATCTCGGTCCGGATACGGGCACGGTATCCCGGAACAACAGCCTGAGGATTGCGCGGGTGGGACAGCGTCCTGAGTTCCATGCCGGAATGAACCTCGAAGAGTTCTTTCGTTCCGAAGACTGGGTCGATCAGACCGTTGCGGATGCCCAGTTCAGCGGCATAGATGCATTTCGCTCGTACTGCCGCGAGCTCGGCCTCGGGGATCTCGCGGCACAGATGGGCACGTTTTCCGGCGGAATGATCCGCAAGGCATCGCTCGCGAGGTGTCTTGCCGTCGGCGCCAACTTCATGACGTTGGACGAGCCGACGAATCATCTCGATATTCAGACCATTGAGTGGCTCGAGAATCTTCTGAAAAACAGCCCGAACGGATTCATCCTGGTAACGCACGACCGGTACTTCCTCGATGCGGTCTGTTCCTCCATCATGGAAATCGACAACGGTCGGATCTACAAGTACCCGGGAACCTACAGTGAATATCTGGAGCGAAAAGCGGCGCGTGCTGCCGGCGAGCAGCGGGCCGAGCAGCGCCGGATTTCCATCCTCCGGATGGAGATGGAATGGATGAAGCGCGGTCCGCGGGCGCGTACCGGGAAGGACAAGAAGCGGAAGTCGCGGGTTCAGGATCTGATGGATTCGCACGTTCAGGACGAGCACACCATCCAGGAGTTCTCATCCTCGCACCGCCGTCTGGGAAAAAAGATCCTGGAGCTTCATGGTATTTCCAAGTCATACGGCGGTGAACAGATATTGGATCCGTTTTCCTACATTTTCAGACGAGGCGAACGCATAGGAGTAATTGGTCCAAATGGCTCCGGAAAGAGCACATTCCTGAAGATGTTGTGCGGAGCGGTTGAGCCGCAAGACGGCTCGGTGGTCAAGGGCGAGAACACGGTCTTCGGATATTTTGATCAGACCGGAGACTTCATTGACGGGAGTACGACTGTCCTGGACTATATGAAGGAACTTGCCGAGCGGATACAGATGGCGGACGGTTCATGGCTCTCGGCAGAACAGTTCCTTGAACGATTTCTCTTTCCACGATCGGTGTTTTCCGTGCCGCTCAGTCTGCTTTCGGGCGGCGAGTTTCGGCGGCTGTACCTGGTTCGTCTCCTTGCCACGTCACCCAATTTTCTGCTTCTCGATGAACCGACGAACGATCTGGATATCGACACTATCCGCCTTCTGGAAGAGTATCTCTCGGATTTCAACGGCTGCATCCTGGTAGTGTCACATGACCGGGCGCTGCTGGATCGGGTTACCGATTACCTGTTTGTCTTCGACGGATTCGGCGGTATCCGCGGTTTCGTCGGCAGTTACGAAGACTATCGGAACATGGTCAACGACGAAAAGACAGAAATCGCCCGTGTTGAACGGGAGGAGCGTTCCCGCGGCACGTCGGGGAGCAAACGACCGGTAAGGCGAGATGCGAAGACGGTCCTCTCGTTTCGGGAACGGCAGGAATACGAACGACTGTTCGGGGAAATTGCCGAACTCGAGGATGAGCAGCGAAGCCTGGAAGCGTCCTTCCAGGCTTCCGAGCAGTCTCCGGAATTAATTGAGCAGAATACACGACGGTATCCGGTGGTCTTGAGTGCAATCGAAGAGAAGACTGCCCGCTGGGAAGCGCTCGCCCAACGGGCTGAAGAATAGATCAGTCGCGCCTACTTTTCCGAAGCCAGCGCAAACCCCTTCATGAAGCTTCCCTGCATCATGTAGAAAATCGCAAGCGGTGGAATGATGGTTACCATAACGCCCGCCATGATGATTCCCCAGTTGTTCATCGCCTCTGCCGTTATCATCATCTTGATTCCAATCTGAACAACGCGCATTGAATCCGAGTTCGTCGCCATGAGCGGCCACAGGTACTGGTTCCAGACGTAGATGAATTCGATGACCGTCAGCGCTCCAATTGAGTTAGCCGACAGCGGAACAAGGATCTGCGCGAGATAGCGCATGGGTGAACATCCGTCTATCTTCGCGGCATCAAGGAGCTCGTGAGGAATCATCCGGAAACGCTGGAGCAGCAGAAAGGTTCCGGTGGCGCTGGCAAGAAACGGAAAGATGAGTCCCCAGTACGTGTCGATCCAGTGGGCCGAGCTCACCACCGCAAACAGCGCCACAATCCGGACCGGGATGGGAAGAAGCAGGGTAACCAGTACCAGGAAGAAAAGCAGATTCTTGCCACGGAATTCAAAATGGGTAAAGGCAAATCCAGCGAGCAAGCTCAGGATAATCTTCCCAACGGTAACAGCAATGGAGACTACGAACGAGTTGAAGAGGAGACGTCCCAGTTTCACGCTGTTCCAGGCGTCCGGATAGTTTGAGAGATGCGTCGAAGGGAGTATTCGGGGAGGGGATGAGTAAACCTCCGCGGGGGATTGCGTACTTATGGTGAGTGCCAGGAGAACCGGCAGACTCACCGCGAAAATGGTCAGAATGATCAGTACATGGGAGATTATTCGCGTAGAACGGCGCATGCGCATGTTTCGCTCCTTATTGGTAGTGGACCCGGCGGCCGGTCGTGCGGAACTGGATGTAGGTCAAAATGACCACGAGCAGAAAGAGGATTACACTTTCCGCGGAAGCATACCCCGTGACGGAGTTCACAAAGAAGTCCTTGTACAGCTGATAGATCAGGATGTTTGTGCCGTTTGCCGGACCTCCTTCGGTCAGGACATCGATCAGTCCGAATGAGGCAAAATAGGAGTAGATGATGTTCATGATCAGAAGAAAGAACGTTGTCGGGGACAGGAGAGGAAAGATGATGGAGAAGAACTTCCGCATCGGGCCGGCACCGTCTATGGACGCAGACTCCAGTGACTCCTTCTGAACCTGCTGAAGCCCGGCGAGGTAGAAAATGATGTTGTAGCCGAGGTTCTTCCACACCGCCGCAACAACGATAATGCCGAGCGCCAGGGTGCTGTCGGTAAGCCACTTGGGATTCACCCCGAACAGACTGTTTGTCATTGAACCGACGAATCCATTTGCGGGGTTGAACAGGAATCGGAAAATTGCTCCGGAGATTGCCGGAGAAAGCGCGTACGGCCAGATCAGGAGCGCACGGTAGATCTTGATCCCCTTGAGCTTCTGATTCAACAGCAACGCTATGAGAAGTGAGAGAATCAGTCCCAGAACTACGACTGCCAGTGAAAAGACAGCTGAGCGCACGAAGCTGTGCAGGTAGTCCGGACTCACCGACAGACGGATGAAATTCTCAAGTCCAACAAATTTCTTTCGCATGCCGAATGCCTGGACACGATACAGACTCAGCCGAAAGGTCTCAATTGCCGGATAGAAGAGAAAAACAATCAGCACAACGAACGTTGGCAGCAACAGAATATAGGGCAGCCATTTGTTCTTGAAATAGGACACCATAGGTGGGTCACCCTCCTGTGCAGGATTCATCGGTCAAAGGAATACCGGATGATGAAAGGCAACGCCTCAAGGAAAATCCTTCGGCGTTGCCTATTTCGATCCGCGACCTGCAGAGAATCCGGTCGCGGACGTTCGAATCTCCGACCCGTCAGCCGTTCAGGTCGTTCCAGTCTTTGATCTGTTGATCTGACTGCGCGGCCGCGCTGTCGAGCATCTGCTTGACGGTTTCCTTCCCGGCGTAGACTTTCTGAATCCCGGTCTCTATGAGATTCCGGACCTGCGGGAATACACCGAGCAGCGCGCCGGCGGTATTGTAGTCCGACGGCGACTGAAGCAGCTGGTCAAACGCGGTCATGTAGTTCGGATGTTCGGTGAACCAGCCTTCCGCCTTCAACTTGTCCATTGCGGACTTCGTGACCGGAAAATATCCGGTACTCTTGTGCCACTGGATCTGCGGTCCGTCGCTGGCAATGAACTTGACCAGCTTCAAAGCCGCAAGCAGCTGATCATTCGGATGTTTGTTCGTTATCCAGAGAGAGCCACCGCCAATGGTAACGCCACCCTTTGCTCCCGCGGGGCGAGGCATGAAGCCGGTGCCTATGTCCCATCCCTTCTGTTTCAGCAGATCGGTGAGCTGCGCAACGTCGGAAGTGGACGACATGACCATTGCAACCTCACCGGAGCCGAATGCCGCACGGTGATTTGCCCACCCCGGTCCAACGTCCAGGAACAGTCCGTCCTTTTCCATGCCGGTCCAGAAATCCAGAATCTTCTGACCGGCCGCGCTGTTGAACAGCACCTTCGTCGGCAGCTTGCCCGTACGTCCGTTGTCATTGTTCACGAACGGAGCATCCATGATGCAGAGCCACTGCTCGAAGTACCAGGAGTTCAGGTTCCAGGTAATGGGGGCCTTGAGGTTCGGCAATGCAGCCTTCAGCTTCTTGCTGTAGTCGATGACCTCCTGAAAAGTCTTCGGCGGCTTGTTCGGATCGAGTCCCGCCTCTTTGAAGAACGTCTTGTTGTAGTAGAGCAACGGAGTGGAAGAGTTGAACGGCATTGAATAGTGCTTGCCGTCCACAACGTAATAGTTTTTAATAGGCCCGAAAAAGTTGTCCCAGTTGATTGGGTCCCACTTTGAGATATCGCCGATAGGGGTAATGATGCCGCTGTTGGCGAGACCAAGAGTTCCAATCTCATAACTCTGAAACACCTGGGGGGCGTTTCCCGCCTTGTAGGCTGCCTTCACCTTGTTCAGAATGTCGATGTACGAGCCTGCGTACTGCACCTTCACGGTAATGAGCGGGTTCGCCTTCATGAACTCATCCACGATTCCCTGAATCAGTTTGATCCGCGAACCGCCCATTGCATGCCAGAACTCAATAGTGACCGGCTTGGTAATTTCCGCCTTTCCGGCAGCCTGTTCCTTCTGACCGTTGGCAAACACTGCGGAAGTGAGCAGAGTCAGCCCGACCAAGAGAACGAGAAATTTCTTCACAGGTTCCTCCTTTAAATCTTTCGAACCCGACCCAACGGCCGCCCGTCAGGAGGACGGTCAGTTGAGAGTGGATTCATTGGAAGCTACAGGTTGTCTGTGGTGATGCCTGTACATTTCATTATATGCGGTTACAATGAGATGTCAACGAATTAGTAGACCGATCGGTCCCCATCGGGTCCCCGTGATCGGCACGATTCCAGGTCTGAGGTGGGAATCTGTGAGCAGACGCAAGCGGTTGGAACGGTTTCCTGTCGGGAACATAGAGACCGTCGTGATTCTGGTTGCGGCGGTTATGGCACTCTCTGCCTGTGCCGGGTCCTCGGGGAGGGGCGCGGCGCGGCCGGATCTGGGCCAGACTCCGCTCGAAGTACGCTCTCCTGACACGGGACATGCCTACAGCGTCTTTTCCGCCGCCAGCGTTCCGGGCGCCGTCATACCCGGGCTTTTCGAGGGCGCGGTTCCCCAGGGCCTTGCTTTCTGGCCCGAACGGGACGAAATGGTTATATCCGCCTACTTCGACAATGGCCTTCCCAGCGTGGTCATGGTGATGGACGGAGCAACCGGAACACTTTCGAAAAGCGTCTGGCTTGAAGCGCAGACGGGGGATCCGCTGTACGGCCACGTGGGCGGATTGGCAATCAGCGCCAGTCATCTTTGGGTTGCGTCCGATCAGGGAGTCTATCGGTATGGGCTCGATGCTCTTGTGAGCGCCGGCAACGGTGATTTCATTACCGCGCAAGAATTCGACCCGACATCTGTTGTTGCCTCTTCGGCAAGTTATTCGGGTGGTGTTCTCTGGATAGCGGAGTTCGCCTATTACGGACCGGGTGGCGGGCGTTACGATACCGATGTCTCTCATCACCTTTTCGCCCCCGACGGATCCGCTCACCACGCGTATGCGGCCGGCTACCGGCTCGATCGCCGCACCGACACGCTCGTGCGGGACGGTCTGCATCCGGATTTTCTGATCTCAATACCGGACAGGGTTCAGGGCTTGCTGTTCACGGACAATCGTCTTGTTCTGAGTCTCTCCTACGGACGGCGGAATGACAGTACTCTGGCATTCTACTCCAACCCAATGAAGCGTCCGCCGGACCGGGCAGCGGATTCGGTGCCGCTGCGGATTCTGACCAGCGGAGAATTAACCGACTCGATAACGATGCCGCCGATGGCCGAGGGGATAGCACGGGACGGAAACCGTGTTGCAGTACTTTTCGAATCCGGGGCGGCAAAGTACAGATATACGGGAAGCTGGCCGCTCGACCGGCTCTACCTGTTTTCAGCCGATTCCCGTTCCACCAGGTAGTACGGTCGTCCTGCCTCAGAAGGTTATGACGTGCCGTCCCTTCTTGATATAGTCGGTAAGCGGCACTCCCATGTACTTCACATCTATTTCGAGGCTCTTGAGTTTCTCCGTAACCGCGTAGTCGTCGGAACACGCAAGACACGCCTCCACGGTTATTCCCTGCCGGACCATTTTCTTGAGCCGTGCCTGCAGCTCCTCGTCTCCAGCAATCAGCTTTTGCGAAGGTCCCCACAGGATCAGGGTTATATCGTCCCACCAGCCTTTGAGTTTGGCGTTGAGCGTATACATGAAAACCATTTCAAGCGCGACTTCCCGATCGCCGCTGGTCCACACCACGGCGAGTTTGTCCTTTTCTTCTGCCATCAATTTTCTCCTGTTTGAACTAATTGTACCATTTGAGTCGTATTTTGTCGTTGCACCCATTCCGCGGTACACTATTGAAAGGAGGATTCGCGGTGCGCAGTATATTGGTGGCGGGCATGGTACTTGCAGTTGTCGGCTGTTCCAGCCCGATAACACCCGTAGCGGTACAGAGTATCGTTCTGGATCCGGCCACCATGAGTCTGGAATTGCGCGCTGACGGGACTTCGAGCTACGGAATTGTCTCCGCTTCCGTAGCGCCGAGTACAGCAATTGACCCATCGGTGACCTGGAGCTCGAGCGTTCCAACGGTCGCAACGGTTGACCCGACAACGACGTCCGGACGGGGTGCGATCGTTCAGCCTGCTTCCGGCGCCTCGCCGGGAACCACTCAAATTGTAGCCACATCCAACGACGGTACCGGCATATCTTCCTCTCCCATTACTGTAACAGTCTGGAGCATCGCCGGAACATACACCTGCCCCGGATACGCAAATCTGACCCTTGGGCCGGGAACCGCGTGGACGGATGGGACAAACAGCGGCACATTTGCCACCATATCCGGAACCGTAGAGATGATGGACAATACTCCCAGCGGGAATATCCTGTACCAGGGGACCTACACACAGACCGGACTTTCGCTATCCACGACAGACGGCGTGAACGTTGGAACCACCTGGGCAAAGCAGTAGGCTGGTGGAGCGTTTCCGTCACAAGCGTCCTGCCGATGATGGACAGCCACGATTTCACAACGAGCGGTGGACATGACGGACTTCCGGCCGCACAATGGACAGAGGGGATGCATCGTGAAGTTCAAACTGCTTGCGCCGCTTCTCGGTATCGGAGTCATGCTGGTCTTTTCGTGCACAACGCAGATTGTCTTCCACGAGCGTGACATTTTCATGAATCCCGGTGTTCAGAATACGACGGACACAATTGGAATGAGCGAGTTGACAATTCATCGACCGCCGGGAGTACGGCTGGATGCGCTATATTATCGACATCCGCGGGGTTCCGATAGATTCGTAATTCTCCACCTTCACGGAAACGCCGAGACCATCTGGTCTCCCGGTCTCTTCGCCTATTACCGCAAGGCAATTGACCGCGGCTACGACATACTTTCGCTGGAGTATGCCGGGTACGGCAAGTCATCCGGTATTTCGAGCGTTTCCGGCATTGAGAAAGACGCCGCCGCAGCGTATCGATACTTGAGCCGCGAGTACCCGGAAAACCGGATCGTTATCTGGGGCAGATCACTCGGAACGGTGCCGGCAATGGTGTTGGCCGCAGGTCATCCCGAATCTCCCCTCGTCCTCGAGAATATCATCAGCACCCTTTCGAACCTGGTGAAGCCGATAGAGCGCAGCTATTCCACCATTTTCCGTCGGATTGAGCTTGTTCAGGGGGAAAAGGGCAGTTTCAACAACATAGTGGAAGCACGGAATGTGCGGAACCCGACAATCATGGTTCATGGGGACGAAGACCCGCTCGCCTTGCCCGTCTATGCCCGGGAGGTCTACAGGAGTCTCGCCTCAAATGAAAAAACGTTCTTCTGGCTCCGGGGAGAAAAACACAATTACCGCTCGGCGGCAGTCTTCGACACAATACTCGAACGAGTCCAACAATTCATTCTTTTTCCGCCGAAACCAAACCCAATGACATTTGCCGGGCAGCCGTCGGCGCACTGAGCACACAAGGTGAGAACTGCCACGCAGATTGTTGAAAAACAACGGACGCTGAATCGATACGGAGTT
>CAZKMA010000065.1:0-27266 GCA_964553615.1 uncultured Spirochaetales bacterium | reverse complement strand
CGTCTGACAGGACCACACGGTGGGCACAACGGGCAAAGCAGGAATGGCTTTCGACAGGGTCGGAGTACCGCGGCGCTCTTTTCGGTATTATCCAGGGCAATTTCTTTCGTGACCTGCGAAAGCGCAGCACCGAAGAGATTCTCTCGCTCGAACTCCCGGGAGTGGCCATTGGGGGACTGTCCGTTGGAGAGACCTATGACGTATTCCTCGAATATCTTGCATTCACTACAGAAATGCTTCCGCCGCAACTGCCGCGGTACCTGATGGGAATAGGATCGCCGCGATATATTCTGGATGCGGTGCTTAATGGAATTGACATGTTCGACTGCGTCTTTCCCACTCGGATTGCACGGAACGGGACCGTCTTCACGCGAGAAGGAAGGATCTCACTGAAGAAAGAGTACAATGCAATGGACAAATCCCCAATTGACCCAACCTGCAGCTGTTCAACCTGCACAACCTATTCCCGCGCCTATCTTCGTCATCTGTTCAAGGCGGGAGAGATGCTCGGGCCGATGCTGGCAACACACCATAATCTATCCTTTCTCCAGAGCCTGATGGTTGATATCCGCCATGCAATTCGTTCGGGTACCTTTCTTCAGTTCCGCACCAGTTTTCTCGAACGGTATCCGGAGAGCGAAGGGTAGAGAGTGCCGATACTAGGGGCAAGGAGCCAACCGGTGATTATCCGCAACTATTCCACAATTCAGCGGGCGTTTTTCGCATTCCGCCGCATCGGATTCGCAACCACGTTCGCCATAGTATTTCTGCTTGGTCCCGCATATTATGGAGCGGCGCAGTCCACGAAAGCTCCGCCACTCCTCGAGCAATGGCGGCAGACCATTGAATACGGCATAAACTCGCAGATCCTCGATCTGATCCACACGCTGAAAAACCAGAACGACGGTAGGCTCAACAAAGAGCTCACGGACCTGTTCAAGACCTCCTATGACCAAAAACTTCAGTCCGCAATTATCGACTTGTTCACATCCCTCTCGTATCAGGGGGCAGAGATTCCCGTCCGGGACTATCTTGCAGGTAATCCGGACAATTCCGCGCTCGTAACCAGCTGTCTTTCCTATCTTGCACATGCCGTGAAGCACCCGGAAAAGGAGACTGTCCAGACAATCATCTCCTATACAAAGAACGAGAACGACCAGCTTGCAGGTGCGGCAATTCGCGACGTCGGGGATATTGCCAAACGGGATGGCCCCGACTCATACGACTTTTCCGGTTTCCTGCACACTATCATTCAGAAACTGCAGGCGGACGGAACCTCCCAGGGAATGATGGAGAATATCATTCTTACCCTGGGAGACCTCAAAGCCAAGCAGGCCGTGGACCCGCTCATTGCAATTCTGAACGACACACAGCGGCCGGCAACGCTGCGCGACTATGCTGCGGATTCGCTCGGCAGAATCGGCGATCCGAAGGCTATTCCCGCCATAAGCGGCCTCCTCAAGACAGACAACGCAATTCTTCGAGCGTACGTGGTAAATGCGATGTCGCACTTCGATACGCCCGAGGTCAATCCCATGCTCATGCAGGCGCTCCGTGACTCTTACGCGCGAGTGCGCAGCGCGGCACTCGACGGTGTGCGGAGAAACAAACTAACCGAGGCAATACCCGCGGTAATCTTCAAAGCCGAGCACGACCCGGATCCGCACGTCCAGCTGGACGCCATATCAACGCTCGGATCGCTCGGCACAAATCAGTGCTGGGATGCTTTGCGGTCGATATTCGAAAATGGGAATATTTCGCTGGATCGGCGGAAGGCGGCGCTGGAAGAACTTCTGAAAGGAGATCTCGGCGCCAGCATGGGTGCAATTCGGAAAGTCATAACCGAGAACTGGGGGCTGAACGGCGAACAGATGCTCGGAACTACTGCCAAGGTACTATCGACTACAAAGGCGCAGCAGCTGAAAGACATCTATGCGAAACTGATAACGCATCCAAATCCCATCATCCAGCTGTACGCAATGCGGGGGATCGCCCTGAACGGCATGAGCGACCTGAAAAAGGAAATCGAAAAGTTCAACACCCCGACGGCGCCCGCCTATCTGAAGCGTGAAGCGCAACAGACTCTCAACGAACTCGGCGGAACATCCGCAGTCGGCGGAGCGTCCGCGGCCGGCGGAACAACCCAAAACTCATCCAAACCCCGGAACTGAGCCACAGAGCTGCCTCATTTCCAGGCATCGGGAAACCGAAGTCCGGCTTTCAGGCTGCGCGGCCCTGGACGCGCGCCCTCGAGTCGGCCCGTTGAATCAGGACTCTACGCCGCTCTTTGCCTCGATATCGAGCGCCTCAGCGGCGCGGACCTGATCTGAAATCTTGTCGAAGTCGGCAAGCACAATTTCTTCAACGCGAAAATTATATGGTCGTTCATTAATGATGAAGTTCAGCTCATTTCCGACCGCAGCACCATACAGCTCGTTTCCGAGCGGCGAGAGGTAGGAAATGATGCCATCATTCGGGTTGGATTCCCACGGCCCCATGATGGTGAACTTTTCACTCTTCCCGGTGTCGAGATCCTTCAGAGTCACCTGGGTACCGTAAGAAATCGTTTCAATGTCCACGTCGTTGGTGCTGATTACCTGCGCCCGCTCGAGCTCTTCGTTCAGGCGACCAACGGTGGTGTTCAGAATATCCTGCCGCTCCTTGGCTGCCTTGTACTCTGCATTCTCACGCAAGTCCCCGTATTCACGGGCCACCCCGATTTCGCGTGAGTTTGCCGGGACCTCAACCTGCTGGATATGCACGAGTGAGCGCTGTTTGGCCTCGTAACTCGCTGCAATGACGAAGAAAGATCCCCGACTGACAGATTCTTTTCCCTTGTCCGCTGCGAAGAACTTGAACTCCGGGAAGCGTTCCAGGATTTTGTGCCGCAGCTCGAGCTTGATTGCGGGATCGAGCTCCTTCACATCTTCAACGAGGCTGTAGATCCTTACCAGCGAATCCTCATCTGTCTGTGAGACGAAGTCGGGCAGATGGCTGTCCTTGAAGAGAAAGGTTTGAATCTGTTTGTTTATCTTGCGATTCGTGCTGGCATCTTTTCTGTTTCCGATGTCGCGGAAGGTGATGTCGAGGAGATGGATCATGCCAATAAGGATTTTCTCGTATTCTACGGTTACCTTTTTGAACCATTCGTCTTCAATGCAGTTGCGTGCCATCCACACGAAACCTTCCCGGTTATCCCGGTAGCTGCTGAAGAGTGACTGGAAAAGTCCGGCAAGACGGTCGTCCTGCCCTGCGCGTGCGAGTTCGTTAATTACATCCTTGCTCAGGAACAGCGGAAACAGCCGCACGTAGACATCTTCCCACTCCCGGATGTTGCGCCGTACCTGGCTCAGAAATTCGCGTTTCAGGTCGGTGTTGTCGATCCGGGAAAAGAGCTCTTCAACGTTCTGGATCTGAGAATAGAGCTCACGGAAATTCAAGTTTACGCCCGGATTGAGGTACGGATGTTCGGCAACAATTTTACGGACAAGAAGATTACTGCACACCACGAACTCGTTTACCGCGGTAGAGGACTTCAGGAAACCCACAAAGTAGTCGAACATTTCCCGAAAGAAATCGGTGTCGGCGTCCGAGTTTTCGTCCCGCCCGACATAGTTGAGAAAATCGCCGAGGGTCTTGACCCGATCAAAGTAATTCTTCTCCGCTTTGAATTTGTTGAAAGTCTTCTCTTCGAGGGATATTGGTTGATCCCGAACCACGTAGTGATCCAGTCTGTCCGGCAGATTCCCAAACGACTCGTCGGTCTTCAGAACCTCTCGTGCCTTGGTGCTCCAGCTCGACCATTCGTTCTGCGTGAGAACGGAAGGCACAAGCTCCGCCTTTATCTTCTTCATGTCCGCAGCGTTTTCATAGCTGCGGATAACCACCTTCAGCGCCCAGGATGGATTCTTCTTCACCTGAGCCTGCAGTTTTTCCTTCTTCCAGGTACTCTTCAGCACCCAGATGTGCTCTTTCGGGAGAATATTCAATGCGCTCACGGCCATCTTCAGCGACATCGTATGCCCGCGCTTTTTCACAAAGTCGATCAGAATCTCATCGTCCTTTATCGAACGAATGAGGCCGACTCCCCAGCTGCGGTGGAAAACGAAGTTTCCGGCATCGAAAGAGATGTGCTTTTCGAAATCGGCAATTGCGTCGTGTACGTTTCTCCAGCTCTGGGTAAGGTTGGAGAGCTTGACGTACTCTTCCAGATGGCTGTGGTGGGCGAACTTACCGCGGAAACACTCGGTTATTTCCTTTCGGGCCCACACATTTTTCCCGTCGTAACTGAGAATTCTCTTCAGGATGTCAATTGCGATGTCCCACTTCTCGTGTTCCTTGAAGTAGGGGTAAAGATCGGTAAGCAACTGTACTGCGCGATCTTCGCTCACCGACTTCGCAATTTTCCCTTCGGCATGGTAGAAAAACTCGGTCTCTTCGGGTGCAAGGGCAAGAAGCTTGTTCCAGATCTCCTTGATATTGGTGAAGAGTTTCTTGTTTATATAGCGGTGCAGAGCCTTCTTGTAATAGCTCACCGCGTCTTCGAGCGCACCCTCTTTTTCCTTGCGCTCCGCAAGATGCTTGACAATGTCGGCTTCCTCGTAGTCCACGCGGATGAGCCGTTCCCACACCTCGTACATGCGTTCCGGCTGGTTTTCGTTGTTGTGACACTCAGCAAGCGTTCTGAGCGCTACCTTATTCTCGCCGAACTCCAGAATGCGCTCACACAGATATTCAACAATTCCCCACTTGTGGTTGTCCGTGAAGATACTTATGAGCATTATGAGATTGGTATCGTCAACCGTCTGGCGGGATAGGTTCAGTACCCCGGAAAGATACAGCGCAATTATGCTGTTCTTCGTGTGCTGGAGGTGCTCATCGCATAATTCTCCCACTTCCTCTTCAACTTCGGCTTCCGTGACCTGACCGAGGATTTCATCGAGATCCTTGAAATTGTTCACCGTGTAGTTGTTCAGAGTGGCACGTGTCCACTTTTCCTCATTGAGGAGTTCACCAATCGACTTCAACAATTTTTCTGACATGAGCACCTGCTCCCCGTTTTAGCCTTCATCGCACACAACGAACACCATACGATATTCGTCAATTCGTATATTGCTGGTAGATAGCCGGGTTCAAGGTTCTGAGCTTCAGAAGAACCTCGTCTATCTTTCCTCGGTCCTCACCGGTACTTACATAGTGGTCAATCAACCAGAAGTACCGATTAATGAGCCGAGGCATCAGCACATCCTCGTTTTCATTACGATCCTGGAACTCGCGTTCCAGGGCATAGATCGACTGTTTCAGCTTCCCGTACTCAATGGACCGAAGCTCCCGTTTCACCGTGAATACCCCGAAGAGTACTCCGTAGACGGGCAACCATTCCTCGAGTACCGGGCTCTCAAACCCAAGCTCTCGGACCTTTGCAATGAGCCTCCGGATCATCTCAGACTCAAGTCCCCAGATGCCCACCTGCTGCGGTCCAATAAAAAAAGCCTCACGAAAGAATGCCTTCGACGCCTGCACCTCATTCACCAGTGCATAACAGTCCGCCAGTTCCGCAAGAATCTCCGGATCCTCCCGGCGTTGCTGACCGGCTGTTTTCAGGTTCTCGAGCGCACGGTCGTACTCTCCGATTCCCTTGTAACAGCGTCCTATTCGCAGCAGGAGCTCCATGTCCCTGCGGCCTGCTTCCTCCGAAAGGCGCAGGAACTGGTCGAGTGCCTGGCCGAAAACGTGCTGCCGAACTGCGTACAGACACTGCTCCGACGGTTTCCCCACACGATCGAGGAACCGTTGAAATGGACGCCATTGAGATAACAGGTACTCGCCCTTCTCGAAGGGATCGGTGATAGCCCCGAGTGTCGCCTGCCGTTCTTTCCAGAAGTTGGCAATCTTCAGTGAAGAAACAACTTCCGCATCATCGAAATCGATCGACAGGGCACGCTCGAGGTACTGGATGCCGCCTTCAACATCATGGAGCCTGATTCGCTCATATCCGTCAAGCAGCATTCGTTCAACATTTTCTTCATCCACCAGATAGTTGTCCTGAGCCATACCCTTCATACATCTTGCGCTTTTAATCATTATATCAATAGGAAATAATTAGTCAACGAACCGCAGGCCCAATCAGTGAGGTCCTCAGGGTCAATCCGTGCAATCCAGAGAATCGTTGGAAACGTGCGCGTATCCCATTCCACGGGCACAAATTACGGAGAATCTCATTTGCGCTTATCGACGAGTTCGAATATTATTGTGTCCATGGAAGAACATAACCGCATGGCCGGGGATAGCGAGTTCCCCATACTGGTCGCTCCATCGGTGCTTTCTGCCGACTTCGCCAATGTCGCCGACGGTATCCGGCTCATTGAGCAGGCGGGAGGGGACTGGGTCCATCTGGACGTTATGGACGGTCATTTTGTGCCGAATCTTACATTCGGCCCCAAGATGGTCAAGGATTTGCGATCTCTCACCAGGTTGCCCTTCGATGCTCATCTGATGGTAGAGGCTCCGGAAAAGATGGTCCGGTGGTTTGCGGACGCCGGCGCGGATCACATCACCTTCCATCTGGAGGCTGCAATCCACGTCCATCGCATCATTCAGGAGATCCATGCCTGCAACGTCAAGGCCGGGATATCGATAGTCCCGTCGACGCCGGCGTCCGCCCTGACCGAAATACTTACTGATGTCGACATAATTCTGGTCATGACGGTGAATCCCGGTTTCGGCGGCCAGACACTCATTCCACAATGCGTAGAGAAGGTGCGTACGCTTGCAGCGTTGCGCCGGAAGGACGGCCACTCGTACCGCATTGCCGTGGATGGGGGAGTCAACCGGGAAACCCGGCCACTGCTGGTCGACGCGGGTGCGGATGTCCTGGTAACCGGCTCCGCTTTTTTCGCAGCCGACGATCCGGCCGCGGAAGTCGAACTGCTCCGCCGGGGGTAGATTCGGGTCAACAAAAGCCGTTCAGTTCGCAAGAATCGCGGTCGACAATGGAAAAGAGGTACTGGAAAGTGATGAGAACTCGACCAGCACACCGGCTGTCCGGGAGGTTATTCGGGGCAATTGCCTCTTCAGTGACGCGTCTTCTGGTCATTGCTGCCGCCATGGCCTGCGTGGCAGCGACAAGCCATTTGTATGCCCAGAACGCTCAGTCGGCCGCATCGGCTCTCTCAGCCGCATCGGCTCTCTCAGCCGCATCGGCTCAGGCTCCACATCAGTTGCTGGAGAGCGGCATTCGAGCGTTCGGCACGAGCGACTACACAACCGCCCTGGTGAAGTTCCGCGAACTGACGATCCATCCGGCAGATCCCGCATTCAGAAATTACATCGGAGACGGTTACTTCTGGATGGGGAAGACCGCTCTTGCGTTGAATCGCCTTAAAGACGCCGAGCGCAATCTGGAATACTTTCTTATACACTATCCGGATCATCCCGCAGTCCCCGAAGCCGCCTATCTCAAGGCCCGTGTGCTGTTCCTGCAGGAGGATTATCAGTCGGCAATACAGGCATTCCAGGCGTTCATAGCAAAATACCCCAAGTCGCCGTTTATTGCGAATGCATACTACTGGGCCGGCGAATCGCTCTACAACCTCGGCCAGTTCGAAAGCGCACAAAAACTGTTCACCGCGGTACTTCAGAACTTTCCAACAAGCTACCGCGTAGAGGCAGCGCAATACCGGCTGGCACTTATAAACCAGAAGAAACGAGAGCAGGAGCTCCTGAAGCTCCTTCAGTGGAGTCATGAAGAATCACTCCGGGCCTTCACCGAGTTCCAGCGGAAAGAAAAGACCTACAAGGAAGCGATTACCGCGTACCAGAAAGAGCTTACGGGGAAGGGAGACAGCGAACTGTCCCATGAGGTCACACGTCTCAGCGGACAGATCGGTGAGCTGCAGAGTACGCTCGTTCAGCGGGAACAGACAATTCAGCAGTTGAAGCAGCAGATAGCCGATCTCCAGTCCCGGCTCCCGCCCGGTTCGGTAACCACTGTGCCGCCGGCTGCCGATACCGGAAAATCCGCGCTGCTTGATCTTCGACGTCAGGCGGAACAGCTGCAACAGTTCTTCAAGTCGCAGTTGGACAGCAGTCCGGGAGGAACGAAATGAAGCTTTCCCGCATAATTGCGATTCTGCTGTTCGCCGCCGCTGCGGCATCCCTGTCGGCACTTGATCTGAAAGAGGGGAAAATGAAGCTCGTTCTCTCCGAGACTACGGGTCGGTTTTCCCTTTTCTCTCTTACGGATTCCGCGAAAGGGGAGTATGTACCCCTGTTCTTCTCGGACGACCCGAGGACGAGCGGACTGACCATTGCCGAGGGCGATCAGCTCTATCGAATGGGAGATACGTCCGCATTCACCCAGAAAATCGAGCATGACGGCTCGAATGCATCATTCGTCTGGACTTCCCGTACTCTCACCGTTACGCAGGCATTCAGATTCACCCGCTCGCCGGATTCAAGCGCCGCAAACGGCGTTGTCATTACAGTCACGGTCCAAAACACGGGGAACAGGGCCACAAAGGTCGGAGCCCGCTACCTGATAGATACCACACTCGGGGAACATTCAGCCGCCCACTTCCGATCTGCCGAGGAAGGCGCAATAACCCACGAAACCGCGCTCGACCCGTCGGCCCGTGATCCCTATGTTATTTCCGAATCTTCCGGGAATGCACCGCTGGGACTGGAAATCATGCTGTTCGGCACGGATATCACTACGCCGACCTCCGTGGCTCTCGCCAACTGGAAACGGCTCAACGAAGCTCCCTGGGATTTTCAGGTCAATACTTCGCGAAACTTCAACCTTATGCCGTATTCGATAAATGATTCCGCCGTGCAGCTCAATTATGAACTGCAGACCTTGAATCCAGGGGCAACCAGGAAGATCGTTACGGTAATGGGAGACAAGAACCCCTCGGGCTTCACCGGTGAATCGGTTTCCATGACATCAGGGGTACCCTCCGCCGCTTCGGCGGCTGCAGCTCCCCCGGCGCCCGCGGCCCCGCAGCAGCCCGCAGCACCCGGCAACAACTCGCTTGCACAGCCAGGTAACAATGTGATAAACAACGGCCAGACGAACGCAACAGACGCGCAGC
This sequence comes from uncultured Spirochaetales bacterium, assembly GCA_964553615.1. Lineage (GTDB taxonomy): Bacteria > Spirochaetota > Spirochaetia > DSM-27196 > DATKUC01 > DATKUC01. The sequence goes on along the minus strand of CAZKMA010000065.1, from coordinate 18,174 downwards.
ACGGGGCTCTGGAAGAGGATTACCTGAAGGCATCGGAGCTCGTGAAGAAGCTCAATGAGCTGATCTCTGCGCCGGCAGGAACGATCGATGAGGCTCAGTTGAAATCGATTCAGGATCAGCTGAGCGCACTCGAGGCTCGAAAATCGCAGTACACCACCCAGTGACGGGTTCTGGACAGGGGGAACAGACGTCGGCATGAAGTCCGGCACGCTCAAGAAGGCACAGGCGCTCTTTCAGAAGAAGCGATACGCCGAGGTTATCCGTCTGCTCGAATCCCAGGTTTTTCTCTTCAGAGAGAATCCACGCTTTTACTATATGCTGGGAGTCTCCTGCCTCCATACCGAGGATGTCGGGGGCGCGCAGTCCTACCTGAAACGGGCGCAACAGCTGGAAACCGACGATACGCAGATCATGCTGGCGCTTGCCGCTGTTCAGCTCATGCGCAGGGATACCGAGGAATCGCTGCGTCTCTGGCTGGAAATCCTCGAGCGTGAACCGAAGAACAGGATTGCGCGCAAGGGCCTGGAGCTGATAAAGCGGAACATGGAACCCGGCATGCTGCTGGAAGCCGTAGAGGCGGGCAAAATCAGAGCCCTCTACCCGAAGCCTCCATTTCGCGTCCCTCGCTGGATATTCGGCGTGGCAGTCGCCCTCCTGGTGCTGGCGCCTGCAGTCTTTCTGCTTCGGCCGGTCATTACCACCGCGCTGAAGCCTCCGCCGCCCGAACGTGCCGGCGCCGAGGTTCTGAAGATCGGCCCGGATGTGAAGAATATCACCGCATATAATGGCACATTTCGCTACATACTCACGCCAACCGAAATCAAAGACACGTTTCTCCTTATTCAGAAGTACTTCGATGGATACCGTGACAACATGGCCGCCATGGAAACCAACCGCATTCTTGAATCAAACGCATCACCGGCGTTGAAAGAGAAGGCAAAGCTGTTTCGAGACTACCTCCGCAAGCCGGATTTTGTCACGTTTCGGGACAATTTCACCTACCAGCAGGTCATGGCAGCGCCCTCACTGTACAACGACTGTTACGTACGCTGGAAGGGCAAGGTATCCAACCTCCAGGTGACAGACGCCGTCATTACCTTCGATTTTCTGGTCGGGTACCAGACTGAGAAGGTCCTCGACGGCATAGTGCCCGTAACCATGCACTTTGCCGCAAATATCCAGAACGCGGAAGCGCTTGAAATCATTGCAAAAATCTCGACCAACGGCAGGAAGATCAGTCTGACAGCCACATCCATCCGGCCGATACTTGCCGGAGGCAGTTGATGCGCGCCGTCGTGCAGCGGGTTCGGGAATGCTCCGTGACGGTGGACGGAGATTTGATTTCGTCGATCGATCGCGGCCTGCTTGTCTATCTGGGAGTCACGCACACCGACACTACCACAGACGTGGAGTACATGAGTGACAAGATTGCGAATCTGCGTATTTTCCCGGACGTGGAAGGGAAAATGAACTTGAGCGTGATCGATCTGGACTATGAGGTGATGGTCGTATCGCAATTCACGCTCTACGGCGATGTACGCAGGGGCAGGCGCCCCTCCTATGACTCGGCAGCCCGGCCCGACCATGCAGAGCGGTTGTACGAGCGGGTGCTGGACTCGCTCTCGCAACACGGATTACCCGCCCGGGGCGGGAAGTTTCAGGCAAAGATGGACGTCAGGTATGTGAACGACGGTCCGGTGACTATTCTGATCGATTCACAGAAACAGTTTTAGCGACGACATATACTTCTGCGGACTGAACGGATCAAAAAACGGAGAAAGCGACTTCTCTTCATGAAGCCGCATAACGATTTCCGCCGAAAGCCGGGCAGATGAAACGACGTGCAGGAACGGGAGCTGCTGCCGTATCTCTTCGGTACAGGCAACAGTATCCGTCACCACCAGATTCTCCAGGAGACCGTCGTTGTACAGAAGCAGGAGCCGCTCGATTGCGGGCTCGGAAAAGACCGCGTGGACTGCGGCAATGTTGACCTTGCCGACCTTGCGCTTACGCAACTCCTTCACAAGTGCGAATACCGAGCCGGCGGTGTCAATCATATCGTCGATGATCCACACCTCCTTGCCTTCAACCGGTGTGTCCGAGAGGATTCTGATAGATTCGACGGTATTCGCCCTGTTGTAGTCCCGTTGCTTGTGGGCAATCATGAGTTTCGCACCGAAGGACCGTGAGTACTTCTTTGCGGCGCCTTCGCCGCCCGCATCCACCGAACAGAATGCCCACTCCGAATGCACGGGCCCATCCAGAAATTCGGGTGTGCGGATGAAATTGTCGGTGATGTACTCGCTGAGCAGAGAGTCTGCGGGAACGTCATCAATTGCACAAATCGTCGGATCCACAACTGTCTTGCTCTTGTCCGAGTGCAGTTGATAGGTAATGATATGGTCGACACCGAGACTTACGAGGGTCTTGTAGTGAACCCAGAAGCCTACCGAGTTTCGCCGGGTTGTCCGGTCCGAACGGGATGAGCTGCAGTAGGGCTCAAACAGGGTAATCTTTCCCGCCTGGGCACGCCTCAGGGCGTCAATTGCGTGGTAGAGCTCGAGCTTGTTCTCCTCTACGCTCAGGCCCCGTGCGTTTCTGCCGGCGGCAGAAAAAAGAAACACGTCCTTGCCGCGCAAAGACGTGTGCACTTCGACTTCCATTTCGCCATCGGCGAACTTCAACGTTTCGAGCCGGCCGACATAGTCATTGCTGTTGGCGGCCGAATAGAAATCCGGAAACGTCTTCAGCTGATACGCAACGCGCGATGCATATTCCTGCATCGACCGGGTGGAAAGAAGCAGCAGATCTCCCCTCATGGCGCCATCTTACATGGTCCCGATAAGAAATTCCACACTTCGAATGACAAGAATTCATCAATGTTTCTGTTGAAAGAACGACCTGCCGAGAAATCGGGCTGCCTTCACCGTGGCGGCCGAACGTGAGAACTGCGCAATACCGGACAGAGACATTGCCAGCGGCGCGTTCACTCGCCCGCGACAGACATAGACGAATGCGGCGGCCTCTTCCTCCAGCGGACTGTCGAAACCGAACTCACGCCGTTCCCCGGGCTCGTGGGAGCTGGGAACCCGGGAGAGTGCGGCCGAGAGCCGATCTCCCTCCAGCACGAGTGGCTTCATTTCGAGGTTCTTCGCCCCGGAAACGGCGCGCAGGACCATAGCCCGAAGCGACGGGTCGCGAATGCTGCCTATTCCGCGGTACATCCGCAGCACCCCAGGCGGAGGGTCTGCGGCGGGCCATGGCGCGGTTGTCTGGACCGCCGACTGTGTGACGCCGGTCGCACCGACCGGAACACCGCCGTTTCGCATTGAAAGCAGCGCACTGAGGACCTCGAATTCCATGGTTTCCCGCTCGGCGTCGGACAGCACCCCGGCTCCACCAACCAGCGCATCAAGCACACCCTTTCCCGAGTCGCTGCGACCGGCGGCGATATCCGCGAATACCCGGTCAAGAATTGGCCAGATAGCCTTTTCCGGCGCGGATGCCAGCAGGAGTCGATAGAAGGAGCTTGTCTGCGAATCCGTAGCAGTTGGCGGCGGGGTCTGTGGCCACGCAGCTACCGATTCGAAAAGCGAGAATACCCCGATCATCAACGCACATTTGAACCATCTACCCACACTTCGAATATCGGCACAAGGAATCTATTGACCGTACAAATGTGTAGCTATAAGATGCACGTAGATTCGAAGCACCACGCGAAATTCGGTTGTGGTCTGCATCGAGGAGCAAACATGGCTAAGAAAGAATCAAATATCATATCGCGGTCCGGAGATCATCACGAGGAGCGCGAGCGGGCTCTCGAAGCGGCCCGACTACAAATTGAAAAACAGTTCGGCAAGGGCTCGCTTATGCAGCTCGGCACCGGGCTCTCAAATATAGCCGTGGAAGTTATCCCAAGCGGATCTATTCTCCTCGATGAAGCCCTGGGAGTCGGTGGCTATCCGCGCGGTCGGGTCATTGAAATATACGGCCCCGAGTCTTCAGGAAAGACAACGCTCGCCCTTCACGCCATTGCTGAAGCGCAGAAGCGGGGCGGAATCTCCGCATTTATCGACGCCGAGCACGCGCTCGACCCATCCTACGCCCGTGCACTCGGGGTCAATATCGATGAATTGTGGGTTTCGCAGCCGGACAACGGGGAGCAGGCGCTCGAAATAGCTGAATCCCTGGTACGGTCCGGTGCGGTGGACATAATAGTCGTCGACTCTGTGGCGGCACTCACACCGCAGGCGGAAATAGAAGGCGACATGGGCGATTCACACATGGGGCTCCAGGCACGCCTCATGAGCCAGGCATTGCGTAAGCTGACCGGCACGATATCGAAATCCGGCACCTGTCTCGTCTTCATAAACCAGATACGCATGAAGATCGGTGTCATGTTCGGAAACCCGGAAACAACCACCGGCGGAAAGGCGCTGAAGTTTTATGCGTCGGTCCGGCTCGAGGTCCGCAAGATAGAGACCATCAGCAAAGGCTCCGATGACGCCATCGGCAACAAGGTACGCGTCAAGGTTGTCAAGAACAAGGTTGCGCCTCCATTCCGAAAGGCAGAACTTGAAATCATGTTCGGCAAGGGGATCTCCGCAACCGGCAGTCTCCTGGATGCTGCGCTGAAATACGATGTTCTTCAAAAAAGCGGCAGCTGGTATTCGTATGGCGAAGAGAGAATCGGTCAAGGCCGTGAAAACGCGAAGGAGTTTCTCGAATCGAATGCCGACATTGCAGAGTCCATAGACCAGAAGTTGCGACTGGTCATATTTCCGCCGAAGGTATCCGAACAGAAGAACGAAGCGGCGGAGAAAGCCGACAACATGCAGCCCTCCGCCGGAAACGGGTCGGCGATGGACATAGAGACGGATGCGGGAAGCGTGGTGGCCGAATCCCCGCGCACGGCGCCGGAACCCGCACGACCCGCCGCTCGAAAGAGTGCTCCGTCCAAGCCGGCAAAACAGCCGATGCAGCCTGAAGAAGACGAGCTTTTCTGATCCCTCATGACAATGGTATACCTTGGCCTCGGATCGAATCAGGGAGACCGGGTAGGGCACCTCAGGCAGGCGACAGCCGCGCTTGAGCGCTCACTCTCGGATCTCGTTCAAGCGCAGGTGTACGAAACCGACCCGAGGGATTTCGTCGATCAACCGCGTTTCCTGAATACGGTTGTTCGTGGCGTCACAAACCTGTCGCCTGAACAGCTGCTTTTCCGCATTCACCAGATCGAAAACATGCTCGGTCGGGTTCGGGACAGGGAGGTTCCAAAGGGGCCTCGAACCATCGACATAGACATCCTGCTCTACGGAGACCTTGTGCGAACCGGGCCGTCTCCCATCATTCCACACCCTCGAATGAATGATCGGCAATTCGTCCTGGTCCCGCTCCTCGATATTGATCCCGATCTCCGAGAACCCTCCACTCACACCCCATACGCCTCGATCCTTGCCGCACTTCCGCCGCAGGGTATTTACTCGCCACCCGCCGAGCGGTATAATAAGCTTTCGCCGCAGTAGTGACACCCTGACCATCGGCGCCGACACTCTGACAACCGCACCCGAAATACTGAGATAAGGACGCACGACGACTGTATGGATGAGCTCACCGCTCCGGAAAAGCAGCATTTTCACCTTGGCGACTTCGAAGGTCCGCTGGATCTGCTGCTCTTTCTCATAAAGCGCTCGGAGATCAACATCTACGACATCCCTATTGCGCAGATAACTGAACAATACCTCAAGTACCTTGAGTATGCCACGCGCGTAGATCTGGAAAACATAACCGAGTTCTATGTTCTTGCAGCCACGCTGCTGTACATCAAATCGCGCATGCTGCTCCCGATTGAGTTCAATGTCGACGATGAGCTGGAAGACCCCCGCAAGGAGCTCGTGGAACGGCTCATAGACTACCAGAAGTTCAAGAAGCTCTCGGAAGCCATGACAGACCTCGAGCGGGAGGCGGAATGGGTAATCGAGCGGCAGAAGAAGCAGAAGACCCTGGAATTTGCAGGCGATGACGAGCTGTGGGATGAAATTGAGGTGTGGGACCTCCTGCGCACATTCACGACCATCATGTCGTCACTCACCCCCGAACGCATTATCGATCTGTATGAAGAGGTCACGATCAATGAAAAAATTGCATTGATCACCGAGTTTCTCGAGACCCGTGGTGAGTTCATCTTTGCCGACCTGGTGGTCCGTCCCGATTCGATAATGGATGTGGTCTGCGCGTTCCTTGCCGTGCTCGAGTCGGTGAAAGAAAAACGGATCAAGGTTTTTCAGAACAGACTCTTCGGAGACATTCGGATACGTGCCGGTGAGCCGCAACCGGTGGAAGTGGAGGACAGTGATGGATCTGCAGAATGAAGCCTCCATCATAGATGCGATTCTTTTTCTCGAATCGGACCCCGTGGACGTACCCACGCTTGCCCGAATAGGCGGACTCTCAAAAGATGTGGTTGTCCAGGTGCTGGACATCCTGCGGGATCAGTACGCGACGAGATCGCACGGAGTCGAATTGGTGGAAATTGGCGAGGGCTTTCAACTGGCACCCAAACAGGAGCTCTGGCCCTCGCTTCGCGACCGATACGGCAAGAAGAACGACAAGAAGCTCAGTCGTGCCGCCATGGAAACGCTCTCCATCATTGCATACTCTCAACCGATCACGCGTGCGGAGATAGAGAACATCCGCGGGGTGGCTGCCGACAGTATGATGAAGATCCTTTCGTCACGGGATCTTATCCGGGAAGTTGGAAAGAAGGATGCGCCGGGCAAGCCGGTGCAATACGGAACCACCAAGGAATTCCTGCGGTTTTTTCGCCTTTCGAGCATTGCCGAACTTCCGAAGCTCGACGAAGCAGACAAGGACAGGTTCGAACTCAATGGCTGAACAGAACGGGCTCCGACTCCAGGTGTACCTCGCACGCTCCGGTGTCGCTTCGCGGCGAAAGAGCGAGGAGATCATTCTCCAGGGGAGAGTGCGCGTTAATGGAACGGTCATCCGGGAAATGGGCTCTCTGGTTCAGCCTGGAGATCGGGTGCAGTTCGACGGCCGCCCGGTATACCCCCAGAAGCGGCTCATATACCTGGCGGTTCACAAGCCGCGCCGATACCTGTGTACATCCTCGGATCCGCAGGGTCGCCCCCTCGCGCTCGACCTGGTAGCACCGGCGTTCCGTGAAAGACTCTTCACTGTCGGCCGTCTGGACTTTCTCTCCTCAGGTCTCATCTTCTTCTCAAATGACGGACAGTTCGCAAAAGCGGTTTCCCACCCGAGTTCCGGCGTCGAAAAAGAATATCTGGTAGAAACGCCTCATCCTGTTCCGTCGGAATTCCTCAAACGGTACCAGGAAGGGATCCAAATCAAGGGTGAAACCTACCATCTCAAAGATTTTTCCTATCATAACGCACGCACGGTGCGCCTGGTGCTCGAAGAAGGAAAGAATCGGGAAATTCGCACGGTATTCGAATCCGACAACATTACAATCAAGCGCCTCCATCGGATCCGGATTGGACAGGTTACGGTAAAAGGAATTCAACCGGGGCACTATCGGTCACTGACTCGCACCGAAATCGGCTGGTTCTACCAGAAAGCCGGCATGCAGCCGCCAGGCAAGGAGGTACGCGACCGATGGTAGTGGCTATCGACGGACCGGCAGGCACCGGAAAGAGCACCATTGCACGAACGATTGCCGAACGCGCCGACATGTTCTACCTGAACTCAGGCAGTTTCTACCGTGCAGTTACCTGGAAGGTGCTCCAATTCGGCAACCCCGAAGATCGGCAAACCGTAATCCGCACCGCACGGGACATCCGGATATCGCTCCGGCTCGGGCACATCTCTGTGGACGGGGTCGAAGTGGAAAACCTGCTTCGGGCTGATGATGTGGACCACTGGGTTGCCCGTCACTCGGCAATCCCCGAAGTCAGAGACGAGGTCAACAAACGCCTCAAGGAGACAGCCACGTCCATGGACCTCGTCGTCGAAGGCCGCGATATGACTACTGTCGTATTTCCGGACGCAGACGTGAAAATATATCTTGATGCATCCATCCGAACTCGCGCGTTGCGCAGATTCGCACAGGGAACCAGCGAGATGACGCTGCAACAGATAGAAGAAAGTATTCGCCGGCGGGACGAGATTGACAAAACAAAAGAGTTTGGTCGACTCCAGATCTCTCCGGACGCCCTCTATTTGGATACCTCTCACTTGACCATCGAACAAGTTTGTGAGAAAGTGGTAGCGAACATCCACGGACACGATAAAACTTCAGGAGTTACAAGGCAGTTATGAGCGATAGATCAACGAAAAACGCCGAAGTATCTGATTTTTCCAACTTACAGGAGGAGCTGCAGGAACAATATCTTAAATCTCTTGATGAACTGGAAGTTGGCCAGCTTGTAGATGGAAGAATCGTAGAGGTTGGGACCGAACAGGTCTTCATTGATGTAGGATACAAATCGGAAGGTAAGATCCCGGTCGGTGAGTTCGACGAAACTCCACAGATCGGCGATACGGTGAGTGTAGTACTTCTCAACAAGGAAACAACAAACGGCGAAGTCGTTGTTTCCAAGAAAAAAGCCGACGAGAAGGTCTTCTGGAAGAACCTGCGCAAAGCATTTCAGGATCACGAGGCAGTCGATGGTGTAGTCGACAAAAGCATCAAAGGCGGATTTGAAATCCTCCTTGGTCACGGAGTTCGGGGATTCAACCCGATTTCCAAAATGGACCTCCACCGCGTAGAAGAACCGGAAGAGTACGTCGGACTCAAGTCCAAGTACTACATTGACCGTCTGTACAGCGACAACCGCATCAATATTGTTCTTTCGCGAAGAGCATGGCTGGAAGAAGAGGTCGAGAAAAAACGCGGGGAATTTTTCGAACATGTCAAGATTGGAGATGTCATTGAAGGCATTGTAAAATCTTTCACGTCCTTCGGCGCATTCATAGACCTTGGTGGCTTTGACGGGCTCCTTCACATAAACGACATGAGCTGGGGTCATGTGACCCGACCCAAGGATTTCGTAAAGAAGGGCATTCGCGTGCAGCTCAAGGTCATCCGCATGGACGCGGAAGAGAAGAAGATTAACCTTTCGCTCAAACACATGACCGAAGATCCGTGGAACCGCTTCGAGGACACCTATCAGGTGGACCAGGTAGTCAAGGGGACAGTAACCAAACTCACCGATTTTGGTGCGTTCATAGAGCTTCAGGAGGGCATTGAAGGCCTTGCCCACATCTCCGAGCTCTCATGGGTCAAGCGCATCAGTCACCCGAAAGAGGTGCTACAGGTGGGCGACGAGGTGGAGACCAAGATTCTCGCCTACGACATACCCAATGGAAAGGTCTCTCTCGGTCTCAAGCAGGTTCTTCCCAATCCGTGGGAAAACATGGAATTGAAATACCCGGTAGGAACCCGCCTGAAACGGCCCGTGAAGAAGATTACCAATTCCGGAGCCTTCGTCGAACTCGATGAGGGAATAGACGGATTCCTCCATGTGGACGATATTTCGTGGACCAAAAAGTTCAAACACCCGAGTGCTGCGCTGGAAGAAGGAAGCGAAGTCGAGTGCATGGTTATCCATGTGGATCCTGAAACTCACAATATCCGCCTCGGCGTTAAGCAGCTGGAAGATGATCCCTGGGAATCTTTGCGCAAGGCTTATCCTGAACGAAGCATCATAGAAGGTGAAATTACCAACATTACCGATTTCGGCGTCTTCGTGCGTGTGCCTGGCGGAATTGAAGGACTTATTGGAAAGGCAGGATTCTCAGATCCACGGATAGAACCGTACGAGAACGCCGTCAAGAAATACAAGGTTGGCAACACAATCCGAGCGGTGGTCAACGAGATAAGCCCATCCCGGCAGCGCCTTTCGCTCTCTCTCCGAGACCTCGAACGAAAAGTTCAGGCCGAGGAGCTCAAGAAATACATTCAGGACGACGAGGGAGAAGCAACCTTCACCATAGGTGACTACCTCAAAGATGAGATCGTCCAGGACGAGCAACCCGAGCCGGAGCAAACGGAACCCGACCAACCAGAGCCGACGCAACCCGAGGCCGAGCAAACGGAACTCGAAGAAGCAAAGGCCGAGCAGGCTGAGCCCGAGCAGGCGGAACCCGAGAAAGCAAAGGCTGAGCAGGCTGAGCCCGAGCAGGCGGAACCCGAGGAAGTTCAGGAACAGGAGAACTCCGAGGAGTAAGCAGCCAGCGCTGAACAAGCATGCTCAAGTCCAGTGTCGATCCCAACAAGTTCGAAACACTCATCGAGATCAACACGCTTATCAACTCAGATTATTCCGATGCGAAAGCGTTGTTGACTCGTATTCTGGAATCTGCGACCCGGTTGACTGACGCCGAGGCATCCTCCCTCCTCCTGCTGAACGCGGAGAACAACAAGCTCTACTTCGAAATCGCTCTTGGGACAAAGGCTCAGGACGTAAAGAAGTACTCGCTGAACGTGGGGGAGGGGATCGCCGGATGGGTTGCCGAGCACAATCGTTCGCTCGTCGTGAACGATGTCGCTGACGACTCGAGATTCTATTCCGAAATATCACGGAACATCGGGTTTCCCACCGCGTCTATTCTGGCGGCACCGATGCGAATCCGTGAGCGATGCGTCGGAGTAATCGAGCTTATCAACAAGAAGAACAGAAAGCCGTTCGATCAGGAAGACCTCTTCTGGATAGAGATATTTGCAAATCAGGCGGCGCTTGCAGTTCAGAACGCCCACAACTTTCAACGCGTGCGCGACGAAATAGATAATCTGAACGAGCAAATCATCTCTTCGCAGGGATACCACACCCTGATCTATCGCAGCAAAATCATCGAAGAGAAGATGCAGATAGTTTCGCGTGCCGCTCGCAGTGACTCCTCGGTGCTCATCCTCGGCGAAAGCGGCGTTGGAAAAGAGCTTTTCGCCGAACAGCTCCACATGCAGAGCAACCGGCGGGACCAGCCGCTCATTCGGGTCAATTGTGCGGCACTTGCGGAATCGCTCCTCGAAAGTGAGCTCTTTGGGCACGTAAAAGGGGCGTTCACCGACGCATCCTCCGAGCGCAGAGGCAGATTCGAACTGGCGGATGGTGGTACGATTTTTCTGGACGAAATTGGAGAGGTTCCTCTTCCGGTTCAGGCAAAGCTGCTTCGGGTAATTCAGCACAAGACCTTTGAAAAGTTAGGAGCCAGTGAGCAGATCCACGTGGATGTCCGTATTATCGCGGCAACAAATAGAGACATCGAGAAGGCCGTTGACGAGGGTAAATTCCGCAATGACCTGTTCTATCGGTTGAACGTGCTGCCCCTGGCGATCCCGCCGCTTCGGCAGAGGAGGGAGGACATTCCGGTGCTCGCCGACTACTTCCTCAAGAAGTTCAACCGAGAGGTAAAAAAACAGATCCGCGGATTCACGGATTCGGCACTTGAAGCGCTCCTGACCTATTCCTGGCCAGGAAACGTCCGTGAACTCGAGAATGCAATAGAGCGCTCCGTAGTCATTTGCCAGGACGACCGGATCAAGCCGTCGGACCTGATTCTTCAACCTACCGAGCGGACACGCGGCGAAGAATACACAGGCAAGACGTTGAAGGACTCAATTAACCTCTTCAAACGTCATCTCATAGAAAGCACGCTTTCGCAACACGGATGGAACCAGACCGTCACTGCAAAAGTCCTCGGCATTCAAAGAACATATCTTTCGCGACTGATGAAAGAGCTCGCAATACGAAACTAGCAATTACAGGGATATCAAAGGAGTCTGTACCATGGCCAAAGAAACCGAGCATCATGCCAAAATTCCGTTCAAAGAGCGGTTCTCTACCTTCGTTCACTCAAACCGGTACGTCTTTCTCGTCGCCATAATCGCCATCTTTGTCTTGATCATCGGTTTCGTTGTGGTCAGCGAGATTCGATCCGCGCGGATTCAGAAATCCACCGTCCTCGTTGAAGCGGCTCAAAACGAGTACACGGCGTGGACGAACGCATCGGACGCGAAAAAGAAGGACATAGAGGCGAAACTGTTGACGGAACTCGACACCATTATAAAGAAGTATCCGGCACTCTACGGCGCACAGCGAGCGCTCTTTATCCGGGGCAATCTCTACTATGAGAAGAAGGACTGGAAGCTCGCGGCTGAAAACTACACGAAACTCGCAAAATCCTTCCCGAAAAGTTACCTCGCTCCGGTGAGCCTGATGGATGCCGGCGCAGCGTTTGAAGCCGCAGGCGACAATGCATCGGCAGCGAAACAATACAATGAGATTGCACAGAACTACGGTTCCAGCACCCCGGAAAAACCACTCGCGCTGTTTTCACTCGGCCGACTGGCTGAAGCAAAGAAGGACTACAAAGACGCTCAGAAACAGTATGACCTCCTGGTCAGTGATTTCCCGTCCAGCGGTTGGACAAATCTCGCCAGAGACCGTATAATCTACCTCCAGGTGAAGGGCCTGATCCCGAACAAACAGAGTTAACGGGATAGGCGGACCGAAGCGCGGACCGACAACCGGTCCGCCACGCGTTCGTCGGCACTCTGCTTCCTATGTTTTCCAGCTGAAGACGACCTGCAGGCGTCGGGGGACCACATGGCAAAGTCAAAAACCCGGATCTTCGAGACGCGCTACTTTGCGCTAATCATTGGCATTTTCGTCTTCGGCCTGCTGGTCCTGCTGAACGTGCTTACGGTTGTCCCTGCACGGCTCGAAACCTATATTCTTGATAGCCATTTCAATCTTCGGGAATCTTTTCGCGGACGCACGGTTCAGGAAGGTGTCACCGTACAGCAGCGGAATCCCAATATCTCCCCAGATATTCTCATAATTGGCATAGATACAAACACGCTCTCCCGCTTCGGGAGGTGGCCATTTCCACGATATCGCCACGCCGATCTGTTGAACTCCTTCACTCGCATCAAGGATCAGAATGACCGCGAGCGGGCGGTCTTCCTGGATCTCTTCTTCGTTGAGCCGAGCCAGGATGCATACAACGACGCCCGTCTCGTGAAAGCCATGCGCGACAACGAACGCGTCTATCTCGAGACGATACTGGACAAGGAACCGCCGGCTCCCGCAAGCGAACAGGAATACTTCAAGCGTCATGATGCGTTATTCAAAAAGGACGGCCGGATAACAAACGTCACCGGCGACTGGCAGGACATTCCTACCAATTATGGACTGGAACCGCCGCTCATTCCCTATGCAGAAGCCGCCGCCGGATACGGACACGCGAACTTCTTTGGGGATTTCGACAAGGTCTATCGGCATCAGCCCATGATAATGAAATCCTCTCGGCTCCTCGAACGAATCAAGCTGCAGGACCTCACCACGAGCACGCCGGTCGACGAGGCCGCGTTTCAGCGCCTCTCCTGGACGGATTTCCAGGGTGTCGATCATACCGTCCCATATCCGCTGACACGGCAGGTCCTTGCCAACCTGAAATCGGAGATGGAACGCAATGCGCCGAAGGTTGAGCAGGACACAACCGGAGACGGAAAGCCTGATACTTCCTACTATGTGGTAAAGAAGTACCAGGACTATTTCATTCCGTCGATCACACTCTCTCTCGCTCTCGGGTATTTCCACAAGACTTTCAACGACATCCAGGTCAAGATCGGACAGTACATTCACATACCGGATCCGCAACACTTCAACACGAAGACCGGGAAGTGGGAACCGTACAGGATTACCGAACAACTGCCCGTGTACGACGCCCAGGGCAAGATGACCAAACCCGGTGTATACAAAGAGATTCATAATATCAACATTCCTATCAACAAGTACGGTGATATGCTCATCAACTATATGGGCCCGCGGTCCGGTGCATCACCTGCCGATCCACAGACGTTCCCGGTCAGATCCTACGCCGCCTACGCATCACGCGTGCCCGGCCCGGATCCGGCAACCTGGCCACGAACAAAGGCCGTGGGGAACAAGATTCTCATGGTCGGGGCATTTGCTCCGGGAATTGCGGAAGATGAAAAGCCAACTCCGTTCGGGCTCATGTACGGCGTGGAAATCCACGCGAATGCACTGAATACTATTCTCATGGACAAGTTCATCCATCCGTCTCCGGCATGGCTCACGTACCTCATTCTCCTTACGACGGCGTTCATCATTGCCTTCATAACATCGCGACTCTCAACAATCATCTCGTTCGTCGTTTCAATCTTCATCATCCTTGCGTATTTCATAACGGCGTCAATTGTCTTTGATATAGACAACTATCTTCTGAACTTCAGCATGCCGGCGCTCGCAGTATTCTTTACGTTCATTGCAGTTATTATCTACCGGGTCATGACCGAGGAGAAGGATAAGCGCAGAATTCGGGATATGTTCAGCCGCTATGTAAGTCCACGTGTGGTTGACCAGATTCTCGAGAATCCTCCGGAGCTCGGTGGAGTGGACAAGGAGCTTTCGGTTTTCTTCTCCGACATTCGCGGCTTCACAACGCTCTCCGAAACCATGCCGCCACAGGAGCTGGTAAATCATCTGAATCTCTATCTCACCGCAATGAGTGACGTAATTCTTGAGTACGAAGGAACGCTCGACAAGTATGTCGGCGACGAAATCATGTGTTTCTGGGGTGCTCCGCTTCCCCAGGAAGACCACGCCATTCTCGCCTGCAAGTGTGCCATCAAGCAGATGCAGGTGCTGAACGAGCTCAATTCCGGGTGGCCGGAGGAAAAACAGATTAATATCGGAATAGGGATAAATTCCGGAATAATGACGGTGGGAAACATGGGATCGAGCGGCAGAATGAACTACACGCTGACCGGTGACAACGTGAACCTCGGAGCACGGCTCGAAGGCACGAACAAGCAGTATCTGACCAACATAATCATGAGCGAATACACGTATGGTCTCGTGAAAGAACGGGTTGTGGCACGGGAACTGGATAACATCCGGGTAAAAGGCAAGAATCGACCGGTGCTCATTTATGAGCTCATTGACGTGCCCGAAGGTCTCGAGCCGGTCACTGCTTCAACCAAATAGGTGCCGTTTGACAGGGTTCCCTGATGCGAAAAAAGGGTGATGCGAGGGGAGGGGCCGGCAAACGCCGCGGCCGAAACATCCGGTGGGTGCTGCGGACCCTCATAGTAATAGCCGCCAGCATGGGATCCGGCTGCGGGCTTCCCACTATCTCCTATCTGGCCGAACCACTGAACGCGGGCCTGGGACTGGGAAACACGTTCCACTTCACCCACGATTCCACAAACAACAACACCGGCGACTTTCTCGGATATCAGGTCTATTACAGGTTCTACGACAGTAGCAGCGCATCCAACCTCACGACCGACCAGAATGACATAGAGAGTTCAACCACTCCGGGAATTGCCTTGATCCAGAGCAGGGGATATCGGCAGATACTCCCGGATCAGACGGCCGGATTGCCGGTCACACCGCCATTGATTCCGTTCACCACAGCGGAAAAAGCTCAGCCGATTGTCGTAACGCTCGACTTCAATCCGGATATCACGACGCCAATAGATGCAACGGCAAGCACTTCAGATGGTGTCTTGACAGTCAAACTGAAGCGGAATAATCCCGTCTATCCGGCTCCGAACACGGACACGCTGAAAAGCTTTCTGACAAACGATTATACAACCGTGGACAACGACATTCCGCCGGATGTAACGCTCGGCTCTGGCTCCGTCACAATCGCGCTCGTTGTTGTCTCCTACGGTTTTGATTTCGCATCCTTTACACCAATGTACAGCGTACCGGTCTTCCTCGGGAACATTGACATTCCGTTCAAGACGCTCCAGACAGGCCCCTGAGAACCTCTTGGCGAATCCGCCGAGTTCCGTATAATGGAACAACAATCGAGAAAGGATAAACGAATTGGCAACATACTATTTGAACATTGGACTTACGTACATAATCATCGGCCTTGCAGTGGCCATACTGTTTTACTATGCATTCCGCAAGCGCTTCCTCGGAAACTTCTGGGGAGCCCTCATCGTGGGCCTTGTGGGGTCCTTTCTCGGCGGTATCATCGACTATTTCTTTGGCGATATCATCAATGCCCTGGCAAATCTCAACAACTCCGTGAATATCTTTCCACCAATCATCACCTCATTCATCGTGATCTGGATCTTCTCGAAGATCAGCGAATACCGGGACTGACGGCCAAGCTCCTGCGCTCCAATCCGCATGTACCGCCATCGGAGGGAGGTAAACTGCCGGCCATCCTCAAACGCTCCCCACTTCCGATAATGTATATTCGGTCTACTTAAGACGGGAGTTACTGAGACGGCTTCTCCGGCCGTTGTAAGCTCACTTAAACTATGGTAGGTTTCCTGCATGAACAGCGAAACACAACTGCACCCCTTTGATCGTTTTTTCGACATTATCAAACGACTCCGCGCTCCGGACGGATGCCCGTGGGACCGCGAACAGACTCCGGAAACCTTGAAAGCGAGTCTTCTTGAAGAGGCCTACGAAAGCGTAGATGCAATTGTGCAGGCAGACGACGAGAATCTCCGCGAGGAACTCGGGGACATCTATCTCCTGGTCACGATGATTGCATATATCAAGGAACAGGAAGGCGTCTTTAGCGTTGAGGACGTCTTTCATGAAATATCCGATAAGCTGATACGCCGACACCCTCATGTCTTCGGAGATTCCGATGCCTCCACGTCGGAGGAGATTATCTCTCAGTGGGACCGTATCAAGACGGAAGTTGAAGGCAAACCTGAAAAGAACTCGGTCCTCGATACTGTCAAGTTGTCACTCCCCCCGCTCGAGCGGGCGCATAAGATACAGAAGAAGGCATCGAAAGCGGGCTTCGACTGGGAGGATATCCAACCGGTTCGTGACAAAGTACAGGAAGAACTCGAAGAATGCATGGCAGCGCGAGAATCTGGAAACGTACAGGAAATTGAAGAAGAGATCGGTGACCTGCTGTTCAGCGTGGTCAATCTTGCGCGCTTTCTCCACATCGACCCGACTTCGGCGCTCCATAGAACAAATCAGAAGTTCATCCGCCGATTCAAGGCGGTGGAGACGGAGATGAAGCGACGACAGCACCCCATGGCAAAGGACAAGCTCGAGGAGATGGACGCCATCTGGAACGCCCAGAAAGCGCAGGAACGGGGCCTCACGCGTTAGGATGGCGGGCAGCCTGAGCCAGGCGCAGTGTCGGTGGGATGGGTGGAATGAGAAATCTACCGAAGCGTGAGTACTTGTCTTAGCATGTACGCAAAAACATACACTGTTTGATTTCTGCGTTCACCCGTTCCTCAGTATTGATACCGGTGGTGGTAGATACTCATCAGTATTCCTACACCAATAAGCGCCGTCCACAGCGATGACCCACCATGAGATAGAAAGAACAGCGGGATACCCGTTATCGGCATGATTCCTATGGCCATTCCTACGTTCACGACAAAGTGGAAAAAGATCATTCCGACGATGCCGCTCCCGGCGACCGCTGCGAATCTGTCCTTGGCTTGCGTAACAATGTAGAGACCGCGAACGAGGATGATCATGAACAGAGCAAATACCAGCATAGCGCCGATGAATCCCCACTCCTCCGCGAGAATGGAAAAAATGAAATCGGTACTCTGTTGCGGAAGGTACTGATAATGACTCTGGGTACCCTGAAGAAAGCCTTTGCCAAACAGACCGCCGGAACCGACAGCAGTTACCGATTGGATTATGTTCCACCCGGCACCTCTCGGATCTACGTACGGATCCAGGAACACGATGAGCCGCATGATCTGATACTCTTTCAACACCGCACGCGCGCCAATTGATCCCACCAGGCCGACAACAAAGATCGTTGCGGCGTATATGATCCAGTAATAGTAGCGCCGCTTCAGGGCAAGCAATCCGATGGCCGAGAGTCCTATGATCAACAGGAGTGCCAGTATTGGATATAGCATGAGGCGCGGAGAGCTGAATACTCGAAGTATAGGTACCTGGGTGCCGAGGATCTGTTTCTGCCACGCGGGCAGAATAGTAAAGACAATAATCAGCAGACCCGAGAACAGGAGAAACAGAATGTATCGTGGACGGGTTCCTGAGGTGAAAGCCATGAACATGAAAATTGGTATATACACCATCGCCGTCCCAAGGTCCGGCTGTCCGAGTATGAGCACCATGGGCAGGAGTGCAACGGCGAATCCAATAACGAAGCTCCGCAGGTCCTGGGCTCGGGGCCCCAAACGCT
>CAZKMA010000064.1:0-27437 GCA_964553615.1 uncultured Spirochaetales bacterium | reverse complement strand
GATTCCACGGTGCCCGGGAGTTCGCCTCCACTGACGCTCGCAGATTTGCGAGGCAAGGTGGTCATTGTGGACTTCTGGACCTACAGCTGCGTAAACTGCATTCGGACTATCCCCTATCTGAAGGAATGGTACAAGACCTACAAGGACAAGGGCCTCGTCATAATAGGAGTTCACACACCCGAGTTTGAGTTCGAGAAGAACTCGTCCAATGTGCAGGCGGCAATGAAACAACTCGGCGTAACATGGCCGGTTGTTCAGGACAACAGTTACCGCGTCTGGAACGCATACGGCAATCAATACTGGCCGGCGCACTACTTCATAGATGCGAAGGGCCACGTACGGTATTTCCACTTCGGCGAAGGTGATTATGCCACCTCGGAGAAAGTTATCCAGGAACTTCTGCGGGAACAGGGAGAGAGGGTAAGCGGAATCGTTTCCCGTCCTGATTTTGTAAACACGGCTCAGACTCCGGAAACGTATCTCGGGTTCGACCGTGGCCGCGGATTTTCCGGAGCAGTGCAGCCGGTCGCGAACGTTCCCACGGTGTACTCTCCTTCTGCTCCGCTCCAGAACGGCCAGTGGAATCTTGAGGGCAAGTGGACCATCAACGCGCAGTACGTCGTTCCTGACGCTTCCGGTACCCTGCATCTTGGTTTCGATGCGCGAAATGTCTACCTCGTGGTTGCACCCGAGCCGGATTCGAAGGGGTCAATCCAGGTCATGGTCGATGGAAAGCAGGCACCGGATACGCCGGATGTCAAGGACGGCGTTGTAACGCCGAAGATGGACCGTCTCTATCAGTTGATAGCCATGAACAGTCCCGGGAAGCATGTCCTGACTCTCAAGGTAACAGGAAAACTCAGGCTCTACGCTTTCACCTTTGGATAGGGGCCTATCCCAGGTATATTCTGAGCTTCTTCAGGCTGTATAGAGGGATGAACGGAATGAGAATCGGGACAGACCGTTCATACTCCGTGAATTCGGGATCCGTTCCATACCGTACAGACTGTTTCGCTTCGAGTCGTTTTGCTGATCCGAGCATTATGAGCACAATGCAAACGAGACCCACAAGGCTTATTATCCACGCCGCCCATGTCGAGTAAAAGGGGATTCCGGCAATCCAGCTCCCGGTCCACAGAAGAATTTCTCCAAAGTAGTTGGGAAAGCGCACAACGCGGTAGAGTCCGGAGCCGCAGAAACGGGATGGGGCTCTCCGCTTTGCGCGCGATTTTTGTGCATCCGCCCGCCATTCGGTCACGAGTCCGCCGAAGCCGAGCGCGAGTCCGATGAAAACAACGATATTCTCCGTATCGGGGCTGATCCCTGGAATCCGGGCCATCCCGCTGCCGGGATGCGTCTCGCGGTACAGCGATGAAAGGTGAAAGAGGATCGGCGATGCCATCGCCACATAGAGCGCGCTCACTCCGACCCAGATCAGGAGTTTTGTTTCGAGACGCGTTCCTGCATATTGCATGTCGTTCTCCCGGCGCTCGCCCTGAAAGGATGCTCTCCTTTCGCGCTTGAGCAGATACGCGGAGAGCCGGAACCCGTACACCAGGATAAGCAGCATGTGTAACAGTCCACCGAGATTTCCGCTCGAACGAAAATAGACGAACGAAAAGAACGCAACGCCTGCCACGGAAAGCCCATAGCCGACGCTGATGAAGTATACGACGCGCGCAAACCCGAGTGCGGAGAGCAGGAGCGCGACTGCAAAAAGGACTATTACCGCGGATGGGACCCCCGGTAGAATTGTGTGTTCCGGACTCAACAGCCAGACGCCGAGCGAGTTCATTAGGCAATATTCTCCTTACCGCGAGATTCTCTCCGACAGATGCCCCGTAGTCAAGCGGATACGTATCCCCGGTGACAGAACTTCGGGCATTGGGTGTTCAATAAGTACGGAGACGAAGTGATGAAACAGAGCAGACGAATATCGTTGATGGTGATCATTGCAGTGATGGTGGCGTGCTCGGCCTTTGCGCACGACGGGTCGCGCGGCGGAGGTGGCATGTTCGTTGGATATCAGGTTCCGGAATACCCGGGCGTCGACACGGTTTATCCGCTGAGCTCGAATTTGGGACTTTCCCATGTTGGTGGTTTCGGATATGGTGTCAACTCTCGCAACGAGATCTCGGGTGGGTTCGGTTACGCAATTTCGGATGCCGACAAGAGTCGCGGTATCAAGGGCGGAATGGCCGGTTTCATCAGCGGGTATCGATTTTTCAGCCAGCCTCTCTACTTCTCACTCGTTAGCTGGACCGGATTTGGCGGCATCTATACCGGAAACGCCGGTACCACACCTCATCAAGGCTACTTCTGCGTCAGTGAAGAGATCGATCTGGAACTGGGCCTGCCGGTCGTCGACTGGTTTATGCCGGTGGTGTTTGCCGGATATCAGGTTATCGGCAATATTGCGCCAGGGCAGGCATTCCAGGGCTTCTTCTCATACTCTCCGGTGGTCGGTTTTCGGATTGTGTGGGGGAAGTTCCGATAGGGACTATTTCAATACCCGGGTGGTGCGCATGGTTGATGTTGATGCACTCTACAGGAAGTACGGTCCTATGGTGATTCGACGCTGTCGTCAGCTTCTTCGTGACGAAGAGAAGGCAGTGGATGCAGCACAGGATGTCTTCGTGCAGCTCCTGCGTCGAAGGAATGAGCTTGACCAGTCCGCACCGTCCAGTCTGCTCTATCGCATGGCTACGAACATATGTCTGAATATAATACGTGCGGAAAAGCGGCACCCGCAGACGCGGAACGAAGAGATGCTGATGGCAATTGCCGGAACCGACGATCCGGCGGAGAGGGTTGTGAACAACAACCTTCTTGATCATATATTTCACCGCGAGCACGAGAGCACGCGAACCATGGCGGTTCTACACTATGTAGATCGGCTTACCCTCGAGGAGACCGCCGTCGAGGTGGGATTGTCGGTATCCGGCGTGCGAAAGAGGCTGCGGCGACTACGCGAGAAGGGACTGGACCTCAAGGAGGCAGGATGATGGAGCAACGCAAGATTCCGGATCTGTATGTTGAAATGGCGGCGTCTGGAGAGCTGGACGACCGGAGGCGACGGGAAATTGAAGCAGAGTTCGGTACCGAAGAGCTGTCGCGACGGGTGGAAGAGTTACTCGTTTCCAACGTGCAGATACTCGACCGGTATCCGGCGGACAGCATGTCCCGCATTATCACGGAACGGGCCCGGGAGGCGGACGGATCGTTGTTGAGTGAACGGCTCTCAGCCCGACAAACAGGCGTGTCCCGGTCTCTGTCGCGGCGGCTTCACGAACTGGGGGGCAGGATTATTTCCGGAGGAACAGCCGTGCGGTGGACGGCGACTGCTGCAGCCGCGGGCCTCGTCCTTCTGCTCGGAGTGTATCTGGTTTCCATTGCGGAACATGTTGGTCCCGGAGACTCCAATGTACGGGCAAAGGGGTTTCACCCGACCGTGCTGGTCTACCGCCATGCCGGCAACAGTGTTGAACTTCTCCAGCAGGGTGATATAGTGAAAGCGAAGGATACCCTTCAAATCAGTTACGTCGCGGCTGGTCAGAAATACGGGGTGATCCTGTCGGTGGATGGACGTGGCGCAGTTACGGTACACCTTCCTGAATCTTCCGCACGCGCGGCTCAGCTCGATCAGAACGGACAGGTCCCGCTTGGATTCGCCTATCAACTCGACAATGCACCGCGTTTTGAACGGTTTTTCTTCATCACCTCGGATGAGCAGTTTCCGGTCTCGGAAGCGGTCCGGAGTGCGGAGCGGCTCGCCTCCACGCCCGCTGCGGCCACAGCGCCGCTGGTGCTTCCGAAGGGTCTGGAGCAGAGATCGCTCCTTCTGAAAAAGGCGGGGTATTGACCCATGATTCAAAAAAAGCGACTGATTGCGTTTTTCGTGGCGTGCGCAATCTTTCTTCCCCTTTCGAGCCTGTATGCCGGGGATGACCAGAACGGCCCGGGTCAGGCGCTCAGGCGCTTTGCGCTCTTCGTTGGGGCAAACAACGGTGGTGCCGGTCGAACGCGTCTGCTGTACGCGGTCAGCGACAGCGAGGCGATGGCGAGTGTTCTCTACGAGGTAGGCGGCCTGCGGAAACAGGACAGCATTGTTTCCGTAGACCCCACGCCGGAAGAGCTCGATCGACAGATCCTTAGAATGCGCTCAATCATTCGATCGAGCGTGTCGGCGGGGCGTGTCGAGAACCCGGAGCGAACGGAGTTTCTCCTCTACTACAGCGGCCATTCGGATGAGAACGGACTCCTTCTTGGCGGACGGCGGTATAGCTATCGCGATCTGCGGAACGCGTTGAAGAGCATGGAGACCGATGTCAGCATAGCAATTCTCGACTCATGCGATTCCGGAGCCTTCATTCGTCTGAAGGGCGGACAGCGTGTTTCGCCGTTTCTGGTAGACGAATCAAGCCGGATGAAAGGTGAAGTCTTTCTGACGTCGAGCTCGGAAGACGAGGCATCTCAGGAATCGGATGCTATTGGGGGGTCGTTTTTTACGCACGCCCTCATATCCGGCCTTCGCGGAGCAGCGGATGTGTCACAGGATGGCAAGATTACTCTGCATGAGGCCTATCAGTTTGCGCGCTCGGAGACGACGGCCCGTACCGAAAATACGGCGGCGGGTCCACAGCATCCTGCGTGGCACATCGAGCTGACAGGAACCGGCGACCTGGTGCTTACCGACATCCGCTCGCTTTCTGCGGGCCTGACGCTGGCCGCGGACATCGACGGCCGTGTGGCGGTTCGTGACGGGCACGGCAAGCTTGTTGTCGAAATTCACAAGACCCCCGGCACTCCGCTTTCACTGGCATTGCCGCCCGGACAGTACCGTGTTGTTGCAGGCACGTCGGGGACCTATCTCGAGGCGTCGGTTTCACTGCGGGATGGCGCATGGAGCAATGTCAGCCTGCGGGATTTTTCCCGTTCTGGACGGATCGCCGCCCGGTCGCGGGGTGGCGAGTCCCCGCCGACGCCCGAGGGTGATTTTCTGTCGCAGGATTGGGGACTGGCAGATGCCGGCCGGGTTCTCGAGAACACGGTGAAGAACTTTCTTCGCCGGAGAGACGGAACGCGAGATCCGCGGATGGCGGAAAACGCCTCCGACCAGACCGCGAGTGCCGGCACGTCGACGGACTCAAGCAGAGAAGCAGATGTGGCCCCCGATCCGCTGCCGGGGGACTCGACGGAGCAGCGGCCGAATTTCGCGGAAAACGAAGGGCACCCGACGGTTCCGGTCAGCCTGTCCTTTGTTCCCGGGATCGGTGTACCGCCCTTTGCATTCCAGTCGGTGAAGTCGCTTTCGTTCAACATACTTGTCGGTGAATCCTACGCAATCCACGGTGCAGAGTTCGGGTCCATCATCAATATCGTAACGCAGGACGTTGACGGAGCACAGTTCTCGGGTGTCGGGAATGTCGTTGGCGGAGACGTCGGCTGGGCGCAGGCCGCAGGTGTATTCAACATCGCCGGAGGACGATTGAATGGGCTGCAGGCGGCGGGTGTGTTCAATATCGCAGGAGGCGGGGTCGCGGGTATGCAGGCCGCAGGCGTGTTCAATGTTGCCGGTGGTCTGAAAGGCGTTCAGATGGGGCTTGTGAACGTTGCAGAGGATACTGACGGGTTTCAGTTTGGACTGGTGAATATTGCAGGGAAGATGCATGGTCTTGCGCTTGGCCTCGTGAACATTTCCCGAAATGGGCTGGTATCCCTCTCGGTCTCTACCGATAGCACAGGGATGACGGTTACCGATTTCCAGTCCGGCCAGACGCTCTACACCGTCTTGTTCGGGGGCTTCAAGCAGCCCGCGGACAGCACGGATCCACTGGTCACCTATGGTGTCGGTCTGGGTCTGCATTTCGACATAGGACCGTTCTTCACGGAGGTCGATCTTTCGGCAAAAAGCATGTTCACGGCAAGCTCCTCGGGAACAACCTACCCGGTGGATACAGTCCCGTTCATGTCGGCTCGCGCGAAGGCGGGAATCCTCATGTTCGGACACTTCGGTGGGTACATTGGAGGCACTTTCGATATCGCGGCACCATGGGATCGGCGGAATCCGTATGCTCATGCGGGCACCGTGTGGAATTTCGGGAACGGTGATACCGTGGCGGTGTATCCGAAGCTAACCGCCGGTGTGACGATCAGAATGTAATACCTCTCCGCTGCTGCCGTTCGGAGAAAATTGCTGTACAGCAGCGGCGGACGAAGGTATCATTGACGGCATGGCAATCAAGCTCTTTTCCCGTGGGGCTGCGGGTGAAGTGACCGGGTCGAAACACATCATAGACACCGGGGCGTCCCGCATCCTCCTCGATTGTGGTGCGTTTCAGGGCAAACGCAAGGAAAGCGACCAGAAAAACCGGGATACCGACTTTCACGGCGACCACTACGACGCGGTTGTGCTCAGTCATGCACATTACGACCACTGTGGTCTCCTCCCGCTACTTTCGAAGAGCGGATACCGGGGCAACATATATTCCACTGCGGCCACACGTGATCTTGCGAACATCATTATGATGGACAGCGCGAAGATCCAGGCGCGTGATGCCGAGTATCTGACAAAACAGGCAAGAAAGCGAAACGAGAAGTTTGAGTGGAAACCACTGTTCGACGAGCAGGACGTTATCCAGACCATGACCCAGTTTGTCACCGTTTCCTACGAACGCGAGATTCTTGTTGCCCCCGACGTGTCGGTACTGTTTTCGGACGCAGGGCACATACTTGGCTCAAGTACGGTCCGGCTGCGAATCCATACTCCGGGGCAGAATGAGAACGATTCAGTAGATGTTGTGTTCAGCGGGGATCTCGGCCGGCCGGACAGACCGATCATACGCGATCCGGCCCCCCTTCCTCCCGCGGACTATCTCATTCTCGAGTCGACCTACGGGGATCGGCTCCACGAGAAATCCGCTGATGTTCTTCCACGACTCGCGGCCATAGTGCGGCAGACCGTGGAACGAGGCGGGAGAATCGTCATACCCGCTTTCGCCGTTGAGCGGACGCAGGACATTGTCTACTACCTGCACCTCCTCGTTCAGCGCAACGAAATCCCGAAGGTTCCCATCTATGTCGATAGTCCGATGGCAACGGACGCTACTGCCATTTTCAAACTCCACCCGGAGTGCTATGACCGCGAGACCTATGAGGCATTCACCGCGCGACATCAGGACCCCTTTGGTTTTGCGTCTCTTCACTACATCCAGAGTGTCGCCGAATCCAAGGAGTTGAACGACGGAAACGATCCGATGATCATTATCTCCGCGAGCGGAATGTGCGAATCTGGTCGGATCCAGCACCATCTCCTCCACACGCTGGCGGATCCGCGGAATACCGTGCTTCTGGTCGGGTTCATGGCGCGTCATACGCTTGGGCGAAAGCTGCAGGAGCGTGCGAAGGAGGTTCGCATCCTGGATACGACTGTTCCAGTTCGTGCGCATATAGAAGAGATCAACGCACTGAGCGGGCACGCGGATTACGGCGAAATACGAGAGCTGGTCACCGCAATGAGCCTGGATCGCCTGCGTCGAATCTTTCTGGTCCACGGCGAAGACACGGCCCTGTCGCATCAGAAGCTGGTGCTCGAGCAGGCCGGGGTCGGGTCGGTGGAGATTGTCGAGTACGGTTCAACTTACACCCTGTCCTGAGGAATTACCGGATGAGCCTTCTCCGGTCAGCATTCACCGGCCTTGTTTTTGCGGCCGTATCGCTCTCTTTTTTTGCCTGCGCATCAGTTCCGGTCTCGCACCGACCAAAGCAGGCCAGACAACCCGAGCGTATCCCTGCGGTCACCGGTCCAAACCACGCCCGGCTGGATCTCATGCCATATCCGGCAGTGGTTCGGAAGGGAACGGGAACCGTCACCCTGGGGGGGCTCCTCCGTATTGTGAAAAACGGGCCGGGGGACGGCGGAACTGCAGGCACCTTGCCTCCGGATCGTGTTGATTTCGGGGTTTCTCTGCTTCGGGAAAGAATGTCGAATCTGCTCCACGCAGGAGAGTCCGGGGCGGCCGGAGGATCCGCGGCGGCCGGTCGATTTCCGCTCACCCTGCACTGGGTGCAGACAGTTCGGCTCTCCGTCGACGAAGACGAGGAGTACACCCTGTCCGTCCGGCCTGACGGAATTACTATCGACGCCCGGACGGACATCGGGGTTCTTCGCGGGATTGCGACGCTCTCACAGTTGCTCCGCCCCGGAATGGACGGCGCAATCTCTCTGCCTGTGGTAACTATTCACGATAGGCCGCGGTTCCGTTGGCGTGGCTTGCTCCTGGACTGCGCGCGCCACTTCATGCCGGTAGCCACCATAAAGCGGACGCTTCTCGGCATGGCCGCGGTCAAGCTGAACGTGTTCCACTGGCATCTTACGGATGATCAGGGATTTCGTGTCCAGAGCACGTATTTCCCCCGTCTGACGGAGGTCGGTTCGGGGGGCGAATTCTATACGCACGCCCAGATACGGGACATCGTGCACTTTGCCGATTTGCTCGGGATACGGATTGTACCGGAGTTTGACATGCCGGCACATGCATCGGCGGCACTCGCCGCGTACCCTGAGCTCGGCGCCGGACGCGGTCCCTATCACGTTGAAGAGAGTTTTGGCGTCTTCAACGCGGCAATCGATCCTACCCGGCAATCAACGTATGAAGCGCTCAGACGCTTCCTCTCCGAGATGACCACACTTTTCCCGGATTCCTATGTTCACATTGGAGGGGACGAGAACAATCACGTTGAGTGGGCGGCGAATCCGCAGATCAGGCGGTTCATGCGTGCACACGGAATGACTCATTTCAATGCGCTTACCCGCTATTTCACGTCTCGTGTGGAACGCATCCTTTCCGGGCTTGGACGGAAGGCAGTGGTATGGGAAGAAGCGTGGAACGGTACTCCGGACCCGGGGAAGGTGGTTCAGGTGTGGGCCGAACCTTCTCTGTTGCGAAAAGCCGTGGCAGTCGGGCAGCCGGTTCTGCGATCCCAGCGGTACTATCTGGATCTCCTCTTCCCGGCATCCTATCATTACGTGGTGGACCCCGCCGCTTCCACGGACAAGGATAGTGCGGTCCTTGGCGGAGAAGCCGCAATGTGGAGCGAGCTCGTTTCCTCACAGACTCTGGACTCTCGCCTCTGGCCGCGGCTCGCCGCAATTGCCGAGCGATTCTGGTCGCCCGCATCGATTTCCAGCGTTCAGGACATGTATGCGCGTTTGCCGATCATAAACCGGTACCTTGCAGCAATTGGAATGAAACAGTTCTCGAACGAACGAAAAATGCTTGTGCGCCTTTCCGGGGGTACCTACAGTGCACCGCTGCAGACGCTTGCAGACCTTCTTGAACCGATCAAGGGATATCGCCGCATATCCACCCAGCACTACACGACCGGTACACCGCTCAATCGGACCGTGGACGCAATTCCTCCGGAGTCCCTGGCCGCGCGTCGATTCTCACAGCTGGTGGACACCCTCCTGCGTGGCATTCCATTGGGGTCGAAGGTCCCGGTAGCGACTACGTCAAAGGGTGATTGGCAGCGTTCGGCCTTTGAGAGTGTGAGCCACTATCTTCTGACCTGGCGGGACAACAGTGACGAGCTTTTGCCGCTTCTATTGAAGGAGCCCGGGCTCCAGGAACTCATTGGTGTTTCTACCGATTTGTCTCTGATAGCTGCGACCGGCCTTGCCGCCGTCGATCGGCTTGCGCAGTATCCGGAGGGCGTGCGTCCGCGCCTCAGTCGTGCATGGCTGGATCTGCAGTTGAACACACTCCGGAAGGCCGACGGCTGGAATCGTGCCCAGGTAACGATTGCAATAAAAGGGGCCGTTACACGGCTCGTCTATGCCGCCTGCGGGCTCACGGTCCCCACCAGCTGATCCCGATTGGCCGATGTGCGGTCATTCGGTGGGGAAATTCGCCTGCCGGGGTCCCCGCAGCGCATTAGCCGCCCGGAAATCGTTTTCGTACATCATTCTGAAGATGGTCCACATCTGGACGAAGGTCGCCATGATGATGGGCCCGACAAGGATTCCGGGGAGGCGAAATAGTGCAATGCCGCCGAATATCCCGAGAAACACCAGGAGATCGTGCATCTTGATGTCGTCTCCGATAATTCGGGGGCGCACAAAGTAGTCTGATACTCCCATGAGGCCGCCGACACCGGCAAAGACTACAACCGCTCCGGCTGTGTGGCCGTTCAGCGCCAGAAGCAGGCCGGCGGGAAGCCAGACAAGGATGGGTCCGAAGTTAGGCAGTGCGGCGAGCAACCCGGTAAGGATGCCCCAGAGCAGCGGTGTGTGCAGCCCCGCGACCAGATAGCCCACATACGCGACGCTTCCCTGAATTACGCCCATTACCACGGTTCCCTTCACCGTTGCACGGGTAACGGAAACGAAGTGGGACAAAATGAGGTCCTTCTGTTCACTGTCCAGCGGAATGAAGTTCAGCATACTGCCCAGGATGCGATCTCCATCCCGGAGGAAGAAGAAGAGACTGTACAGGTAGACGAGGACCGCGAGCAGAGTTCGCACCGCGTTGCCGAGCAGGATGCTGATGTGCCCGGCAATGGCCGTGGAGTACTGCTGCAGCGTCTTCAATACCACATCACGGCTCAGGAGCTGCTGCGGCGGACCCGACTGGACTATACCGAGTTGCTGGCCGAACCTGAGAATGGATTCCAGCATGCGGTGAACGTCCGGTCCCCACGTGGAGACGGTGTGTGCGAGCCTCGTTATGTTCAGTGCTGCAATGTACACGAGGCCCGAGATCGGGATTACGACGACAAGGATTACCGCAATCATCGTTACAATCGTCGCGAGCGATTTCCGTTCTGGAGATCGTCGCAAAAGGAACTGCTTGAGCGGGAAAAAAACACCTGCGGTTATTGCCGAGAGCAGGAGGGGCATGAGGAACGGGCGGATGACCAGAATAAAAAGGACCGAAGAAACCGCCAGAAGTATTCCAAACAGATACCGGGAAATGGCTCGCCTTCGAGTGGGATGGAGCTCGCGATCACTTTTGCTACTCGACATCGTACCTCTTGCAGGAATGGCGCCGGAGGACGCCAACCGCGGGGCGAATCCGTGCTGAATTGTATATGCCCTCTATAATTTTGTCCATTGTGTCCGGGGAATCGGGGTGTAATATGGAAGTACCGTTCATTTCGGAGGATCCAGATGATTCGAAAAGCATTCACCATGAAGTTGAAGCCGGGGTTCGAGGAGGAGTATCGCCGTCGTCATGACAGGATTTGGCCGGAACTTGTCCAGGAGCTCCGGTCCGCGGGAGTTTCCGACTATTCAATATATCTCGATAGCTCTTCACTCACCCTGTTTGCTTTTCAGAAATTGACGGACGACAACAACTCAGAAGACCTTCCCGGAACCGAGATAGTCAAGAAATGGTGGAAATACATGGCCGACATCATGGACACCAACCTGGACAACTCGCCGGTAAGCCATGATCTGGACGAAGTTTTCCATATGGATTGAGGAGGAACCATGTTACCGAGCGCAGACAAGGATCAGGTGCAGAAGACATACGAAGCTGCACGGACCAGCTACCGGGCATACGGGGTGGATACCGATGCCATACTTCGGCAGGCGGCCGCAATTCCCGTTTCGATGAACTGCTGGCAGGGTGATGACGTGGTTGGTTTCGAAGGGCAGAGCTCACTCTCCGGCGGAGGCATTCTTGCCACCGGCAACTATCCGGGAAGGGCGCGGACTGCAGCAGAGTTGCGACAGGACGCCGAGTTCGCGTTTGGTCTCATTCCGGGGCCGCGACGCTTCAACCTGCACGCGAGTTATCTGGAGACGACCGGGAAGGCGGTGGAACGTGACGAGGTTGGCCCCGAACACTTCGCGGGCTGGATAAAGTGGGCAAAGGAACTCGGCGTCGGCCTGGACTTCAACGGGACATTCTTCTCGCATCCGAAGGCGGCAGATGGGTTTACCCTGGCTCATCCCGATAAGGAAATTCGCGATTTCTGGATTCGTCACGCACGGGCCACACGCACCATTTCCGCGGCCATGGGTCGGGAACTGGGTTCGACCTGCGTGGATGATCTCTGGATACCGGACGGATTGAAGGACTTTCCTGCGAACAGGAAGAAGTACCGAGATCTTCTCACCGATTCTCTGGACAAGGTGTTCGAAGAAAAGCTCAATCCGGCGCACATGCTCGATGCGGTGGAAGCAAAGCTGTTCGGCATCGGATCGGAAGCGTACGTTGTCGGTTCCCACGAGTACTACCTCGGGTATGCGGTGTCCCGGAAGATGATGCTCTGTCTGGATGCCGGGCACTTCCATCCAACCGAGCAACTTGGCGACAAGATATCGTCCCTGCTCTGCTTTCTGGACGAGCTGTTAATCCATGTTTCGCGGCCGATGCGCTGGGACAGCGATCATGTTGTGTTAATGGATGATGCGACAACCGGAATCATGCATGAGATAGCACGGGCAGGAGCATTTGATCGAGTGCGTCTGGCGGTCGATTTCTTCGATGCAAGCATCAACCGCATCATAGCCTGGACGGTCGGGATGCGCTCAACGATCAAGTCTGTGCTCACGGCGCTGCTCGAGCCTGTTCCATTGCTGAAGGAGGCCGAAGACTCAGGCAGGTTCGGAGAGCGGCTTGCACTCATGGAAGAGTTCAAGACGCTGCCTTTTGGCGCCGTATGGGACAAGTACTGTCTGGACCAGGGTGTCCCCGTCGGTTCGTCATGGCTGAACGCAGTTCAGAAGTACGAATCCGACGTTCTCGCAAAGAGGAAGTAAGATGAGTGAACTGGAAGATCTCGTTACCATTTCCCGCGAGGTTGGCCGGGATCCGGAATGGGTCCTGGCAGGGGGCGGGAACACATCTGTAAAAGTACAGGGTGTTCTCTCCGTCAAGGCGTCGGGAACGGCTCTGGCGGATGTCTCCGAGTCCGGATTTGTCCGCATTGATCTTGAGCGGCTCGACAGGATCTGGAGTGCGAATTACCCGCAGGAACCGAAGGAGCGGGAGGCACAGGCCCTCGCCGATCTGATGGATTCCCGCCTGCCCGGAGAGGAGAACAAGCGACCGAGTGTTGAGACTCTCATGCACGCTATGCTCCCCTTCACTTTTGTCGTGCACACTCATCCTGGTCTGGTAAATGGAATTACCTGTGGAAACGATGGTGAGAAGGCGGTAAGAAAGGTTTTTGGCGATGATGTGCTCTGGGTCCCGATTGTGAATCCCGGGTATATTCTTGCACAGACGCTGCGCACCGCGATAACTGCATTCACGAGCGCACATGGAGCCGCCCCTCAGATCATTCTGCTTCAGAACCACGGGCTGGTTGTCGCGGCCAATTCGATAGACGAAATCCGTACACTTCAGGACGGAATTGTGGCGTCTATCAGGCACCATGTTGATCGGTACCCTGACTTCTCTCCCGTCGCCGTGCCGCGTCCAGTTGCCCAGGCAGCCGAGGCCGCAGTCCGAGAGGCATTGGGCGTACCGGACGCAAAGTTCTTCACGAATGTCGAGGTTGCCCGTTTTGCCGCCGATCGGGATGCGCTTGCGCCCCTCATGTCGCCATTCAGCCCCGATCACATCGTTTACGCCGGGGTTGAGCCGCTCATGGTGCCGCCTTCCGGAGAAGGTGCCGGGTCAATCACGGCAGACCAGGTTCGCGTTCCGGCCGATGCGTACCGAAAGAGGCTTGGAGTGACACCGAAGATTGTGGTGTTTCTCGGAGTTGGTGCAGTGGCTACAGGCCATGGGGTCAAGTCAGTCATGACGGCGGAAGCGCTCTTCCTGGACGCCATAAAGGTTGCCGTGTATGCGCGCAGTTTTGGCGGACCCCACTTCCTGCCGGAGGACCAGGTGGCGTTCATCCGGACGTGGGAAGTCGAAACCTATCGTGCAAAACTGAGCCTTACCGACACCGGCCATACCTGAAAGTCATCTGCGGGAGTATGTGCATCGTACAGTAATGCGACTGGTGGATTCCTGAATGAGTGGAAATTTCTGCTTTGCTCGCTTCAGTATTGCACCTTCCTAAAAGGAATCCGGCGGGTGTAGACATCCGGCCGGAGACCCTTTATCATTCCATCTCGAAAGGAGCATACCCATTTCATGAGTAATTCCTCGCAATCCAAGACCGGGCTTCCTCGGTTCATTGTCCCGGGCGCGATCGGATTGATCGTAGTCCTTCTTGCTGTGGCAGTTTTTCTCATCCTGCCGGGCAGTACATCCGGGAAGACGGCAGCCAAACAAAATGCAGCCGTCTCGAACAAGTCGGTCACGGCCGGCTCTCCTGCAAAAACCGACAGCCAATCTTCACAGGTCGCTCAGACCACTACCGACGGATCTGGCAGTTCGACGCCTGCTCAGGCTGCAGCAAACCCTGCAAGTCCACCTGCATTTGACATTACAACGCGGGTAGGACAGCCGCCGCTCGACAGTGAGGCGCACTATCTCAAATGGATGCTGGCGAACACGCCGGAGAAAGAGAGCTACCTGAAGGCGAAGTGGGAGCGAGCTCAGGCAATTGTGGCACGCAAAGATGCGACGAATCCTCGTATCGTTGAGGCGTTTCTGCGAGCTCCGCGGGAGTTTTTCTGCCGCACCTACAACATGCCGCGAGCCTACGCGGACGCTGCAATGCCCATTGGTTTCGGACAGACCATTTCCGGACCTCACCTCGTGTCCCATATGACGCAGGCTCTCGATCCGCAGCCGAACCAGAAAGTTCTCGAAGTTGGCACCGGTTCCGGCTACCAGTCGTCGGTTCTGTCCGAGCTTTCGAACCATGTGTACACCATCGAGATCGTGAAGCAGCTGTACGAGGAGACCAACGCCATCTACACCAAGTGGTCCAAGGACTACCCCGAGTACAACAATATCAAACGAAAGAACGCGGACGGATATTACGGATGGCCGCAATACGCTCCGTTTGACCGCATTATCGTAACCGCAGGAATTGACCATATTCCACCAGACTTGCTCAAGCAGCTTGCTCCGGGCGGTATCATGGTTATCCCCGTTGGACCGCCGTCAGGTCAGACTGTTCTGAAGATCACCAAAGAGGTGGCCGCAGATGGTTCGGTTACGTTCAAGCGTGAAGACATCTATCATGGGATGCGCAAGGTAATTTTCGTGCCGTTCACTTCCAAGAATGGTATCCATTCAACCGCAACCGACAGTTCGCAGGGGAAATAGTGGGTAAAAATCTCTCAACCTTTCGGATCTCGGCGCTGTTTGTCCTGTCAATAACACTGATTGCCTATGAACTGGCGGTCATGAGAACGTTTTCCGTGGGCAGCTGGTCGAACTTCGGTTCAATGGTCATCAGCATTGCCCTCCTCGGAAACGGTCTGGCCGGAACGCTTCTCACGTTTTTCAGTGAGCGGATCCGTCTCAACTACGACAGGTGGCTGGCGGTTTCTGCCGTTCTTCTGGGCCCGGCAATGGCCGCGGCCCATGTGGCCGCACAGTTCGTGCCGTTCAATCCCGTCATGATAGCCGTCGACTGGACTCAGCTCGTATGGATCGGCGTCTACTATCTTATCTATGCGGTTCCGTTCTTTATCGGTGCCGTCTTTGTCGGCGCCATATTCGTCGGGTTGCAGGACCGGGTACATAAACTCTACTTCTGGAACATGGTCGGCTCCGGTCTGGGCGGTTTCGTCATCCTGGGGCTGATGTATCTTCTTCCGCCGAGCAGACTTGTCGGCCCGCTGATAATTCTGGCAGCGATCGTGTCGCTCGCCTCTTTCGTTCAGCTTGACTCCACGAATTCGAAGCTGCGGTTGCCCATGGGGCGCTCCTTGATTGCAGCCCTGGTCATGGTTGTCTCGATCGGGCTCGTGGCGTTGGCGGGCAACATTAAAGTGTCTCAATTCAAGCCCATCAGCTATGCCAGACAATTCCCCGACGCTTCGGTTGTATATCACTCCTACGGTCCAACGGGGGAGTACTACGTTTACAAAAGTTCCTTTTTTCACTTCGCGCCGGGGCTGAGTGACAATGCCAGCCTGAACGTGAAGCAGATGCCGCGGAACGCCTTTCTCGGCCTTTACATTGACGGCGATGGTCCTATCGGGGTCATGCGGAAACTGGCACCGGCAGAAGAGGGGTATATCGACTACCTGCCGATGTCGGCTCCATATACTCTCCTGAACAATCCCAAAGTACTTGAGCTTCGCCTTGGCGGTGCCATAGGCGTATTCGACGCGCTGTATCACAATGCGAGCGAAGTGTCCGTCGTCGAACCCGACCCGACCATTATTCACATGCTGCGGGATGTCCCGTTCTTTCGCAAGTTTAATGGCAATCTGCTTCATAATCCGAAGGTTCATATCTATAACACCGAACCCCGCGCCTTTACGGCAAAGACGAAGAAGCGGTTCGACCTTGTCGAGATTGGACTCATTGATTCAGTCGGTCTCTCGCAGACCGGCGGATATCCACTGGTGGAAAATTACACCTATACTGCGCAGGGCATAGACAGTTACATGCGGAGTCTGAGCCCGAACGGAATTCTGTCGATAACAGTGTGGAACCGGCTGAATCCGCCACGGAATGTTCCGAAACTTCTTACAACTGTTACCAAGGCGCTCGAGATGCGGGGAGTCAAGGATCCGGGGAGCCACATCTTCGCCTTCGACTACCTCCTTTCCACGGCAACAATACTGGTAAAGAATTCGCCGTTCACCGCGGCGGATAAGAAAACGCTGCTCGGGTTCCTGCACAAGACATCCTTTGAACCTGCATACTACGAGGGAATGCCCGCGCCGAAGAAGGATTTCAACGCTATTCTCAGCGCGTATACGAACCAGTTCGAACCGGCAAAGGCTCCGGCGCAGAGTCCGGCAAAGACTCCGGCCGCAGGTTCGGCAAAGGCCGCAGGTTCAGCTACGTCGACGTCTGCGGCACAGCCATCTTCTTCCGGCAGCTTGCTCGACGAATTGAAGGCCGCGGCCGCATCGGAGGCAAATCCGGGTTCCGGTGTTCACGAGCTCATCCCGGAGGACATGTACTACTTCACCATGAAGTGGCTGCTGACCGGAAAGGCATCCGAGCTATACAACAAGTACTTCTTCAACATCAGGCCCGCAACCGATAACCGTCCCTATTACACCGGTTACGTGAAGCCTGCGAATCTTCCGCTCGTTCTGAACAATATGAAAGATCTATCGGAAGAGTGGGGATACGTTCTTCAGCTCGGCACCCTTGTCCTCTCCATTATCTTCGGGCTCCTCATTATTCTCATTCCGCTGATCGGGCGGTGGGGGGAGCTGTTCAAGAAGCAGAAGGGGACCGTACGGGTAATTGTGTACTATGCGGCCCTGGGCGTGGGCTACATGATGGTAGAGATCTACCTCATCCAGCGGCTCGTGTTCTTCCTTGCGGATCCCATATTCTCGAACTCGATTGTAATTACGGCAATGCTTGTACTTTCCGGTATCGGGGCTCTGGTTGCCGGGCGATACGCGGGTTCTCGCCGCAGGTTGATGACATATGCGGCAATCGGGATAGCCCTCTCCATGCTCTTCTACATGCTGCTGCTGCCGAGTCTCCTGGACTCACTGCTCGGACTGCCTCTGTTCCTGAAAATGCTCTTTGCCATCCTGTTCATCGCTCCGGGTGCATTCTTCCTCGGTATGCCGTTCCCGACCGGACTTTCGACGCTGTCTAAGAACCGGAACGGACTCATCCCCTGGGCATGGGGCATGAACGGTGCACTCTCTGTTACCGGGACGGCGCTTGCTCGACTGGTTTCCATTACGTGGGGCTTTTCGGTGGTGCTGATTGCGGTTATCGGGCTCTATCTGATTGCGCTGCTCGTCTTCTCTGGTAACGAGGTTAGTGCGGCCGACGCCTGAACAGGCGGGGATCTCGTGCGCCATTGCGGCGCACGGGACGCGCCTTTACGCGCGCCCTACCCATATTTCGAGTTCACGCACAATACGTTGTCTCATGGCTGGAATTTCTTCGTGAGCACACTCAAACCGTTCAAGCGTCCAGTTTTCCGGGACGCCTTCGGCCCGGTATACGGCGCTGAGTTCCCGGTCCACCACGTCCAGGCCATTTTGTGGTGTCAGCGGGTCGAATTGACCTGCCACGCTCAGGTGGCGTCTTGGTGATATGAGACTATTTATTGATGCTGTCGTGAAATATTTAAGCAGTCCGGGAACGAAATAGTAGAGTGCGTGTGCATCGATGTTTCCTGAGGCGAGAAGACTCTGATAATCGGTCAGGCAACAGATGTCGATGCAGAGGGATACCCGCTCGTCGAACGCCGCCACCCACCAGGCGTGGGTGCTTCCCATAGACATCCCCAGCGTGGCAATGCGGTCGGAACGCACATCCGGGCGTGCGGACAGATAGTCCAGTGCCCGCAAGCTGTCGTACATCATCATGCCGTAGAGGGATTTCCCTTCCCAGAGCAACTTCTTAAACAGGGCACTCTCGCTCTCACGATGGCGCGCTCCGAAACCCCACTGGTCTATGCAGAGCGCGGCAATACCGAGACTCCCGAAGACTTCGGCATAAGGTGGATTGGCCATATACTCTATACCTTCGGTCAGTTCACGCTTTCCGAGATCGTAATGGCCCCCGTGACTGTGAAAATAGAGGACTGCGGAATACTTCCCACCATCTGTACCTTCTGTGTTCGGGCGAACAAAGAAAGCGGGGACCTCTTCAATTCCATTCAGTGAAAGCGTGAGGTGCTCGAGGGTATAGTTCCCATGGTCCTCCGTTGAAAGCAGGACGGCTTCCGGCGCCTGGATTTCATTCGGCAGATCTCCGAGAAGATCGTACAGCATCCGGCGCGTGAGTTCCTTCCGGCTCTTCCTGTTCGTCGATGAACTATCTCTTGCTGGGGCAATCATCACCCGTGCTCCCCGAGCGAATTCGATTATTCGCTCAATTCAATGACCATTCGGATGTCCTGATCGTAATTTCCGAATCCTTTTCCGAAGATATTGATACCACCGCGAAACTCGGCGTCCTGCTTAATTCCAAAACGGATTGTTATGAAACCCGTATGTTCGATTCCCAGGTTATTCAGCCGGGCCGATCCGTCTGGAGCCGGAACCCCGTCGATCATGCAACCCCCGTTCGTAATGGTCCAGGTCTTGAGGAATCCGTACTGCGATGAAAACGGCTCCCACCATTTCGGCGTGAAGTGTCCGCGTCTGTCTCCCATGTCACCTGGCGATGTCCATGTTCCCGCATCCCGTGAGTTTATCCACAGGGTAATATTCGACGGCCAGCTGTCATTGTGCTGCGGGAATTCCGAACAGATTTCGGCGGAGACAGAGATGGAGGCAAGCTTCGATTGCAGGCCGGCCTCGAACGGGAAGCGGTATTCGATGAAGCCATCGGCGAACCAGATGAGAGAGGCCTTGGCGCGGTGAGGATCCAGAAAAGATTCCGGCTGGTCATTGAATCCAATGAGCCCCTCGGTTGAAGCGAGGCCGCAGGATGGCTTTGCCTCAAAGTCGAAGAACAGCCCAATGGGCATTTCCCGGACAACGGTGTTTCGTGCCCGATGATCTTCTCCGTTGTGCAAGGTAAGCACAATCTGTTGACAGGTGGAACGGCACATCTTCTGCAAGCCTTTGGTAGCCGGTTTCTGAAACGTACGGAGGAGCCCCGCCTTTTCGAGCATCTGAACATTTACCGCACAGGTTGATTGCGGAATTTGCAGCTTCTCGGCAATCTGGTTGATATTCATCTCTTTTTCGTATACGAGAGCGAGAATCTGGCGCCGGAGTTCCGAGTTCAACGCCTTGATGACCTCCGGAGTCCGAAATTGTTCCAGTACAAGTATTCCATTGTCCACGATTTGACTATATCACATTCTTACTGGCTTTTTAAATCCATTCTTTCGGATTTGTAACATTCTGTGCAACTTTTCCGGCGCAGGGCACGCGACTTCTTCTGACAGTATATCTCTATATTGAAGGATTTTATTATCATTTATTTATATGACCTGTCAGGTCAGAATAAATTCCGAAAGAATTTGACACCGGATATATACCATGTTAGAATGATTTAAATACCTTGAATATCCATAAAAATGGATATAAAAGGAACTCGTGCCGTATCTCCGTGGATTGCGGGGAGCGGCAAATTCCCGAATGTACCGGAGACGGTACGATACATTGCACTCATGAAGGAGGCATTCATGTCGATGAAGAAGCTGCTGGTTCTCGCAGGGGTTCTGGCTCTCGTAGCCGCTTTTGGTTTTGCCAACGGAAACAAGGAGAGTTCGTCTGCCGCAGCCGGTTCGTCCTCAGGGACGACCACGCTGAACATGTGGGATTTCCTGAGCGGTGGCGACGGCGTTCGGATGGGCGAAATCGTAGACAAGTTCAATAGTAGCCAGAGCAAGATTCAGGTTAAGCGAACAACGCTGCAGTGGGGCATTCCCTTCTACACCAAAGTCCGTACTGCGATTGTGGCAGGACAGGAACCGGATGTCATGACCTACCACCTTTCCCGGTACGCTCGGGCCGTTCCCGCCGGGATTCTTACCCCGATTACCGATTCGATGCTCTCGAGCGTCGGGCTGTCCAAGAGTGACTTTTTTCCCCGCCTCGTTGAAAAGGCTACACACAACGGCACGCTGTACGGTGTTCCGCTGGATACCCATCCGCTCATCCTTTACTACAACAAGGACATACTGAAACAGGCCGGCCTCCTCGATGCGAACGGCATGCCGAAAGGGATTGAGGGAATCAACAACTTTACCGCGGCCCTCAAGGCGGTAAAAGCGAAGACCGGTGCGGAACCCCTGGTCATGGAAAACAACAGTGCGGCATACACACCGTGGAGAGTCTGGTATACGCTCCTCAAACAACAGGGCGGAAGCGTCATTGAAAACGGCAAAGTTTCCATTGGTGCGAAAGGGAAGGCTGCTCTCGAGGTTATGTCCTCATGGGCGAAGGACGCTCTGCTTCCGCAGAATCTCGATTATCAGACCATGGTGGCAGAGTTCGTATCCGGCAAGGCCGCGTTCATGCTGAACGGTGTGTGGGAAACGCCGACGCTTGTCGATGCACAGAAGAAGGGGAAGCTCACCTTTCAGTACGGCGAGATGCCGGTGCCGAAGTTCTACCAGAATGACGATGTGTGGGCGGACTCCCACTCCTTCGTGATTCCGAATAGCACCAAGAATCCGCTCTCGGATACCATAAAGAAGGCGGATATGCAGTTCATTGCGTTCGTTGAGAAGAATGCACTGATCTGGGCCGGTGGCGGGCACATCCCCGCGTACCTGCCCGTCGTAAACAGTACCGCGTATCAGAACCTGAAGCCCAACGTTGACTACGTGGCTGCGGCCAAGCATGTTGTCTACGATCCGGCGGTGCCCATCGGTGGTGCGGCAGGCACAATGGAAGCGGACTTCGTCCAGTTCGCTAATCCGATGCTGAACGGACAACTTTCAGTGGACCAGGTCATTTCTCAGTTCACACAGCAATTGACCCAGGATCTGTCGAAATAGAGACGGTCTTTCGTGTAGTCTGCCGGTCCTGGACCGGCAGACTATCATACGAGAGTATTGTTGTTCCGGCAGTCGACTTCAGCCAATGGAGCGTTCATGATGAACCATATACAACGTAAACGCCTCCGGAATTGGAAGAACGCATTTCTGCTTGTCGCTCCGTTCACCATCCTGTACCTGATGTTCTTTCTCTATCCATCATTTCGTGTCGTTCAGCTCAGTCTGACCAATTCGACGATTTCAGCCCCCGGTAAGTTCGTCGGTTTCGGCAATTACACAAAGCTCTTTCAAGATCATCTGTTCTGGGCATCCATAGCGCATACTTTTTACTTCGTCCTGCTGACCATCATTCCCATAACTGCGGCAGGTCTCGGAATGGCGCTGGTAGTAACAAGATTGAAAAAACTCAAAGGGGCAGCTCTTTCGATCTTCTTCCTGCCCCAGGTTCTGCCCGTAAGCGTCGTTGTGCTGCTCTGGCAGTGGTTCATGAACCCGAAGTTGGGTCTGGTTCACTTTGTGCTGGGAACCTCTTCGGACGCCTTCGGCGCCCCGGGTTCCGCCATGCCGGCCGTTGCGCTGGTAACCCTGTGGTGGACCGTGGGATTCTCGATGCTCCTTTTCATCTCCGGCCTGCAGACCATATCAAAAGAGTACTACGAAGCCGCATCGCTCGACGGAGCGAGTGCCCGCCAGGCATTCACGCACATCACCTGGCCCCTTCTGTGGCCGGTAACGGCCCTGGTTCTGACGCTCCAGCTCATCTCACAGCTCAAGATATTCGCCCAAGTGTACCTGCTTACCGGAGGCGGGCCATTCAATTCCACAATAGTCCTGCTCGTCTACATGTACCGCCAGGCGTTCGAGCAGTACAAGAGTGGATACGGCGCGGCAATATCCATGGTTCTCTTCGTAATTATCCTGATTACGTCGTTCCTGCAGTTCAGATTGTTGCGTTCTGGAGGTAAGCGATGAAAACGAGGAACCTCCGTATAGTTCTCAATACCGTTACGCTTCTTGTGCTCGTTATCTGGCTCCTGCCGGTGCTGTGGGGAGTAACGACCTCACTGAAACAGGAGACTCAGACGCTCGCGGTTCCTCCGGCATGGTGGCCGAATCCGTTTACCTTGAACGCATACTCGGCAGTGCTGGCGATCGGGCAGTTGTCTCACTGGTATGTGAACAGCGTCATTACGACAGTTGTCATAACTGTCGTGGTCGTTCTGCTCTCAATGCTCGCGGCGTATGCACTTTCACAGCTCGAATTTCCCGGCAAGAATCTGCTCTACTGGCTGTTCCTTGCCGCGTTTATGATCCCGCCGGAAGCGCTCATCATTCCGTTGTTCATCCAGATGAATTCGTTGAATCTCGTGAACACCTATGGAGGAATCATTCTGCCGCAGCTCGTGTCAGTTCTCGGCATCATCATCCTCAAGCAGTTCTATGACGAAGTCCCGCACGCATATCGTGACTCCATGAATCTTGACGGGGCGGGTGAGTTTCGAATCCTGTTCAACCTCTATGTTCCGCTCAACTGGAGTATTACCTGGGCAATCGTCATCGTGACCTTCATCGGTGCATGGAACAATTTCTTCTGGCCCTTTATCGTTGCCACGTCGACCGATATGATGACCATTCCGGTTGGAATTACACAGGTGCAAAGCGCATATGGAGTCCACTATGCCCAGCTCATGGCGGTAGCGGTGCTCGCCGCACTTCCTATCGTTGTTGCGTACCTCATATTCCAGCGGCGAGTTACCCTCGGAGTCATGGCGACCTCAGGTATAAAGGGATAAGAGCGGCATGATAGGGGGCCAGTGCCCCCTATCCCGACAAAACAGAATCAGAGCCTCGACGGAATGAATAGCACACATGACAATGAAAGGAGTTACTCAAGTATGGACAATCTGAGACCAGAACATCCGCAGCCTCAGCTCGAGAGGGACGCATGGATAAACCTCAACGGCACGTGGACATTCACCTTCGATCATGGCAACTCTGGCCTGGAACGCGCGCTGTATGATTCCCGGGGCTTTGGCGACAATATTCTCGTGCCCTTCTGCCCGGAGAGCAAGGCTTCCGGCGTTCACTATATCGATTTTATCGAGACCATGTGGTATCACCGTTCCTTTTCGGTGCCGGCGGGCTGGCGCGGAAAGCGCGTTCTCCTCCATTTCGGCGGCGTGGATTTTTCGAGCGAGGTATTTGTAAACGGCCGGCGGGTCGGGAGACATTGGGGTGGCGCCGCGGCGTTCTCATTCGATATCAGCGAGTGTGTTGATATCGGCAGCGACAACCACCTCGTTATCCGGGTCCGGGATATGCTTCGTTCCGGAACCCAGCCTGCCGGCAAGCAGCGGCCCGAGTACGATCTCCGGGAGCTGCGTGCTCATTACACGCGAACCACAGGAATCTGGAGCACCGTCTGGATGGAGGCGGTGAACCCGGGTTCGTTGAAGCGCGTACAGATCATACCGGATCTGGACGAGAGTCGGTTCATAGTAATTCCATCGTTCTACTCCTGGGGAGTAGCGGGAAGCGGTTCGGTCCTGCGCGTGTCCGCGTCCCGCGAGGGGGCAGAACCCGTTGTTGTGGATGCCCGTGCGGCAAATGGCACGCCGATTGTCGTTCCGCTCACGGACGCCCGTTCGTGGGAACCCGGGAATCCGGAATTGTACGATTTCACGTTCAGCCTTCTGGACGGTGGAAGGGAAGAGGTGGACCGCGTCCGCAGTTATGCCGGATTGCGGTCGGTGCGCGTCGAGGGGAACTCAGTCCTTCTGAATAACAAACCGATCTATCAGCGCCTGGTACTCGATCAGGGCTTCTACCCGGACAGCCTCTGGACCGCACCGAACGACGATGCGCTGAAGCGGGACATTGAGCTTTCCATGGCGGCCGGCTTCAATGGCGCGCGGCTTCATCAGAAGGTATTCGACGAGCGATACCACTACTGGGCGGATCGTCTCGGCTACCTTACCTGGGCGGAGGCGCCGAGCTGGGGAATGGATTCGAAGAAGATAGAGAGTGCGCGCAACTTTCTTGCCGAGTGGCGGGCCATCGTGCTGACGCAGCGAAACCACCCATCCATCATTACCTGGACGCCGCTGAATGAAACCCGAGACGTTGAACCCGATCCGGCGCAGCACGGTCGATTTCACGAAGATCTCTACGATATCACGAAAGCACTCGACCCCATGCGACCGGTGAACGATGCGAGTGGCTATGTTCACGTGAAGACGGATCTCTGGACATCTCACAATTATGCACAGGATCCGGCGGCTCTTCGATCCATGTTATCCCTCAGTACAAACGGCCATGTGTATCGTAACTATCCTCAATGGGAGGCCGAATATCAGGGTCAGCCCTATCTGCTGGATGAGTTTGGTGGAATTCTCTGGGTACCGGAGGACCGGCGGGATCCGGAGGCAAAGGGTGTCTGGGGGTATGGTGAGGGTCCGCGCTCCATGGAAGAGTTCTC
The DNA here is from genome assembly GCA_964553615.1 of uncultured Spirochaetales bacterium. Taxonomy (GTDB): domain Bacteria; phylum Spirochaetota; class Spirochaetia; order DSM-27196; family DATKUC01; genus DATKUC01. Next base: position 2,473 of record CAZKMA010000064.1, on the reverse strand, counting down.
CGGGCGTCTTGAAGGACTCATCGACGCAGTGCTCGATCAGCCCTATATCTGCGGCTACTGTTACACCCAGTTGACCGACGTGGAGCAGGAGCAGAACGGCATCTATACGTATGACCGAAAAAGCAAGTTCGACATGAGCCATTTGAGCGAGCTGTTTCGCCGGGAGCCCCGTCGCTGACCTTCGAGCATCAGCCCCGAAGATGCCAGACTACCGACAGGACTGCGTCCGGCCAGAGACCGAGCGGGAAACGGAGCGGGCGAATTACCGGTTTGCCCGCTTCAAAAAACAGCGGATATCCTTCTCCGATCCGCAGGGCAATTCCGGCCGTGCGCCAGAGAAACCAGCGCAGTTCGAGCCCAGCACCGACGGAGACCATGGCGGCACTCCAGGTGAGCGGTACGAGAAGGTTCGGAATCCCGACAAGAAGATCGAGCTCAACCCTGGAGCCCGGCGGCAGCAGGTGATATGCAGCAAGCATATCTGCGGTAAGCAGGCCAAGGAGCGTAATGCCGAGGTCAAGACGAATGCCGATCCGTCCGCCCGGGAGGTATTCAGCCCCGGCCCGTATCCCTGCCATCCAGTCAACGCCAACGGCGAGCGTGAGGGGTGAACCTCCCTGCGCGGTTGTCGGCGCCCCGGGCGCTGCCAACGGCGAACAGAAGGCAAACACGAGACAGAAGAGCACTTTCGTCTGTTTCATTTTCTTGTGCTCCTGTTCCCTATTTTACCACTGTTTCGGGATTCTGGTCGTTACGGCAGTTTTTTCAACTTCTGGAGGAGGAATAGCCTGTTTGCCTCTGCATAAATTCTGAACTGTTCAAAATCTTCGCGAGATTCGGAATCGGACCCGGAGAGGATGAGCACACGGTTGTGCCACAGGTACCAGAGGTAGTGACGTTGCCGTACGTTTCGGACTCCGGCCTGTTGGACCCGACTATCCAGATATCGCGCAAGCTCGATATGGTTGTCCTGCCCGTATGAGTAAATCAGATCCGTGTCGCTGATGTAAAGGACGAGTCGCAGAAAGCCGTCCTGCATGCAGCTGTCGTTCCGGAAACCCTGAACAAGAAGATCGCGTGAGCCCAGGGTAAGGTCGTACCCCTGGAGCCGAAGGACTTTCCGAAGTTCAATGATCTCCTGTCGCACTCGATGAATGACATCAGAGCTCTTTTGATTGTGCTGCAGCTGAAAGCGCCACCCGCGGAGAGTCTTTTCATACTGATCGAAGATCGGTGTTCGACTGAGGAAATTGGTGGTCTCCGACAGCAGTGTCCATGCGGAGGCAAAGCGTTCGGCGATCCCGTTGGCGATCCGTTTCATCGGCGAATCACTCATTCCCTGATCATGGCACAAGTTTTGAGCGAGGGAAAGCAGTCGTACGTTGGTCTGTACGTCTCCGGCATAGCAGCATACAATACGCTGAACGCTCAAGGAGAGTGCCATGAAAGCGAACAGTCTCTGGTATTCCGATGTAAGGAAACTGGAGGTGCGGAGCATTGATGTTCCTGCCCCTGGTCCGGGCGAGGTTCTGGTCAGAGTGGATGCGTGTGGCGTCTGTACATGGGATCTGTTTATCTTCAGCGGGGGGTTTGCGGCACAGAAACCCTTTCCCTTCTATTTTGGCCACGAAGGCATCGGACATGTCGCGGCAGTCGGCGGTGGAGTAACGACTTTCCGGGAGGGGGACCGCGTGGCGCTGCGCGAAACGTCCCGGATTGGATCTCCCGGTGGCGGTCACATGGCGGAGTATGCACTGCAGACGCAGGATGTGTTGATTCCGCTTCCGGAGGATGGAACGGATCCGGCGCACTGGATGATCGAGCCTGCAGCCTGTTGCGTGAACGCAGTGGATCTTTCACAAATTCGGGCCGGTTCTCGCGTTGCCCTTGTTGGAAGTGGTTTCATGGGCAGCATTCTGTTGCAGCTCCTTGCACTCTCTCCGGTCTCGAAGATTTCGGTCTTCGATCTTCGGAGCGAGAGTCTGAAGTACGCACGATCACTTTCGAACGGAGCGCCAATAGAAGTGGTGGACCTGGGCGAGGGGGATCCGATGACCGCCGAACGGACCGGCACTTATGATCTGGTGTTCGAGGCTGCGGCAGTTGAACCCGCTTTTCGGCTCGCGAATTCGCTTGTTCGCAAGGGCGGGACACTCGCCATATTCTCCTGGCATCATCATGATATTCAGTTTGATTTCGGAGACTGGCATGTGCGTGGAATAAGGGTGCTCAATACATCGCCCTCAGCCAATCCCCATTTCCAGGACTGTTTCTTCCAGGCGCGCGAGCTCATAGCGGCAGGCCGGATTAATCTTGCACCGCTGGTTACCCACATTGCTCCGCCCGAGGGTGCGCAGGCACTTTACGAGAAGGGGATTGCAAAAACGGATGGATACGTGAAGGGTGTTATCCGCTGGTCCTAAGAACTGCCACGCAGATTGTTGAAATACAACTGATGGTGAATCGATGCAGA